>NZ_MSKS01000014.1:43226-51572 GCF_001937445.1 Actinomyces oris | reverse complement strand
CCCCGGCACGCCTTGGTCCTCCACCTCTGCACCCTTTGTGCAGGTCAGTGCAAGGCGCTTGCGAGCAGATCGAGCCCCACGCTGCCCAGGTCGATGCCCCGGTTGTGGAAGGCGCGCAGGTCCAGCTCGCCGCCCTCGGTGAGGGCCTGCTCCTGGGCGCGGCGCCGACCGGCCTGCCAGACCCGTTCCCCCACCGCGTAAGCCAGCGGCTGGGCCGGCCACCCCAGGTGCCGGGAGACCTCGAAGCGCAGACGCCCCTCGGAGATCACTGTGTGGTGGCGCAGCACCGCGGTGACGGTCGCCCGGTTCCACTCGTGGCAGGCCCCCGGGAGGGCTGCGACGTCGTCGGGCACGGGGAGCCGGGAGTGGACTCCCAGGTCCACGAGGACGCGGGCCAGGCGCCAGCGGCGTGCCGCCAGGCGGCCGAAGCGGTCCTCGGGCGTGGGCATGAGCCCGAACTCGTCGGCGAGGGACTCGGCGTACAGGCCCCAGCCCTCGTCGCACCCGGGCACGGAGCCCAGGTAGCGCTGCCAGGCGGTCAAGCGCGTGCTGGTGGCGTGCGCACCGACATGGACGTGGTGCCCCGGGACCGACTCGTGCAGGATCGTGGTCCGCTCCTTCCACGGCCACACCAGCTGCTCGCCGTCGGCCAGGGAGCGCATGACGATGCCAGGCCGGCGCTCCCCGCCGGTACCGCGCGGCTCCTCGTAGTGGACCGCGCCGTCGCCGGGCTCCCCGAAGCGTACTCGGGGACGGCCCAGGCCGTCGGGCGGGTCGAGGATCCGGCCGACGACGGCGTCCCAGGCCTCGTCAGCCACCTCCTGCGCCCAGGTCGTGTAGTCCTCCGGGCGCAGGGCGCGGGTCAGGTCGGCGCGCAGGTGCCGGTTGAGGCTGCCGGCATTGGCGCCAGGTCCCAGGACGTCGACGGCGATGGCGTCCTGCTCGGCGATGACCCTCCCCAGCTCCTCGGTGGCCCAGGCGTAGGTCTCCCCAGGGTCGACCCGCGTGCCCAGGACGCGGCGCATCCACAGGGCGTGGCGCTGCGGGCCGACCCCCTCGGCCTGGGGGGCGCGAGGCGAGAGCGTCGTGCGCAGGTGCGAGGCGAAGTCCAACGCTGCGCGGCGGGCGACGATGTCGGCCTCCTGGAGCTGGACGTGCAGGGTGGCCGGCAGGTCCTCGGGCAGCGCCTGGGTGCGGCGTCGAGCGAGGTCGCGCGCCTGCCCGGCGACGACGTCGACCTGACTGAGCGGGGCGATCACACCGGCCTCGGCGGAGGCGGCCAGGGAGGCGGCCAGTCCCTCCAGGGCGGTCGGCAGCGCCTCCAGGCGGGTGCGGTGCAGGTTCCAGGCGTCCTCCCACTTGGCCTCGGCCTCGGCGAGGTCCGCCTCCTCGGAGCCGGCGCGGTCGGGGGCCCCAGGGGGCCGATGCAGCTGACGGGCGATCTGCTGGAACGGCGAGGACAGGAAACCGAGGTTGCCACCCTCCTCCCCGGCGGAGATGAACTGGATGGAGGTCTCCAGACGCTCCAGGAGGTGGCGGCGCAGGAGCTCGTCAGAGCCGGTCGAGTGGTCGACGGCGGCCACGCGGTGGCGCAGGGAGCGCTCGGCACTGAGACGCTCGACCAGCCCCGCGGGCGAGTAGTCGGGCAGGATGGTCCCGCCGGGCAGACCGGTGCGGGCGGCCGCCTCAGGGTCGTGGGCGCACAGGAGCAGGGCGTACTCGTCGGCAAGGTCGCGCAGGACGACGCCGGCCGCCGCGGTCTCGGAAGGCGAGTGGACCGAGGAGCGGGTGACGGCCTGGGCGGAGGTGTGGGCGGCGGGCGCCGCGGAGGCTGCCGCCTCGACCTCATGCACGCTCAAGGGGGCACCTGCCGTGCGGACGGCCCGCCAGGTTCCTGAACTCGGGTGGTGCGGATGGACCGGCGGCCGCTCGGGCGGCCCGGTGCTCACCGGACTGGTGGCGGGCACAGGCGTGACGTCCGCCGTACCTGCGGGGGCGTCCTGCGTGCGGGAGCCGGTCGAAGGTGCAGCAGGTTCGGCGGGAGAGTACTTAGAGGGGTGATCGGTCATAACAACAGGCCTTTCGCTTCACTCACCGCATGGCGTGCGGGCCCGGCGGCGACATTGCCGTCTCACCAGGGTGCCAGGAAGCGGAACAAAGATCCATAGACATCGCAGATCTGACGGCGAAGAAGAGAAGATTGAATAGTTGATAGGCGCCTCGCCCTGCTTGAAGGCGACGGGCGCGGGTGGGAACTGGTACTGGTCTGACCCCGAGGTGCGAGGCTCTACGACGAGCCCGGACCGGAGCCTCGGCCTCGGATGCGGGGAGCCAGGGCTCCCCCTCCGACCGACACGGGCGCTCGAGGGCGCGGGCCGGGATCAGCGAGTGGCTACTGGGTAGCGGTCAAGAGGCGTCGATGGCGGCCGGCCGATGAGCAGGGGCGCAGCAGACTGACACGCATGGCCGTCGACCGCGGCGCGCAGCCGCAAACGGTACGGGTCATCAGTGCTCCTCTCATCCTGGACGGGCCGAGACACCCCGGCGTGGAGCGCTCGTCGCGCGCTCATCGCGCCGTGATGGACATGATTGAAGGACGCTGCGCCGGTGGTGTCAAGGATCTGCGGTCGAGGTTCACCCATACCGATATCCGCGCAGGTCAGGGGCATTCTCAACGGCCGCTCGACGTCGTTGCGATAGCACCGTTGGTAACGTTAACAAGGAGGCCATCAAGCAATCTTCGCACCAACCTCTCCAACCCCGGATCGACCACATAGTGGTCACTCACGGTGAACATGATGTAACCCTTACCCGCGTGGGCACGAGGCGTCTCCCGGGCGCACGGACGACACCCAGGAGACGCCTCTGGCGCAGAGCCCGAGGATCAGAGCCGCTTGCGCACCGCCCAGACCCCGAGCGTGATGGCGAGCACGGCGGCGACGGCCTCGCCGACAAGAAGCGAGGTCATCGTGGGCGGCCTGCTCATGAGTGCGACGGACTGCATCCCGTCGAGGACGTAGGCCGGTGGCCACCAGCGGTTGAAGGCGCGCACGTCAGGAGGCAGGGTTGCCAGGCTGGAGAAGCCCCCGGAAGCGAAGAAGGTTCCGGCGAAGGTCACCAGGAGGAGGGGCTGGATGGCGCGGTAGTCGCGCAGCCAGGCTCCAATGGCCACGCCGAGTCCCGCACAGGTCAGGGCGGCCAGGCCGCCAATGAGCAGCAGGAGGGGCAGGCGCTCCCAGGGGATGCGCACCCCGAAGAGGGCGACAGCGATACCCAGGGCGACAAGGGCATTGGTGGCGCCGGCGACCAGTCCGGCCAGGAGCTTCCCGGCGACGATCGGCCGGCGCGCCCTGGGAGCAAGACGGATCTCCTTGACCGTGCTGCGCTGCCACTCGCGAGCCACGATGATCGCCGTGTTGAGGGCCGCCCCGACCATGATGGCCAGGATCGAGGCACTCAGCCCGATGAAGCAGCGTCGCCACACGTCCGTCGGTCGGGTGGTGCTCTGCTCGACCATCACAGGCGTCAGGGCCGGCTCGTGGTGGCTGGCGTAGTCCAGGAGCACCCGGTTGAGGCGAAGCCGGGCGTTCTTCATCATGTCGGTGTTGATGTTGAAGACCTGGGTATCCAACGTGGGAATCTCGCCTTGATCCATATCGGCGTCGAAGTCCTCCGGGATGGTGACGACGAGCTGGAGACGACCCTGCTCAACAAGCTCGCGGGCCTCGTCAGGATCGGTGGTGACGACGTGGAAATAGGGCGAGATATTGCTGCGCAAGTCATGGATCTCCTGAACGAGCTCCTGGGAGTGCTCCCCGCGGGAGTTGTTGATGAGACCGATGTTCCACTCGTCGCCACCGAACCCGAACAGCACAGTGGAGACGAACATGAGAACGAGCGGAATGGCCATCGGGCCGAACATGGACTGGGGGTCGCGCGCCCACTGCTTGAGGTCCTTGACGGCGACGGCGAGGGTGCGGTCGAGGTTCATGCGTTGCCTCCTGTGAGTTGGTTGTAGGCGCGTCGCAGGAGCCACGAGGCCAGCAGGAGAACGGCAGCAGCAGACAGCGCCACGATCGTGAGGTGAAGAGCCAGGTTGGAGGACTCGCCGGTGAGGAAGATGCTGCGGGCGGCAAGGAAGGAGTAGGTGGGCGGAAGCAGCCGGGACAGCCCCCACAGACTCTCCATGGGCTGGGACCAGGCCAGTCCCCGCATGGACTCCTCATTGCCACAGACCAGGAAGAACATGATGGCCAGGGCGATAAGGGTCGACGACGTCGCTAGGGTCTTCTTGCTGGCCACACCGAAGGCGGCCCCGATGCCGGCCCCCATGAAGGTCGTCATGGCCATGATCGCCGCCATCTGCCACAGGGATCCGACCGGCCTGAATCCGAATCCCACCACGAGCACGACCAGGACGAGGGCCTCGCTGACCAGTGACTGACCGAGCCCGGCGATCACCTTGCCGGCTACGAGGGTGCCGCGACGCACCGGGGCGAGCAGGAGCGCCTTGACGGTGCGGTCGTTCCACTCGGAGGCGACGCCCAGACCGGTGTTGACCATGCCGGCGTAGAGGCATCCGAACAGGAGCAGGGAGGTCGATATGTAGCCCAGCATGGTGGGGTCGCTGGGGAGCCAAGAGGTCTCATGAACCACGGCGATAGGGCGGGTGAGCTCGGCGTCGAGATTCTTCACAGCCAGGTCGAGACGCAGCCGGAGGTTCTTGGAGTAGTCGGAGTTGATGTTGTTGAGCCGGAGCTCAACCTTGGCGTCACCGTTGTCGACAGCGTCGTCGAACCCCTGGGGGATGACTACCATGGCCAGTGAGGTCTGATTCTCAAAGGCCTGGCGGGCGGTGGCGGCGTCAGTGGTGACGACCTCGTAGTAGGGCGCCTCCACGGAGCGGATGTCACGCATCTGCTCGATGAGCGCCGCGGACTGCGCGGAGTGGTCCTCGTCGGCGATCATGATCGGCCCAGTGGCCGACAGCGGCACGATGATCGAGTAGAAGAAGATGAAGACCAGCGGAATGGCGACACTGATGATCATGAGGAAGGGTTGGCGGACGAACCGCTTCCAGTCCTTGACGGCGATCGACCAGGCCGAGGCGAGCCAGGAACGCATCATGCATCACCATCCCTCAGAGCGCTTCCAGTGAGGTTCAGGAAGACATCGTTGAGATCCGGGCGCCTTACCCCCAGGACCCGCACCTCATGGCCACTTCGAGCAAGCGCGTCCATGACTGCGCTCAGCGTGGCCGGCCGCCCATCGGTCGCGACGACGACGCCGGCGGCCTTCCCGGTGACCTCCTGAACCCCGGGGAGGCGGCTGAGGAGGTCACGATCGCCGGCGGGCAAATCGGTATGCAGATCGATCAGCGACTGGCCGAGGTCGTCGCGCATCGCATCAGGAGTCCCTGACGCGATGAGCCTTCCGTGGTCGAGAACGGCCAGCTCGTGAGCGAGCGCCTGCGCCTCCTCCATGTAGTTCGTGGTCAGCAGGACGGTTCCGCCGGAGTCGGCTATGTCGCGGATGCGCTGCCACAAAGCAGCCCTGGACTGCACGTCGACGCCGAGCGTCGGCTCATCCAGCACGACGACCGACGGCTTGGTGAGCAGAGCCCGGGCCAGAGCGAGCCTGCGCTGCATCCCGCCGGAGAAGGTGCCGGCCCGGTCATGGCGCCGCTTGGTCAGTCCGACCAGGTCGAGCACCTCGGCGATGCGCTCCTGCCGCTCCCGAGCAGGCACCTGGTAGAGGCTCGCATGGAAGTGCAGGTTCTCCTGGGCGGTCAGATCGTCGTAGAGGGCCGTCTCCTGTGGAACCACACCGAGATGAGCCCTCACGCCAACAGGGTCCTCGCGCACGTCAATCCCTTCGCACAGCACGGTCCCGCCGGAGGGACGGAGCAGACCGCACAACAAATTGACCGCCGTCGTCTTTCCCGATCCATTGGGGCCCAGGAGACCGAACACTCGACCTCCCCCGATTCTCAGGTCAAGCTGGTTGATCGCGACCAGCGGTTCGGCCCTGCGGCGTTTGAAGACCATCCGCAGGCCCCTGAACTCGACTGCTGGCTCCCTCACATCAGACATGACAACCTCCTTTTCGATACGGTACGTATATCGTATCGATTTGAGCTGCGCCTCATCAAGGACCTTTGCCCCGCCAGCCCACCCAAGCCCCCACGATGCCGCCACCATGCCACCACCGCCCCGCCCCTGCTACCGTGAGGGTGTGACCAGAAGGGCCGTGGACGGTAAGACAAGAACTCCTGGGAGGGACGCAGGGAACAGCGCAGCGAAGGCCACCCGGGCGGGACGACCCCGCGACCCGTCGACCGACGCGCGCTTGCACGACGCCACCTTGCAGGTTCTCCGCGAACGCGGTCCAGCCGGCGTCACCGTCGAGGCCGTCAGCCAGGTGTCGGGCGTCGCGAAGACGACCATCTACCGCCGTCACGCCAACGCCCAAGAACTGCTCGACGCCGCCCTGGAGGAGTTGACCGCCGCTATCCCCCCGCCGAGTAGCCTTCCGCCGCGCGACCGCCTTGTTGCCAGCCTCTCCAGCTTTCAGCACGGACTAGAGGCGGGCATCGGCATGCACGCCTACGCGACCTTGATGACCCGTCCCCACGACCCTTTCGCCAAGGCCTGCCGCACCCGACTCCTCCAACCTCGCCTTGAGGCGCTTACGGTGCTCGTCGCCGACCTCCAGGTCCAGCACCTCGTCCGCGACGACGTCCCGGCCGAGATGATCGTCCTCATGATGGCCGGCTCATACTTCACTCGCACCGCCACACAGGGCGCCACCCCAGAGAGTTGGGCGCAGGACGCCGTTGACGCCTGGTGGGTCGACTGACCCCACCCCCACCCGCCACCGCGCACACCCCTTCGGCATCAGCACCCCCAAGAGGGAACGGCACGGCGCTCACGCACCCCTTGAGGCAGCTCCCAAAGCACCGGACCACCCCGCCCCAACCCCCGAGGACGTGCGAGACCCAACCGGTGCACCGAGCCGCTCAACCACTCAGCGAGAGCAGGAGACCGGGAGCAATCGCAGCGCTCCGACCACCCTTCACCCACACCCACTCGAAAGAAGAACACTCTCACTCTTGACAGATAGGTTAACCAAGTTAACCTATCTAGTGTGAAGATAGACCGGCGCAGCACGGACACCCGTCAGCGACTCATCGACACCACCCTGGACCTCATCGAGACCCACGGTTGGAGCGAGGTGACGCTGGGCGGCGTGGCTCGTGCGTGTCAGGTGACCACACCCGCCTGCTACAAGCACTTCCCGTCCAAGACCAGCCTCTTCGAGGCTGCGGCGCGCCAGCTGTCCACCTCGCTGGGCGAGCGCGCCGTCCCCCTGATCCAGGATGATCCGATCGAGTCGCTCGTCGGCATCGGCTCCCTCCTGGTAGACCTGGCCACCGAGCACCCGCGACTCTTCGAGTTCAATCAGGTCAGCCCCGCGGCCATCGCCGCGCTCGACCGATTAGAGGAGCACCCGCTGCTGGCATTGACCCGTGGCGAGGTGGAGCGCCTGGCCGCACAGCGAGGAACCGAGCCGGAACCGCTTCACCTCCTGGTGTGGTCTTGCCTTCAGGGCTACACCCAGCTCATCGCCGCCGGCGCCACCGACGCTGACGCCACCTTCATCCGCGCAGCCCTGCGCGCCATCGTCACGATTGGAGACAGCTGATGACAGCCAAGAAGACCCTCAAGAAGACGGGCGAGCACACCCTCATCGTCTACGCCCACCCCTACGACGGCTCCTTCAACCACGCCGTGCTCGAGGCCGCCACCTCCGCTCTGGACAAGGCGGGAAGGCCCTACGACGTCGTCGACCTCTATGCCGACGGCTTCGACCCGCGCTACACCGCCGAGGAGCTGGCCCTGTTCAGCGAGGGCGGCACGCTGGACCCGCTGGTGAGCCACTACCAGAAGCTCATCGAGGGCGCCTCGCGCATTATCTTCATCTGCCCGATCTGGTGGAGCGAGGTGCCCGCCATCGTCAAGGGCTTCGTGGACAAGGTCATGAAGCAGAACTGGGCCTACCACGCGACGGCCTCCGGGGTGAAGGGCCACCTCACCCACATCCAGCAGGTGCTGGTACTCACCACCTCAACCGCCCCGACCTGGTTCCTGCGCCGGTTCTGCGGCAACTACGTCAGCTCGGTGTTCCTGGGCGCCGCTATCAAGCAGCTGGGCATGCGCGGACGGAGCTGGGTCAACTTCGGCAAGGTGGGCAAGGCCGGCCGACGCCAGCACAAGAAGCACCTCAAGCACGTCGCCCGCCTCGCGGTGAAGTGAGGTATGAGCCCCACCGAGCCGGGCATTTTTC
>NZ_MSKS01000014.1:0-43159 GCF_001937445.1 Actinomyces oris | reverse complement strand
CGAAAAATGCCCGGCTCGACGAGAAAGGGTCAGAGGTTGACCTGGCGGGAGATGATGCCGGCCTTGGCGCGGCGGACCTCGGGGCTCAGGGGGCTGGCGTCGGCCAGTGCGGCCTCCAGTCGCTTACCCATGGCCTGCAACGGATTGGTGAGCTCGTCGGCCTCCGTGCCGGGGACGAGCTCCCACACCGGGATGGCCAGGCCGTTGGCCCGGAAGGCGCCGACGAAACGCGCCCCCTCCTCCAGGTCGGACTCGCGCGCGGCGTGAATGCGGGCGAAGGCGTTGAAGAACTCGTCCTCATCCTCCCCGCGCACCCAGCGCACGAACTCCTTGGCGCCCAGTCGGCACCAGTAGGCGTGCTCGACGCCGGGCACGGGCCGGGTCGGGGCGATCTCCTCCTTGGCGCGCTCGATGGCCTCCTCAATGACCTGGCGGGCCTGCGCGTCACCGGCCCCGGCCTGCGGGTCGATCCAGAAGTCGAAGGTCTCGCGCACGGAGACCACCGGCGCCTCACTGGTGTCGAGGATGTCCTGGAGGCGCGGGCCGGGCTCGGGCAGACCGTCGGTGCGCAGGGCCTGGCCCTCGGGCAGCTCGAGGGTGGTCAGGGCGGCGGCGGCGACGTCGCGGGAGGCGTCCCCGGAGTGCATGGAGGTCTGCATGGCCACGAGGACCTCACCGTCGGAGCGCTTGAGCCCCTGGACGAACTCGGGCAGGAGCGTGACGAGCTGGATCTGCTTGCCCCCGTACTCCCCGGTCAGGCGCACGGTGGCCGTGGCGGCCGGGATGATCTGTGCCATCGCCACGAGGTCCTCCTCGGCCGGCAGACCGGCGAAGGGGCGGGCGACGAACTCGATGCTCTGTTTGCGGGGCTTGGCCGACGCGGCGGCCGGACGGCGCCCGTGGCGCTTCTTCTTCGACATGCCCGCCAGCCTACCGGCCGCGTGGCGCCCCACCCAGGTCGACGGCGGCCCGTCGCCACCCCATGACGCGCCTCACGACGGCCCGCGGCTGCTCGCACCTCCCGTCGAGGCCCGCCGCCGGTGGGGCCGAGCGCCGAGGCACTCCCCTCCACCTCAGAAGCTCGAGGAGGAGCCCGACCCGGAGAAGCCGCCACCACCGCTGTAGCCGCCGGAGAAGCTGCTTCCCGAGAAGCTGGAGCCGGAGCTGCTCGACGGCGTGTAGGAGGAGGCCGAGCTGTATCCCATCACCAGGTCGGAGACCGGGGTGAAGGAGCTGAAGGACCCTCCGGCGCCGGCACCCGAGCCGGATGAGCCGATGGCGGAGATGGCCGGGGAGGAGGGGTTGAGGCGGATCGTCGAGTGCGGGTTGTAGCTGCCGTGTCCCCCGCCCAGGTACCAGTAGCCGGCGTAGAAGGCGTCCTTGGAGGAGCGCGAGTCGTAGCGTCGACGGCGCTCGTCGGCGTACCTGGAGGTGTCGGCGTCAATGGCCTCGCGCGCGAGCCGGGCGGCCCTCGTCTTCGTCTCGTCGGCGATCTCGTCGAGCTCGTTGAGAGCGGCCGAGGGCTGGAGCGAACCGTTCTCCAGATCGGAGGTCATCACGTCCAGGCGCTGCTTGCAGGAGTGAACCCACTCCCGCTCCTCCTTGGAGCGCTCCGGGATCGCGCCCCTGTTGGCGACGACGGAGCTGTCGATCTGGTGGCACAGCCGCCGCAGCGACTGCAGGTCCTCCAGGACCGGCCCCTGCTCGTTGCTCCAGACGCGGTCCCAGCCGTGGGACCGGCTCAGGAAGGTGGCGGTGTTGGCGATGACGTCATCGAGGGAGTCCAGGCCTTCGGAGCGCTTCTTCAGCTCCGTGGCCCGTCTCAGCACCAACATGCCGAACCACTGGGCGCCATGGGGGTTGCCGAAGTCCTGCCAGGAGCGGGTGACCTCCTCGTACTCGTCGAGGAACCACCGGTAGCGGGCCATGACCTGGGCCCCGTGCGGCTCATCCTCGGGGATCGTGCCGGCCAGGAGCTCGGTGGTCTCGTAGTCGTGGGTGACCTGGGAGTAGTGGCGCAACGCCTCGCGCGCTCGGCGTCGCGCCGTGAAGCCGCGCCACAGGTAGTACACGAGCCAGGCGAGGCCCACGAGTGCCGAGATTCCGGGCAGGATGTAGGTCGTGCCCACGTCACCGCCTCCGGGCCGGCCGATGATGTCGGCGGCCTTGGCCGCCATGGAGACGGTGCCCCCGTACCAGTCGGCCTGGCGGTACTGGTTCTTGGCGGCGTCCTGGATGGCGGCCTGCTGCTCCAGGGGGACCGCGACGTCCTCACCGAAGTAGCAGCCGACCTTGCGCGCCTCCGGGGCGACCGCCAGGATCACCAGGCCGTCGCTCCAGTAGTTGGGGTTCGACGTCGAGATCCACGGGACCTCAGTGTCGCTGGCGTGCGAGCGGGCGTACTCCAGCACCGAGTCGTTGAGGTTGTCGACGTCCCAGCCCGGGACCGTGAGCACGGCGACGTGGACGTCCCGACGGAAGCGCATCGCCTGGATCTCCTTGGCCAGTGGCTCGCTCTGGAGCACCCCGGCCTCGTCGTGAACCTCCACGCTGGGGTGATGGCTCTCCCCGAAGGGCCAGATGACCATGATCGGCAGCACGGCGATGAGGACCAGGCTCACCACCACGTTGGCGACGAAGACCGTCACCGACCGGATTCCACCGAGCCCGACGACGCCGGACTGTTTCATGTGCCTCATCAGCACTTCCTTTTCCTTGCGTGGGCCCGGCGTTCGAGGCGTGCCGACGTCAATACCCTGGGAAGGTCCCGTCCCCAAGATATCCCACACCGGCATTCAGGGACCGACGCGGGCCGGCGTATCCGACAGGCGCGACGGTTCCCACCACAGCGCCAGAGCTGACCGGGTTCCAGTAGCCGGCGTTCCTCCCGGGGCCGACGACGCCCCGCAGGCTGCGGGTACTCGGGCGGAGGGAGGCTTCGGCGTCGAGAGAGTTGAGGCGCGGCACCGCACCGGTCACGTGGGTTGCCAGGCCGCTCCCCGCCCGGCGGGCATCGGCCGCTATCCAGGCGAGCTCGTCGAGCGCCGCCGAGGGCTGCAGCAAGCCGGCTGACAGCTCCGCGGTCATGTCGCTGAGGCGCTGGTGGTGGGCCCGAACCAGCTCGCGCGCCTCCACCGTGCCGCAGGAGGTGAACGCGCAGGAGTCGATCCACTGGCACTGGCCCAGGAGCAGGTTGAGCTCATGAAGAACCGGTTGCTGCTCCTCGTGCCAGAGCCTCTCCCAGTTGGAGGACAGGCTCAGGAACGCGGCGTTGCTGGCGATGATGTCGTCGGTCGAGTCCAGTACGGCCGAGCGCCGCTTGATCTCACAGACCCGCTGGAACACTCCCGGTTCGAACCACTGGGCGCCCCGGGGGCTGCCGAGGTCCTGCCAGGAGCGGGTCAGGCTCTCGTACTCGTCGCGGAACCAGCGGTAGTGGGCCATGACGCGGGCGCCGCGGGTCTCGCCTTCAGGGATGAGACGGGCATGGAGCTCGGTGGCCTCGTAGTCGTAGGTGACCCGCGCGTAGTGCCGCAGCGCCTGCTCGAACATGTGCCGTGCGGAGAAACCGCGCCACAGGTAGTAGGTGATCCCGCCGGCGCCGACAATGGCCAGGAGCATCAAGACGGGTAGGAGGCCAGGCGCCCAGGCCGCCGCAGCCACCGGTGAGAGCGCGGCCGCCAGGCCCGCAGTCATGATGGTGCAGAAGAACAGCAGCGAGCGGATCCCTCCGAGGCGGACGACGAGAGGAAGGCGCATGGGCGGCATCTTCTTCCTCTCAAAACCTCGACGCGGAGTCCTGGTCGGATGGTGGCTCAGTGGCCACCAGCCGTGCCTCATCCTTACCCGCGGTCACACCGCTTGCCATGGGGAGAGCAACACGGGGGGCAGCCGACCTGGCCTCCCGCAGTCATCCGGGTGGGCCTGGCCTGTACTGCACGAGGGTCGGGACCGGCTCAGGACCGGGCGGCGATGGCCTCGATCTCGACACCGGCCCCCAGCGGCAGGGCGGCCACCCCGAAGGCGGCCCGGGCCGGGAGGGCCTCGCCGGTGAAGTAGCGGGCGTAGACCTCGTTGACGGCGGCGAAGTCGGCGATGTCGGCGAGCAGGACCGTGGTCTTGACGACGTCGTCGTAACTGAGGCCGGCCTCGGCCAGGATGGCGCCCACGTTCTTGAGGACCTGCTCGGCCTGGGCCTGGATGTCGCCCTCGACGAGCGCACCGGTGGCCGGGTCGAGCGGCACCTGCCCGGAGACGAAGACGAGCGAGCCGGCCTCCTGACCGGTGGAGACGCCCTGGGAGTAGGGGCCGACGGCGGCTGGGGCGTTGGTCGTGGCGATACGGCTGGCGGTCATGGTTCCTCGTTCCTGCTGGACGCTGGGGGGTCGGCCGCGTCCCCGGTGAGCGGGGCGGCGGCCCGGGTGGCAGCGCAGTAGCGCCGGCGCCCGGGCCAGACTACCCATGTCCTGCGCACCACCTGCTTCTTAACCTCGGAGGCAGCCGGCCATTCTCAAGCCGACGCCTCCCTGCTGCTCCCACGTATGAAGGACCGCCATGAAGCTGCCCAGCATCCCCTCGCGCGATGACCTGGCCTCCCAGGCCCGCGGCCTCGCCAGTCAGGCCGCCTCCGGTGCCGCCAAGGCCGCCGACACGGTGTCCCGGGCAGCGGCCGACACGGGCCGGGCAGCCGCCCGCACGGCCGCCCAGACCTCCCAGCGTCTCGGCGTCGACCAGCTTCCGGGCCTGTCCGGCCTGTCCCGGCTGGCACAGGATGACGGAGCCCAGGTCGACGTCGACGCCGGGCCGCGGATCACGGGCACCCCCTTCGCCCGGACCCTCGCCACCGCCTTCGCCGCCCACCCTCACACGCGCAGTGCCGGGAGCTACTTGATGGGCACCTCCCCCATGCGCACCGGCCTTCGTATGGGGGGCCGCGAGCGCAAGCGGCTCAAGAACCACGGCTTCACCCCCGAGACCGCCGGCACCACCGGCGCGCCCAAGCTCGATGTCGCCGAGCTCATCCACGTGCACGGCCGTCGCATTCCCACCATCATGCGAAACGCCTCGTCACGGTTCTTCAAGCGCAGTGTCCGCAGAGTACTTGACGTGGGCTCGGCCACCGGCTCGCTACACTGGATCAGCGTCTCGGAGCAGGAGCAGGCCCTGGGCGCCATGGGGTGGACGCGCCTGTGCGTGGACACCGATCAGGGCCGTCGGTTGGCCGCGCGAGGGGAGGACTGTCACCTCGATATCGTCATCGCGTCAGTGGGTCAGACCCCCAGTGAGTACGACGCCGACATGGCCGGCCTCCTGCCGCAGGGACTACCGGCCGAGGCCTGGCAGGCCCTGACCGCCGACCCGACCCGCCCGGTGAAGCGCCTGCACCTGCTGGGTCAGGATCGCGTCGCGGTGGACACCGGCGCGGACACCTACGCGCTCTTCCACGACGTGCCCCACCCAGTGCGTGGCTCGCTGCTCATCGTGGGCAACCGGGCGAGGCGGGCCGAGCTGTGGCTGACGGACCGCGAGAACGCCGACATCGACTCTTTCATGTCTTTCGCAGAAACGCTCACAAATCTGCTCGAACTGTTCCTGATCTTCCCCTGACGCCGAGGAGAAGCGCCCCGCAGCACCCGCCACCGCAGGTCTCATCCCGCCACCCGGGACCTACGGCACTTCCGTACGGGCCTTCGCGGCGAGTCCTCCCACAGCGTCGTCGTCGGGCGGCATCCCAGCCTCGCCGACCGGCGTGTCCCGGCCTCGGAGCGCCCGTTGTTTCGCACAGCGAAACGGGCTGATCCGACCAGTGGCACGTGACACACTGTGCCCATGCACGCACGCGCAGGACAGCCAGCACAGCCCGAAGACCTCATCGACGTCGACGAGGTCGTCTCCGCCTACTACGACCTCGTCCCCGACCCCGCTATCCCGGCTCAGAAGGTCGTCTTCGGTACCTCCGGGCACCGCGGCTCCTCTCTGGACACCGCCTTCAACGAGGCCCATATCGTGGCCACGACCGCCGCCATCGTCGAGTACCGCCGCTCCCAGGGCACCGACGGCACCCTCTACCTGGGCCGGGACACGCACGCCCTGTCCGAGCCGGCCTGGCGCACCGCCGTCGAGGTGCTCGCCGGGGCCGGAGTGACCACCGCCGTCGACGCCCGTGGCGCCTACACGCCCACCCCGGCCGTCTCGCACTCCATCCTCCTGGCCAACGGCGCCGGGACCGAGGCGGGGGTGCGCACGAGCGGGCCCGGCCTGGCCGACGGCATCGTGGTGACCCCCTCCCACAACCCGCCGCGCGACGGCGGCTTCAAGTACAACCCGCCCACCGGCGGCCCGGCCGGCTCGGAGGCCACCACGTGGATCGCCAACCGCGCCAACGAGTTGCTCGCCTCCGGGTGGCGGGACGTCCCGCGCGTCCCGGTCGCCGAGGCGCTCGACGGCCCCCACGTCATCAAGCACGACTACCTGGAGACCTACGTCGCCGACCTGGAGAGCGTCATCGACCTCGAGGCGATCCGCAAGGCCGGCGTGCGCATCGGGGCCGACCCGCTGGGCGGCGCCTCGGTGGACTACTGGGGCGCGATCGGTGAGCGCTACGGCCTGGAGCTCACGGTGGTCAACCCCGAGGTGGACCCGGCCTGGCACTTCATGACCCTGGACTGGGACGGCAAGATCCGCATGGACTGCTCCTCCCCCAACGCCATGGCCTCGCTGCGCTCGACAATGACGCCCGACGCCGAGGGCAAGACCCCCTACGACGTCGCCACCGGGAATGACGCCGACTCCGACCGCCACGGCATCGTCACCCCCGACGGCGGGCTGATGAACCCCAACCACTTCCTGGCCGTGGCCATCGAGTACCTCTTCACGCACCGGCCCGGCTGGCCCGCTGACGCCGCCGTCGGCAAGACGCTGGTCTCCTCCAGCCTCATCGACCGGGTGGCAGCCGCGATCGGACGCACCCTCATCGAGGTGCCGGTGGGCTTCAAGCACTTCGTGCCCGGGCTGCTTGACGGCTCCATCGGCTTCGGCGGCGAGGAGAGCGCGGGAGCATCCTTCCTGCGCAAGGACGGCACCGTGTGGACCACGGACAAGGACGGCATCATCATGGCCCTGCTGGCCAGCGAGATCATCGCCGTCACTGGCAAGTCCCCCTCCCAGCTGCACGAGGAACAGGTGGAGCGTTTCGGCGCCAGCGCCTACGCTCGCATTGACGCCGCCGCCTCCAAGGAGGAGAAGGCCAAGCTGGCCGCCCTGACCCCCGAGGACGTGACCGCCACCGAGCTGGCCGGCGAGGAGATCACTGCCCGGCTGGTTGACGCGCCCGGCAACGGGGCCGCCATCGGCGGGCTCAAGGTCACCACCCAGGACGCTTGGTTCGCCGCGCGCCCCTCGGGCACGGAGGACGTCTACAAGATCTACGCCGAGTCCTTCAAGGGCGCCGACCACCTGGCCCAGGTGCAGCAGGAGGCCAAGAAGGTGGTCGCCGCGGCCCTGGGCGACTGACGGCCACCCCATCGAGCCGGGCATTTCTCGCGTACCCCGACAGAATTTCTGTAGGACTACGCGAGAAATGCCCGGCTCGGCGTCTGTCTGCCTCCTCCGAGCCACGAAGAGGAGAGCACGAGCCAACCCTCAGCTGCCCAACAGATGGCTCATCACTGCCCGATGAGCCAAGGAGAGTACCCCAAACTTTCACTACGGTTAATTCAACACGAATTAGTTATAGTATGGCCTTGACAATCCGCCGTTGCACACACCGACGCGATCAGGCACGAAGCCTGACATCGCACAACCATCCCGTGTGGCACAACTGATAGAACCGTGCCTTCTTATAAAGAGAGTTTCTTGGAGAGAAGCATGCTCAATCATTCTCACATGTCGCCGGCGCCATCGTCGGCCTCATCGAGTGCCACGCCACGAGACGCGCGATCCCGGAGACGCCACACGCACCTGGGTGCGCTGGCCTGCGCCGCAGCCCTCGTGTGGACCTCCGCCGTCAGTCCCTCGAGCAGTGCCAGGCCTCTGGAGCCTTCACCTCCCGCCGGCGCCTATGTGGCCCTGGGCGACTCCTACGCCTCCGGCGTCGGGGCGCCGCCCTACGCCAGCGGAACTGACGTCCAGGGCGGCAACGGGTGCAAACGGGGTGCAGGCGCCTACGCCCACCAGGTGGCCGACCAGACCGGCAAGACCCTCGACTTCGACGCCTGCGCAGGAGCCCGCACCCCCGACTTCTACCAGCCCGGGAAGGAAGCAGCCCAGCTCGACCACCTGAACTCCTCCACAGCCCTGGTCACCTTCTCCATCGGCGGCAACGACGCCGGCTTCTCCACACTCTTCTCCAAGTGCGTCACCGCCGCCCCCTTCACCAACTGCTCCAGCGACAAGGAGGTCTCCGAGGAGGTCGACGGCGCCATCGACGCCCTGGCCGGCAAGACCACACGCGCAGGCATCACCAGCTACGACACCATCATGACCGACATCACCGCCCGCGCCCCGAGCGCAACCGTCGTCGCCGTCGGCTACCCACGCATGTTCACCCCACGGGGAGCCGGACAGATCCTCCCGGTCCCGGGACGCTGCGAAGGCGTCACCAAGGTGGACCAGCGCTGGATCAACGCCAAGACCAACGAGATCAACGCCGCCGCCAGCGCCGCCGCCCAACGCCACGGCCACCGGTTCGCCGACCCCTCCGCCTCCTTCGCCGGACACGAGCTGTGCGGCCAGCAGTCCTCCTGGTTCGACGGCCTCATCAACGACGGACGCTTCCACCCCAACACCAACGGCCACAAAGCCATCGCCGCCTCCATCATGGAGGTCCTGAAGGAGCAGCCCGCCGCCGCGCAGGCACAGGTGGACAACACCCGCCCCGCCGGCTCCTTCACCCTCACCCGCAACGGCGACCAGCTGGCCCTGGACGCCTCAGCCTCCACCGACTCCGACGGCACGATCACGAACATCGACTGGTACATCCAGCGCGCCGACAACACCGAGGAGATCCTCACCGGCACCCAGGCCACCACCACAGTCCCCACCAACGAACAGGTCGTCATCACCGCCGTCATCACCGACAACCAGGGCAAAGAGGACTTCACCACCCAAATCGCCCCCGCCTCCTAAGCCGCGGTGCCCTCGTCCGGACAGGTCACCCCCCTTCGCCTGTCACCTCGTTGACGGTCCGTAGCGGTCCGGGTCTGAACCAGGGCCGAGACGACCTGAATCGCCCCGGCCGGAAGAAAGCGTCCCCGCACGCGCAAGACATTCCCGCACGCGCAGGATGTCCCGGCCAGCGCCGGGGGCGAGCGATTAAGGTGAGGGCGTGAGCCAGTCACGCCCGTCGAGGCCGTCCAAGCACCACGTCGAGCACTCCTCCGCGCACACCGATCCCCCGCGCCCGACGCCGGCCGCCGGATCGGCGGACTCCCCCGCGCCTTCCACATCCTCCGCGCCCGCCGGCTCCCCGACGAGCCCAGAGGCCGCGTCGGCCGACCAGGCCCTGACTCCGCCGGGAGCCTCCACGGCGTCCTCCGGCACCACGGCGCTGCGCCGAGCCCCCTCTCAGCAGTCCCGCCCCGGCCCGCAGGACGACATCATGCTGGCCACCGGCAGGCCCCGGCAGACCGAGCGCCCCAAGCCCCCCACCCAGGAGCAGATCCGCCGTCAGCCCGGCCGCAAGGCCTGGGTCCCCAACCAGCACGGGGCCTGGTCGATGCTGGTGCTGCCGCCGATCGTCGGCTGGGTGGTGGGCGGCTTCAGCTGGGTGAACCTCCTGTTCCTTCCCGCCTGGTGGGGCGGCTACCTCACCTACTGGTCCTGGTCGCAGTGGCTGCGCACCCGCTCGGCCCGCAAACGCGCCCTCATCATGCTGCCGCTCCTGGTCTACACCGGCTGGACGGCCTCCCTGGCCCTCATCACTCTGCTGGTGGCGCCCTACCTCATCCAGTGGGCGGTGCCTCTGGCGCCACTGTTCGCCATCGCGTTGCACCAGGTCTGGCGCGGTCACGAGCGCTCACTGCTCTCGGGGCTGTCAACGACGACGGCCGCCTCCCTCATGGCGGCCGTCACCTACAGCCTGGCGGTGCGCGGCGACGGCGGCTTCCTGGGCCTGGGGACACCGAGCTCCCCCCTGCCGGGGGCCTCCCCCAGCGGCGCCCTGACGGGCTGGTCCTGGATGTGGCTGGTCACGGCGCTGACGGCCGCCTACTTCGGTGGGACGGTCCCCTACATCAAGTCGATGATCCGCGAGCGCTTCAACTACACGCTGCTGGCCGGCACGGTGGCGGCGCACGCGGTGGTGGCGGTAGTGACGTGGTGGCTGGCGTCGTCGGGGATGCTGCCGTGGGGGCACGCCGTCCTGTGGGTGGTGCTGACCGTGCGGTCGCTGGTCATGCCGCTGTGGCAGTGGCAGCTGGTGCGCGCGCGCCACCGCCCGCTGCGCCCGGGGACGATGGGCATCGTCGAGGTCTTCATGTGCGTGGCCTTCCTGGTGACCATCTCGGTGTGACCAGGCCTGCGGCGACGCCGTAGCCCGCCGCGCCCTGTCGGCGGCACCCGCTCCAGCGGGGCTCAGTGCGCGCCGCGCCAGGCGGCCGCGGCGGCCAGGACCCTCTCGTTGTCCGACGTCGTCCCCACCGAGACCCGCACGCCCTCGCCGGCGAAGGGCCGCACGAGGATGCCTGCGGCGCGGAAGTGCTCGGCCAGCGCCGTCGTCTGCTCGCCCACGCCGAGCCAGAAGAAGTTGCCCTGGGCCTCAGGGACCTGCCAGCCCTGGGTGCGCAGTGCCTCCACGACCCGATCGCGCTCGGCGGCAACGGCGGCCGAGCGCTCGGCGGTGCGGGCCAGCTCGGCCTCCCCCAGGGCGGCGGTGGCGGCGGCCTGCGCGGGCAGGTTGACCCCGAAGGGCGTGGCCACGGAGCGGATGGCGGCGGCCAGGCCCGGGGCGCACACGAGGTAGCCCACGCGCATCCCGGCCAGGGCGTGGGCCTTGGAGAAGGTCCGTGAGACCACGAGGTTGGGGGCCCCGGCCAGGAGGGTGAGGGCGTCGCCGGCCCGCGGGTCGGTGACGAAGTCGAGGTAGGCCTCGTCGATGAGGACGACGACGTCGCGCGGCACCCCGGCCACGAGCTCGGCCAGCTCCTCGGCGGTGAGGATCGTGCCGGTGGGGTTGTTGGGGGTGCAGGCCATGACCACGCGGGTGCGGGGGGTGATGGCCGCCAGCATGGCGGGCACGTCGTGGCGGGCGTCGGGGGTCAGCGGGACGCGCACGGCCCGGGCCCCGGCGACGGCCACGCAGATCGGGTAGGCCTCGAAGGATCGCCAGGGGATGACGACCTCGTCGCCGGGCTCGCAGACGGCGTCGAGCAGGTGCTGGATGAGGGCGACCGAGCCGTTGCCGACGACGACCTGCTCGGCCTCTACGCCCCACCGGCGGGCGAGGGCCTGCGTGAGGCCCTCCCCGGTCATCTCCGGGTAGCGGTTGACCCCCCTGGCGGCGCGGGTGATGGCCTCGATGACCGCGTCCTGGGGCGGGTAGGGCAGCTCGTTGGAGGAGAGCTTGGCGATCTGCGCCGCAGCCGCGGCGTCGGGCCGGGCTCCGGGCACGTAGGCGGGCAGGGCGGCGACGTCGGGGCGGATGCGCACCGTCGTCGAGGGGGCGGCCTGCGAGCCAGCGGCGGGGGCCGCCGGCCTGGGTCCGCCGGGAACTGGGGTCGCTGCAGGAGTCATGCCCCCATCTTGGCACCGGCACAGGTTGCCCAGGCACAATGGAGCCATGGAAATCGTGGCACGAACTATCGGAAACGCGGCCGGCCTGTGGCTGGCCACGCGCCTGCTGTCCGGACTGAGTGTGCCCGAGGGGGTGGGTACCTCCCACATGTGGCTGAACCTGCTGGTCCTGGGCCTGGTGCTGGCGCTGGTGAACTCGCTCATCAAGCCGGTGGCGAAGTTCCTGGCCTTTCCGCTCTACATCGTCACCTTCGGGCTGTTCGCCCTGGTGGTCAACGGCGCGATGCTCTCGCTGACGGGCTGGCTCACCGACCACATCGCGGCCCTGGGCGCCGGCGGGTCGGTCCCGCTGGGGCTGGAGGTGGCCTCCTTCGGTTCGGCGGTGGCCGGCTCGATCATCATCTCGGTGATCTCCTCGATCATCGCCGCGATGCTCGTGCGCCACGAGGACTGAGACCGACGACGCCGGAGGTGCGCCGGACGGCTCAGCTGGTGCCGGCCGGCGCCTCCGGGCGTCACCCGGTGCCTCCCTGAGCAGGCCGGCACCCGCGTGCCAGCACATGTCACCAGTGTCATGACCTCACACCTAGTGCTCGCCCGTCGGCTGCGGGCTCGGGGTGGGCCGCGGGTAGGAGGGTTGCGCCGACGGCACCTTGCCCCGGTAGGTGGCGCCGCCCTTGTAGATCCCGTTGGGGTCGGTGTTGCGCTGGACCGCGAAGGTGTACTCGGTCGTGCTCGTCCCCTGCTCGCCGGCGCCCGAGGCCCGCGAGAAGGACTTGTTCCAGTCGGCCAGCTCGGGCGCCTTGTCCTCCAACCCCTCAGCGGCCTGGGCGTAGGCGGAGGAGGCGTGCGGGTAGCCGTTCGTACTCGTCTGGTGGGTATCGAGCATGGCGACCTGCCGGTGGGGGCCGGTGGGTGTGGGCGCGGCGTCGAGCCCGGGGACGGCGTCGCCGGTGTTCTCCAGGTGCAGGGCGTGGACGTTGTCGGGGATGTCGGCTCCCGCGGTGGGCGAGCCGGCGGTGAGGACCGTGGTGATGTTGTAACGCCCCTGGATCGCGGGGTCGGCGGCGATGTTGGAGACCGTGATCCCGCCCTGGGAGTGGCCGTAGAGGGCGACCTCCTCCCCTGGTTGGATGCCGGCCTGGCGCATGGCGGTGACGACGCCGCTCTCCATGGCCGTGGGCGTGCCACCCACGGCCTCAAGGTTGGTGAGCAGGTCCTGCGGCTCGCCGTCGCCGGAGGTCCAGTCCGTGGTGCCGGGGACGTAGACGACCCAGGAGACTCGGCCGTCGGCGTGCTCGACCCGCTGGATGGAGATGACCCCGGCCTCCTCGTAGCCCTGCCCCAGGGAGTTCTTCGAGGACTGCACCTCCTGACAGTGGGTGATGGTCTCGGAGATGCTCTGCGGGGACTTGGTCTCCTTGCCCTTGCCGGTCATACCGGGATTCACGGCGCTGGCGAGCCCGAAGGGGTCCTTGGCGGCGGGCGGCAGCACGGTGGATCCGTTGCCGCCGACGGGGGTGACCGTGACGCCGCTCTGGGTGCCGTAGACCCCCGCCCCTATCGCGGCAGCGTTCGCGCCCAGGACCATGGCGACGCGTTGCATGGGCGTGAGGCTCTTGGTGTCGACGGTCTGCGTCCCGACGGCGACCTGCCCGGGCAGGCGCTGCTTCGCCCAGGGGTCGAGACGCTGGGAGACCTGCTGGAGGTATGCCTGGACCGTGGCGGCCTCCCGCCCGGTCTTGGCGTTCTTCAGCCAGCGCGTCAGCAGGACGATCCTGACGAGGTCCTCCTTGACCCATTGCTCAGTGGTCGGGTCACTGAGCAGGAGCTGGAGGACCTCGACGGCGGCCTGCCCGTCTTCGCTGTCCTCCACCAGCTTGTAGAGCACCCAGCCCCCCATCGTTGACGACGCCAGCAGCGCTGAGATCGTGGGGAACTGAGCAACGGCGGAGGATCCCAGCGCCAGCTGGAGGAGACCGGCGTCGAAGGCCCGCACGTCCACGGGTCCCACAAGACCATTGACGGGAGCTGCCTTCCCGTCGGCCAGGGTGTGGGCCTGGGAGCAGGCGGTGACGTCGGAGGCAATGCCGCGCAGCGTACCGGCGACAGCCTCAAGCGACCCCGGCCCGGTGGTCAACGCATCCAGGGCCTGAAGAGCGTTGGACTTCTCCAGATCGAGGCCCGCCAGGATCGGGTAAGGGATGCTGGGTGGGGATACCGGTGGAGGCGGCGCCTCATTCACTTCAGTGACCACATTGGCAATGAGGGTTCGCGCGTCATCCAAGGAGCCTGCCGCCGAGTTGAGGCTGCTGGCCAGGGAGTCGAGATCACTCGTGTTCACGGAGACGGTTCCGCCCGACACCACCACCGCAGGGCCCCCACTCCATATGGTCCAGCTGTGGCCGCTATCCTCCGGGGCGGCCGAGGCGGGAGGAGTCTTGGGTTTCGGGGGCGGCTGGTTGGCATAAGGCGGATCCGTCGCGTGGGGGTCCTGTTTCCAGGCGGGGTAAGGACTGTCTCCGTCCATGGCAACTGGACTCATAATCAGCTCGTTCCATCCGGTGAGTTGCGTGACTCGATGACACCGACCTTGGAGGCGGCCGTGTCGTAGCGCGTCGCCAACGCGGTCAGGAGCCCGGAGGCATTCGTGAGCGCCGTCTGGCAGGCGGTGGAGTCCGCCCCCACCCAGCTGGCGGGGACCGAGGTGGGGAACTGAGTGACAGCGGCGTCGTAGTCCGCCCTGGAGCGTGACAGTGAGAAAGACATGACTCGACGGTAGGGCGGCCCAGAGGCGGCCGCAGCGCCGGCTTGCAGCCCTGTGGATCAGCCCTGCACTCCGGCGCCTGTGGCCCCCGGTGAACCGCACGTCCTCGCGCCACGCACCGGAAGAAAGGCTCGACGAGCTGACGGTGGCCGGGCCTCGGGCCCACCTCCTCAATAAAGGACTCGGCCCGCGGTCCGGTTTCCCGGACCGCGGGCCCAAGCCTCGCGAGGTCCTCCTGCTACCCGGCTTCCCATAAGGCCGGGGAGGCAGGACCTCCTTCACCAGAACGTCCGGTCCGGGCTCCCTAAGACCCGTTCCAGACTCGGAGACCTGCCAGTCATCGGGCTCCCCAACCCTCGTGACCGGTTCCGTCCGGCGGCAGTAACTATGTAACCCACCGATCCTGAGCGGACCCCCCGAATTCCCCTATGAACACGCTGAGAAATAGGCGCCATTCCGCCATTTCTACGTAGTGTGCACCACATTCCGGCGATTACCCAGAATATTCCGGCACTTCTTCAGGGCCTTTCCCACGGCTTGTCCATCATACCGAGGCCGGCGGCCTGCGCAGGCACACGACGGCGTCGGCCCGGTACCCCTCCTGACCGTCGGGCCCCGTGGCCTGCCGGTCCCGCTCCTCGCCGACGACGACCTCCCAGCCGGCCGTCGCCTCGGCCAGGCCCTCGAGGAGCTCGGCGGCCGTGTAGGTGCGGGCGTGGTGGGTGTGCCAGGCCGGGTTGACGGCGTGCACCGCGGTGAGCAGGTGCCCGCCGGGGGCGACGCGGGCGGCGGCGTCGGACAGGAGGGCCATGAGGTCCAGGGAGCCCGGCTCGTGGCCGCCGTGGACGTAGAAGCTCGTCACCAGGTCGAAGGGGCCGGCCGGCAGGCCGTCTCCGGCGTCGTGCACGCGGCCGGTCACGCGCGAGGCGACCCCGAGCCGCTCGGCCTGCCCGGTCAGACGCCCGATGGCGGTGGCGGACAGGTCCAGCCCGATCACCTGCCAGCCGCGCTCGGCCAGCCACAGGACGTCGGCGCCCTCGCCGCAGCCGATCTCCAGGGCGGTCCCGGGGCTCCAGTCGGTGGCGAGCTCCGGCAGCCAGTCGTTGGGGCGACCCGACCAGAGCTGCTCGACCGAGGCGTAGCGTTCCTCCCAGCGGGAGGCGGAGTGAGCGGCGTCGGACTGCGGATCGGAGTGCTGCTGGCGGGGCTGCGTCATGACTGGATCCTACCGACGCCGGGTCACCCGGCAGGCGGTTCGGCGACGGCGCCCGGCGGCCCGGTGGGGACGCGAGCGCGCGACCGATCTATCCTCTGCCCATGACAATCGACACCTCCTGGGTCGCCCAGCGCAATGCCGCCTTCCTCGCCGACCCCGCCGCCCGCCTGGCCGGCAACGCCGTCGCCACCACGGACGTGGAGCAGGTCTCCCTGGACCGGACCGCGGTGACCTCCATCGACACCTCCGTGTCCGACCTTGTCCCGGACGCCTCGATCACCGACCAGAAGCAGTCGGGGCGCTGCTGGGCCTTCGCCGGCCTCAACGTGCTGCGCGCCTCCATGCTCAAGGAGCTCGAGCTCGACTCCCTGGAGCTGAGCCAGGCCTTCCCCTTCTTCTACGACAAGCTGGAGAAGGCCAACGCCTTCCTCACCCGCGTCATCGCCGAGGCGGACCGCCCCCTGGATGACCGCGAGGTCGTCGACTCCCTGTACTCCCCCATTCCCGACGGCGGCTGGTGGCCGGAGTTCGCGCGTCTGGTGGCCAAGTACGGGATCGTCCCGGCCTACGCCATGCCGGACACGGTCTCGGCCGGTAACTCCGAGGCGATGAACGAGCACCTGGCCACGCTGCTGCGGCGCACGGCCCTGCGACTGCGGGCCGCGGTGGCCGACGGCGTCGACCCTGAGCCGCTGCGGCTCACGGCCCTGGAGCAGGTTCACCGGATGCTGTGCATCCATCTGGGGACCCCGCCCGAGGAGTTCGTGTGGCAGTACCGCGATAAGAACAAGGAGTTTCACCGGGTCGGGACGCTCACGCCGCGACAGTTCGCGCAGCGCTATGTCACCGGGGTGGAGGAGTTCGTGGTCGTGGCCCACGACCCGCGCCCCGAGATCGCGGTCAACACGCGCTACGGCATGGGCCGCAGCGACGTCATGGTGGGCGAACCGGTCCAGGATCACGTCACCGCCGAGCTGGAGGTGCTCAAGGCCGCCGCGATCGCCGCGATCCAGGACGGCGAGCCGGTGTGGTTCGCCTGCGACGTCGCCAAGCAGCGGGACAAGAAGGCCGGGATCTGGGACGCCGCCCTGCATGACTACGAGGGCCTGTACGGGGTGGACCTGTCGATGACGAAGGCCGAGCGGCTGGTGGCGCGCGAGTCGGCGCTCACGCACGCCATGTGCCTGACCGGCGTCGACCTGGTCGACGGCGTCCCGCGGCGCTGGCGGGTGGAGAACTCCTGGGGCGACAAGTTCGGGGACAAGGGCTTCCACACGATGAGCGACTCCTGGTTCGACGAGTACGTCTTCGAGGTCGTGGTGCGCGCGAGCCGCCTGCCCGAGGAAGTCCGCGCCGCCCTGGAGACCGAGCCCGTCATGCTGCCCAGCTGGGACCCGATGGCCTGAGGCTGCTGAGGCTCACAGGCGCCCGTTGGGCTCTTCGCCCTCGTCGAGGGCCCGGACGATGAGCCGCACGGCCTCCTCGGGCGGGACGTGCTCCCAGATCCGCAGCACCGTCCACCCCTCCGCCTCTGCCATCGCGGTGGTCTCCCGGTCCCGTTCGATGTTCCTCGCGAGCTTCGGGCGCCAGTAGTCGGCGTTCGTCACCGGCACCGTCGCGTGCTCGGGGCACCCGTGCCAGAAGCAGCCGTCGATGAATACGGCCAGGCGCCGGCGGGTGAACACGATGTCCGCCCGCCGGCGCTTGTTGCTCCAGGGCGCCATGTCCACGCGGTAGCGCAGGCCCCGGGTGTGCAGCAGTCGCCGGATCGCGAGCTCGGGCTTGGTGTCCCGGTGCATGTTGGCACGCATGGACCTGGCCACGCCCGGCGTCGACGCCCAGGACGGGGCATCGACCCGTCCCGGCCGCCGAGGCTGCGACCTCTCCGGCTCAGTCGGCGTCGACGACGGGGTCATTGCTCCGATCCCTGCGTCTGACACTGAAGGCGATACTCCCGCTGGGGGCGGCCGCATAGGGAAGCGCCAGGGAGAAGAGCGTGGCGGTGTCCTCCACGGTCATCGTCTCGGGCATACGGCTCGGGGTCCTCTCGGCACCGTTCTTCGGGTCGGCGGCGAAGGTGAGGAGCATGGCGCCACGGGTACTCGTCCGATAGGTGATGGCGGCGTCGTGCTCTCCCGCGATCCTGTCCTTCGAGCGGGGCTTTCCAGCGATGGTCTCGATGGCGTCACGCTGTCGGAAGGAGCTTCCGGAGAATCCTCCGCGGGTGCCACTGCGGCGGGTCCGCTTGAGCATCGGGATCCGAAGCCCGTCGACCGTCTTCTCCGGCGTCCCCTTGAGCATGGGGAGGAGAACAGCCCAGTCCTTCAGCTTCCCACCGGCCATGGCACGGCGGATCATCTCCAGGGTGGGTTCGAAGTCGAATTGCTCCATCCATGAGAAGCCCTCCAGAACCATGAGCATCTCCTCGGCGGTGACGACGGCGACCCGCCCGTCGAACTCCCCTATGCGCTCGGTCTTCCGGTCCCAGTACTCGAAGGACTCGATTGGTCCGAACAGGTCGTGCTCGAACCACGGTCGGACGAGTGCGAAGTGCTTCGCATTCGTCTCTCCGCGTCCCCGCTCGGGCTGCCGTGGGAAGTCGTGAAGCTCGCCACCGATCCCCTTGAAATCGAGCTTGGCGTTGTACATCTTGTTCCGGCTCGTGGGGAGCAACCACGGCAGCTGCTGGAAGACGAGCGGCGGAACCTCGATGGGACGGAGGAGCGGACGCCCGTCCTCGCCGAGCCCGGCGAAGGTCTCGAGCTGCTCACGGAACTGCTCCTCATCCCGCATGATCGCCCCGAATGCCTCGTAGAGGTCATACGTCGTCTTACCGGCCCCCTTGACACTTCTGGCCATGTACAGCCTCACCAGATCAGGGTATCCACGCCTGTAGCCGAACCACCGCCCCATCTGCATGAGGGCGTCCCCCTGAGTCGACCTGCGCTTGAAATAAGTGATGGTCAGCCCCTCGAGGGTGAACCCCCGACTGAGCTTCGTCCCACCGACGAGGATTCGCCAGACCCGATCCCTTTGGAAGTCGACCTGGTTGTACTGCTGGTCCTTGTCACCATTGACGATGACGACCGGGTCAGTGCCACCGGCCATAACGAGGTCGAGCACCTCACCGATGAATGGAGCCACGTCCTCGAAGGATTCCGGAAGGGGTAGGTCGTCCTCCCACTGCCGGGCGGCGGAGACGACGGCGAAGTCCTCATCGAAGAGCTTGCGCAGCGCATCATTCGAGGCGGGGGAACCGTATCCCGCCTGCTGCCACAGGCGACGGATCCGATCCCCGAGCTCGGCGTGCTCCGTCTGCTTGACGGACTCGTGCACCAGCATCGTGTGGTGGCGGAAGGCACCCTCCAGCGAGGGTCTTCTCGTCGCTCTCCACAGCTTGATCGCCCCGGTGAGCACGAAGGCGTTCAGGGCCTCGCGCAGCTCCTCCTCCACACCCTGCGGATCGGTGTTGTCGTCACCGCGCAGACTGCGGACGAAGGCCTTCTCGTTCGAGACGGCCGGATCGTCCTTCTCCTCATCGGTGAGCTCCTCGAAGTCGTGATAGGCCCGACCGCCCCGGTACGCCTCCGGGGCGCTCAGGCTCACGATGAAGTCTCGGGGGAAGATGTCCTCGGCGTCCTCCGGCGAGATGAAGACATTGGCGAAGGGTGTCGCGGTGTAACCGACGTACTGGGCCCGGCTCAGCCTGCCCATGAGCTCAGCGATGAGCCGGTTGATCGCGGTGCGCTCCTTCCGCGTTCCGGCACTGTCCGGTTTGACCGTGTTGACCGAGGCCTGATCGGCCTCGTCGTCGATGATGAGGGTGGGAATCTCGGCCGGCAGGGCCCTGATTCGTCGCAGGTCCTTGACCAGATTATCGAGCACGGTCTTGTTCTTCTTGACGACGGCGATGCGTACGTCGGTCCGATGGATGTTGTCCGGGTGCCACATCGGCCTACCTGGATTGCTGAGCTCACGCCCGATCCGAGGATCGAGGATACCCGGCCCGTCCTTGCGCTTTCCGTAGTCCCACTTGGCGCTGGTCAGGCGATGGATGGCCGGAACACCCGTTTCGGTGAATCCGGGACCGTAGGAGACGAATCGCCCCGCCTTCCAGTCGACGTCATCGGTGCTCACGTAGTCGACGTCCTTCAGAAGGTCCTCGTCCTCCTCACTGATTCCCCAGAGGATGTTCTCCCTTCCGATGAGCTCCATGTCGAGTCGGCGCTGGGTCTGGGAGCGCAGGATCTCCACGGTTCCGGTGAGCACGATGATGAGCCGGTAACCCGCGTCGATGGCCTTGGCGATGACACCGGTGAAGTTGGCGGTCTTGCCGCTCTGAACGTGACCGACGACCAGCCCCTTCGACTGGTAGGGCTCAGCCCCGGAAGGGTCGGCGAGTCGTCCGACGATGTCGGTGGTGGCCGAGTCGATGCTCGCCACTGCTTCAGGCGGCAGTCTCTTCTCCAGCAGTGACCGGTAGCCGTCCCAGTAGAAGTGGTGCGCCCGCCGCCGCTCCTCGTCGTACCAGGGTGTCCAGTCGGGGGCGAGGATGGCCTTGGTCCGATCGACGAAGACCGGGAAGGTCTCGTTGATGCGCGACGCCACGTCATCGCTCACGCCGAGCCGCTTCATGACGACCGCCCGCCGTTCAGGGGTGCGGGCGGCGGTCCCGTCAGTCCAGGCGGCATCCTTCTCCGCATCCCACTCGCTGAGCCGGAGGTGGAACTTCGTTCTTCCCGGGGCGTTGCGCTCCGCGCTCAGGATGAGGTCGGGGATCTCCTCTCGGGCGATGACCTCGCCTACTGCTTGAAGGTACGCCGAGACGATGCCGTGCAGATCCATCGGCACGTTCATGCCGTCGAGCGCCTGCTTGAGGGCCTGGTCGTACTTGTCAATACTCATGTCTCAGTCCTCATGCGTGGGTGCGGCGGCGAACTCGGCGGGTGCGGTCCCCTCGGGTTTGAGGTCGGTGACGTCGATCCGGTAGTCGATGCTGCGGACCAGTTCGGGGCGGGTCACGATCCGGGAGAGTCCTGCGGAGGTGATCGCCGGGAAGGCCTCATCGACGGTGTAGAAACGAGGTTCACTGCGGACCAGGAGGCGCGTCGTGTAGAGCCGGTCGGCCTGGGCGTCCTCCCATCCGCAGTCGGTGAGTCTGTCGTCGAAGTCCGTGCGCCCGGACCGCAGCCGCCGGCGAATGCGCTCGATGAGCTCGGGGAGGGTCTCCCCGTTGCCGGCCGCACCGGCTCCCGTTACCTGCACCGACATGAGATGCAGCAGCCGCCCCGGTGTGGGGGTCAGCTGGCCGAGGCCATGGATGACGTGGATGCGTCGCTCACTGCGGGTGGTCTTGACCTCGACGTCGGCCTCGCCGAGGACGAAGTCGTGCTCCTCTGCCCGCGGCCCGAGCCAGGCGGCCAGAGCCTTCGCCTCCCCGACTCCGTCGATGAGCCGATCGAGCGCCACCAGTTCACCGAACAGCCCGATCTCCTGGTCCTCACTCAGCCTCGGTGCGCGTGCGAGTAGTCCTCGGAAGGCGTCGAGCGCCACGTGGAGCGCGCGCTCCAGGTCGTCGCCCTGCTGGAGCTGGTCGGTGACTGCTTGGAGGAGGGAGTAGGCCTCGTACTCGATGCCCTTGGCCTCGACGGTGACGCGGAACCAAACGGTCTCGTCCCCCGGCTCCTCGACGATGTCGGTGCGGATCATCCGGTAGGCGGAGACGTCGATGTCCGAGCCCGTCGCCGGTGTGCACAGCGTCAGCTCCCCGCGAGGCGGGTCGATGCCCAGGACGCAGAGGGGCTCCTCGGCGAGCCGCTGCTCAGCGGGGTGCCCGGCGTCGAAGTAGGCGGCCAGGGTCTCCGGGGTCAACGCGTCACGATCATCGGGATGCTCGTTCATCCTCTACTCCTTCTGGGCGCCGCGACGCCGGAGCTCGTCGGCGAGGGCGGTCTCGATGATTCTCTCGAAGGCCTCGATCTCACGCTTCTCCCGCCCACCCAGGTAGGCCCCCTCGAAGAAACGCGAGTAGAGCAGGAACACGAGGGTCTTGAGCAGGGGGGCGTCCTGAGGGTCGCTGCTGGTGGAGAACACTCGCCGGTGGCGCTCGTTGATCTTGAGAAGGCGCTGCTCGTGGTCCACTTCGACCAGGCCGTTCTCCGGCATGCGCTCCCACCGGATCTTGATGGGTTCGGCGTCGGCGAACTCGACGGAGTCCTGGATGGCGTCGTAGACGTCCCGGCCGAGGCCTCCGCGCGGCTCGACCAGTCGGATCGGGCGCGGCTCCCTCCGACGCCCCTCGGTGGCCGCACTGCGGGCGGAGGCGAGGAGCGCTGAGAAGGTTACGATGTCCTGCCCCACGGAGGCGTGGACGGCCCGTCCCATCTCCGGTTCCAGGACGACGCCGCTCTTCTCCGGGTTGATCCGGACGACATCGAGCAGCGCGTCTCCAACATCGAGGGAGATGCGCAGGTTCGCGTAGTCCCTACCGCCGTCGATGACGGAGTTCCAGCCGCCCAGCTGCAGCAGGCGGTCATTGCGGTAGACGTAGAGTCCCTGGCCTCCCTCGGCCGGGGAGAGCCTCCGTGAGGCCTCGACCCCCGGGGCATCGAGCACGGCGCCCTTGAGGATGACGGCGGTCAGGTCGAAGGGGACATCCCCGACCTCACCGGCGAGTCGGTACGGATGCGCGGCAGAGGCATCCAGGGCGAGCGGATCGAGGGCCCGCACTCGTCTCACGGACCCCGCCCGTCCCAGGCCGAGGTCGTACTCGTCGACGGCGATCTCGACGTCCCCTCGGGCGATGATCCTGTGGAAGACGAGTCCGAGGTGACCGCGGATGCTCTCGACGAGTCGGCTGAGCCAGGAGCGCCGCTCGTCCCGGTCCGGCGCGACCACCGCGGTACGGAACCCCCGCCAGCGGACGACGGTCCCGCTCAGCGGCGCGGCATCGGTCATGCGCACCAGGGACCCCTCGAGGACCTCGCCCACCTGACCGTCGTCGAGGCTCTGCACGAGGGTGGGCTCCTCCCTCGTGATGCGCCGGCCGACGGGAACGCCCCCGATGGCCCGGGAGTAGACGTCGAGGGTGTCGGCCTGGCTCAGGGAGGCGGCCTTCAGTCCGAGCCCGTAGTGGCCCAGGTCCGTCTCGCCGTAGTCACGACGGCGGGAGAGGGCCATGGCTGCGTCAATGCCGGCCTTGTCCATGCCGTGACCGTCGTCGATGACGAGCATGCCGGTGACGTAGTCGTCATCGGTGAGGATGCGGATGCGAACCTGCGAGGCGCCTGCGTCGATGGAGTTGTCGACAAGGTCGGCGAGCGCCGTGGAGAGCTCGTGATGGGCTCCCAGGGCGTCCGCGATGGACGGGTCGGGCGGAACGGTCCGGGAGGAGACCGCGGCGATGTCCTCCATGGTCACCCCTCGGTGAATCGGCCCGGCTTGAGACCGAGTGTGCGGGCGTTCTCCGCGACCGTGCGCACGGTGTCGGCATCGAATCCGTTGTAGCGGGTCGCGTCGATAGAGACCTCGATGTTGAGGCTGTCCGCGCCGCCGGCTTTCAGGTGGGCGATGACCTCATCGGCCAGCAGCGCGAGCTGGGCGGCGATGTCCTTCCCGGGGTCCAGCTCGGCCACTCCCTCGAATCTCGAGTTGGCGACGGGCTGCGGCTCAGGTGCCGGGGGGACGGCGCGCCCGTCGCGGGTGGAGTCGGATCGGGTCGCGGTGGCGTCGGGTGCGGCGCCCGTGTCGTCAGCGGGTCCGGACTCGCGCGACTCCGCAGACGCAGCAGCCCTCCGTTCCTCCTCCTCACGGCGGCGCTGCGCACGGGCGAGCGCGGGGGCGACGAGGAGGGTCGTGTCGGTGATCCTCGGCGCCTCGTCCTCCAGCGGGAGGCGCAGGTCGAGGAAGTCGCCCCGCTCGGCGTCGTAGTCGGCGGCGAGGGCGAAGCCGACGCTCTCCCAGCCGATGTCATCCATGACGGAGGCGACGGCCTTCTCCAGCACCCTCCGGTCCCGGAGGCGCGGCATGTAGGGGTAACGGGTGAAGTAGGACCACAGCTCGCCGACGGTGATCCTGCCCCCGTGCCATCGGGCACGAAGGTTCATGCCCCCGAGCTCAAGGGCCACGGCCGTCGGGGTGATGTCGGTCAGGACGATGTCCTGCTTGCCGAGCCTGAGGCCGGCGCGCACGGCGATCCGCTGCTCGTCCCCCTCGATCTTGACCGGCTCGATCTTGAAGGGGCGGCCGCCGTTGTCCTGGACGGGGTGGAGCGCCCAGATCCACGCGCCCGCCACGGAGCGCTCGGCGACGCTCTGGGTGTCCCGCCTCTTCTGGCGTGCCTGCTCGGCCTGGCTGGCCGTGAGGTCGTGGTCCCGGATCGACTCCTCCTTCGCCATCTCCGACCACGCCATGTGGATGCGCAGCGCCTGCTCGGCCTCGGCCCACCGCCCCTCGTCGGGGGCGACGGCGATGAGGGTGTTGACATGGTTACGGGGCGCGGAGCCGCGATGGTGCAGGAGCTCCTCAGTGAACTCCCTGCCGGGCCCGGTCACCTGCGAACTCCGCCCGTTCCTGGCGGCGACCGTGCGGTCCGGGCCGAGGATGACCAGTGCCGTCTCCTGCCTGTCGGGGACGTCCCCGGTGGATGCCGGGGCGACGATGACATGGGCGAACTCGCGGGCGCTCGCCGCCATTCCCTTGAGCATGTCGACCGCCTTCCGGGCGACGTCGGCGGTGTCGAGGGAGGCGGCCCGGTCGACGACCATCCGGTTGATCGACGGCTGCCGGTCGTACCAGCTCCGGGTCCCCTGGTTGTAGACGTAGGTGGCTCGGTCAGTGAGCATCTGCAGGGAGGAGCCGAAGTTGCCCAGGGTGTCCCCGGGCATGGCCACGCCGAGGAAGAGGCGCTGACGGTCGATGCCCTTGTGGGCGGTGTCGAGGGTGGCGGCGGAGCCGAGGAACAGGGTGCGGGCGATGCGCCGGGTCAGTGCCCGTCGTCCGAACAGCTCCCGTTCCCGGTCGATGCGCAGAGGGGTGGCGTTCTCGCCGTCGATGTCGGTCTCGATGATGGTGCGCCAGGCGTCGTCGAGGTAGCCGGCGATCTCGTCGCGGACGGCGTCGTCGTCGAAGGGGATGGAGCCCGGCATGATGAGGGGGGCGTCGTCGTCGGCCTGGACCAGGGAGTGGACCACGGCGCTCATGAGGCGCAGGACGCCGCGGGTCCGCTGGAACCGCTCCAGGGAGGACCAGTCGCCGTAGAGCCGGTCGAACAGCTCGGGGTGGATGGGGTAGGCCTCGCGCAGCCGCCGCTCGTAGTCCGGCTGGAAGGTCTCGGAGGGCAGCTCGCCGCGCTGCCCCCGGTAGTAGTCGACGAATCGTTTGATGGTGGCGTCGCGCTTGCGGAGGGCCTCGGCGTCGAGGTCGGTGAACAGGCGCCGGCGCACGATCTCGAAGCTCTCCCCGGAGGTGGCGGGACTCCAGTTGTGGGCCACGCGCCCGACGACGTGCTGGAGCCGCTGGAGTGCCTCGCGGCCGCCGTCACCGCCGATCTCGAGCTCGGAAGCACGGGTGACGGTGCCGTCCTGGCGGATGTCGGAGGCGGGGATGGAGACGAGGAGGAGGGCACCGGGGGTGCCCTGGACGGCGGCGGTGAGCTCCTGGGCGAAGGTGAACTGGGTGTCGAAGCTGCCGCCGGTCAGACCATCGCGCCGGTACAGACCGCGGGCGTAGGCGACCCACTCGTCGATGAGGATGAGGGCGGGGGTGTGGCGGCTGATGAGGGTGCGCAGGGCGGCACCGGGGTTGGTGCCGGTGCGGTCGGCCTGCGCGATGAGTTCGTGGGCCTCGGCGCCGCCGAGCTGCCAGGCGAGCTCGCCCCACAGGGTGTGAACGACCGTTCCGTCCGGCTTGGTGGTGGGCTGCCCGGGGGAGATCTCGTTGCCGACGATGGCGACGCGCCTGACGCCGTCGGGGATCGAGGTGTCGGCGAGCAGGTCCTGGACGTCCTGGGTGAGGTCCTTGAGCGGGGTCGGGCCGGCCAGGTGCCAGGCGGCGAGCATGGAGTGAGTCTTGCCGCCGCCGAAGGTGGTCTGAAGGTTGATGACGGCCTGGGCGTTGGGATCCCCGGACAGCCGCCGGGCGGTCATGGTCAGGAGGGTCTTGAGCCCCTCGGTGAGGTAGGTGCGCTTGAAGAAGCCGGCGGGGTCGCCGTATTCCTCGCTGCTCTCCCCGTGGGCGACCTGGTGCAGGTCGGCGGCGTACTCGGCCTGGCCGTAGCTGCCGGAGACGATGTCGGGGTGGGGGCGGACGACGTCCTTCCAGGGTGCGAGGCCGTTCTCCCCGAGGCCGGGCATGGCGACGGCGCTCGCCCGGGTGTCGCGCCTGGTGGCGGCGTCGAAGGTGGAGTGCAGCGCGTCCCGTTTCATGGCACGGACCTGGTCGGCCTCGGCGGGGGCGTTGATGGCCCGCAGGAGGCGCTCGGCGGTGTCGAGGGCGCGGTAGGTGTCGTCCATGCTGAAGGGGCTGTTGTGCGCCCATTTGTTGCGGACCTCGCGCAGCTCGCCGGCGAGGTTCTGCTCGCCGCGGGAGAGGATCCCGCTGAAGAGGAATCCGAGGTTCCCGATGCGTTCGGTGATGATGCGCAGCTGGCACTGGGGGTCGGAGGGTTCGTAGGTCCGGTCCGGCCGGCCGTCCTTCCAGGCGAGGAGGTCGGTCCAGGTGCTGGCGGCGGGCAGCTTCGGGGCGACGGTGACGGCGATCCAAGGCTCCAGGGCCCCGGAGAGGATCTCGATGGCCCGGCCGATGCGGTCCCGGTTGGAGGTGGCGGACATGTCAGTGGTTCTCCAGGGTGTCGAGGTCGAGTGCGGTCTGGATGTCCGAGCCGGTGCTCGCCGCGGTCCGGGCCGCGGCGGCGATCTCCGGCCAGGAGCCGCCCAGGGCGTTGAAGAGGAGGCCGGCCTCGGTCCAGCCGTGCTTCTCGGCGAGGGAGTAGAGGCGGTAGGCGAGGGACTGGAGGATGTCGGCGCCCAGGCCGCGTTCGGCGGCGGCGGAGAGGAGCCTCCCGGCCTCGTCAATGCCGCGCCGGTCGAGGGCCCGCGCGAGGTGGAGAACCACCTCCCAGTGGGAGATGCGGTCGTCGGTGCGGGGGTCGTAGTCGTCGGGGAGGTCGGCGGGGGCGATGAGGCCGACGCGGCCGCCGCCGGAGGTGAGGACGCCGGAGCGCTTGAGGGCGTCGATGGAGGCGTTGCGGGCCGAGGCGAGGGTCTCGGCCTCCCCGTAAGGGCCCTCGGTGAAGCCGTGGGCGTCGAACCAGGTGAGGCACCAGCGGGTGTCGGGGTCGAGGTCGCCCTCCTGCTCACCGAGGACCTCGTCGAGCACGGCGTTGATCTGGGTGAGGGCCTCGGAAACGCTCATGTCGGTGCCGTCGGGGCTGATGACGCGGGAGTAGCGGGAGAAGACGCTCATGCCGGGGCCGATGGCCGCCTGGGCGAGGTCGACGGGGGCGATGCCGCCGCTGCGCAGGGTCTCGACGGCCTCGGGGAGGGTGCGGCGCAGCTCGCGCATGAGGCTGCGGCGGTCGGTCATGGGGGCGTCCTCGGGACGGGGTCGCAGCACGAGGACGATGGAGGAGGCCAGAGCGTTGGTTCCGGAGGCCACCATGCGGTTCCCCAGCTCGGAGCGCATGGGCCAGGTGGCGGTGATGGTCCAGCCGGAGCGGATCATGCCCTCGAGGATCGTGGACCAGCCGGTGGAGGTCCGCCCTTCAGCATTGGTCTCGGTCTGCTTGAAGGCGTAGTAGACCGTCATCGGGTAGTCCGGGTTGACACTCCGGCGAGCATTGGCGAAGACGGTACGGAAGCCGTCCTCGAAGAAGTCCCTCGCCCCGTCCTTGCCACCATGACGGTACTGGTTCGCGACCAGCTCCTCGGCCTTGGGCACGAGCATGGTGGAGAAGAGGGAGGGGTGGACGTCCTTGAGGGAGCGGCGCAGCCAGACGTAGAAGAAATCGGACAGGTCCGAGTAGCCGATATTGTCGTAATACGGCGGATCCGTGGAGATTACACACATCCTAGAATCAACCGAACTCGCGGACGCCTGAGTTGCTTTCCCGGCAATCTCACCACGACAAGGCAGTCGCTCCAACACCGCAGCTATACCAGGAATAGTATTAGAAAAATCGCCCGCAGTACCCGAGAACGGATTTGCTTCCGCATAATCCCACACCATGGGAAGCGCCTGTCTAGCGAAAGTCGAACGCGTCGCACCAGTACCATGAGAAGGTCGCCAAGCCACAAGACTTGAATGATCATCTGCAGTATTAGAAACCGCCACCCCAAGATACGTTGCAACAGTATCAGCATAGGCGGATGCACCTACACCTCTCGCTCCGAGACACTCCCCCTCACTCATTCCACCGGCGAGGGCGTCCCGCAACACGCGCTCACGCGCCTCGCCCACCAGATCCGAGAAGGTGGTCAGCGCCGTCAACTGCCGCGGACTGAACAGGTCGGAGTACTTCAGCATGCCGTAAGCCTGCACACGGAAACCCAAAGCGGCCTCTGGAAGATCTCCCACGGGGACGCTCGAAGGAACAGCACGAAGCGCCGTCGCAGCATGAGCTCTGTCCGGCGGCAAATACGTACGAGAACCGCGCCCCTCCACGGCGATCGCCGTCAGTTCCGCCCTCATGCGGCCATTCTGGGCCTCCGACCGAAGATAGTCGAAACCGATATGCGCTTCACAGGCCAAGCAACGGGCGCCGTTCCGATCAATGGTTCCATCATCCTGCTTCGTCGGTGCCCGCTTGGGATCGTGGCCGATGGAGTACTCGACGTGGTCACCGACGACCGTCGGGACGATGTAGGCCTCCTTGCCCTTCTTCTTCCCCAGCCACCACTTCGAGACGAGGGGCGTCTCGATGCCGCAGGCCGGGTTGGGGCAGGTGACGGTCCGCGCCCAGATCCAGGCGATGACGGTCGCCTCCGAGCCGTCGGGCAGCTGGGCCCGAGGGTAGAGGTGGCCGATGCGCCTCCAGGCCTCCTCACGCATCCACTCCCCGTAGCGGCGCACGTCCTCGGCCAGGCCGTGCGCACCGGGCCAGCTGCGCGTGCCATCGTCGGAGCCGGGGAAGACCGGAGCACGGCCGGAGAAGAGCGGCGGGATCTCGATGAGGGCCTTGTTGATGAGGACGGCCACGGGGTTGAGGTCGGAGGCGTGCGACTCCAGGCCGAGCCGCTGGGCCTCCAGGGGGATGGAGCCGCCTCCGGCGAAGGGGTCGAGGACGGCAGGGGGCTCATCCCCCGTGGAGCGGCGGATCTCCTCCCTGACCTCACGCATGAGGTGCTCATCACCGATGTTGTCCCAGTTCACCATGCGGGTGATGAGGGTGAACAGGCGGCGACGCTCCGCCTCCACCGCCCGCTCCGCAGCGGACTCCGGGTCGGCCTCACCCGCGGCCCGGGCCGCCTCCAGGAACTCCTCGTAGCGCTCGGAGGGGTCGTCGACCAGCTGGGAGAAGAGCACGGCGCGCGAGGTGGCCGTGGGCTTGCGGGACCACCACAGGTGCAGCGTGGAGGGATGCCCCTTGCGGATGGATTTCTCCCGAGCGGACTGCTGGTTGATGGCGTCGAGAGGCAGCGCCACCTCAATGAGCTTCCTGGGCACGGGAGTCCTTCCTGTCGACGGAGAACGGGGAATTCTCCGCGGGTGTGAACGGGAACATCCTACGACCGCTCTCCGACACGAATCACACCCTTGAACCGGCGGTGAGCCTCGGTTCGGTGTCGTACCGGCCGGCTACCCTGATTCCATGACTGCCCGCACCATCCGCGTCCTCGACCTCTTCGCCGGGGCGGGAGGTCTCACTGCGGGCTTCCACACGGCGTCGCCCCGCTTCCGCAGTATCGCCGCAGTCGAGATGGACCCGGAGGCCGCCGCCTCCTACCGGGCGACCTTCCCCAAGACGGATGTCTACGCGGGCGCCATCCAGGACTGGCTCGCCGAGGGGACGATCCCCGCCGGAGTCGACGTCGTCGTCGGAGGCCCGCCGTGTCAGGGGTTCAGCACGCTCGGCAAGCGGGACGCGGAGGACGCCCGCAATCGGCTCTGGGAGCAGTACGCCCAGGTCATTCAGAGGGCCAGGCCCAAGTACTTCGTCGTGGAGAACGTGCCGGCCTTCGGGAAGTCGCCCCAGTACCGCGATTTCCTGGCCGCCACCGGGCCCGGGGAGTTCCTCGAGGACTACTCCTTCGACTTCCGCGTCATCAACGCCGCCGACTACGGCGCCCCGCAGGCGCGCAGGCGCGCCGTCCTCATCGGGCACCGCTACGACATGGCCGTCCCCGGGTTCCCGGAGCCCACGCACTCCCCGGACGGGGGCGGCGACCTGCCCCCGTACCGGACGGTGCGGCAGACGCTTCTGGGCGTGCCCGCGCAGCCCGACATGGACGAGCGCTTCGACCAGCTCCGCACCCGAGTCGGCTCACGGCGGGTGCCCGGCGCCTTCTCCCCCCGGGAGCTGCACGTCTCCCGGGGCTACAGCCCCAAATCACGCGAGCGCTTTGCCGCGATCCCCGAGGGCGGGAATCGGGCGGATCTTCCGGACGACTTGAAGGCGCCCTGCTGGCTCCGGCACACCTCCGGTTCCATGGACGTCATGGGACGCCTGCACTGGGACCGCCCCTCCGTGACGATCCGGACCGAGTTCTTCAAGCCGGAGAAGGGCCGCTACCTCCACCCCGTGGAGAACCGCGCCATCACCCACTACGAGGCGGCGCTCCTGCAGGGATTCCCCGACACGCACCGCTTCATCGGCTCCCGCACATCCATCGCCCGGCAGATCGGCAACGCCGTCCCCATCCCCTTGGGCGCCGCCATCGCACGGCAAGTCCTCGCGCAATTCTGAGGGCGATCCCGAGCGCCACCTCCATCGACACATCCGAGGATTCCCAATACGTCCAACCCGGCGGACCCGCCCACCGCCGGAATTCTTTCGGCATTTTCTCCAGTGTTCTCAGCAGGAGGTCCTAAGCAAGCCTTCAACCATTCCGGTTATGGTTCGCCTTAGCGCGAGATCAGACGACCGGGAGGCGGACACGCAGATGGCACGTGGTGGGAGGGGATTCCAAGGCACAGTGCTCAAGGCTCTACGGGCGCCGGAGCACAAGCTCACGGTGACCGGGGTGCGGGAGCTGGCGCCCTACACGGAGCTGACTGTTCACTGTCCGAGCCTGCTGGGCACCGGCGCCGCCATGCTGCCGCCCACCGCCTGGGTGCGGATGTGGATCCCGCAGGGCGGCCGCCAGCACCAGCGCGCCTACACCATCACCCGCGTCAACCGCGAGCAGGCCACCGCCATCATCCTGGTCCTGCACCATGAGCCCAGCGGTCCGGCGTCGCGCTGGTCGAAGCGGGTCAAGCCGGGAGCCACCGTGTCCGTCCAGGTCATGGGCGGCACCAGCTACCGTCTGCCCTCCCCCGGCGACAAGATGCTGCTGGTAGGCGACCAGGCCTCCGCGCCAGCACTCGCCGACGCCGTCGCCGCCGCCCCGCCGAGCAGCCTGGCCACCGTCGTCATGCTGGCGCCCGAGACCGGCTTCCTGCCCCTGGCCGCGCGCGACCATCGGCTCATCCGCGTCAATCCCGAGGTCTCCGAGGAGAAGCTGCTGGCCGCCGTCGACCGCACCCTGTGGGCGGACACCGGGGACCTGGCTCTGGACTGGGTCTTCATCGCCTTGGAGAGCAGCGCTACTAAGGCGGTGCGGCGCCACCTGATCGCCTCCGGTATCAGCCGGCGCAGCATCCAGCACCAGGCCTACTGGATCCGCGGCCGCGCCATGGGCACCACCCCGAGGACTGAGGTCTGAGCCCGGCCGGCGTCGACTCCCCCCTCACCACCGGTCAGGCTCCGACCAGGGCACCGGCTTAGACTGGGGACGTTCGCGACCGCAACCCGTTCGCCGAGGTGCTCGACATGCGACTCATCAAGCCCGCCATTGTTGTCCTTGCCCTGACCGTCCTGGTCAACTCGATCGGGAGCCTGCTGCTCGGGTGGCAGCTCAACAGCCTCACCTCATCGCTGTGCATGCTCCTGCTCGGCCTCATCCTGCTGCAGGCCCAGAACTCGGGTCCGGGCGAGCGCAGCCTGCCGCCGTCGGGCGTTCGGCTGCTGGGGGCCGTCGGAGTCATCCTCTCCGGGCTCATGGTCGCGCGCGGCCTGTACCGGTCCGACGTCGACGTGCTCCTCGCCCTGCCCGCGCTGGGCCTACTGGGCTACGTCCTGGCGCGCAGTCTGAGGGACCGGCGGACCCGCGAGGTCACCACGCACACGACCTCGGCCCGATAGGGCCCGTCACCCACCGGCATGGATTCGGTCCAAGATCTCGGGAACACGCCGAGTGATTGCCATCCAGAAAAGACTGTCATCCATCGAGCGATAGCCTGCGTGTGCCGCAATGTTGCGTGTGGTTCGAATGGCCCGGCGTTCGTCCTCGGAGATCGCCACCAGGTAAGGCATGAACTCAGGTCGCTCCAGCAGAGCGGCAAGTCGGATGATCACCATGCAGGCAACGTCATAGGCTTGAGCACCGTCGTAAAACTCTTCTCGTCCGTGCGCGATGACGACGTCGATCCGGTCACGAATCAGCGCAAGCTCGGCGTCCAGATTCTCACGATCATGGCGCCTTGCCCCATCCTGCCTGGTACGCGGAGTAAAGCGAGCCCGTTGACGCTCCTCGTTCACAGCGGCACCGCCTCTCGTGCGGCATCAGTCAGCTGAACAGGTAGGGGGGAGTCGGAAACGACGTCGGTCGGGAACCCAGTGAGTCTCTCAACGTCATCGACGAACAGGGCCAGGTCGAACAGGTCGGTACTGGTCGACGGCGTGACCAGAAGGTCGATGTCAGAGTCGAAGTCATCCTCCCCGCGGACTGACGACCCGAAAACGCGGAGGTTGCTGAGGCCATGAGATTCGGCGCAGGCGAGAATCTTGTCGGCCTGCATGGCAAGCGGGAGTGACGGTCGGTAACCGGCTGCACGCAGCACCACCTCGAGCAGCTCATCGGACACCGCACGCGCCCCAGACTCCACCTGCGTCAAGACCGACTCGTTCAAGCCAGCACGCTGGGCCAACTGAACCCGTGAGAGCCCTGCATCCAGACGCGCAGCACGAATAAGTGCCGGTGCGTCATCAGTGCGGAAGCGACCCATGAGGTCAGCATATGGCACAACCAGCCGCCCGGGACCGTCGACGACGTCGATCGAGAACGTACTTTCGCGCCGAGGACTGCGCTGTCCCCCAGATGACTGGGGGCGGAGACACGACATTTGGAGGAGAAGTACGTCCTCGGCGCGAAAGGCAGTCCTCGACATGTGCCGTTCGGAATCAGGACCGCCGCACGCATCGGTAGCGGCGGCGCCCCGGCCAGCGCGGGTCCGACGGCGCAGGGTCGATGTCGAAGTCGAGCGCCCGGTAGAAGCCGACGGCATCGTCGTCGGTCTCGGCGACAACCTGCCCCGACACACTGGCAAGGGCATCAACGAGCGCCCGCCCGATTCCGTCGCCACGTAGCCCCGGAGCCACGGCAATGTACTCCAACACGACGCCATCGGGTCGAGACACGTAGGCAGCTACCGACGTGGGCACGCCCCGCGGGCCCGTACCCACGACCTCCATGAGCACTAGCTCCTCAGCAATGATCCTGCGCAGCTCGGCGTCGGGCAGTCCCGCGGCCTCGCGCATAAGAGCCAGCATCTGCTCACTGACCAGGTCCTGCTCCACCAGAACTCTGACTGCCGCTCCGTGCTGGACCCGGTCCGTCGTCATAACCGCATTATCCACTGACCCGCACAGCACCCAAGGCATCACAGAGGCATCACATTCTCCCTGGTCGGAACCTACTTCACAGATCCGGGACCGGCGGGCCGTATAGGCTGGAGGCGACCGGGGAGTGCTCCCCGTCAACGACGACGGACCACTTGTTGAAAATGCCACAAGAATCCGGCAGGATTTTGCCCGGTCATACCATTCCCCACCTTGTCCGCCCTAGAAGGTCATCTACCATGCGACTCCTCCCACCAGTCGTCTTCACGCTTGCCACGACCGTCCTAGCCCTGACGGTCGGCGGCGGCCTGTTCGGCTGGGAAACCTCCCTCCTGACGCCTCTGAGCCTGCTGACGGTCAGTCTCATCCTCTTCCAGGCCCAGCACGTTCAGCGCGCCGAGCCGTCCCAGCGGATCCCGGGCCCCTCGATCCTCGCGCTGGCCGTCATCGGCCTAGGGCTGGCGGCCGCCCTGCTCGGCCACGGCCTCTACAGCCATGAGCCCGCCGCCGCCATCAACCTGCCGTCGGCCGGCATCCTGCTGTTCGTCGTCGTGACCGCCTACCGCCGACGCCGCCCCGAGGCCCAGCCCGCCCTCATCTCGACCCAGGAGGCCCCACTCGCAGAGATCGGTGCCAACCTGCCACAATGAGCGGCATGGTCGATCTCTCCGCAGTCTCCCCCGCCATCGCCCTGGGCCCCCTGGACGGCCGCTACCGCGCCGTCGCCGCCCCGCTGGTCAACCACCTCTCCGAGGCCGCGCTCAACCGGGCCCGCCTGCAGGTCGAGGTCGAGTGGCTCATCCACCTCACCGACGGCGGCGTCCTGCCCGGCGCCCCCCGCCTGAGCGAGACGGAGAAGAGCTACCTGCGCGGCGTCGTCAAGGACTTCGGGGCCGAGGAGATCGCCGAGCTCGGCGCCATCGAGGCCGAGACCCGCCACGACGTCAAGGCCGTCGAGTATCTCCTCAAGCGGCGCCTGGCCGCGGCCGCCCAGGCCCCCGGCGTCGTCGGCGCCGACGGCGGCCCCACCGTGCTGCCCACGGTCGGCGAGATCGTCCACATCTTCTGCACCAGCGAGGACATCAACAACCTCTCCTACGCCCTGACGATCCGGGGCGCCGTCGAGCAGGTGTGGCTGCCGGCCGCCCGCGGGCTGGTCGAGGATCTGGCCGCCATGGCCCACGAGCACGCCGACGCCGCCATGCTGGCGCGCACGCACGGCCAGCCGGCCACCCCCACGACGCTCGGCAAGGAGATGGCGGTCCTGGCCCACCGGCTGCGCCGCCAGGTGCGCCGCGTCGAGGCCACCGAGTACCTGGGCAAGATCAACGGCGCCACCGGCACCTTCGGCGCGCACGTCGTCTCCGTGCCCGGCGCCGACTGGCAGGCCGTGGGGCGCGGATTCGTCGAGCACCTGGGCCTGACCTGGAACCCGCTGACCACGCAGATCGAGTCCCACGACTGGCAGGCCGAGCTCTACTCCGACGTCGCCCGCTTCAACCGGATCGCCCACAACCTGGCCACCGACGTGTGGACCTACATCTCGCTGGGCTACTTCCACCAGCGGCTGAGCGCGCAGGGCTCCACCGGCTCGTCGACCATGCCGCACAAGGTCAACCCGATCCGCTTCGAGAACGGCGAGGCCAACCTGGAGATCTCCTGCTCGCTGCTGGACACGCTGGCCGCCACTCTCGTCACCTCCCGCCTCCAGCGGGACCTCACCGACTCCACCACGCAGCGCAACGTGGGCGTGGCCCTGGGGCACTCGCTGCTGGCCGTGGACAACATCCGGCGGGGCCTGGCCGGGCTCGACGTCGACCGCACCCGCCTGGAGGAGGACCTCGAGGCGACCTGGGAGGTGCTCGGCGAGCCCGTCCAGCAGGCGATGCGGGCGGCCGCCGTCGCCGGGGCAACCGGCATGGCCGACCCCTACGAGCGCCTCAAGGAGCTCACCCGCGGCAAGAAGGTCACGCCCGAGGGCATGCGCGAGTTCATCTCCGGGCTCGGCATGCCCGACGACGTCGAGGCGCGGCTGCTGGCCCTGACGCCCGCCACCTACACGGGTCTGGCCGCCGAGCTCGTCTCCCACCTGGACGACTGAGGGCGCGCAGGACGATCAGATCAGAAACCGCCGACCGGTAAGCGCCGACCGGCCCACGCCCGGCTCCCAACCCTCACCGGGGCGAGGGGCAGGCTCGATCAGAGCCTCAGCCCGACTATCAGACCTGACACCACCCGAACTGCACGAGGGTCGGGATCCACTGGCAGAGGGTTGGGTGTACTCCACAGGGTCCGGGGGTTCGTGCAGTACGCACAACCCCCAACCAGTACACCCCCACCCTCGTGCAGTGGACCGCTCTGAAGAAGACCCGGCTCAGATCATCGTCGAACCATGACTTCTGGGTCCCCTACGCGAGCACCCGAAGGGGCCAGGCAGGGACCGGTGGGGTTGCCCCAAGGTGAGAGAACCTGGATGCGCCGCCAAGAACCTGACGGACCCACTCCCCGCACAGCCACGTGTCCACAGCGCTGACATCAGCGCGCCAGCCCTCGAAGCGCCTGAAATAGATCGTTGGAATCTTGCGGTTTCTTCTCAGGCTGGGAGGTCAGCGCGTTGTTGATGTCAGCACCGTGGACACTCCCAGTCCTTCATCGACAATCAGGGCCCTTCTCATGGACACTTCGGCGCGCCTCGGGGCTCCGGGGCCAGGCGGCGCCCGGCTACCCGACGGCGGCTGAGGGCTGGGCCGGGGGCACGGCGCCCCCGGTCAGGAGCTGTCGGGCGCACAGCCCGGCGATGCACTCCTCGGCCGGGTTGAGGCCGAGCCGGTTGACGTCGATGTGCAGCAGGTCCAGGGCCCGGCGCCCGCCGGTGCCGGCCCCCATGACGCCGATGGCGCGCCCGGCGTCGTCGGCCAGCTCACCCACGGCCGCCGCTGCCTGACTCCAGGACGGGATCTCATCGAACTGGAACTCGATGACCTCCAGCAGCTGCTGAACAATCGGCCCCAGGGCACTGCCGTCACGCAGGTGCGCGGGGAGCCGCGAGCCCCACATCCGCAGGTGGGCGGAGAGCAGCTCGGCCTCAGGCAGCGGCGCACTGCGGGCCGCCAGCGCCAGGAACCGCGCCGCCAGGGCCGCCCGCGGCACCGGCCGCGGAATCTGCCAAACCTGGTGGTCCAGGCACCATCGGCTGGAGACATAAAAGTGGCGCTCAGCCTCCTCCACGCCGGCCACTCCCCCGTACTTGTCGTACTCGGGGCCGTAGACGCCGAAGGTGATGCCGGGCCGGCTCGCACCGATCCCCCCGGTCATCGGGTCGGAGACGAGGCGCTCGACCGTGCGCGCCTCGGTGCGCTGGGCCACGGCACCCAGCTCGCGCATGCTCGCGTAGGCCTCGTCCAGGACGCCCTCGACGGCCTTGAGCCGCAGCCGGATGTGGTGGCCGCGCAGGTCGACGAAGCGCAGGAAGTGCGCCGAGCGGATGTCCCACTGGCCGCGGGCCCGATCCAGCCACTGGGCGACCTCGGGCAGCAGGGCGTCGGTGTCATCCCCGCCGGCGCAGTAGATCCGCGCATACAGCCAGCCAACGCCCTCACGCTGACCGGCCATCGCCGCGCCCCGCTGACGCATTGCGCTGTGCTGGGCGCGCAGGTTGCCGAAGTCGGCGGCCGCCATCTCCAGGGGCTGGATCCCCGGGATCGAGCCGCCCGCCTGCGGCTTCGCGCCCCCCAGGCCGACCGTCCCGGCCTGGCCGGCCTGACTGGGCTGGTCCACCTGGCCCATCTGGCCCACCTGGCTCGCCTGCCCGGCCTGCCCGGTGCGCTCCGCCTGCTCGCCGGCCCGCGAGCGCCCGCCGAGCCAGCGCAGCCTGCGGGAGCGGATGAGCCGACTGGGCTGGTTGCGCTGCTCACGCCGGTTGGACTGGACGTCGTCGTGCGTGCTCACGCCATGCCTCCCAGGTTCTTGGGCCACTGGAGTCCCACCAGGTACTCGACCACCGTCGACTCGCCGTCCTGGGTGAGCCCCAGGGCCTGGCCGCGGGCCGGCAGCGCCTCGACGAAGCTGATGTGCGCGGCACCGGGGTCGATCCAGCCGCGCAGCGCCAGCAGCGACACCGGCGAGGTGAGGTCCACGTAGCGGGGCTTGTGCTGGTCGAAGGTGGCGCCCTGGGAGGGCATGTGCTGGTGGACGAAGACCTCCGTGGGTATGCCCCACTGCTTGCGCAGGTCGTCCATGTGCAGCAGGGTCGTGGTCAGGTCGCGGTCCATGAGCGGGGCGATCTGCTGGGCCGGGAAGGTCCAGGACTCGCGGCGCGTCACCAGACGGCCGGCCACGGCCCGCTCGGAGTACATCACCTCGTCGGGCAGGGGCCCATTCAGGTCCCGACGGCGGCTGGTCCAGTGGTCCGCGAACGGGGGCAGCCGGGACCAGGGGTCGCTCAGCAGCACCAGCCAGGACAGGTAGCCGCCCAGGAGGTACTGGGGGGTCAGGCCCAGGTAGGCCAGTCCCACGGGCCCGGCGTCGTCGGCCAGGAACAGGGTGCTCGTGGCCGGGTCGTGGACGAGCCGCAGGGAGCTGAGGGGGACCGCGTCCGGCGCCCCCGGCTCACCGGGCAGCCCCAGCGGCGGCAGGAGCCCGCAGGAGACGGCCTGACCGGTGTTGCACTCGGTGCTGGCCTGGATCTCCAGGACCCGCTCGGTGCCCCAGGAGGTGCGGATCCGCGTAGCCAGGCGCTCCCGGAAGCCGGAGCCCAGGAGCCGGTGGAAGCGGGCCTGGAGGGAGCCGTTGGCGTTGGTAAAGGCGTTGACGACAGTCAGGCCCCCGCCGGCGGCGTAGGTCCGGGCGCTGGGGGCCACCGGCTGGAGGAAGGCGCCCAGGTGCCTGGGCGAGCCGGAGAGCCCGCCGGACAGGGCGGCGCGCTCCTCATCGGGGCCGGCGGCGTAGTCGAGCCCGGCGGTGCGCAGCATCTCCTGGTCGCCATCAGGGGCGTGGGCGATGGTCATGAAGAAGGCCAGCGGGTCCTTGCACACCCCTCCGCTTCCGAACAGGGAGACGAAGCGGGCCACCATGAGGTCGTAGATGTGGGAGCGGGCCACCCAGGGGTCGGCGAGCTCACCCAGGGTCTTAACGTCCTGCTCGAAGGGGGCGTCCTCGAGAGGGTCGACCCAGCTGCGGGTCGACTCGCGGTCCTCGTAAAGGAAGCCGCTGGGCCGCTCACCGAGCTCACCGTCGGGGAAGACGCGCTCAGCCAGGCGCACCGTGCGGTTGAGAAGCTCGGCGCGGCCGGGTGCGTCGGCGGTGCCGACGGCGTCATCGAGCCGGGCCAGCCAGGCCAGGTCCTTGCCCCACTGGCGCTGCTGCTCCGGTGAGAGCGAGGCGGCCAGCAGCGGGAAGGGGTTCTCCCCGCGATACCAGGGCACGTGCGGCACGATGGCGCCGGAGGCCAGCAGCCGCTCCAGGCGCAGGCGCGGATCGGCGCCGCCCACGCGCTCGCAGGCGTCGCGCACGCTGAGCACGGCGTGCATGCCGCCGCCGGTGAGGGCGTCGTGGGTCTCCTGGAGCCAGCGGGCGGGCTGGATGGTCTCCTGGCGGAAGACCATCCCGTTGCCGTACTCGTGCTCGCCGACGACGGTCAGCGCCTCCGCCTCGACCTCCCGGGAGGGGTACTGGCCGTAGGCGCCGGCCGCGTCCGGGCCGGGAGCGGCGCGGTAGGCCCGGCGCACTGGGGCGGGCTCGAGGTAGAGGGCGCCGTCGGCGGCCAGGTCCTGGGCGGTGGCGCTCAGGATGCGGTAGGCCAGGTGGGTGGCCACCATGCGGTGGCTGCGCCCGCTGGAGGGCTGTCCCGCCTCGTTGACGGTGGTCAGTCCCGAGAAGGGGCTGGTCTTGAGGGCGGCCCGGGTGGCCAGCGTGTAGAGGGTGCGCAGGACGCGGGGGTCCTCGAGCCGGCGGCCGCGGACGGCCAGGGTGGAGACCAGGGCCGGGGCGGCGATGGCCAGGGCCTCCTGGTAGCCGGGCTCGTCGAGGCCGGCCGCCAGCAGCTCGCGGCTGCGATCCAGGTCGACGTCGACCAGGACGGCCAGGCGGGCTCGGGTCTCCTCCTTGCGGGCCACCAGGGCGTCCCACCGCTCCAGCAGCGCGCGCAGCTCGGCGGGCAGGGCCGCCAGGACCTCCTCGGACAGGTCGGTGGCGCGCCCCTGGAAGACGCAGCGCTTAGCGCGCAGGACCGGGCGGCGCTCGGCCTTGTCCAGGGTGGGGACGATCTCGTAGAGCGGGTCGAGCAGCTGGACGGCGGCGCCGTCGAGCACCTCGTCGAGCCGACGCAGGTAGTCCAGGGTGCCGATGACGGCGGCGCTGGTCTCGGGGACGGCCCGCACCGGCAGCCCGCCCAGGCGCACGAGGGTCGGCAGGGCCACGGCGGGCTGAGCCAGGGCCGGGGGCACCGGCTCCGGTGCCGGTACCGGCGCTGGTACGGCGGAGGACGGAGCGGATGAGATGGGCTCCCCGGGGGTCACGGCGGATACGGGCTGCGGCTGTGGCTGTTGGGAGGGGGAGGCACCGGCACGAGAGAGAACCGGCTGCGTCATAGGAGGAAACCTTTCAAGAGGGCGTACAGCCAGTAGCCTATCCATACAATGCTCATCACGAAGGCCAGCAGCCCGAGAAGAGAGCACGCCAGCCCGTAGATGAAGTAGCCCCAGCGCACCGCGGGCCGCATGACGGCCAGGGCCGGCGGCAGCGGCTGGCGCCTCAGGACACAGCGCAGCACGAACATGGAGCGCCCGCGCAAGTTGACCGATCCGGAGGCCGCCTCGATGGCGGCGACGCCGTCGGACTGGGTGAGGGGGTTGAGGTTGGTGACGAGCATCGTGAGCTGGAAGGCGCACAGGGTCAGGGCCACCTGGCGCACCATTCCCGTCGAGGCCCAGGCGACGGCCGCCTCCAGTCCGCAGACGACGCCGTCGGAGAAGATACCGGCCAGGGCCAGCATGGTCAGTCCGCGCCGGGAGCGCACCCGGTAGGAGTCGGTGCGATCGACGTAGGCGATGGGGATCGCCCAGAACATGAGCGCCACCCCCAGTCCACGGATGGGGGTGCCCAGGTAGCCGGCCACGATGGCGTGCCAGGACTCGTGCAGCAGGATGCTCACCAGCTGGATCGCCACCGCCGTGACGAAGACCAGGACCCCCGGGCGGGGCCCCCCGGCCAGGGATCTGAGCGCCATGGCCCCGGCCACGTACCCGCAGGCGGCCAGCGCCAGGAAGACCCAGCTGAGCGCGGGGGCCGGAAGGCGCTGAAGCAGGGTGACGATCGGGGCGACGACCCGGTGGTACTTGCGGGCGATGATGATGCGGGGCAGCCACCAGCCCCCACTGCGGCGGGGCCGCTCAACCTTGAGGTGGCGGGCCCGGCGGGGCTGGGCGGTGTGGCGTCCGCGGCTGCGCCTGGTGCGCACCGGAGCCGCCGAAGCGTCGGGTGCGGCGGGGTCGGCGGAGTCGGGCTCGCCGCCCGCCAGGAGACCCTTGTCACGCAGGTTGTCGACCAGGCCCGTGATGCGCTTGGCACCCGCCTCGTCAATATCCTGGGGCAGCTCCTCGATGATGGTCGGCAGGGGGCGCACCCCGTCGAACTGGTTGACAATGAAGGCAGCGGCCGCGCCGAGCCGGTGGTACTTGCCCGAGTCGGAGTCGAACAGCATCGGCTGGTTGTCCATCCCGACGATGAGGCTCACCCCGCGGCGCAGGCGCGGGATCGGGCTCGTCGGGCGGCCACCAGGGATCGTCGGCGTTGTCCTCGCCGTACTCATCACCGTGCTCATCATGGGCTCTTGGCTCCCTCAGGTCGGTTCACGGGGCTCCGGGGTACCACCAGTGGCGGGTAGGGGACTGGAGTCCCCTACCCGCCACCATGGGGTCGTCAGCAGGACGTCGTCGACGCGCTGGCCGCGCAGGCCGGGCACGAGGCCGAGGCCGCGCTGGCCGGGCACGAGGCCGAGGCGGCGCTGGCCGGACAGGACGCGCTGGCGCTGCTGAAGGCACAACCCAGGGCGTTGCCCTCGGGCAGCTCCTCGACGCCGAAGTCACTGTCGGCGAGGGTGAGATCGATGGCGCTGTTCGTCATATGCTGTTCACCTCCTTCTCTCAGATGTCTTGTGGGCAGGAGCGGGACCCCTTCGAGCCCCGGGGGTCCGGTCTGCCGGGACCGGACCCCAACCCCGCGGACGGGGTGGTCTGTGAAACTCTGTGGCGCGGTATGCAGTTCTGGGTCCGTCTGGCGGGCGGTGGACCAACGGATGGGCCGCCAGCGCTCGCGGGTGGTGGGCCGGGGCTAGCCGGCCGCCTCATCGGGCGGTTCTGTCTGTGGACTGGCGATAGTGACGGCGAACATCTGGTGGCGGCTGACGCCGTCGGAGTCCAGCAGGTGGCGCACTGCCGAGGTGGCGAAGCCGGCGAAGACCGTCCCCACCAGCCCCCGGGCGGCGGCGCGCAGGTGCAGCGAGTAGATGAGGGCGGCGCTGCGGCTCATGGTGAAGCGGTAACCGGCCGCCCCGCCCCAGGCGTCGGCCTCATCGAGGTTGGCGGCGACCGAGACGATGGCGCCGGCGCGGGCGAACTCCTTCTGCACCGTCATGCCCTCGATCTCCTCGGCCGGCGGCAGGGGGCGGACGAGGTCGACGCCGTCGAGCCGCACCCGGTAGATGCCCGGCTCGGCGCCGCGCGGGCGCAGGAGGAGCACGAAGGGCTCCAGGGGGCAGGCCGCTGCGTCCTGGCCCCAGGTGCGCGCGTCGTCGGCCAGGGCGTCGCGGACCATCGCCAGGAGGGGCTCGGCCTCGAGCGGCTCGGTGCCGTAGGTGGTCGACGACGAGCGGCGCTCGAAGGTCTGGCGCAGGCTGTAGGGGTAGGGCGCCTGGGGGCCGGGGACGAGCGCGTCCGGGACCTGGCAGTCCAGCGGCGGGCGCGGGCGACGCGCAGCCAGACCGTCGGAGGTCGGCTCGGCGGGGCGAGTGCCTGATCCGGCGGAGAATCCGGCGACGAGCTCGCGCAGCGTCTCGAAGTCAGTGCGCACGGCGGCCTCCCAGGTCGACGACGATACAGGCCGGCTCCCGGGCCGGGTCAGTGCCCAGTGCCCGGGCGATGCGCTGCTCGTCCCAGCGGGCCCGGGCGCGCAGCGGCACCCCCAGGGCGTCGGCGACGAGGCGGATGACCTCGAAGGAGCAGCCGCAGTCCTGGACCGCGATGCGCAGGGCGAAGGAGAAGTACTTGCGGGCAACCTTGTCCACGTTGCCGGTCAGGACGATGCGGGCGCCGACGCCGTCGGGCAGGGGCTCCGCCCCGGCGTCCGTCGCGGCATCAGTCCCTGCGTCCGGCCCGGCGTCCGCCGCCGAGGGGGCGGGCCCGATGAGAGCCAGGGCGTGGTCGCGCTCGATGTAGACGTAGGTGCCGGGGGCCGGCCGCTGCCCGGTCGCCTCCGTGACCTCCTGGCCGCCCTGCCCGCGCTCGGGGACGAGGACGTAGGCGGTCACCGAGCCGATGTTGCCGCCGGCGGCCGTCCAGCGGCGCAGCTTGGCGCTCAGCGGGGCCTGGGCGGCCTCGGCCTGCTCCCGGCCGGTGGGCTCGCCGAGCGGCTC
>NZ_MSKS01000013.1 GCF_001937445.1 Actinomyces oris | reverse complement strand
GCTCGCGCGGGGTTTACGGCCGTCATAGCCCCACCACGGCGAGGAAACGGGGATCATCCCCGCTCGCGCGGGGTTTACGTCAAGTCGAGTCGTCAATGAATTATTCGTCAAGGATCATCCCCGCTCGCGCGGGGTTTACCCAACGCCGCTGGTGTCTTTGCTTGAAATAATGGGATCATCCCCGCTCGCGCGGGGTTTACGTTCGTAGTCGTGGCATAAATGATGTCACCCCAGGATCATCCCCGCTCGCGCGGGGTTTACTCCCGAGACGTTTAAGGGAACTATGCGGGGTATAGGATCATCCCCGCTCGCGCGGGGTTTACCGCACGCCGCCGTTGATCTCGTCCTCGACCATCGGATCATCCCCGCTCGCGCGGGGTTTACCCTCTCCCACGTCTACGCCGAGTGGCGGGACCGGGATCATCCCCGCTCGCGCGGGGTTTACACTTGCGGATCCTTGGAATCCCAACGACGAGCCACACTACCAGACCTCGTTTGCCTTCACTGCCGACCTAGCGCTCGCTCCGCAGAGTTCCGATAGCGTCGTCGTCTCGCAGCGATCGACCAGGACTCCTTCGGAGGCTTGACGGCGCCGGGGATCGCCTGCGATCCCTCGATCTGCCGATACGGGGTGCGCATGACAAGGCACCCTTCGATATCGACCGGTTCACGTTCGTGCGCCAGGGAGGCGATCTCGAACCGTTGCTCGGATCGCACCGACCAGATCAGTAGAGCTCGCCCTTCCCCGATGTACGCGCGCACCAGCTCCCACAACTGCTCTCGCACTCGAGCTGAGAGATGCCCGACGAAGACCCCAGGAGAGACCTCTAACAACCAGCGGGTCATGGAGCCCCGCAACGAGGCAGGGGCAGCGGAGAGAACCAGAACTACCATCCTCCTGCGTCCTCTCCAGCGTAGTTCGCCCCACCAGCTACAGCACGCTGCTGATAGTCCCACAGGGAGACGACGTTGATGCTCATGTCCTCCAGATCATCAACCTCAAGCAAGCGGTAGATATCTTTGACCGTCCGTTCGATGATCTTGAGCTCGAAGACCTTGTCCCGAACTCGCCTGCGAGTGGTCCCAGTGAGGTCATCCATCCCCTCTGAGACGACGTCGAAGGCGATGGGGATCGTCGTCTCCGCCTTGTACAGATCGGCGACGTCGTACACGAAAGACCGCTCATGCCCGGTGTGGACGAAGCCGAGCCCCGGAGAACAGCCCAGGGAGACGATCACCCCGTGGACGACGCCGTACAGGGCGGCGTGCGCGGCTGAGAGCGCCTGGTTGATCGGATCCGACGCTTCAAAGTCATCGGGACGGTAGTCGCGTCGAGTCCAGGGGACCCCGGTACGTCTGGAGTTGTCTCGATACACCTCGCGAACCCGAGCGCCTTCCCGGCCTCTGAGCTGCTGCATGGTGAGCCCCTCGACGTTTTCACCGCTGAAACGCATGCAGTACATCTCGCGCGCCACCCGAAGTCGCTTCTGGGGAGAGGAGACCCTGGCCGCTTGCTCCACCAACAGTCGGGTGGAGGTAGCCAGGGAGCGGCCGTGCGCATAATAGCGCACACCACGTTCACCAACCCAGACCGCCGTCGTCCCACACTCGCCGAGCAGGCTCATCGCCTGGTGACTGACCGACGTTCCCGGGCCGAGGAGGACGGCGACCAGCGAGGCAGCGGGAACGCGGATGGTGCCCTGGTCGTTGCGTGCGGTCAGGGCACCATCCTCCCGATGCACCACGCAGTGCTCAAGGTAGAGGAAGGACATCCGGTCCTGGACACGGGGAAGCGCCGTCACCGGAACCGGCAGCATCCTTACCATAATAATCAGGCCTTCCGCACCCGGGCGAGCGTCATGAGCCCGCAGCCGTAGGCCTTGGACCGGCCGATCCCGGTGACGAGCGCACGACGCAGGGACTCGGGATCGGTGACACGCAGAACACCTTCGTAGACAGTGCGGTTGATAGTCACGCGGTCGTACCCCTCACCCCCCCCGGTCGTCGCCGACTGAAAACAGGGCGCTCCCGGTGCGTGACCAAGACGGCCTCCTCAGTCCCCCCACCATCATCAGGGTCCACGGGCATAAGCTCGAAGCCGAATCGTGGGGTGCGTTCAATAAGCCACTGCCGCTGCTGTTCAACGGTGACGTGCCCATACCGCTGTCCGCGCACTCCCGGTCCCTTCGAGGCCGAGTAGGACGGGTTCGCCGCAAGACGGAAGGCCCACAGCTGCCCTGTATCCAACGAGGTGAGGAACGGCGAGTAGTCAAGGGTCCGCGGCTGGGTGCCGACCGCCCCCGCCTCCGCGACGAGCTGAGAGCAGTCAGGCTCCAACGGTGAGAGTACGTACAGCGCCGTTGTTTCGCCTTGGTCGACCCGCCACAGGACGCGTCCGGGCCCGTTCCCGTCGTGACCTCCGGTGGCACTCATGACGACGGCGTGCATGGCCTGAGACGACCCCAGAAACTTGCGTGCAAGGCGGCGCTCCGGGGCCAGCTCGATCTTTGTTAGGAACACTGGTTCGCCTCCTCCAACGCAAGCATGGGATCATGTGCGTCCGCTTTAGGCACACCGATCTGCACTATGAGCCGTTCAACCTGGCGGAAGTCATAGTCGCGGCGTCGCGGATCGAAGGAAACCGGTACATCACGACTGCCGCGAGCCGAGCCCCGCTCCCCTACGGGTACGGCCTCCTGGTCGATCAGCAGCTCCGCGTCAAAGACACGGCTGCGATGCCGTTTCTGGAACCACGGTGAAGCGAGCCAGGGCTCGGTCCGAAGCACATCGAGCAGCGACGCCTCCCGAAGGCCCAGGGACACGGGAGGCGTCGGCGGGCAGGAGCGCCTCCCGAGGTATAGCGGGAAAGCCGGATGGTGAAGCGCCTCGTCAATGCCCTCCAGGAGGGGACGATCACCTTCGATACCTGCGAGGAAGACGGCGTCGGCAAGGTAGTACCGGTCCGACAGGGGCATGGAGTCCTTGCCGTCGAGGGTGCGTGCCGTGTGGAAGTCCCTGATGACTCGACCGGGCTGGTCCTTGCGCACCCCGAACCGCAGGGACAGGAGATCCGCGATCGGGTCCGTCCGGCGTCGGCCGACAGCGGCAGCCAACATGCCAATGATGCCGCTCTTGGACGGCTCAAGCTCAGTGGAGCGGACGGTGAAACGAGATTTCACCCCCCAGGCCTGCATAGGTCCTGCGAGTCGCAGGAGGAGGACGGTCATCAGGATCGCTCCTCATGGCTCACTCGGGAATCCACTACCTGACGGACCCGGTCGGGCAGGTTGACGAAGGACACACGCTCACCGAGCGAGGAGACGGCGTCTGAATCCTTGAGGGCAACGACGAAACTGCTCAGTGGCGTCACCCCGTAGTTCTTCTCGATCGTCTCAGTGTACTGAGCGAGCGCCCTCACTGAACGGTCGACGTAACCGGTGCCGGAGGCCTCCGGCACCGGTTCCTCGAAGGCACCAACGAGGGAAACGGGTTGGTCGTCACGGACAGAAACAACGATAGCTTCCGGGAGGGTCCGGTTGGCGAACGTGTTCTGCTTCCCTGTGGGCATCGACAGGCAGAAGCCCCTGATGAAGACCTCAAGCGCTCGCAGTGCCGCCTCACCGTCCCCGAGGTTCTCAACCAGCATGTCGAGATTAACGGTGGCATAACGGTACATGGTGGCCGAGGAGAACTCCACCGTTCCCATCATTCCGGCACCGGCGTCCTCCTCCTCTGAGCGGTTCTTCTCATCGTCGACGGCGGTGAAGAAATCGTACTCGTTCTCAGCGGCGTGTGTGGAGATAGCGTGGGCCACCTGACAGGCGGCGTCAACGTTGAGGTCTGTGTCGTCGGCGACCATGCGTCCAAACAATGCGATATCGACGGCGTGCGTTTCCTTGAAGATCTTCTTGACTGCCTTGGCGTCGAGCGCCTCACCGTCGCGGACTGAGGCAACAGCCAGCTCTGCCAGGCGCGCGATCTGGCTGGTGGACAGGAACAGAAGGTATCCGGACTCCTGAGTCCCGTCTTTCTTGCCACGCGGAGGTGAGAGCTTGATCTTGGCCGCCTTGAACACTCCCTCGGCGAGCGCAGTAGCGTTCTCCGCGAGTTCAGGTGCATCCTTTGCAATCGCCGAGCCCAGCACCTCGACGACTCGCTTCGTGCGTACGCCGACGTCATCGGCGTCCAGCAGGTCATTGAAGTACAGACGCGTTGCTCGTTTCCAGGACTGGCTGGAGACCCGCAGACGGCGGACGCCGCCGTATACAGCAGATTTGGGTGAGCCCGAGTCGTCTCGGTTGACGCAGGAGGGTGGAAGGTTCTGGATGATGTGAATATCGATGTAGGTGCTCATTGTCAGTTCTCCGGGGTTGGCTCGGTTATCGTTGAGTTGGTTGCAGATGCCAGGGTGGCATCGTCGAAAGAGGCTAAGGAATCGGCAGACAGGAACTGGTACTCCCGTGACCAGGTCAAGCGAACCTTTCTGGCTCCGCCCGGTTGCTGGAAGTGAAGGATGTCATCTGCGAGCATGGCATGATCCAAGGTGATGCTCCGGGCCCGGAGCAGCGAGATGAAGCCCCGCAGGTGGTGACGCAGCTCGGTGATGGTCGTCGAGGTGACCAGGGCGTTGAAGCGCGCCCGGGCCGAAGGGTTCTCGTCGTCCGGTGGACCGATCAGGCTGCGGGCGGCATGGCCGAGCCCTCTTCCGGGCACGAACATGGGTTCGGTCCGTGACTGCTGGTGCACGGCATAGAGCGTCATCGCAGTATGGACGGCAGTCTCCTCCCACGTGGGGGCGTCACCTGCATAGTCGGGAACGTGGACGCTCGTGAGTTCCCAGATCTCGGGGAGCTCACCGGGCGGCCTGTTCGCGCCTTTACGCAAAGCGGCCAGCTCACCGCGTGCTCGCGCCTCATTGCGCCGATAGCGGGCTTGCAGGCCCTCCTGCTTCTCCGTTCCACCAATGCGCTGGTCGACGAGGCGGCCGGCATTCTCCTCCAGCCGCAGGCGGAAGGGCCGCTGGCGCGCTCCAGGCAGCGCTGCTTCTGCAGGGTTGGCGTGTGTACTGGTATCCGACACAGTCATGCCGGTGTCCTTTCTTCATTCATATTGTTCTCAGCGGTGCTGTCTTGCTGCGCAGGTGCCGGTACGGCCACGTTCAGAGCACGGCGGAAGAAGAACAACGCCTTGCCGACGTCCATCCGTCCCTTTCCCTCTCCACGCCCGGCGAAGGCGGTATCAGGCACGGCAGATGCCAGCGCTTCCTGCTGTCTGAGGGCCTCGGAGCGCAGCTGTTCGCGCCACCGGACATGGGCCCGGTCGGGGTCCTCCTGGTCGAGGGAGGCGAGCCAGCGGGGGAAGCGCTCGTCAATGACGTGGTAGAAGGCGGCAGCGGCGTGCCTGCCCGCGTCTTTGCCCGTGTCCGGGCTCCCGCCGCGCGCGCGGTCCAGGTCCCTGGCCAGGCCCCACAGGGCGTCGGCGACTTTTTCCGTCTCCTCCATGGCATCACGCACAACGGCGAGCAGTCGCGTGTTCTCGGGGTTGAATAGGCCGGCGGGCAAGGAAAGTGTGTCCTCAACGAGTTCGGAGATGACAGCCTCCTGGGCTCCGTACTCGATGCCGACGGCACGTAAAGGAATGAGACCTCCTGCAGGCACGATTCTGCGACGCATGAGCTCCTGATAGAAGGAGACGACACCTGGAGAACGGTATCGTGTCACTTCCCCTGCGCCTTTTACCGTCACCTTCGGGCTCAGCTGAGCCACGACGGTTGACAGCCCCCGCCAGAATGCTCTGTCCGTCGGCAACTTGCGCGGCATGTAGACGGGAGTTTTGAGCTTCTTGGTCTGGGGTTCGGAGAAGCGCCATGCGGTCATCGGTTCCACCAGATACCGGTTCTGAGGCGTTGCCTTGTCGCCATTGCCGAGGAAAAGACCGGTGACTCCCGCATCGCCTCCGTGCAGCAGCACGCGGCGCGTCTGCCACGTGTAGCAGGACACGGGCCCCGTAGGTTCCAGGTCATGGGAACCCGCCGGGCCATCACTCTCGTGCTCCCACGGAGCAAGATCCTGCTCTGGGTCGACGTCGACCAGATCGGAGAGCTCCTCGCAGACAACGGTGTTGAGGAGCAGCGTCTGCTCCAGGCTTTCGCCCGCCACGGTCACGGTGCCGATCTGCCCTGTCCACCCGGGGCCGATTGGGTACCCCTTTCCCCCTTTGACCTGGGGATCTCCGACGGCTCCGGTGCGAATGCCGGACGGGTCGAAGGCGTGGACGTGAACCAGCCATCTGGCCGCCTCCGCCCAGCCGATGGATTCCAGACCTTGAGCAATACGAGTCGTGAAGAAGGCATTTCCGTTGGGGACGTCCGCGATGAGGGACTCCAGCCCCAAGGTCTTGCCCGATGCCGCGTGGATACCTGCGACCTGGAAGAAGGGACGGTCCGGGTCGCGCAGGTCGAAGCGCTCCCTGTAGCGCTCCAGGTAGGCACTGGCGTCCCGTCCCAGGCTCTCGGGCTCCTCCCAGTACTCCCTCCAGGTGTCCAGGTCCTCCGGCCCATCCATGGTGCGGTGGCAGATGGCCAGCAGCAAGCGCAGGATGGCCACATCCTGGCTGGCGATCTCGCCGTGGATCCCGGCGATGTCCGTCGCCTCCTGGAACAAGGCGAGGAGAGAGACCTCGTCGGGGGCGCCGTCGAGCCGGGTCACCCGAATCCAGGGCTCGTCAAGAAGATTGAAACGCTGCGTCATTCTGATTGGACCTCCTTGAGCCCGGTGGATGGGGAGTACTCGAGTACCGTGTCGGCCAGTTGAGCCCGACCCTTATCCAGGAGAAGGAACAGCTGTCCGCGGAGCTGCGGATCATCCTGCCAGGCGGGTACGACACGTATTTCCAGCTCATCAATGACCTGGTCGATCCTGCTCGGGTTGCTCAGACGCGGGGGCAGCCTCACGGCGGACAGGGCCATGGCGCGGGCGATCTTCTTGTCCGGGGCGCGGTCTGTGGGGATCATGGCTCCTGGAGCCTCCGGTGCGGATGGTAGAGTGCGTAGCTCCTCCTGGCCGCCTACCCGGCGCAGGTCCAGGAGGATGACCTCCAGGGAGTCCTCGCCGTCGCGGACCTGGGCGCGTCCCCTCTCCTCGTTGTCGGAGGCCGTCACGTGCAGCCAGCCGATCAGGGAGGCACCCTTCCCTCTCCGCTCGGGCTCATTCAGAAGGAATCCCTGAGCAGCCTCATGCTTCTCACGGTTACTCGTCGCGTACTTCTCTCGAGCTCGGTCGACAGCTTCCTTCCACGACGGCGGTACTGGGGCATCGGGACCGTAGACGGCCTCGATGAGGTCATGGACATCATCCGGAACCGTAACGATACCGGAGCCGTCGATCACCCGGTCCAGTGCGGCCGCGCTCATGAGCATGTCCTGCTCGCCATAGATCGCCTTGGCCCCCGGTTCCAGCGAAGGCTCGGGGGACGACATCGATGGCAGCCAGTCGATGTAGCAGGCGGGCTCGGCAAGTCGGGGCGGCCGCCGCCGCTGGTGACGATGCAGGCGCCCCATGCGCTGGAGGACCAGGTCGATGGGAGCGAGGTCAGTGACGAGCAGGTCGAAGTCGACGTCGAGAGACTGCTCGACGACCTGGGTAGCGACGACGATGGCTCTGCGCGGGCGCTTTCCAGCCTTGCGCGGAGGACCGAAGCGGTTAAGAAGATCCTTGTCCTTGGCGAGCCGGTCGCCGATCGTGAACCGGGCGTGGTTGAGACTGACGTCCTCGCCGAAGTGCTCGCGCAGCCGCTCATAGGTCTCCTGGGCGCGCCGCACCGTGTTGCGTACCACCAGCGCGCAGCCGCCGTCAACGAGGGCCTCCTCCAAGAGCAGGATCAGAGCATCCTTCGTAAGCCGTCTCATCCGGACTGTGCTGCGTCGTCCCGACGCGGTCGGGACGACCCCAGTGCGCTCCTCACTAGCAGTGACCAGGCAGGGGAAGGGAGTGTGCACGTTCTCAGGGGCGGGACGCCGGCGGACGCGCTTACCTGCAACTAGGCGCAGGCCCCGTCGGTAGGCGTCGACCATGGCGGAGCAACGGGCCTCGGACAGTGTGGCAGACAGGAGCACCACCGGCACCCCGTAGGCTGCGAGCCAGGTCAGGACCCGGTCCAGGTAGACGTTCATGTACGTGGAGTAGGAGTGCACCTCGTCGACAATGACGACCTTGCGGGACAGTCCCAAGTGTCGCATGGCCAAGTGTGGGGAACGCATTGCCCCGAACAGCAGGTGGTCCACGGTAGTGACGACGAAGTCCGACAGCATCGACTTCTTGCGTCCGCTGAACCAGGCCAGGATCGCCAGGTCGGCTCTGCGGCCGTCCTCGGAGTCTGCGGCACGACCCGTTCGAGCCTCTTCCTCGTCCCATCCAATCCCGATAGGGCGTGGGCTCTCACCGGTCGAGTCGTCAAGCGATCCAAGGAGCCGGTCACGGATCTCGTAACCGCGGCGTCGCAGAAGCTGCGCCTCCTTGTTGAGTCGAGACCGTCCGTGCAGGAGCTGAGCGGCGAACTCCGACGGCGCCCCCTTACCGGCGTAGGCCTCCTCAATGTTCTCCAGCCAGTCAAGCTCGCGAGAGAACATGGCGTCCGTGGTCGCCTGGGTGGGGAGGGCGAAGAGGATTCCGGAGCGGCGTGTGCGGGCGGCGAGCACCTCGGCGGCCATGAGAGCCGCCTCAGTCTTCCCTCCTCCCGTGGACTCCTGGACGATAAGCATGCCCGGCAGGTCCATGGTGCGGGCGGCCTGAAGTGTGCGGGCCTGGACGTCGGTGGCGCGAGCGCCATCGGGCAGGTTGAAACGACTGGTGAGCAGACAGTCGGGAGCGGAGCCCCCGTCGCGGGGACGCCATGGCGCGGGGATCTCCAGACGCGACAAACCTGTGGCCGCACGAAGGGCATGGGCGTCGGGCGCGAGCAGGCGCGCACCGTCATCCTCGAGGGGCAGCAGCGGGAAATAGGATTCGGTCGAGGCGATCCAGTCCGAGACGATGAGCAGCCCCGAGAGCTCCACGAGGAAGGGCTGGGACCATCGGTGACGCGCCCAGCGAGGAAGAAGAGCCGCAGCACCGGAGCGTCGTGTCACGAGTTCGAGGAGCTCGTGGCGGGTCACGCTCCACGCCTCATCCTCGCCGAGGAGGTGCTCATGCCCGTAGTAGTCGGTGGTGAGAGCCGCCGTCGTGGGCGGGATACCGTGATGTGCGCCGACGACGGAGGCGAGGGCCTCGGCAGGTTCAAGGTCCCAACCATGGCCTTCCATGAGCCATTTCTCCAAGATCACGTGCCCGGCCAGGGCATGCGGAACCTTGCGCCGCTCGAGTCGATCAACCGGCCCGTGGATCAGCCCTGCCTCCTTCATGCGGTCGTCGAGGGCCGGGGCCTGGACGGAGAAGGCCGGGGTGCACTTGCCGATGTCGTGGACGCCTGAGATCCAAGAGGCGAGCAGGCAGAACTCTTCCACCGGGATCAGTCCTGAGTCGGAGTCCACGAACTCGCGCTCAATGAGTTCGCAGACAGTGGGCGCCAACCAGTGTCTGGCGAGGTGCTCAGCCACTGCTGCGGCGTCGAGCAGATGCAGCCAGAGGGGGAGCCAGTGACAGCTCTCGGGGTCATAGCCGAACTTGGCCCACACGGATCGGGCTTGCTCCGAGAGCGTCACAGGGATCTCCTTCGTTGGAGGGTGAAGCCGAATGGACCTCGACACTGAGGATCGTCCGCAGGGGATTTGGAGTGTTTCAGCGGAAACTGCGTGCTTCCGCTCAGCAGTAGCAGCCCATCCCAGAGACAGTTCAACTTTTCAATCAAACGGACCTCAGGAGCCGAGTTTCCACGGGAGATAGTAGCACGCGGACCACTCATCATGAGACCTATAACATAGGAGAGGCGCTGGCATCCACTCTCTACGCAGAAGATTGATGAAGCTACTTTAACCGGAGCGGTGAATATTGGCGCCGCGTCTTCTCACGATCCATTGCGATACAAGCCGAGAAGCCCGGTACTGGACATACTTGCGGGACCGGCAGACCGATTCACGTGGTCTGCCGGTCCCGTAGGTGCTCAGGCCCGGAACCCGATCAGGCCTCGCCCGCCCCCGTGGCCGTCTCGGTGACCTTCTCGACGGTGGCGGTGGGCTCCTTCGCAGCCGGGTCCGCCACAACGGAGGCGTCCACGCAGCCGACCTCCCGCTTGATGAGGTCCAGGTGGGCACCAGTCCAGGCGTCCTTGTCCTGAGGAACCCTCAGCTCCAGGCGAATCCGGTCCCCCACGTGCAGGCCGACGGCCTTGCGCTCGTCCTGGACCAGGCGCACCAGGTCGCGGGCCCAGCCCTCGGCCTCCAGGGCGTCGTCGAGGGCGGTGTCCAGGACCACGAAGGCTCCCGAGGGCAGCATGGTGGCGGCCAGGGAGTCGTCGTCGACCTCGATGCGGGTGGTCAGGGTGAAGGCGGAGTCCTCCGCCTCCAGGACCACGGGGGTTCCGTCAAGCAGGACGTCGTCGAAGCGCACGTCCCCGTCCTCGGTGAGCTCCCACAGGCCCGCCTTGACGGCGGCGAAGAGCCTGGAGGTGAGCTTGCGGACCTCGGGGCTGAAGGCGCGCGGGTTGAGGGCCAGGTCAGTTCGGGCCTCGTAGCCGGCGGACTCGGCGTCCAGGACCCGCACCTCCTTGACGTTGACCTCCTCGGCGACGAGCTCGCGGAAGGGGGTCAGCCCGGCCGGGTCCGCCGTGGCGATGGTCAGGCTTCGAAGCGGCTGGCGCACGCGCAGCTTCTCGGCCTTGCGCAGGCTCAGGGCGGCCGAGACGGCGGCTCGGGCCTCGTCCATAGCCGTGACGAGCTCGGCATTGGCGACATGCTCGGGCAGGACGGGCCAGTCGGTCAGGTGCACGGAGCGCCCACCGGTCAGGCCCCGCCAGATCTCCTCGCTCACCAACGGCGCCAGCGGCGCCATCACCTCGGTGAGCACGCGCAGCACGGTGGCCAGGGTGTCGAAGGCGGCCGTCTCGCCGTCGGTGAAGCGCTGGCGCGAGGTGCGCAGGTACCAGTTGGTGAGCACGTCGAGGAAGTCTCGGATCGTGGCGCAGGCCCCGGTGATATCGTAGCCGTCCATCTGGGCGGCCACCGTCTCGGCCAGGTCCTTGGTGCGGGCCAGGACGTAGCGGTCCATGACGTGCAGGCCGCCGTGCTTGGCGAACAGGCCCGCGTCGCCCAGGTCGACGCCGTCGGTGACGTAGCCGGACTGGCCCACCTGGCCGGCGTAGAGCGCGAAGAAGTACCAGGTGTTCCACAGCGGCAGCACCACCTGGCGCACGGTGTCGCGGATGGCCTTGTCGGTGACCACGAGGTTGCCCCCGCGCATGACCGGCGCCGAGAGCAGGAACCAGCGCATGGCGTCGGCCCCGTCGCGGTCGAAGACCATGGAGACGTCCGGGTAGTTGCGCAGCGACTTGCTCATCTTGGCCCCGTCGTTGCCCAGGAGGATGCCGTGGGAGACGCAGGAGGTGAAGGCGGGCCGGTCGAACAGGGCGGTGGCCAGGACGTGGAGGGTGTAGAACCAGCCGCGGGTCTGGCCGATGTACTCCACGATGAAGTCACCCGGGTAGTGCGACTCGAACCACTCGACGTTCTCGAAGGGGTAGTGCACCTGGGCGAAGGGCATCGAGCCGGACTCGAACCAGCAGTCCAGGACATCGGGAATGCGGCGCATCATGGACTTGCCCGTGGGGTCGTCGGGGTTGGGCCGCACGAGGGTGTCGATGAAGGGGCGGTGCAGGTCGGTGACCTTCACGCCGAAGTCGCGCTCGAGCTCGGCGTAGGAGCCGTAGACGTCGGTGCGCGGGTAGTCGGGGTTGTCGCTGACCCACACCGGGATGGGCGCGCCCCAGAAGCGGTTGCGCGAGATCGACCAGTCGCGCGCGTTCGCCAGCCACTTGCCGAAGATGCCGTCCTTGATGTGGCCGGGGTACCAGTCGATGTCCTGGTTGAGCTCGACCATGCGGTCACGGATCGCCGAGACGCGCACGAACCAGGAGGAGACGGCCTTGTAGATGAGCGGCTTGCGGCAGCGCCAGCAGTGCGGGTAGGAGTGCACGTAGGAGGCCTGGCGCACCAGGACGGCCCGTTGGTTCTCGTCGCGGCGGGCAAGGGGGCCGGCCCCGTCGCGCAGGTCGGCGACGATGGGCTTGTTGGCCTCGAAGACCTGCAACCCGGCGTAGTCGCGGATCTCCTCGGTCAGGCAGCCGCCGTCGTCGACGGGCACGACCGTCTCGATGCCGGCCCCGGAGCAGGCGATCATGTCGTCCTCACCGAAGGCCGAGGCCATGTGCACCAGGCCGGTTCCGTCGGAGGTGGTCACGAAGTCGGCGGCGATGATCGTCCAGGCATTCGGCCCGGGCGCCGCCCCCTCGGCCCGGTGGACGGCGTCGTCGAAGTAGTCGAAGATCGGGTGGTAGCGCCGCCCCACCAGGTCGGCCCCGGTGCAGGTGGCCAGCACCTGCGGGTCCTTGCCGAGCTCGCGGGCGTAGGAGCCCAGCAGGTCCTTCGCGATGACGACGTCCTGACCGGCCACCGGGGAGTCGAGGTCCTCATCGACGTGGACGGTCACGTACTCGACGTCGGGACCCACGGCGATGGCCACGTTGGAGGGCAGCGTCCAGGGCGTGGTGGTCCAGATGAGGACCAGCTCGGGGCGCTCGGCGCCCTGACGCAGCGGCTCCTCCAGGCGCAGGCCCACCGTGACCGTGTTGTCCTGGCGGTCCTGGTAGACGTCATCGTCCATCTTGAGCTCGTGGTTGCTCAAGGGGGTGCGGTCGTGCCAGCAGTAGGGCAGGACGCGGTAGCCCTGGTAGGCCAGGCCCTTGTCCCACAGCTGCTTGAAGGCCCACAGCACCGACTCCATGTAGTCGGGGTCGAGGGTCTTGTAGTCGTTGTCGAAGTCGACCCAGCGCGCCTGGCGGGTGACATAGTCCTCCCACTCCTTGGTGTAGCGCAGGACGGAGGAGCGGCACTCCTCGTTGAACTTCTCGATGCCGATGCCGCCGGGGCGGGTGATCTCGGTGACGTCGTCGATACCGAGCAGACGCTGGGCCTCGAGCTCGGCGGGCAGGCCGTGGGTGTCCCAGCCGAAGCGGCGCTCGACACGCTTGCCGCGCTGGGTCTGGTAACGCCCGACGGCGTCCTTGACGTAGCCGGTCAGCAGGTGGCCGTAGTGGGGCAGGCCGTTGGCGAAGGGCGGGCCGTCGTAGAAGACGAACTCGTCGCAGGGCTCGGCGCGGTTGTCGATGGAGGCCTGGAAGGTGCCGTCGGCCTTCCAGTAGGCCAGCACGTCCTCCTCAATGGCGGGGAAGGAGGGCGAGGGGGCGATCTGCTCCCCCGGGCGGTGCAGGGGGTAGAAGGCGGCGCCGGTCGGCTCGCTGCCGTCGGCGGTGGTGCTGTCAGCCATCTTCTCAGCCATCGCGGTGTGCTCTCGTCTCACTCGTTCCTGCCGCCTCGGGCGGGCGCCCGGGGCCTGACGAGGACGACGTCGGCTCGGCCGGGGAGAGTTCCTCAGCCGGCACCGCACCGCGGTACCACCTCGCTTGCCGTGCTGCGCCCCGAGAGGGACGGTGTGCACGACCGCTTCGTTTCCAGCTGTGACGGGCTGTCCCGTCCGGTTCTACTGAGGGCCGACGACGCTGGTGCGCCGGGGCCCGGTTCTTCCGGAGGCTCGCCGGTGATGGCCGGGTCGCTGCCTTTGCTCTGGGAAGTCTAGTGGGCGGTGCGCCGCCGGGGCCAGTTCACGCCGCGGCTTGGCGGCGTCATCCTGCCCACACCCGGCGGAGGATCTGCACACACCAACAAGAACTTCAAAGACGACACGAATACGCGTCGCCTTTGAAGAAAATGTTGTTCTGTGGGCGGTGATGCGGCTGGTCGCCGGCTCGGATCCGCTCGGTCTAGCCGGCTGCGTTGAGCTCCTCGAGGGCCTCCTGCGGAAGACTGAAGCGGGTGGCCTCGACGGCGTCAGTGAGCTGGGCGACGCTGCTGACGCCCACGATCGGGGTGATCGTCGGCTGCTGGGCGTTGAGAAGGGCCAGGACGACCTGGCTCGGCTTCATGGCAAGACGGTCCGACCACGTGCGCAGCGCCGTCAGCCGCTTGTCAGTCCCCGGGTGCCTGTAGGCCTCGGGCAGCGGGCGTTCCGGGTGCTCGTAGGCGCCGGTGAGCAGCGGCGTGTAGGCCCACAGGTCCAGCCCGCATCGCTCGGCGAGGTTCTTGCTCTCGATGGTCATCATCCCGTGGGGGTGGTCCTCGCCCTCAACCGGGGTGTCCGGCCTCGGGTGGATATAGGACTCCCGCAGCTGCAGGGCGCTGAAGCCGGCCGAGCCCCGTTGCTGGGCGTGCACGTTGGCTGCGGCGGCGTACCAGGCCGGGTGGTTGGACAGCCCGGTCCGTGCGGTCAGCCCTTGGTCAACCAGGGCGCCGAAGCCCTCAGCGACATCCGCGACCGGCTGCGCCCGGTCCTCCATATGGGCCCAGTACATGTCGACGTGCTCCGTCTGCAGGCGCTGCAGACTGTCCCGAATGGCCTGGTTGACTGTGTCCCTGCCGAGACCTTCCACGGCGCCCGGGAAGCCATGAGGGCGGGTCGGCTCCGCACCGACCTTGGTGCTGATCCTCACCTGGTCGCGCACGCCGCGATCAGCGAGCCACTGGCCGATGACGGTCTCGCTCTGGCCCCCGAGGCCGGACTCGGCTCCCCAGAAGGCGTAGCAGTTCGCGGTGTCGATCCACTGGCCACCCAGATCCAGGTAGGCGTCGAGAATTTCACGGGACTGGGCGGCGGACAGGCGGGTTCCGAAGTGCATGGTGCCCAGCGCCATGCGGGGACGTGTGTCAGTCATCGGGTTCCTCTCCTCCGTGTCATCAGGGTGCGAAATGCGAGGTGTGCCAGCGACCGTAACCCAAACTGCACACACCGACAAGAACTTCAAAGGCGACACGAATACGCGTCGCCTTTGAAGAAAATGTTGTTCTGTGGGCGGCGGCCGGTGCCGGCGGCCTCAGCTCTGCGTGCTCGGAGAGGCGTCCTGCTGCTGAAGGACGCCCGAGGAGCCAGAGCCGCCCTTCTGGTTGCTATCACCCGAGCCGGAGCCCGACTGCTGGTCGCCGCTCGAGCCGGAGCCGCTGGAGGCGTCGCCGTTGGGGGTGGTTCGGCCGGCTCCACCGGAGCCCCCTCCCGGACCGCCCTGGCCGCCTTGACCGTTCTGGCCACCGGGGCCTCCGCCGGGCATCTGCCCACCGGGCCCGCCCTGACCACCAGGTCCTCCCTGGCCCCCTCCGGGCATGCCCTGACCGTTGCCGGCTCCCTGCTGCTGGGCCTGACCGTGCTGGGAGCCGGAGCTGAGGAGCTCGTTGGCCCCCCACCCGGCCCCGAAGGAGCCCGCCAGCAGCGCCACCCCGGCAGCGCCCACGACGACGCGACGTCGGTACCAGGGCCCACGCGCCTTGGTCCGGGCCTTCTTGGCCGCCGCGGATGTGGAGGGCACTGCGCCAATGGTCGCAGCGTTCTGAGCATCCGGGGACGCCCACGCCCCGCCCAGCCTGGTGTCGGCGGTGCTGCTGGCAGCCGAGCGAGCCGCCCCGGAACCCTTGGCGGAGTCCTGGGTGACGTCCTTGGCAAGAACCTCGGTCCTCGCCGAGCCTGAGTCAGTGGTTCCCGCAGTGTCCTTAAGGTCCTTGACGTCCTTGGTGCCGTCACTGCCAGGGTCGCCCGCGGCGCCCTGCGGCAGGTGCTGCGCTGCGGCGTCGGCGGCATCGGTGGCGTCCCTGGTGGGGAGGCTCTCCGTGGCCGCGTCGCGCGGGGAGGAAGTGGCGTCACCACCGGAGGAGACATGCTTGGTCATGGGTGTCCTTTCAGTCTGTTTCCCGGCCCGGCCGGGGCTGGAAGAGACGTTAGGAACCCGCGCTGTGCCCGGGGCAGGTCACGCCTGTGGACCACCTATGTCTGACAACGCCGCGCCCCTACTGCTCCCGGGCCACCAGCGTGTTGGAGGCCTGGGCCCGCGGCCGCACCACCATGGAGTCGATGTTGACGTGGGCGGGCAGCTCCAACGTCCAGACGATGCAGGCGGCGACGTCGTCGGCGCTGAGCGGCTCGGCGACACCGGCATAGACCTTCGCTGCGGCCTCGGCGTCCCCGTGAAGGCGGTTGAGGGAGAACTCCTCGGTGGCCACCATGCCGGGGGCGATCTCAATGACGCGCACCGGCTCGCCCACCAGCTCCAGGCGCAAGGTGTTGGCAATGATCCGCTCGGCGTGCTTGGCCGCCACGTAACCGCCCCCACCGGGGTAGGTGTCGTGGGCCGCCGTGGAGGTGAGGAAGACCAGGTCCCCGCCCCGCTCCCGCAGCCCCGGCAGGAAGGCCTGGCTCACGCGCAGGGCCGCGAGCACGTTGCGCTCATACATGGTGGCCCACTCCTGGGCGCTGCCCTCGGCGACCGGGTCGACTCCCAGCGCGCCACCGGCATTGTTGACGACGGCGTCAACGACTCCCTCGGCCAGCACCTCGCTGGCCAGGCGCTCGACGTCGCCGGGCTCCTGGAGGTCTGCGGCCACCCACGTACATCCGGTCTCAGCGGCCAGTGCCTCGAGGCGCTCCACCCGCCGCGCGGTGGCGACGACCTCCCACCCGTGGGAGCGCAGGAGCCGAACGGTGGCGGCGCCGATGCCGGTGGAGGCGCCGGTGACCAGGGCGCGGCGGACCGGCGCGGAGTCGACGGTGACGTTCTTCAAGTTCTCGCTCATCGGTCCACGATACGTCCCCGTCACGCTCGCCTGGCACAATCGGGCCCGATTCGCACGGGTCCTCCCAGGCCCGCTTGCGAAGCCCAGCACAGTTCGGCCCCACCGGAAGGCCCCTATGAACGCCATCATCCTCGCCGTCCTGGTCATGCTTATCCTGGCGATGCTGCGCGTCCATGTGGTCCTGTCCCTGTTCGTCGGCGCGCTCGCAGGCGGGTTGAGCGCCGGCATGGGCGTCAGCCGCACCATGGTCGCCTTCCAGGACGGGCTGGCCGACGGCGCCCAGATAGCCCTGTCCTACGCGCTGCTGGGGGCCTTCGCCATGGCGGTGGCGCACTCAGGGCTGCCCCAGCTGCTGGCGAACTGGCTTATCGGCCGCATCGAGAACGACGACGAGTCCGCTTCTCGGAAAGCCGTGCGCACCACCACCATGCTGGTGCTGGGAGGCCTGACCACCATGGCGATCATGAGCGAGAGCCTCATCCCGGTTCACATCGCCTTCATCCCTCTCGTGGTCCCACCGCTGCTCATCGTCATGAGCCGCCTGCAGCTGGACCGCCGCGCCGTGGCCTGCGCCATCACCTTCGGGCTGGTCACGACCTACATGTTTCTACCTCTGGGCTTCGGGCGGGTCTTCCTTTACAACACCCTCTACCGCAACATCAAGGAAGCGGGTCTGGACGTCTCACAGGTCTCTGCCACCCAGGCCATGGGAATCCCGGCGCTGGGCATGGTCGCGGGGCTGCTCATCGCCGTGTTCGTCACTTACCGCAAGCCCCGCGTCTACCAGGTCGACGCCGGCAACGGCGTGGGCTCGGGCGAGGAGGTCTCCGGCCCGGTCGAGGTGGACCGCCACAAGATCCGGGTCGCGCTGGTCGCCGTCGTCGCCTGCTTCGCCGTCCAGACCTTCCTGACCTGGACGAAGTCCGAGGCCGACCCGCTCCTGGTCGGGGCGCTCACGGGTCTGCTGCTGTTCATGGCCACCAGGGTCGTCACCATCGCCGAGGCCGACGACGTCTTCACCGGAGGCATGCGGATGATGGCCCTCATCGGGCTCATCATGATCACGGCGCAGGGCTTCGCCAAGGTCCTCAAGGAGACCAAGCAGATCGAGCCGCTGGTGAAGTCGGCGACCTCCTTGTTCGCGGGCTCCAAGCCCGCCGCCGCCTTCGTCATGCTGCTCGTGGGCCTCATCGTGACAATGGGCATCGGCTCGTCCTTCTCCACCCTGCCGATCATCTCGGCGATCTATGTGCCGCTGTGCGTGTCCCTGGGCTTCTCGCCAGTCGCCACGGTCTGCCTCATCGGGACCGCTGGGGCGCTGGGGGATGCCGGCTCACCGGCGTCGGACTCCACGCTGGGGCCCACGGCGGGGCTCAACGCCGACGGGCAGCACGACCACATGCGCGACTCGGTCATCCCGACCTTCCTGCACTTCAACATCCCCCTGCTCATCGCCGGGTGGATCGCCGCACTGGTGCTCTGAAGGCCACCGGCGCCCCGGAAGTCGCACCGCCTGGCGCGCCGCCGCGGTACGGTGATGGCCTCATGTCGCTCACGAGCAGGAGGCCTTCATGCGTATCGGGTTCATCGGCGCCGGCAACATGGTCAGCGCCATTGTGCGGGGTGCCGTGGCGGCGGGAACACCGGCCGGGCACCTGCTGCTGACCAGCAAGCACGGTTCCGCCGAGCGCCTGGCCGGACAGGTCGGGGCCGTCCACGTGCCCGACGCCGCCGAGCTGGTCTCACGCAGCGACGTCCTCATCCTGGGCCTCAAGCCCTACGTCATCCCCGATGTCCTGCCTCGGTTGTCGGAGGCCATCGCCGCCAGCCGGCCCCTGGTGGTCTCCATCGCGGCCGGAGTGGCCCTGGAGCGCCTGGAGTCGATGCTGCCGGACGGTACCCGGGTGGTGCGCACCATGCCGAACATGGCCGCCTCCGTGGGCGAGTCGATGACGGCGCTGGCACCCGGAAGCAGTGCGAGCCCCCAGGACCTGGAGACGGTACGCACCCTCATGGAGACCATCGGTCGCACCGTGATCCTGGAGGAAAGGGACTTCTCCTCCTTCATCGGTCTGGCGGGCTCCTCCCCCGCCCTGGTGTGCGCCTTTATCGACGCCCTGGCGCGCGCCGGCGTCATGGGTGGTATCCCCAAGGCACAGGCCGTCCAGATCGTGGCTCAGGCGGTGCTGGGGACCGCCCGCACCGTGCAGACCGAGGCTCAGCGCACCGCCGAGGGAGGCCATGGCCGCACCCCGGCCGACCTCATCGACGTGGTCTGCTCCCCCGGCGGCACGACGGTAGCGGGCATGGTGGCCCTGGAGCGGGCCGGTTTCTCCGACGCCGTCGTGCGCGCCTTCGAGGCCATCGCCGAGAGGGACCGCGAGCTGGGCGCCTGAGCGCAGACCTAGGTCCGAGGTCCCATATCCCGTCTATCTGCTGCCGCACGCCACCACCGGTGCAGTGCGCGGCAGTGCGATCTTTTTCCGCGTCCTGACGGGATAAAGCCACCCTCAACAACCCCACCGTGACTCGAAGCACAGATCATTCCTGCTTGTCGCCAGGGTAAAAGCATGGTTAATGTTTCGGCCATGACCTTCCCTCACGCAGCACTCTTCAGCGGTACCTATCCCGCTGATCTTCTGCGTGCCCATGCGGTCATGTGTTGTCGGGCCTGACCAGCGCCTGACACCACGGGGACTTCACCCCGCAACGAGGTATCCGGCGCAATGAAGCGTCCGGAAGGCCCCGTTGAGACGGCTGACGCCAACTGAACGGCACTGCAGGCTCTGCACGCAGCAGCGCACCAGGCCGACCCCGGACGCTCCTCATACGCCAATGACACGCCACCGTCATGGAGGAGCAATGACCACCACCGTCACGCCACCCGCCCGCACCCTGCGCCCACCGCGCAAGGCCCGCTCCAACGGCCAGTGGGCCCTCGACGGGCGCAAGCCGCTCAATGACAACGAGGCCTTCAAGCAGGACGGGGACCCGCTGGCGGTGCGCGACCGGATCATGCGCATCTACGGTCCCGGCGGCTACGAGAGCATCGCACCCGACGATCTCAACGGCCGTTTCCGCTGGTGGGGCCTGTACACCCAGCGCAAGCAGGGGATCGACGGCGGCCGCACCGCCCAGCTGGACGTCTCCGAGCTGTCCGACCGCTACTTCATGCAGCGGGTGCGCCTGGACGGTAGGAGCCTGAGCCGCCAGCAGCTGCGGGTGCTCGGCTCGGTCTCCAACGACTTCGCTCGCGGCACCGCCGACATCACCGACCGGCAGAACATCCAGCTGCACTGGGTGGAGATCGACAATGTCCCAGAGCTGTGGCGGCGCCTGGAGTCGGTGGGGCTGACCACGGTCGAGGGCTGCGGGGACACGCCCCGGGGGTTCCTGGTCTCCCCGGTGGCCGGCGTCGCCAAGGACGAGGTCATCGATCCGACTCCGCTGGCCCGTGCCATCAAGGACACCTACCTGGGTGACCCCGAGCTGGCCAATCTGCCCCGCAAGTTCAAGACGGCCATCACCGGCTCCCCCAGCCTCGACATCCTCCACGAGATCAACGATGTCTCCTTCGTCGGCGTCAACCACCCCGAGCTCGGTCCCGGCTACGACCTGTGGGTGGCCGGAGCCCTGTCCACCGCCCCGCGTCTGGGCCAGCGGCTGGGGGCCTTCGTCACCCCTGAGGACGCCCTGGACGTCTGGTACGGCGTCATCCGCATCTTCCGCGACTACGGCTACCGCCGCCTGCGCAACAAGGCCCGGCTGAAGTTCCTCATGGCCGAGTGGGGGCCGGAAAGGTTCCGGCGAGTCCTCCAGGACGACTACCTGGGACGCGCCCTGCCCGATGGCCCGGCCCCTGAGGAGCCGAGCGGGGACTCCGACCACATCGGCGTCCACGAGCAGAAGGACGGCCGCTTCTGGGTGGGGGCCAAGCCGCCCGTCGGCCGGTTGAGCGGGGACGTCCTGCTGGGCCTGGCAGACCTGGCCGAGCGGGTCGGCTCGGACCGGGTGCGCACCACCCCGCTGCAGAACCTGCTGCTCCTGGACGTACCTGCCGAGAAGGTCGACGACGCCGTCGCGGGTCTGCGCGAGCTGGGGCTCGATCCCGACCCGGGCGCCTTCACCCGCTCGACCCTGGCCTGCACCGGGCTGGAGTTCTGCAAGTTCGCGATCGTGGAGACCAAGAAGCTGGCGGCGCGCGTGTCGGCCGAGCTCGACGCGCGCCTGGCCGACACCGACCTGGATCGGCGCATCACCTTGACCGTCAACGGCTGCCCGAACTCCTGCGCCCGCATCCAGATCGCGGACATCGGCCTCAAGGGCCAGATCATCACGGTCGACGGCGAGCAGATGCCCGGCTTCCAGGTGCACCTGGGCGGTGGCCTGGCCGCCGACGGCCGCGCCGAGGCCGGCCTGGGCCGCACGGTGAGGGGTCTGAAGGTTCCCGCCTCCGGCCTGGTCGACTACGTCGAGCGTTTGGTGCGCCGCTACCTGGACCAGCGCCTCCCTGAGGAGACCTTCGCCCAGTGGGCGCACCGAGCCGATGAGGAGGCCCTGCAGTGAGCGCCGCAACCACTGACAGCGCCCAGGCGTCCCTGAATGTGGCGCACCGTGCTCCTGCCGCCTCGAGGTCGCGCGGCGCAGGCTCGGCCCCGCTGCGGTCCACGGAGGAGCTGCGCGCCCTGGCCGAGGCCGGTGCACGCGAGCTCGGTGACGATGCCGAGGCCCTCGACGTCGCCCAGTGGGCGGCCCAGAACTTCCCCAGCACGCTGGCCGTGGCCTGCTCCATGGCCGACGCCGTTCTGCCGCACGTGGTCTCCCGGGCCCTGCCCGGAGTCGATGTCCTCTTCCTGGACACCGGGTACCACTTCGCCGAGACCGTGGGCACCCGCGACGCGGTGGCCGCCACCATGGACGTCACCGTCGTCGACGTGATGCCCGAGCTGAGCGTGGCCGAGCAGGACGAGCGCTACGGGCCGGATCTGTGGTCGCGGGACCCGGCCGCCTGCTGCCGCCTGCGCAAGGTCGAGCCGCTGGCGAGGGCCCTGAGCGGCTACGAGGCCTGGGCCACCGGGGTGCGCCGTGAGGACGCCCCCACCCGCACCCACACGCCGCTGATCGGCTGGGACGCCACCCACGAGATCGTCAAGATCAATCCCCTGGCCGCCTGGAGCATGGAGGAGCTGACCGGCTACGCCGACCAGCACGGCGTGCTCATCAACCCCCTCCTGTACGACGGCTACCCCTCGATCGGCTGTGCCCCGTGCACGGCGCGAGTCAAGCCCGGAGACGACCCCCGTTCCGGCCGCTGGGCCGGATTCACCAAGACAGAATGCGGAATCCACCTATGAGCATCACCCTGACCCACACCCCTCCGGCCCCCGTCCCCTCCCCCGCGCATGCGCCGGAGCTCGAACCGGCCGGTCTGGCCGACCTCTCCCGGGCCCCCGCCACCTCTGAGGCCCTGGACATCCTTGACGTCCTGGAGGCCGAGGCCATCCTCGTCATCCGGGAGATCGCCGCAGAGTGCCGCCGCCCCGTGCTGCTGTTCTCCGGGGGCAAGGACTCCGTGGTCATGCTGCACCTGGCGCGCAAGGCCTTCTGGCCCGCTCCGATCCCCTTCCCCGTCCTGCACGTGGACACCGGCCACAACTTCCCCGAGGTGCTGGCCTACCGTGACCGGACGGTCGAGGAGCTCGGTCTGCGGCTCGTGGTGGCCCGCGTCCAGGACTACATCGACGACGGCCGTCTGCGCGAGCGCACCGACGGCACCCGCAACCCGCTCCAGACGATCCCGCTCCTCGACGCCATCGAGGAGGGTGGCTTCGACGGCGTCTTCGGCGGCGGGCGCCGCGACGAGGAGAAGGCCCGGGCCAAGGAGCGCATCGTCTCCCTGCGCGACGAGTTCGGCCAGTGGGACCCGCGCAACCAGCGCCCCGAGCTGTGGAACCTGCTCAACCCCCGCCACCGCCCCGGTGAGCACGTGCGGGTCTTCCCGTTGAGCAACTGGACCGAGCTGGACGTGTGGCGCTACATCGAGCGCGAGGACATCGCCCTGCCCGGCCTCTACTACGCCCACGAGCGTGAGGTGTTCCTGCGTGACGGGATGTGGCTGGCGGCCGGAGGCGTCAACCGGTTGCGCGACGGCGAGCAGGTCGTCACCCGCACCGTGCGCTACCGCACCGTGGGCGACATGTCCTGCACGGGCGCCGTCGAGTCCGAGGCCGCCACCAACCACGACATCGTCCTGGAGGTCGCCGCCTCCACCCTGACCGAGCGGGGAGCCACCCGCGCCGATGACCGCCTGAGCGAGGCGGCCATGGAGGACCGCAAGAAGGAGGGCTACTTCTGATGAGCACCCCCACCCTCACCGACATCCCCGCCGAGGCCGAGGCTCGCGCCGCCGCCACCGGCTCACTGCTGCGGCTGGCCACAGCCGGCAGCGTCGACGACGGCAAGTCCACGCTCGTGGGCCGCCTGCTGTTCGACTCCAAGTCCGTGCTGCGCGACCAGCTGGCCGCCGTCGAGCGGGTCAGCCTGGATCGGGGCCTGACCAGTGCCGACCTCGCGCTGCTGACCGACGGGCTGCGGGCCGAGCGCGAGCAGGGCATCACGATCGACGTCGCCTACCGCTACTTCGCCACCCCGCAACGCTCCTTCATCCTGGCGGACTGCCCCGGGCACGTGCAGTACACCCGCAACACGGTCACCGGCTGCTCCACGGCCGACGTCGTCGTGCTGCTGGTGGACGCCCGCAACGGGGTCCTGGAGCAGACGCGCCGCCACCTGGCGGTCGCCGCCCTCCTGCGCGTCCCGCACGTTATCGTCGCGGTCAACAAGATCGACCTGGTGAACTTCTCCGCCGAGGTCTACGCAGCCATCGAGACCGATATCCGCGCCGTGGCCGCCGAGCTGGGCGTGGCCGAGATCCATGTCCTGCCGACCTCCGCGCTCCTGGGGGACAACATCGTCCAGGCCTCGACCAGCACGCCCTTCTACGAGGGGCCGACCCTGCTGGGGCTTCTGGAGTCCCTGCCCACCGCCCGCGACGAGGGCGCCTTCCGCCTGCCGGTCCAGCTGGTCATCCGCCCCCAGGGGGCGGCGCCGGCGCCCGAGCTGCGCGACTACCGGGGCTACGCCGGGCGGATCGCCTCGGGCACGGTACGCGTCGGTGACCCCGTGGTGGTGCTGCCCTCGGGCAGGCACTCACGCGTGGCCGGCATCGACCTGGGCGAGCGCAGCCTGGAGGAGGCCGTTGAGGGCCAGTCGGTGACGGTTCGCCTCACCGACGATATCGACGTGGCCCGCGGTGACACCCTGGCCGCGGCGGGCGACGCGCCCCAGGTGCTCACCGAGGTCGACGCCCGCGTGTCCTGGCTGAGCGAGGAGCCCCTGCGCCCCCGGACGCGAGTGCTGCTCAAGCACGGCGCCCAGACGGTCCAGGCGATCGTGCGCGCCATTGAGGGGCGCCTCGACCTGGACGACCTGACCACGGTGCCGGCTGATGCCCTGGAGCTCAACGACATCGGCCTGGTTCGGCTGCGTCTGGCCTCACCGGTGCCCCTGGCCGACTACTCGGTCTCCCGGTCCGACGGCGCCTTCCTCCTCATCGACGCCCACGAGGGCGGCACGCTCGGGGCGGGCATGGTGCAGCTGGCAGGCGCAGGGCGCGGAGAACCGGCTGCGGCCGCCTCCTCAGGCAGGGGCTGAGGCATGACCCACGACGTCTCTCCCCATGTACCCGACGGCTCCGCTGGCTCTGCGGGTTCCGCGGGCGGCTGGGTGGCACTGGTGGGCGGCGGCCCGGGCAGCAGCGGCCTCATCACCGCCCGCGGCCTGGAGCTGTTGGGCCAGGCGGACGTGGTCGTCGTCGACGCACTGGCGCCCCGGGACCTCCTGGAGGACCTTGACCCCACAACCGAGGTCATCGACGCCTCCAAGCGGCGCGGCCGGCACGTCATGAGCCAGGAGCAGATCGACGCGCTCCTGGTCGACCTGGCCCACCGCGGCAAGGGGGTGGTCCGTCTCAAGGGCGGTGACCCCTACGTGCTCGGGCGCGGCGGGGAGGAGGCGGCCGCCTGCCGCCGGGCCGGTGTCGCCGTCGAGGTCGTCCCGGGGATCACCAGCGCCATCGCCGTGCCCGCGGCGGCGGGGATCCCCGTGACCCACCGGGGGCTGTCGCGTGGCTTCTCGGTCATCACGGCTCATGCGGATCTGGGGGTGCTCCCCCAGCGCCGCGACCACACCCTCATCCTGCTCATGGGGGTCTCCCGGCTGCGGGACTCGGTCGCCTCCCTGCTGGAGGCCGGCAGCGATCCGGCCACTCCGGCGGCGATCATCGAGCGCGGCTACCACCCCGACCAGCGCGTGACCACCACCGAGCTGCGATGTCTGGCCGACGTCGCCGCCCGCTGCGGCGTGACCGCCCCCGCGGTCATCGTCATCGGCGACGTCGTCACCCTGAGCCCGTACTGGGCTGACCGAGTCGTCGAGGAGGCCCGGCCGGCGAGCCCCGCCGCGTGAGTCCTCCTCGGCGCATGCAGACCGAATGTCCTGGAGTCACTGATGCGCAAACTTGTTCTTCTCGCCCTCGTCGGCCTGGCCGCCCAGCTGGTCGACGGCTCCCTCGGGATGGGGTACGGCATGACCTCCTCCTCCCTGCTGCTTCTGGCCGGGCTGAGCCCGGCGCTCGCCTCGGCCTCGGTGCACCTGGCTGAGATCGGCACGACCCTGGCCTCGGGGGCCTCCCACTGGAGGCTGGGCAACACCGATCCTCGCCTGGTGGTCCGGCTGGGGCTGCCCGGCGCGGTGGGGGCCTTCGGCGGCGCCACGGTCCTGTCGCACCTGTCGACCCGCGCGGCGACCCCGGTGACGGCGAGCCTGCTGATCCTGCTGGGGGCCTATGTCCTGGGGCGCTTCTCCCTGCGCCCGCCTAAGGGATCCGGTAGCCGGCGCTCCCCACACGGCAGGCGGCTCCTGGTCCCCCTGGGAGTGGTGGGCGGTTTCGTTGACGCCACCGGCGGTGGCGGCTGGGGACCGGTGGTGACGACGACGCTGCTCACGGGTGGTCGTACGGCACCGCGCACCGTGGTCGGCTCGGTGGGGGCCTCGGAGTTCCTGGTGACGGTGGCGGCCTCGGCCGGCTTCCTCACCGGACTGGGCACCGCGGGCATCAGCCTCGGCATTGTCCTGACCCTGCTGGCCGGCGGGCTGGTGGCCGCACCGATCGCCGCCTGGCTGGTCTCCCGTCTGCCTGGAGCGGTGCTGGGCACCGCCGTCGGCGGGCTGATCCTGGCCACGAACCTGCGGGTGCTCCTGTCCTGGGCCGAGGCCTCGGCCCGAACCGGAGTCGTGTTGTACGGCGCGCTCGGGGTGATCTGGGCGGCCTTCCTGACCCTGGCGGTCCGCAAGGCACGCGCCACCGCCACAGACATTCGGGAGGAGACCGAGCAGGTGCTTGAGGAGGTCCGCACCGATCCTCGGTACGGCCACGCACCTGAGGCTGCTGTGCCGGACGAGACTCTCACTTCGAGTGGTCCGCTCGGGTCGAGGCCGGTCGAGCCGGCTCGTCCTCACGCGCACGCGGTTCTGGTGGTGGAGCCGGTATGAGCACTCGTCCCCTGGTGCTGCTGGCCCACGGCTCGCGACGGCCCGGGCCGTCCTCAGTCCTGTCGCGCACCGCTGAGCGCGTCGGCACGATCCTGCCCGAGGTGGAGGTGCGCACCGGTTACGTCGAGCTCCAGCCCCCGGACCCGGCCACGGCGCTGGAGGGGCTGGTGGATCCGGTGGTGCTGCCCTTCTTCCTGGCCCGCGGCTATCACGTCGTCCATGACGTACCGGCCGCAGTGGAACGACACGGGTCGGGGACGGTCACCGGGCACCTGGGGGTCGAGGCGCACCTGGTGGAGGCCGTGGCGCAGCGGCTTCACGAGGCCTCCGCGCCCCTGGGCGGGCTTGCAGGGCTCGACCATATTGTTCTGGGCGCGGCCGGGTCGCGTCAGGCGGTGGCACTGGAGGAGGTTGAGGCCATCACTCGCCTGCTCGAGGCGCGTCTGGGGCGCGAGGTGACGCCCGCCTACCTGTCGGCTGCGCGCCCCAGTGTCCGTGACGCGGTGAGCACGGCCCGGGCCCGAGGCGCCGGGCGGGTAGGTGTGGCCACCTACCTGCTGGCGGAGGGACGTTTTCACCGGGCCCTGCACTCCACGGGCGCCGACGTCGTAGCCGCGCCCATCGGCGACCACCCGGCGCTCGCCGAGCTGGTGGCCCTCCGCTACCGGGAACAGGTCGCCTGACCGCGAGGCCCTCTCCCTCAACCGAGAAGAACACTGTTCGCGCACGGCAGCCGTGTTTGCCTTACCCCTATGCGAAACAGGTTGCTCTCGGCGGAGGAGGAGCGTCAGTTGCCACCGTCCTCAAGGAGTCGCTCGGACAGGCGCTGGATGATGGGTTCGACCTCCTGCGAGGTGGTGGCTGCGGCGCTCACGCGGCCGAAGATGCCCACCGCCAGGAGTCCGAAGGCCGTCTCCTCATCCTGCTGGCTCGGCTCACGGCGTCCGTGGGAACGGGCCACCATGACAGAGGTCTCTCTCAGCCAGCGTCGCCAGCTGCCTGCTAGCCGGTCCCGGGAGTCCTCGTGACGAATGGCGTAGAGCCAGGTCTCCAGGTGCAGGACAACATCCTCCATGGGAAGCTCCTGGAGCTGCTCTCCCCACTGGTCGGGGCTCGCCATCTGGCGAGCGGCCTCATCCGAACTCTCCTCACCACAGGTGACGACCTCCAGGAACAGGGCCTCCTTGGAGGGGAAGGAGGAGTAGAAGGCGCCCTTGGTGAATCCGGCCGCCGAGGCGATGTCGCTGACCGACGCCCCCTCGTAGCCCTTGGCGGCGAAGACCTCCCTGGCAGCAGCAAGGATCCGCGCCCTGGTCTCCTCGTTCCGACGCCGTCCACCGCCCCGCCTCGGGGCGGCGCCGCTGACTGCGGTGGAGGCGGAGGCCAGCTTCCGGGAGGCGAGGTCCAGGGAGGTCGCCACCGCGATCTCACTACTCCGGCGCGCTTCCTGACCGGCCGCGCCCGCCGCACGGGAGAAGGCGATGATCGCCTCATTGAGGGCGCGAGTCGCCTCCCTGAGGTCATGAGAGGCGGACGCCCCGAAGTCATCACTGTCACTGTTCGGCCCACGGTCGGAGCTCCTGGCGGTCATGCCCCCACTGTAGAGGAGGCCCCTCAGAAAGGGTTTCACGGTCCTTCCCCCACATTCGTCACGTCCTCCACCGGGCTCCGACTATGCGGGCCGGTTCAGGGCCGCTTTCCCAGGGCCCATGACGCTCCGGCGATGGACACCAGGCACCATCCAACCAGCAGGACCCAGGACCGGGTGGGCATGGTGGCGTCGTGGGAGAACAGGCCGGCGCGCACCACCTGCGCCATGGGCTCGAAGGGCAGCCAGCGGTGGAGCTCCTGGGCCCAGTCGGGGAGTCTGTCGGAAGGAAAGCTCATGGGAGAGAACAGCAAGATGCCGAAGGCGAGCACCTGGGAGAGGATCTGAGCCAGGGCCGGAGCCAGGAGCGTGGCGATGGCGTAGCCGATGCAGGCCGCTGTCAGGGCGACCAGCACGGCGCCGGGTACCAGCCACCACTGCGGGGCGAGGTCGACGTCGAAGCGGGCGTTGGCGACGATGACGCCCACGACCAAGCCGGGTAGTGCCAGGGCGGTCCAGATCGCGAGGTCTGCCAGGAGGAAGGCGATCCTGGGGACGGGCAGGGTGCGCATCCAGTCCAGACTGCCCTCGGTGCGGGACTGGGAGACCCACTGGGGTGTCATGATGAGTCCCAGTGAGATGAGCGCGATCGCCGGGCCACCGCCGGCCAGGTAGAGACTCGCCTCGCGGTCTGGGTGTCCCGCGATGAGCCCGTATCCCAGGACCATGGAGACGGACAGCAGCGTCTGGACGATGATGAACAGCGGCAGCATGGGCAGGCTGCGTCGGAACTGCCACTGGATGAGCAGGCCGAGCTGACGCCAGAGCGATGTCGTCTGGGACGTGACCTCGAGGGCAGTGACAGCGGCTGGAGCCGTTTCAGTAGCGGCGCTGGTTGAAGCAGGCATCGGCTTGTCCTTCACTTCCTGTTTCTCTGGGGGCTGGAGTCGTTCCGCGCTGACATGGCGGCACGGGGGCAACGTGGATCCTTGGAACGGGCCGGGCCTCCCGTTGCCTCACTCGGTTCAGGCGGCATGACGATGCGCCTCTTGTCCTGTACTCGCGGTGAGGTGGACGTAGACGTCCTCCAGTGAGATCGGTGCCAGCTCGTAGCGCTCGATCGCGGAGTCCTTGAGGGCGTGAGCAGCCCAGTCCACGGCCTGCGCTGTACGGTCGGAGGACACTGCCACGGATGCGTGCACGGCGTCGTGCTGCGTCAGGCTCATTCCCGCGGGCGGTTCGATCCGTCGGCCGGGAGTCCGACTGATCTCCAGGACGAAGGAGGATCCGTGGCCGGCAACGAGCGCTGCGGGAGTTCCCTCGGCGATGACGTGGCCGTGGTCCAGGACGGCGAGCCGGTCGACAGCCCGTTCAGCCTCCCGCACGTTGTGGGTCACGAGGAGGACTGCGGATCCGGCATCGGCCAGGAGTCGGATCTGGTCCCACAGCAGGCGCCGGCGCACCGGGTCGACGTCGTTGGTGGGCTCATCGAGGATGACCAGGCGCCCGGGAACGACGGCGCACATGGCGAAGGCTGTCAGGCGGGCGATACCGCCGGAGATCTTCTGCGCGGGAGTCCTCGCCCACTCCCCCAGGTCAAGAGCCTCGATGAGCTCCTCGGCGCGTCTGCGTGTCTGACGCGGGCGCCCTCCTCGCATGCGCCCCACGAGGTCGATCGCGGTCAGGGGCGTGAGCCCCGTGATGGGGACGTTGGCCTGTGCCTGGACGTTGGTGAGGCGGCGGGCGAGAGCGGGGTTGGCGACGGCGTCGACACCGTCGAGCCTGATGCTTCCAGAGGTCGGGCGCAAGAGCCCCACCACCTGGTTGACCAGCGTGGTCTTGCCCGCACCGTTGTGGCCGAGGAGCCCGACCACCTCGCCGGCACCCACCCGCATGGTGACGCCGGCGTTGGCTCTCACCGTGTGCGCCCCGCTTCCGAAGTGCTTGTGAAGGTCCTCAATGGCTAGTACGTCGGCCATGAAGCCTCCTCCTTTCGTTCATCTACCTGGATCCGGGAACCCGACCGACCACCAGATCGATCCGTACCGGCCGGTATTGACGATACCACTCAGTATTTCAAGGAGGTTTCATGGAGCCTCACGAGCTCTCATAACAACGGTGACGCTGCCCCATACCGTTCGGTATGAGACAGCGTCAGTCCGTGAATCTGTCGTATCCGAGATGACCTGCCTACGCATCACTCCTGGCGGATGTGCCAGCGCGAGGAGGCCGTGGAGGCCTCGATGAACTCGCGGAAGGGGCCGGGGACGGCAGCCAGCTCCTGGGGCGTACCGCACTGGACCACGCGGGCGCCGGCCTGACTTGGCTCGAGGAAGACGACCTCGTCGGCCTGGCGGACGGTGGACAGGCGGTGGGCCACCACGATGACGGTTCGGCCCTCGGAGAGCTCGCGCACCACCTCGGTGATGGCGGACTCATTCTCCCCGTCCAAGGCCGAGGTGATCTCGTCAAGCAGGAGGATCGGGGCGTCCTTGACGAAGGCGCGGGCGATGGCGACGCGCTGACGCTCCCCACCGGACAGGCTCAGCCCGCCGGGACCGACCTGTGTGTCCCACCCGTGCGGCAGCGCCTCGATGACGCGGTCCAGGCGGGCGCGTCTGGCGGCCTCGGCCAGCTCGGCGTCGGTGGCCTCGAACCGGGCGATGCGCAGGTTCTCCCGGATGGTGGTGTCGAACAGGTAGACGTCCTGGAAGACCATGGAGGTCATGCCCATGATCGTCGAGGCGCGCATGGAGCGCACCGGTGCGCCACCAATGGTGACGGTCCCGCCGTCGACGTCCCAGAACCGGGCGGCCAGGCGCAGGATCGTGGACTTGCCTGCCCCTGAGGGCCCCACCAGGGCGGTCACTCGTCCCTGCGGTGCGCTCAGGCAGACGCCCGCCAGGACGGGACGGCCGGCGTCGTAGGAGAAGGAGACGTCGTTCAGGGCGATCGTGGTCCCCCGGGGCTCGATCTCCTGGCCAGGCTCGGGGTCGGGCAGGGGACGGGCGTTAAGAATGTCCCCCACGACTCGCAGGGCGACCTTCGCGTTGTCGGCCTCGGCGCCGTACATGGCGGCCTTGGTCAGTGGCAGGAGCGTGCGCGCGGTGACAGCCATGATCGCCAGGTATGCGACGACGTCGAGCCGGTGCCCGCTCACACGTGACAGTCCCACCGCCATGACCAGGGCAAAGGCGATGTTGACGATGAGGTTGAAGTACTGCCCGGGCCTGCCCTTGACCCGTAAGCCGTCCAGGGTGGCGGTGGAGTCGACCTCCAGGGCGGTTCGCACCGGCGCCCAGCCCGTCTTGGTGACGCCGGTGGCGCGCAGCACGGGCTGGAGCCGGGCGAACTCCACGAGGCGTCCGGCCGCGGCGCTCGAGGTGCGGTCCTCCATCTCGTTGGCGCGGGTGGTTGCGGCTCCCATGAGCCGCCACGTCAGGACCAGCGGGACGATGGCGGCGGCCATGATGAGCGCCAGGGGCCACTCGACGACGGCGGTGGCCACGACCATGACCAGCGGGACGATGAAGGCGTTGCACAGGTTGGGGATCACCATGGAGGCCAGGTGGGAGAGGGTGTTGACCTCCTTGGAGGTGGCGTTGACGACGGCGGCCTCACGCTCGGCGCTGAACCAACCCAGGGGCAGGGTCAGGACGTGATCGGCGACGCGGTCGATCATCGTGTCGCAGACCTCGAAGACACTGACCCGGTAGGAGCGGTGCATGGCGATGGTGTCGACGACGACGCTCACCACCCCCAGGGCCACGACTGCGATCAGCCAACCGGTCAGGGACTCCGAGCGCGAGTAGAGGGCGCGCAGGAAGGGGATCATGAGGGCCAGGGTGAGGCCCTGAAGGACTGCGGAGGCTACGAACCAGGCGGTGATGGTCCGCATCTCGGCGGCGTTGACGACTCGCGTCAGCAGCTTCCACATGGCTACTCCTCTTCCTGCCCTGCGGTCTCGGCTCCGGGCTGATCGACCTGGGCGGTCAGCGCCGCGGCGTCGGTCTCCTCGCTCAGGTCCTGGCTGCTCCACATGGCGGCGTAGCGGCCGCCTGCGGCCAGCAGCTCCTCATGCGTGCCGCGCTCGGTGATGCGTCCGGCGTCGACGACGAGGATCTGGTCGGCGTCGCGGATCGTGGACAGACGGTGGGCGATGATGATGACGGTCCTTCCGGCCGCCAGCCGGGACAGGGCCTGGTGGATGTCGCGCTCGGAGGCCGGATCGGCCTGGGCTGTGGCCTCGTCCAGGACGAGGACGGGGGCGTCCTGGAGGTAGGCGCGCGCCAGGGTGACGCGCTGGCGCTCCCCTCCGGAGAGGAATCCTCCCGTATCGCCCAGGATCGTGTCGTAGCCATGGGGCAGACGTGTGATGCGCTCGTGGATGCAGGCCACGCGGGCGGCCGCCTCAACCTGTTCCCGGGTCGCGTCGGGGCGTCCCAGGGCGATGTTGTCGTGGACGGACTCGTGGGCCAGGGCCACGTCCTGCAGCACGACCGCCACCCGAGAGAGCAACCAGATGAATGTCACCTCGCGCACGTCGACGCCGCTGATGCGCACGGCACCGGCGTCGACGTCGTAGAAGCGGGCGATGAGGCGGGCCAGGGTCGACTTGCCGCCACCGGAGGGGCCGACGAGCGCCGTCACGCTTCCCGGTTCGGCGGTGAAGGACAGGCCCTGCAGGACCGGGGAGCCGGCCTCGTAGGAGAAAGTGACGTCCTCGACGTCGACGCGCCCGGGGGCGGGTCCCTCGCCGTCGTCATGGGCCCCCTCGGGCATCGGCGGCAAGGAGAGCAGGTCGGCGGTGGCCTGGGCAGCCATCCTGGACTCGTACATGTGCTGCATGAGACCGACGAGGATCATAAGCCCCTCCGGCAGCCCGAGGGCCACCAGGAAGAACGGCAGGGTGGCTGACAGCGGTGTCCACCCCTGGGAGGTGAACAGGACGGCCAGGAGCGCGACCGTGGCGAAGACCGTGGAGGGCCGCAGGACGGCGGTCATGGCGCTGATGGCCTTCCCGGATCTGCTCACCCACTCGTATGACAGCTCGGAGAACTCGGTGCGCGCCCGGCTGAAGCGGGTGCGGGAGGCGTCGGTGGCCTGGAAGCCCTTGATCTCCTTGATGCCCTCGAGCATCTCGACGGTTGCGGCGGCCAGCGCGGTCTGCGCGACGCCGAAGCGCTCGGTGATATCTGACATGCCGGCCAGGGCCAGGGATATGACCCCCAGGGTGAGTACCCACAGCCCCAGCAGCGCGCAGGCCAGGCGCCAGTCGGTCCACAGCAGGTAGGCCGCCCCGGCCGTAGCCATGACGACGGCGTTGGTGGCGTCACCGGGGACGTGGGCGACGAGGGTGTGGATGGAGGTGGTGTCGTCGCAGACCATCTTGCGGATGGTGCCGTGCGGGATCTGCGCCACTCGCCCCAGGGGCAGGCTGCTGATGGCCTCGACGACTTGTCTGCGTAGGTGGTGTCGCAGTCGGGCCTCGGCCAGGTGCGTGATCCCCAGGCCCGCCAGGTAGAGGGCCTGGGAGGCGAACAGGGCGACGGCTGCGATCGCCGCCCAGATCCACAGGCTGCTGCGCCAGCCCTCCGGCGAGGTCTCACCCAGCCAGATGGCCGCCATGTTGCGCAGGGCCTCGAAGGGGAGGATGGACATCAGCGCTCCGAGCGCGGTCAGCAGCCCGGTGACGATCATGGCCGGGCGCGCCGGCCGGATGAGCTCGCCGACGGTGACGCCGGAGCGCCCGGAGTGATCGGGGTGTTCGGCCGGATGCTCGGTGAGGTCTTTGGCTGCCTGGTGAATCGGCTGGTGATTCGGCTGCTTCGGCATAGCTGTCTCCTCAGTGGAGGGTTTTCCAGGTAATGGCGACCAGCACCCAGGTGAGCACGACGACGCTCCAATCGCGCGCCCTCCAGGGGGCATCGGTCATCTCGGTGCGCCGCTTGTGGGCGCCGAAGGCGCGCGAGTCCATGGACAGAGCGACGCGCTCAGCGTGCTGGATGGCCAGGATCATCAGCGGCAGGATCGATCCGGTCCAGCGGACCACGGGGGCGAGCAGCCCCCAACGCCCTCCGACTCCACGCAGTGCCCTGGCGGTGCGCAGGAGGACGAAGTCGTCATGAAAGCGGGTGATGAAGGCGATGGCCGCGGTGCCCGCCGCCCCGAGACGGTAGGGCATGCGGAAGGTGGTGGTCAGGGTGCGGATGAGGGCACCGGGGTCGGTGGAGACGCCCGAGACGAGGACCAGTGCGATGAGCGCGCCGATACCGGTGCCTCCGGTCACCGCGTCGCCCAGGTCGTAGAGGCGCACCGCCGTCTCCTGGTGGTGGACCCCGCTGCTGAAGATCCAGGTCATGAGTGCGGTGACCACCCAGGGGGCGACCACCGAGGCCACGGTGCGTCTCAGGGAGGCTCGCGCGGCGACGATGAGGACCGAGGCGGCCAGCAGGATGCCCAGGTTGAGGTGATGGTTGCGCAGGGCGAAGACCATCACCATGACCGGCAGGACCGAGGCGAAGAGGGTGAAGGGGTTGAGCGAGGTGAACAGGCCTCGCCGTGGCTGGGGCCGGGGCGGTACCGGCATGAGGTCCAAGTCGCCGGCTCGAGGGGTGGCCACCCCAGTCGCGGGCACCCCTGAGGGCTCGTCGGCATCGTCGCCCACCCCGGCCTCCTGCTCTGGGAGCGGAACCGTTCCACCTCGCGGCGCCCCCGGCAGGGCGACGATATGGGTGCAGTGCTCCAGGGCGAGCTCGAGGTCGTGGGTGGCCATGATGACCGTGCGCCCCTGGTCGCGCAGCTGGTCGATGAAGTCCATGAGCTCGCAGGTGTTATCCCAGTCCTGCCCGTAGGTGGGCTCGTCCAGGACGATCACGTCGCGCTCCTCGCTGACCATGGTGGCCACCGAGAGCCTGCGGGCCTGACCGCCCGAGAGGGTCAGGGGATGGTGGCCGCGGTGGGCGGTCAGGTGGAACTGCTCAAGGAGCTCATCGACCCGCTCCAGCGAGGTCCCTCCGACGGCGAGCTCGGCTCCGACGGTGGTGGCCACGAACTGGTGCTCGGGGTTCTGAAAGACGTATCCGACCAGGTGCCTGCCCTTGCCGACGTCCCGGCCACAGACCGTTGCCTTGTCGGCCCTTGAGCGGACGAGTCCGGCCAGGGCGGACAGGATCGAGGACTTGCCCGCGCCGTTGGGCCCGACCAGCGCCACGAACTCGCCACCACCCAGACGCAGGGACACCCGGGGTGCGCGTCCCGGGACCTCGAGGTCGACCAGCTCGACACTGGTTCGAGCCTCGGGCCGAGGGCGGCCGGCGACTACCTCGCGGGTGTCGATGGCCTCAACCCGCTGCCAGCTCTCAGCGGAGTCCCGCACCTGTTTCTCCAGGTAGCGCACCTCGTTGTGGGCGCACAGGTCGGCGAGCCGCGGCACCCGGATTCCGGCCTCGGCACAGGTCAGCGCCACCTCCGGCGCGGCCGCCCCGAGGAAGAGGTCGTCGTCGGCCTCACGCAGGGCTCGGGGCATCCATACTCCAGCGTCGATCAGCTCGCGGCGGTGGCTCATGAAGACCTCGCGCGGCGAGCCGACGGCGATGGTCCGCCCGTCGGCGTTGAGGGCCAGGACCTGGTCGATGATGGGCAGTACTGGGTCGAGGTCGTGGTCGATGACGACGACTGCCGTCCCGGAGGCGGTCAGGGAGGAGATGAGTGCGTAGAAGTCCTCACGGCCGGTGGCATCGATGGCGCTGGTTGGCTCGTCGAGCACGAGGAGCTGTGGGCGCATGGCCAGGGCGACGGCGAGCGCGAGCCGTTGACGCTGTCCGCCTGAGAGCGTCCAGGGGTCGTCCCAGATGCGCTCGATGAGTCCCACTGCCCGCAGAGCCTCCTCGACCCTCGCCGTGATCTCGGACCTGGGCAGGCACAGGTTCTGCAGCGGGAAGGCGACATCATTGTGGACAGTGCGGGTGACGACGGCGGCGTCGGGGCTCTGACCGACGTAGGCGACGGTCTGGGCCAGGGTCTGGACGGTGGCGTCGGCGACCTCGGTGCCGGACAGTCTCAGGCTGCCGGCATACTCCGAGGGCAGGCAGTGCGGGATGAGCCCACACAGTGCGCGCACGAGCGTGGTCTTGCCACAGCCCGAGGGGCCGATGATGGCGGTGACCTGAGCGCGCAGGTGGGTGAGGCTCACCGAGTCCAGGACCCAGCTCTCGCGCCCGAGGTAGTGGACACTGAGGCCCTCGATGCTCACCAGCGCCGGATCGGCCGGCTCCCCCAGAGGCTGCTCCGCCTCGGGAGCAGCCGGTGCGGCGGGCGCTGACTCAGGCACGGCCGGTCGAGCGGTGATCGATGCCGACGCCGGCACGGTTGAGCAGCCGGGTCAGGAGGATGGTGAGGCCGCCGCCGACCAGGGCCGAGACAACGGCAATGATGACGCCGGCGCTCGCCGAGGCGATGCCCGCCGAGGCGCTCATGACGGAGACGTACATGATGCCGTTGAGCAGGCCGAAGGTCATCGCCGAGAGCAGGTAGGACCACCAGGTCCACTTCCGGTAGAGCAGGAGAGCCAGGGGTACCTCGACGAAGGCTTCGCCGATGAAGTTGCCGACGATGGCCGCGGGGCCGGTCGGGGTGGTGAAGACGCACATGATGCCCATGAGAAGGGCCGCGATCATCACGGCGCCGGGGCGGCGCACGACGGTGGCGGGCAGCAAGTACGGCACAAGCCACAGTCCCATGATCGCGCACCCCAGGAGCACGGCGTCTGGGGAGGCTCCCGCCGCCGGAGCCAGGTAGTTCAACGGGACCAGGAGGATCATGGAGACGACCGCCAGGGCGGCGATCGTCATGAGGTTGCGGGTGCCGAGCGCGGAGTCGGCCAGACCCGAGCGCGACGACGTGCGCACGGTGGGTCGCTCCTGCCCAGTCGATGTTGCTGTGCGGTTGGTGGGGCTCATGTCTTCTCCTTGTGTGTTCTCGCAGGTCGTGGTGAACAGTCCGACGTCGTACCGGAGTACCGAGGACGCACCACCTCAGGCGCGCCGCCGCGATGACCGCACATCTACTCGAGCATCGCCATATTTGCAAATCATTATCATTATCTACCTTCGGTGAGATGTCATTCAATCTCGATGACGCGGTCGGCGCACTCATTGAGGAACTCGACGTCGTGGCTGATGACGATGACGACGCGACCCTCGCGCGCCAGGTCCCGCAGCTCGGCGGCGATGGCCACGAGATGACGGTGGTCGACACCGGAGGTGGGCTCGTCCAGGATGAGGACGCGGGCGCCCTGGTCGATCGCGGTGGCGATGACGAGGCGCTGCTTCTGCCCGCCACTGAGCGAGAGCGGGTGACGATCAGCCAGGTCGGCCAGGTCGAGGCGCTCGAGCTGCGGAAGGCCCGCCTCGCGGGAGACCGACTCGGTGAAGAGCTGGCGGTGAACGTCCTGCATGACGAGGAAGGCCTGCCCGGCGGCGAGCTCCTTGCCGCCGTACGTGACGCGCGCGCCCCGCTGGGTGCGTTGCAGGCCGCAGACTGCCCGCGCCAGGGTCGTCTTCCCGATCCCATTGGCCCCCATGACGCCGGTGATCGCACCGGCGGGAAAGGTGAGCTCGGGGATGTCGAGAATGAGGCGACCGCCTCGCTCCACCTTGAGGTTCTCAATGCGCAGCCCGCCCTCCCCCTCCTCTCCGGGCGTCTCGTCAGGATCGGTCTGGACAGCGCCAGCGATTGGTGAGGTACTGCGCTCGACGCCGCCGCTCGTGCCGTCGTCGACCCGCCTGTCCGTATGGCCGGCCAGGGCGGCGATCCGTGCGGGACACAGGTCCAGGCGGGGCCGCCCCAGGGTCCGCAGACCCAGCTGCCTGCGCCGCACATCGTCGATCCGCCACAGCTCCTCCCCCGCCATGCGGTGCACGACGCGCCCCTGCCCCATGATGACGGCCTCGTCGACGAGGCCGCGCAGGAAGTAGACGCGGTGCTCGGCCACCACCAGGGTCCGCCCCGCCGCCTTGAGCCGCCCAATGGTGGCGCGCACGTCGTCGATGGCCCGCGGATCCAGGTTGGAGGTGGGCTCGTCCAGGAGGATGACGGGGGTCTGCTGGGCCAGGGCCTGGGCGCAGGCGACCTTCTGGGTCTGTCCGCCGGACAGGCCGCGCAGATCCCTGTCGGCCAGGTCGGTGATGCCCAGCTGCTCCAAGGCCTCAGTACGACACCTCCGGATCTCCGGGGCGGGTACCTGGTAGTTCTGGGGTGCGAAGGCGAGCTCGTCGGCTACGGTGGTCGTGAAGAACTGGGCGGCGGGATTCTGGAAGACTGTGGCGGTGCGCAGCCCGGAGCGCTCGATCGGGACGGAGGGGACCTCGTCGTCGTCGATGAGGACCCGGCCGGCGAGCTTACCGTCGTGGAAGTGCGGGATGAGGCCGTTGAGCAGCCGCAGGATCGTGGACTTGCCAGACCCCGAGGCCCCGCAGATGAGGGTGAGGCGTCCGGGGGCCACGTCCAGATCGACGTCGTCGAGGACCTGCTGGCCGGTGGGATAGGCGTAGGAGACGCCACGAAGACGAAGGCGAGAATCGTGGGAGGGCGTCATCATCACCTCCCCCAGACGGGTTGCAGCGCCAGGACCACCAGGCCGGCGCTGAGCGCGAGGAGCACGGCATCGGCAGCCCCGAAACACAGGCGGTCGACAACGGTGGGGCGACCACCGCCGCCCAGGCCCCGGATGAGGGCTGCGGCCGAGAGCTCATCGGCACTGCGAGCCGAGGCGGCCAGGACCGGGACGACGAGCTTCTCGATACCGTCCAGCGGGTGGCGCCACAGGTAGGAGCCGCTGTAGCCGCGCAGCCGCATGGCCTCCATGACGCCCCTGGCCTCATCGAGGGCCACCGGCACGAAGCGGAAGAGAACTGCCAACGGGATGGTGAGGAACCGTGGCGCGCGCAGCTGGTTGAGGGCCGCCAGCAGGGTGCTGACGCGGGTGGTGGTGACGAACCAGGCCCCCAGCGACAGTGAGATGGCGAAGCGCAGCAGCCAGTAGGCGACGACCCCGAAGAAGACCGCGACTCCGGAAGGCCACCACAGGGGCAGCTGGGTGAGCCCCCAGAACACTGCGGTGATGGCGGTGTAGCTGATGAGCACGCGCACCGGCTCGTCCAGGGCGATGAGCGCGCCCACCAGAACGGCGATGAGTCCAACGGCTCGGTTGGAGGCCATGCCCATGACCAGCACGTTGCACACGAGCAGCAGGATGAACTTGCTGCGCGGATCGGCGTGGACACGAGGAGCAGCGGCACCCCTGGGGCCGGGACGTCCCCCGAAGGCGGCATCCAGGACAGAGCGGCCCTCTCGAGCAAGCTCCTGCGGTGAGGCCGGGGACTCCTCCACGCCCATCGTAGGAACGTTGGCCCCCCGGGGCCTGGTGCGCCGCATGCTCAGGCGACGCCCGCTCGCTTGAAGTGCTTGCGCAGCACCCTCATTCCCAGCAGGGCGCCGGCGTAGGCGAGGAGCGCGATGAGGAGCATCCACACCAGGAGGAACATCGGGCTGATCAGCACCTGAAGATCACTGGCGTACGTGTCCCCCATGGACTCGCGGATGTGGGCGAAATAAGCCTCTGAGGCCCATATCACTGGCAGGATTGGGCTGGTGGCCCACATGGAGAAGACAGCGAATCCCAGGGCATTGGTGACGGTTCTGTCGTATCCGCCGGCACGGGTGATGGCGTCGGCGGCGAGCCCCAGGACGGTCGCGACCAGCGGCGTGACCCAGGCGTGTCCGGTAACGACCATGAGGATGCCGATGATGAGACCCAGGATGGTGTAGGCACCCATGGCCCGCGTCCGGGACACGTACAGCATGCAGATAATCGCCTCTACGATGACGCCGATGATCCCTCCGACGAAGATCATGATCGGATGGATCGCCCCGAGCATCCCGGTGCCGAACAGGGCGATGAAGTACAGGGCGGTGAAGACTCCCACGTTGATGAGGTTGCGCGGTGAGGTGATGCTCGCCGCCCGACCACCACTGTTGCTGGCCGGGTTGGTCGCTGCTGTTCCGGCCGAACCGGCTGTACTGGCCATACCGAATCCTCGTCCTTTCGTCAGCACACCACCAGCTTTGGTGAGGCACACCTAAGTTTCTACTCCTCCTTAGTGGTTCCTGCAAGGGCCGAACCGGCGCTGAGCGGCACTAGGGCACACAGAACTAACCGCTGAAAAGACAGGAAAACCGGATGGTGGGTTTTGACGATGGTGGAGTCCGGCACGGCGGACGGAGGAGCCTAGCCCGGGGCACCCAGGCCGCCGCGGCCCACGAGGTCGATGCGGTGCATCTCCTCGGGACGCAGGCGCCGCACCCGCCCCGTGAGGGACTCAGCGGCCTCATGGGCCGTCTGCAGCGGGTCCGGCAGGTCCACGGGCGCGGTGGGCGGTGAGTCCAGGCGCAGGCTCTCCCAGGACACGGAGAAGTCGGCCCCCACCTCCAGGCAGGCCGCTACGAAGGCCCCCCGCAGGGCGGCGCGCGTGGCCGGGGGCGCCTGGCGGGCGCGCTCGATCTCCTCCGGATCGCACAGGTTCGCCATGGCCCCCTGGGCGATCAGGCGCGGCACCAGCCCGGTGTCGGCGTTGAGGTCGTGGTAGGCCAGGTCCACCCGCGAGCGCAGGGTCCCCAGGACGTGGCCGCTCAGCTGGGGGTGGCGCTCGCGCTGGGCGCGCATGAGGCGACGCTTGATGGCCCAGTCGATCTCGGTGTCGATGCCGCTGTCGTCGCGGCGGCGCAGCGCGGAGATGACGCGGGGCGCGAGGTCGGTGAGCAGGTGCTCGGCGCCGCGCAGGAAGTCCGGCACTCCGGCGTCGTCCAGGTAGGCGGCCAGTCGCTCCAGGAAGGCCTCCTGGATGTCGACGGCGCTCAGTCTCCGGCCCTGGACGGTGGTGGCGGGCACGTCCCCCCAGGGGCTCTCCCCCAGTGCGGACAGCGTGGCCAGAGGGTCGGCCAGGGCCAGGTCGGTGAAGTCCCAGCCGGCCTCGAGGGCGTCCAGGAGCAGGAGGGTCACGGCGCTGCGCAGCCCCGTTGTCGGCTCGGCCATGGTGGTGTCGGCGCAGGTGACGTGCAGGCGGCGCAGGCGGGTGGCGTCGGCGTGGGGCTCGTCGCGGGTGTTGACCAGGGCGCGCTGCCCGGTGGTGTCGGCCGAGGTCAGGGCCTGCAGGTGGGGAGCGCGCGGCGACAGACCCCAGGCGGCCTCCTCCCCCGCACCGCTGCTGCCGTCGTTCGGCTCCGTCGGACCGCCTGCCAGTGGGCGCCCGGAGCCGACCAGGACGGGGCGCGTGGCCAGGAAGGAGGTGAGGACCGCCATGGTGGTCTCACTGCTGGCGGCCGATGCGTCGTCGGTGGCGTCAAGCAGGCTGCGGGGCACGGAGTAGCTCTCGTGGCAGCCGTAGGTGTGGCCGGCCGAATCGGTGTTGTTGGCCAGGAGGTGGAAACGGACCGCGGCCCCCTCCTGGGCGAGGCCCTCGGCGGCGCGCTGCGCCATGGCGGCCAGGATCGCCCGGCCGGCCTGGTCCTGGGCAACGAGGTCGCGCACACTCACGCACTCCGCGGTGGCGTACTCGGGGTGGGCTCCGATGTCAAGGTAGAGGCGACCGCCGTTGGGCAGGAAGAGGTTGGTGCTGCGGTAGCCGGTCGGCCGGTGACGGAAGATGAGCGCCGCCGCCCGCTCGACGTCCGGCAGGTCCGCCTTCATCTCCTCCGGCGGCCCGGCGGGGGCGCACAGGACGCCGAACTCGGTCTCCAGGCCGGTGACGCGCGGCCCCGGGGCGCTGGTGCTCACTGGCCGCCCTTCTGGACGAAGCCGCGCACGAACTCCTGGGCGTCAACGGCCAGGACGTCATCAATCATATCCAGCACCGAGTCCAGGCCCTGGCCCCGGGCAGGGCCGGCGGGGGCGGGTGTCGGGTCGTCGTCGGGGGCGGGGTCGTCCTGGCGGCTGCGGGACGGCTGGGCGAACTCACTCATGTCTGCTCTCCTGACAGGGTGGCGGATGTGGTCACTGCTTCGGCAGCCCGCCCGGGGTCGCCGGGGCGCTCGCCCGTCAGGCGCGTCAAGACCTCGACGACGTCGGCGGCGTCCTTGAGGGCCGGTGCCGTGGCGGTGCGGGTGAAGGCCAGGGTGTCGGTCAGGGGCAGGCGGCGCTGGGCCCTCTCACCGGTCTCCAGGACCATGGAGTGCCAACCGGCGGCGACCACCTGCCCGGGGAAGTCGCTCACGAGCCTACCTCTGAGCCAGGCCCGGGTCGTGGTGGGCGGCTCGGCGAGGGCCGCCTCCACCGCCTCGTCACGGAGCCCGCCGCGCGCGTCGACGCCGGCGGGCACCCGCTCGGCCAGGCCCCTCCCGGTCGGGGAGAGCTCGGACCAGGCCAGGTCGACGGCGTGGAGGACGTCGTGTCCGCCGGTGCCGGGATGGCGGCGGGCGGTGGCGTCCAGGAGCTGCTTCTTGGCGACCCACTCCAGGTGCCTGGCCGCTCCTTGCGACTCCCCCGGCTCGTGACCGCCGGCGCCCTGGGCCTGCAGCTCGCGCAGTGAGGCCAGTGAGGCTTCCCAGAAGGCGAGGATCGCGCCGGTCTCGGCGCCGTCGGTGTCGGCGCCGTCGGCCAGCGCGGCCAGGTCTGGGCGCAGGGGGTCGCCTTCCGGCGCCGGCGCGGGACGGCAGCGGTCCTTCAGGTGGCTGCGCACCGTCTGCAGGTAGTGCTCCAGGATCTCCAGGGCGCTCAGGCGCCGCCCGTCGGCCAGCTCCAGCGTGCCTTGAAGGCGGGTGTCGCGGGAGACGTCCCGGGCCTGGGCCACGGGGTCGGTCAGGCGCAGGCGGCGCCAGGCGGTGGGGACGCCGTCGGCCAGCACCTGGAGGACGAGGGCGGTCATGCCGAGCTTGAGCCAGGCGATGGTGCCGAAGCAGTTGGCGTCGCCCGCCACGAGGTGGAGACGGCGCCAGCGCCGGGGGTCGGCGTGAGGCTCGTCGCGGGTGTTGACCAGGGGGCGGTCCACGGTGGTGCCCAGGCCGACGATCCTCTCCAGGTAGTCGGCCCGCTGACTGATCTGGAAGTCGGCACCCCGGGCGACGGCACCGGTGCCGACCCGGCCCGAGCCCACCAGGAGCGGGCGGACCACGAGCAGGGGGACCAGGGCCTGGACGAGGTCGTTGAAGTCAAGGGCGCGGGGCACGAGGTAGTTCTCGTGGGTGCCGTAGGTGGCGCCCTTACCGTCGACGTTGTTCTTGAACAGGCGCGCCTTCACGCCGCGCCGGCGCAGCTGCTCGGCGCCCCTGGCCACCAGGAGGTCCCCCGCCCGGTCGGCCAGGACGGCCTGGGCGGCACCGGTGCACTCGGGGGTGGCGTACTCGGGGTGGCCGTGGTCCACGTAGAGGCGCCCGCCGGTGCCCACGCAGGTGGCGGTGCCGCGCTGCCAGGCCTCCTCCTGGGCGGTCAGGCGCACGACGGCGGTGGTACGCACCCGCCCGGGGACGGGGGCCTCGACAGAGGCGGCCCCGGGGATGTCGGTGAGCATGGAGGGGTAGGCCGCTGCGCGGTCCATCTCGAAGCCGCGGGCGTCACGCAGGGGGTACTCCCCGGAGTAGTCCCAGCGCACACCTCGACTGCGCCCCGCCTCACCCTCGGCCTCCAGGCAGGCGGCCACGACGTCCTCGGGCTCGGCCCCGAGGATGCCGTACTCGGTCTCCAGGCCCATGACCGTGACCTCACGGCCGGGGACCCACTGGGTGCTCGCCGGCGCCACGGCTCTCACTCCTCGCGCGAGCGCTGGAGCACGCTCATGGAGACCACGGGGGTGCCGCGCCGCCCGCTGACGCGGGCCCAGTCGTCGGGGTGGACGGTGGCGGGCAGGCCCTCGTTCTCCATGATCTCCTCGATGACGGCGCGGCGCAGGTGCTCTGACGTCAGGCCGCGCCTGCCCTTGGTGACCAGGTCCTTGACGGCCGCCTTCTTGGCTCGGTCGACGATGTTGGCGAGCATGGCGCCGCTGACGAGGTCGGCGACGTGGAGGATCTCGGCCTGCCCGTCGGAGCGGGTGAGCTCGACCATCTCGGTGGCGCGGCGGCGGGTGTAGAGGGCCTCGATCACCTGCTCGATGAGGGCGTCCACCGCCCCCTGCGCGTCGCCGTGTGCGGCCAAGAGCTCTTCGCTGATGGGGAGGTCGGGGGTCAGGTAGGTCGCCAGGATCTCGGCGGCGCCGCGCCGGTCCGGCCGTCCGATGCGGATCTTGACATCCAGGCGGCCCGGGCGCAGGATCGCCGGGTCGATCATGTCCTCACGGTTGGTGGCGCCGATGACCACGACGTTGTCGAGCTCGTCGACGCCGTCGATCTCGGCGAGCATCTGCGGGACCACGGTGGTCTCCACGTCCGAGGAGCGCCCGGACCCGCGGGTGCGGAACAGGGAGTCCATCTCGTCGAAGAAGACGACGACGGGCACGCCGGTGGCCGCCTTCTCACGGGCGCGGGCGAAGATGACGCGGATGCGCCGCTCGGTCTCCCCGACGTACTTGTCCAGCAGCTGGGGGCCCTTGATGTTGAGGAAGTAGGCCTCGCCGCGCCCGCCGGCCCCCAGGGAGGCGGCGACGGCCTTGGCGATGAGGGTCTTGCCGCATCCGGGCGGACCGTAGAGCAGCACTCCGCGCGGCGGGGTGAGCCGGTGCTCGCGGTAGAGGTCGGGGTGGAGGAAGGGCAGCTCGACGGCGTCGCGGATGAGCTCGATCTGCTCGCCCAGTCCCCCGATGTCGCCGTACCCGACGTCGGGCACCTCCTCCAGGACGAGCTCCTCGACCTCGGAGCGCACCACGGGTCGCAGCGCCATGCGCACGGCCAGGTCGGCCACGAGGGCGTCACCGACCCGGGGGCGGTGGTCGCTCAGGGTCTCCGAGAGGCTGAGGACCTGCTCCTCGTCGTGGCGGGCCAGGACCAGGACGGTGCCGTCGTCGTAGGTCTCCTTGACGGTGACGACCTCCCCGAAGCGCGGCGAGGGGCAGGTGGCGGTGATGACGAGGTGCTCGTTGAGGACGACGTCGTCACCCGGGTGGAGGGAGGAGGACACGACGGCGGGTCCCACGCCCACCCGGTGGCGCCGTCCGGCGATGGAGACGTCGGCGGTGCGCGCGCCTGTGTCCACGGCCAGGACGGTGGCGTGCGCCAGGGGCGGGAGCTGGAGAGCCTTGACGTCCTCGTGGAGGGCCGCCAGCTCCTGGCGCGCCGCCCTGAGGGCGTTGGCCAGGTGGGTGTTCTTGCGGCTGAGGACGCCGGCGTGCTCGCTGAGCTCCCGCAGGCGGTCGGTGACGTCCTCTCCGGACTGGCTGCCCCCCTGCGCAGACTGGTCCCTGGAAACGCCCGTCAGCGTCTGCTCCACCGGATCCTTGTGCTCCACCGGTTCCTCATCCATGCGCGTCCTCCTCGACTGCCACCCGGGGCCGCTGCGGGCCCCCTCGACCCGTATTGGTACAAGCGTACCAATCAGCGTCCGTTTCGTAACCCGGATCCATATCTATGAGGCAGGTGGGGCGGCGCCGACGCCCACCGACCTCACACCCGGCCGTGTCGAGGGTCCGGGCCGCACCGTGACAGAATCGACCCCATGTCTGAGATCCCCACGAGCCACGCCGCTCCTCCGTCATCGTCCAGCCGCCTGCTGCCCTCCGAGCCCCACAGCCCGCGAGTGCCGGCCAAGGTGTCGACCGACGGCCTGGAGACCACCTGGGGCGAGCGCTGGGAGTCCGAGGGGACCTACGCCTTCGACCGCAGCGCCGAGCGCGCCGAGGTCTTCTCCATCGACACCCCGCCGCCGACGGTCTCCGGCTCCCTGCACGTGGGGCACGTCTTCTCCTACACCCACACCGACACCGTGGCCCGCTTCCAGCGCATGCGCGGTAAGGCGGTGTTCTACCCCATGGGCTGGGACGACAATGGCCTGCCCACCGAGCGCCGGGTCCAGAACTACTTCGGGGTGCGCTGCGACCCCTCGCTGCCCTATGACCCGGACTTCACTCCTCCGCACACCGGCGGGGAGGGCAAGTCGATCAAGGCCCGCGACCAGGTGCCGGTCTCGCGTCGCAACTTCGTCGAGCTGTGCGAGCGCCTCACGGTGGAGGACGAGAAGCAGTTCGAGGCCCTGTGGCGCAGGCTCGGCCTGGGCGTGGACTGGTCGCACACCTACCAGACCATCGGCGAGCGGGCCCGCAAGGTCGCTCAGACCGCCTTCCTGCACAACCTTGAGCGCGGGGAGGCCTACCAGGCGGCGGCGCCGGGTCTGTGGGACGTCACCTTCCAGACGGCGGTGGCCCAGGCAGAGCTGGAGTCCCGCGAGTACCCCGGCTTCTACCACCGCCTGGCCTTCCACATCGTCGATGAGGCGGCCGCCGCCAAGGCCGAGGCCGCCGGCGCCCCGGTGGAGGGCGGCGTCGACGTGTGCATCGAGACCACTCGCCCCGAGCTGCTGCCGGCCTGCGTGGCCCTGGTGGCCCACCCCGACGACGAGCGCTACCAGCCCCTGTTCGGCACCACCGTGTCCTCCCCCGTCTTCGGCGTCGAGGTGCCGGTCCTGCCGCACCCGGCCGCGGAGAAGGACAAGGGCGCCGGCATCGCCATGTGCTGCACCTTCGGTGACACCACGGACATCGACTGGTGGCGCGACCTGCAGCTGCCGCTGCGTGCGATCCTGCGCAAGGACGGGCGCATCGAGACGGAGATCCCCGAGTGGATCACCTCCGAGGCCGGCCGCGAGATGTACGAGGCCATGGCCGGCAAGACCACCTTCTCGGCCCGCGAGGTCCTCGTTGCCCGCCTGGCCCAGACCGGTGAGATGCGCGGTGAGCCCGTCAAGACGGTGCGTCAGACGAACTTCTTCGAGAAGGGCGACAAGCCCCTGGAGATCGTCACCTCCCGCCAGTGGTATATCCGCAACGGCGGCAAGGAGTGGACGAACCCGGCCTCCGGCACCGACCTGCGTGAGGAGCTGCTCGAGCGCGGCCGCCAGCTGGAGTTCCACCCCGACTTCATGCGCGTGCGCTACGAGAACTGGGTGCGTGGCCTCAACAACGACTGGCTGGTCTCACGTCAGCGCTTCTTCGGCGTCCCCTTCCCGCTGTGGTACAAAGTCGGGGCTGACGGCGAGGTCGACTACGACGCGATCCTGACCCCGGCCGAGTCCGAGCTGCCCGTGGACCCCTCCTCCGACGTCCCAACCGGCTACACCGAGGACCAGCGCGGCAAGCCCGGTGGTTTCGTCGGTGAGCTCGACATCATGGACACCTGGGCCACCTCCTCCCTGTCGCCCCAGCTGGCCTCGGGCTGGCTGAGTGATGAGGACCTCTTCGGCCGGGTCTACCCGATGGACCTGCGCCCGCAGGGGCAGGACATCATCCGCACCTGGCTGTTCACCACGGTGGTGCGCGCGGACCTGGAGTTCGCGGCCCTGCCGTGGACGAATGCCGGCCTGTCGGGCTGGATCCTGGACTCCGACCACAAGAAGATGTCCAAGTCGAAGGGCAATGTCGTCACCCCCATGGGCCTGCTGGAGCAGTACGGCTCCGACGCCGTGCGCTACTGGGCCAGCTCGGCCCGTCTGGGCCTGGACGCGGCCTTCGAGGAGACCCAGATCAAGATCGGCCGGCGCCTGGCCATCAAGGTCCTCAACGCCTCCAAGTTCGCCCTGTCCATGGGGATCCCCTGGGACGCCGACGAGGCCGCCGTGGCCGCGGCCCCCGCCCCCTGCCTGGACGCCTCGGTGGTCAGTGAGCCGATCGACCGTGCGGTCCTGGCGGCTCTGGCCGACGTCGTCGACGCCGCCACGGCGGCCTTCGAGGACTTCGGTCACGCCCGAGCCCTGGAAGTCACCGAGTCCTTCTTCTGGACCTTCTGCGATGACTACATCGAGCTGGTCAAGGACCGGGCCAATGACTTCGACGGCTCTCACGACGCCGCTGCTGTCCGCTCGGCGCGGGCGACGCTGGCGATCGCCGTTGACACCTTCGTGCGCCTGCTGGCCCCCTTCCTGCCGTTCGCCACCGAGGAGGTGTGGAGCTGGTACCGCACCGGCTCGGTGCACCGGGCCGCCTGGCCGCAGTCCGATGGTCTGCGGGAGGCCTCCGCCGGGGCCGACGCCGAGCTGGTGGCCCGCGCCGGGGCCGCTCTGGCGGCGCTGCGCAAGGTGAAGTCGGAGGCCAAGACGAGTCAGAAGACGCCGATCCTCTCGGTGGCGCTGGCCGTTGCGGCAGACCGGCCCGAGTACGCCGAGGCCATCGAGGCGGTGCGTGCGGACCTGACCGAGGCCGCCAAGGTCACCGGCCCCTTCACCGTGGAGCAGGCCGCCCCGGCGGCCGACTCGGCCGAAGGCGCCTCCCCGGTGACCGTGACCGCCGTCGAGCTCGGCCAGGCCCCGGTCAAGAAGAAGTGAGCCGCGAGCACCCGGTCCTGTGACGAACGGTGGCGCGCCCCCTCCGGTCCTGTGACGAACGGTGGCGCGCCCCCTCGGGCGGCGCCACCGTCGTCGTTCTAGGGCCTGCCGGGCAGGTTCACGCGGTCGGTTCTCTGCCGGAGGCTCAGGAGGATCCGGTACTCGATGAGGACGATGACCACGGCGGCCAGCAGGGCCGCAAGCACGTCGATGCGGCTGTGAGTCACGCAGTCGCGGCTGAGGAAGGGAATGAGTCGGGAGTCAAGCGAGGTCAGGCGCTCCCCGAGGCAGCTCATCGTGTCCCCGAGGTCATCCCGAGTGCTGGCGCTGCCGACCGTGTAGCCCCAGGCGACCCCGATCGTCAGTGCGAAGGTGCCGCCGAATGGCAGCCAGGAGAAGCCACGGGGCAGGTGGGCTCGATTCCGCCGGGACAGCACCACCGCGACGACGGCGATGGAGGCGAACACGATGCTCACTCCCAGCCCCATGAGGTCGGTGCGGTGCTGGATACTCGTGGGAGGACTGGGCCGCGCCGGATCAACGACCTCGTCGCTCACCACCGAGTACCCGCGGTCGTCGTTCCCAGTGAGGACGAGACTGTGGCGGTTCGTCTCCACGCTGGTCGTGCTGGAAACGTCTGCGTAGGTCTTGGAGGTGGAGACCTCGGCTATCACATGAACACTGCCGTCACCTTGGTAGGTGGGCCTGATGCGCTTGACCTCGCTCGTCGCGGAGGTCACCGGGATACCGTCCTGGGTCAGCTGTTTGCGCGCATCTCGGATCTTCAGCTCGGCCTGCATAGGTGGGGCGGCTCCGGTGGAGGCCTCGGGATTGGTCCATTCGGCGTCCAGCAGCGTTTGATGCTTCTTGACCGCGGCCAGGACGAGGTCGGGGTCGGGTTCGTCCCGTGCTGCCTCCTGGATCCTGGGAACCAGCCACGGGACAGCGGCGAGAGCCGCCACGGCCAGGATCAGCAGGCCGATGAGAGTGTTGACTATGCGGGTTCTGCTCAGCGTCATCCTTTCTCCTTCAACGTCTCACATTCATCATCGAGTCTGGTAGACATTGCAGCAATCCGGGCGCTTTCACGTCCGCTCCTCAGCTCTGGCAGAGCGCCGTGGAGCCGCGGTCAGTGAGGACGGCGGGCATGAGCCCGCGGTGCTGGGACGGGTCCGGTTCTCCTCTGAGGCGCCTCAGCAGGAGTGAGCCCGCCTCGGCCCCCATGGTCTCACGGTTGACGCTGAGCTCGCTGAAGGCTTCCCCTCGGCGGACGCTGTCCTGCGTGATCCCGAGGGTGAGCACGGACAGGTCGGCGGGAACGGACAGCCCGTGGGCCTGCGCCGCGCAGGCAAGTCCCACCACGGCGGCGGGGTTGTTGGACAGGACTGCGCTGCACCCCTCGATGAGGCCGCCGGATCGCACGATGTCGGCGCCGGCCAGCGCCGCCTCCGGGACCTGGCGCACTAGGACCTCCACCCTCAGCTTCTGCGCGGCGCGCAGGAGCTCGTGGGTGTGGTCCTGGCGGGCGTGAGCGTCGTCGGAGGCGGTCTCCCGCATGAGTGCGATGATGCGGCGGTGCCCGAGCCCGGTCAGGTGCTCGACGCCGGCGTGCGCCATCTGAGCGAAGTCCGCGTCGATGCCGGGCGCCCCACCGGCGCGATCGGAGGAGCCGATGAGGACGGTGGGGACCTTCTCCTCCAGCAGCATCGCCTCGCGCTCATCGCCGTCGGCCACATCCATGAGAACCACCCCGCCCAGGGCGCCGGAGCGCACGAGCGAGCGCAGCTCGATCAGCGGCGTCGAAGAGGTCATGACCGGGATGACGACCTGGATTCCGCTGGGCGCCAGTGCGCGGCACACCCCATCGACGTAGTCCAGGTCATTGGCGTCAATGGTGGAGTGCTGGCGCCGGAACAGGACCCCCACGGTGCGCAGCACCGGCGAGGCCAGTGAGCGCGCGGCGGTGTTGGGGTGGTAGTCGAGCTCGCGCACGGCCCGCATGACCCGCTCCCGGGTGCTCGAGCGCGTCGAGCGCTGGCCGCTCAGGACGTAGGTGACGGTCGAGGGCGACACCCCCGCCGCCCGGGCCACGTCAGCGCGGGTCGCCGCCATCGGTTCCTCCGGCGGAAAGATCCAGCCAGCAGGCACCGTTGGGTGGTACGACGACGGCGTCCGCGGCATCCACGGTATCCGTCGAATCCGCCCCGTCCACCTCGCTTCGGTGCCAGGAGGTGATGAGGGGCCTGCCGGCTGCCTTGATCGCCACCGGCTGCTCGGTGGTGTTGAGGACGATCCCTGTGGTGCCGTTGCGCAGGAGCAGGATCCCGGGTTCACTGTCCAGCCACTCCACCGAGCCGCGCCCGAGTCGGAGCTCGCGGCGCAGGGCGATGGCCCGCCGGTACAGGCTGAGGGTGGAGCCCTCGCGCCCCTTCTGGACCTGAGGCGAGTACTCGCCCCACCCCTCGGGTTGGGGCAGCCAGGTGCGGCCGGTGGCGTTGTAGCCGTAGGAGGCTCCGTCCCGCGTCCAGGGCAGGGGGACCCGGCAGCCGTCGCGCCCCGGTACGAGGTGGTCGGTGCGCTCCCACAGGGGGTCCTGGCGGGCCTCGTCCTCCATGGTGGTGTGCTCGGGCAGTCCCAGCTCCTCACCCTGGTAGAGGTAGGCGCTGCCGGGCAGGCCCAGCATGAATAGGGTGGCGGCGCGCGCCCGGGCCAGGCCGAGCTCGGCGTCGGGCTGGGGATCCTTGGGGCCGATCCCGGGGTTGGTGTCCATGTCAGCGGGGTAGGCCAGGCGGGAGGCGTGGCGCACGACGTCGTGGTTGGACAGCACCCAGGTGGCCGGAGCCCCGACGGCACCGTACTCGCTCAGGGAGACGTCGATGACGCGGCGCAACCCATCCGCGTCCCAGCCTGCGGTCAGGAAGGGGAAGTTGAAGGCCTGGCTCATCTCGTCGGCACGCACGTACAGGGCGACATCGGCCTCCGTGGGCACCCAGGCCTCGGCAACCAGGAGGATGTCCTCGCCGACCTCGTCCAGGACACGGTGCCACTCACGGTAGATGTCGTGGACCCCGGGCTGGTTGAAGGCCGGCCCAACGTCGGGCAGCTTCTCGCGGGCGGCGGCAGCGTCCTCGCCTTCTACGGCGACGACATTCCACCGGTCCGGACCGAGATCGTCGTCGGGCAGCCCCTCGGCCTTGACCAGCCCGTGGGCGACGTCGACGCGGAACCCGTCGATGCCGCGCTCCACCCAGAAGCGCAGGAAGGCGCGAAAGTGCTCGTGAACGTCCTCGTTGGACCAGTTGAAGTCGGGTTGCTCGGCTGCGAACAGGTGAAGGTAGTACCAGTCCCGGTCCTCGCTGCGGCCGGTAAGCGGCTCGACCGGCTGCCAGGCGGGTCCTCCGAAGAGCGAGCCCCAGTTGTTCGGGGCGCCGTCGGTGCTGTGGCGGAAGATATAGCGGTCGCGCTCGGGCGAACCGGGCCCGGCCTCCAGAGCGGCGCGGAACCACTTGTGCTGGTCGGAGGAGTGGTTGGGGACCAGGTCGATGATGACGCGGATGCCGGCCTCGTGAAGGTCGGCGATGAGGGCATCGAGGTCCTGCAGGGAACCGTACTCGGGGGCCAGGTCGAAGTAGTCCGAGACGTCGTAGCCGGCGTCGACCTGGGGCGAGGGGTAGAAGGGCGAGAGCCACACGGCATCCACGCCGAGTGCCACCAGGTGGTCGATGTGCTCCCGGATCCCCTGAATATCGCCGATGCCGTCACCGTTGGCATCGGCGAAGGAGCGGGGGTAGATCTGGTAGATGACGGCATCGCGCCACCAGGCGTCGGTGTCGGTGCGCGATACGAGGCCCTGCGGGCGGGCACTGGTCAAGGTCATGGACGGGTCCTATGTCAGGCCGCTGCGCTGCGGCCAGGTGAATGAAGACGAGGGATGAGGGATGGGGGCGGAGGCAACCAGCGTCATCCCGAACGATCTCTGTGGGGCGGCGCGGTGGTGCCGCCCCACAGAGACGAACGGGTGATGGGCGGGCGGGCTCTCCAGGGAGCCGGGCCCGGGCTTGCGTCGGTCTACTGCTTGAGTCCTCCTGCGGCCAGTCCGGCCACGATCCGCCGCTGGAAGAGCAGCACCATGATGACCAGCGGCAGCGTCATGATGACACCGGCCGCCATCTGGGAGCCGAAGGGCGTGTTGAACTGGGAGTCCCCGGTGAACTTCGACAGCAGCACCGTGGCCGGCTGCATCGAGGGGTTGATGATCATCGTGACGGCCACGAGGAACTCGTTCCAGGCGCCGATGAAGATGATGATGGCGGTGGTGAAGATTCCCGGCGCGGCCAGCGGGAGGATGACCTTGCGGAAGGCCTGGCCGGGGGTGCATCCGTCGACCATGGCGGACTGCTCGAGCTCCTGGGGCATCTGCCGGAAGAAGCTCGTCAGGTTCCACACCGCCAGCGGCAGTGAGAAGGACAGGTCCGGGACGATCATCGCCTGGTAGGTGTCCGTCCAGCCCCAGGCGGCGAAGTTCTTCAGCAGGGGCACGATGATGGCCACGAGTGGGAACATCGAGGTGGCGATGATGAGGAGCATCAGCAGGCCCTTGCCCCGGAAGTCGAGGCGCGCCAGGGCGTAGGCGGTGAAGGTCGCCACCGCCAGCGCCACGACCGTCACGACGATCGAGACGACCAGGGAGTTGATGAGGCCGTTGGCGAAGTCGTTCTTCTCGGAGAAGACCGCCTTGTAGTTCTCGAAGGAGGGGTGGCGGGGCCACCAGCTGTTCTCGAAGATCTCACTGTCGGGGCGCAGTGAGGAGACCAGCATCCAGTAGAAGGGCGCCAGGCAGTAGATGACGATGAGGACGATTCCGACGGTGGAGAAGAGGCTTCCCCAGTCCCTCTTGGTTTTGCGGACAGGTGCGGCGGCGGCGGAGGTGCTCATGCCTGCTGGCTCCTTTCAGTAGCCGTCTGGGAGGCCGGGGTGGAGGAGCCGGAGCGCTTGAAGAAGGCGCTGACCGGCAGCTTGCGCTCATTGCGCTTGCGTCGGGCCTCGTCGTTACCACTGATGTCGGTGTTGGTGATCTTCAAGAACGCGACGGCGAAGACGAAGACGTAGAGGAACAGGATGAGGGCGTAGGCCGCGGCACTGCCGTAGCGGGAGTTGGAGCTCTCGTCCTGGACCAGCATGGAGAGGGTCTCCACGCTGCCCTTCCTGGGGCCGATGAGGATGTAGGGCAGGTCGAACATGCGCAGGGCGTCCAGGGCTCGGAAAACCACGGCCACGACGAGCGCGGGCTTGACCAGCGGCAAGGTGATGGAGGTGAAGCGCTTCCAGGCGCTGGCGCCGTCGATCTTGGCGGCCTCGTAGACCTCATCGGGGATGAGCTGGAGCCCGGCCAGGGTAAGCAGCCCGATGTAGGGCGCCGTCTTCCACACGTCGGCGATAATGATGGCCGCCTTGGCGCTCAGGTCCCCTGAAGCCCACATGACGTGCCGGCCCAGAATGGCGTTGGCGACACCGTTCTGGTTGAAGATCCAGCCCCACAGGATGGCGGAGACCGCGGTGGGGATCGCCCAGGGCACGAGGATCGAGGCGCGCACGATGCCGCGTCCCTTCATCGCCTTGTGCATGATGAGCGCCATGGCAACGCCCAGGATGGTCTCCAGGACCACGGTGACCACGCCGAAGAGGGTCGTGTTGTAGAAGGCCACCCAGAACCTCTCCCCGGCGCTGGAGAAGATGTCGGTGTAGTTCTTCAGACCCACGAAGGGCTCAGTGGTGGAGAAGAAGCCGTTGTCCTCCAGGCTGGGCCGCCCGAAGAGCGACTGGTAGAGGGACTGGGCGATGGGGATGAGGATGACGATCGTCAGTACCAGCACCGTGGGCGAGATGAGCAGCCAGGCCAGACGGGCCTGGGCCTTGGAGCTCTTGGACTGGCGGTTGACGACTTGTTCGGAGTGCGTCGTTGTACTCATGACTGTCCTTTGACCGTCCTTTTGACTGTCCTTGCTGACTGTCCTAGATGACATGACCGGGTTCACGAGGGGCTCCGCCATAAGGCGGTCACCGTATCGAGGCTCTTAGCCCTCCAGCTTCTTCAGGCTGCTGCTCAGGCCGGCGATAACGTCCTTGGCTGTCCTGCTCCCCGGCTGCTGGATCGCGGGATAGATGCTGTCCTGGATCTTGGCGGTGACGTCACCGTAGTAGACGGCCTGAGGACGGCTCTTGGCGTTCTCAAGACTCTGCTTGAGAATCGGCAGGTAGGGGAAGTCCTTGAGAAACTCGGGGTCGTTGTAGAGGGATCCGAGGATCGGGGCGAGCGTCTGGGTCTTGAGCTGATAACGCTGGGAGTCCTCGTTGATCCACCACTTGACGAACTTCAAGGCAGTGGCCTTGTTCTTCGATCCCTTGGTGATGGCGCAGTTGTGCCCACCCAGGGTCGGCACGAATGACTTGCCATCGATGCTCGGCAGGGCGGCGACGTCGAACTTGTCCGTCCCCAGGGACTCCTTGTTATTGGCGTACTGATAGGGCCACTGACGGAGGAACAGGAGGTCGCCCGCCTCGAAGGCGTTACGCCCGTCCTCCTCCTTCCACTCCAGGGACTCCTTGGGGATGTAGTTCTTGGAGAAGCCGTCAATGAGCCACTGCAGACCGGTAACCGACTCGGCGGAGTCGACGATGACCTGGGCATCGTCGTCGTAGAAGCCGCCGCCTGCGGTGTGGATGAACTCCGAGGCGCAGCAGGTCAGGCCCTCGTACTTGGCGAACTGACCGCCGAACCCTCCGATGTTCTCGTGGCCGGGCAGAGCCCGCACCTTGTCGATGGCGGCCTTGACCTCGTCCCAGGTCTTGGGAACCGCGACGCCGGCCTTCGCCAGGAAGTCCTTGCGGTAGAACATCATCGGGGCGTCAGTGACGAAGGGGACCGCGAAGAGCTTGTCCTTGTAGAGGCCCGTCTTCCACACGGGTTCGAGGATGTCGTCGTTCTTGAGCTCGTCCTGGGGCAGCTCGACCACCCACCGGTTGGCGGCGAACTCGGAGACCCAGACGTTGTCCAGGGAGACGACGTCGTAGGCCTTGGAGTTGATTCTGGCGGCGTTGATGAGGGAGGTGCGCTGCTGGTCGGCCTCGGCTGAGAGCTCGATGAGCTTGACCTCCTCGCCAGGGTGGGCCTTGTTCCACTCATCGATCCGGGCCTGGACCTTGCCGCCCGAGTTGTCCTTGCCCTGGACCCAGGTGATTGGTCCGGTGCCTTCAAAGGTGACGGGGCCGTCGTCGTCTCCGCGGGACGTGGAGCAGGCCGCCATTGAGGCCAGCGCCGCCGCCAGGGCCGAGCCCTGGATGAACTGACGACGGGGTAGGGGTGTCATGCGTGTTTCCTCCTTGAAACTGTTGCGGAGCCCACCAGCTCCGTTCCGGAAGGACCCACATTGTCGACGCGCGTCGACTAGGGCTGAGAGGCACGTTACACATATGCAACCAAGCGGTCAAACCTATCGCTCTCGTTTCCTCAGGCACCTTGAGAGGAACCTCCGAGCCGCACACTCCCCTCCCATCACCCACATCCCGTGATCTCCATGAGACCACTGCGCACCACCTGTGAAAACCTCCACAGCGTCGCTCTCCTTCTCTCACCTCAACGGTGCGCCGCCCTGACCACCGCCTGACACAATGAGGCCGTGAGCTCTCACCACTCCTCGCCCCAGGCCACCAGCACCAGGCCACCACGCTATCCCGGCCATATGACCGACGGGGTCTCCAGCACCGAGATCCCCTTCCAGCCCGAGGAGCACTGGTCGGTTCCGTGGCTGCTCGCCGACCGCATCGCCCGCAGCGGTGACCGGCCACTCGTGGCCCGCAAGTCGCCCCTGTCGGGGGAATGGCAGGAGGTCTCGGCCCGAGCCTTCGGCGAGGAGGTGGCCCACGTGGCCGCGGGTCTCATCGGCATGGGGCTCGAGGCCGGCGCCACCGTCGGCATCATGGCGCACACCTCCTACGACTGGTTCCTCCTGGACATGGCCATCGCCCGCGCAGGCCTCATCTCCGTGCCCATCTACGAGACGAGCTCAGCCGAGCAGGTCGAGTGGATCGTCACCGACTCCGACGTGCGGGTGGTCATCACCGAGAGCGGCACGCTGGCCGAGCTCGTACGCGGCACCGTCGCCGGTATCAGGCACACGGTGAGGGTCCTCGCCCTGGACTCCGACGCCATCACCACCATCGTCCAGGCGGGCTCGGGCGTCAGCCCCTCCCAGGTCGACCAGCGCACCAACGCCCTCACGGTCGACGACGTCTACTCCATCATCTACACCTCCGGCACCACGGGCCGCCCCAAGGGCGTCGAGCTCACCCACCGCAACGCCGTCGGCATCCCCTATCACGGGGTGCGCTATCTGCCCGGCGTCCTGTGGGGCGACAACGTGCGCCTGCTGCTGTTCCTGCCGCTGGCCCACGTCTACGCCCGCTGCCTCCAGCTGCTGTCCCTGGCCGGCGAGGGTGTGCTGGGCCACACCCCCGACGCCAGGACCCTTCTGCCCGACCTGCAGTCCTTCGCCCCCTCCTACATCCTGGCCGTCCCGCGCGTCCTGGAGAAGATCTACAACGCCGCCGACGCCAAGGCCGGCAGCGGCGCCAAGCTCAAGCTGTTCCGTTGGGCCGCCAAGGTCGCCATCGCCTACTCCCGCGCCCTGGACACCCCTCAAGGCCCCTCCGGGGGCCTCCGTCGGGCGCACGCCGTGGCCGACCGTCTCGTCTTCCGCAAGATCCGGGGACTCATGGGCCCCAACGCCCGCTTCATCATCTCCGGCGGGGGGCCGTTGGGACAGCGTCTGGGCCACTTCTACCGCGGGCTGGGACTGGTCATCCTGGAGGGCTACGGCCTGACCGAGACCATCGGCCCGGTCAGCGTCAACACCGACTGGCTCAACAAGATCGGCACTGTCGGCCCGCCCGTCTGCGGCAACGAGATCCGCATCGGTGAGGACGACGAGATCCAGGTCCGCGGCCTGGGCGTCTTCTCCACCTACCACAACAACCCCTCGGCCACCGCCGAGGCCTTCACCGCCGACGGCTGGTTTTTCACCGGAGACATCGGCGCCCTTGATGACGACGGCTACCTGCGCATCACCGGACGCAAGAAGGAGCTCATCGTCACCGCCGGCGGCAAGAACGTCGCCCCCGCCCAGCTCGAGGACCGCCTGCGCGGCCACCCGCTCATCAGCCAGGTGCTCGTCATCGGGGACGGGGAGCCCTTCATCTCCGCACTCATCACGCTGGACAAGGACATGCTCCCCCAGTGGCTGCGCAACCACGGGCTGCCGGCCATGGACGTGGTCGAGGCCTCCTCCCACCCGCAGGTGCTCGCCGCCCTGGACCGGGCCGTGGCGCGCACGAACCGCGCGGTCTCCCGGGCCGAGTCGATCCGCACCTTCCGGGTGCTGGCCACAGACTTCACCGAGGCCAACGGCCTGCTCACTCCGTCGCTGAAGGTCAAGCGCGGCCCGGTCATGGAGGCCCACGCCGACGTCATCGCGGACATCTACGGCTCCACCCGCAAAGGACCACAGGAGTAAACGGGGGCAAACGTCGCCGGCGGCCTCGGGCGGGCATACTTGCCACCATGACCGACGCCTCCGCCCGACCGGCCGACTCCGGCCCCTCCGCCTCGTTAGAGGAGCACGTCACCGAGCTCCTGGTCCCGGTTCACAACGGCATGACGACGCCCTGGGCGCTGGCCGAGCGTGTGCGCCGCAATCCCGACGGCGGGCTCATCGCTCGCAAGTCCCCCTTGGGGCGGCGCTGGCGGGAGATGAGCGCCAGCGCCTTCCGCACCCAGGTGCGTGAGGTGGCCGCGGGCCTGGTGGCCCGAGGACTTCAGCCCGGAGATGCCGTCGGCATCATGTCGCACACGTCGTACGAGTGGACGCTTCTGGACTTCGCCGCCTGGGAGGCGGGCCTCGTCGTCGTCCCCGTCTATGAGACCTCCTCGGCCGAGCAGGCCCAGTGGATCCTCACCGACGCCAGTGTGAAGCTCATCGTCGTGGAGAACGAGGCCATGGCCTCCATGGTGGGTGCACTGGCCTCCACCGTGCCCGAGCTGGAGAGTCTGCAGGTGATGTGCGTCGAGCGCGAGGACGTCCTGGGGCTCATCAGGGCAGGTCGAGGCATGGACGCCGGCGAGCTTGACCGGCGCAGCGCGGCCCTGACCTCACAGTCCCTGGCCACCATCGTCTACACCTCCGGCACCACCGGCCGTCCCAAGGGCGTCGAGCTCAGCCACGGCAACCTCGTGCACCTGTGCGTCAACGTCTGCCCGCACGTGCCCGAGGTCCTGGGCGGGGCCGAGGTCCGTTTCCTGCTGTTCCTGCCCCTGGCCCACGTGCTCGGCCGGTTCATGGAGATCGCGGTCGTCTGCTCGCGCGCGGGCGTGCTGGGGCACGTGCCCGACGTGCGGAATCTCCTCAACGACCTGGGTTCCTTCCGGCCCACGGCGGTCCTGGCCGTCCCCCGCGTCTTCGAGAAGATCTACAATGCCGCGGATGCCAAGGCGACCGGTGCCAAGCAGAAGGTCTTCCGCCTGGCGGCCAAGACCGCGATCGCCTACTCACGCGCCCTGGACACCCCGCAGGGCCCGTCGCGCCGCCTCAAGGCTCAGCGCGCCGCCTTCGACAAGCTCGTCTTCTCCACCCTGCGCTCCGTGCTGGGCGGGCAGGTCACCCACGTGATCTCCGGGGGCGGGCCTCTGGGCGAGCGCCTGGGGCACTTCTTCCGCGGTGCCGGAGTCACCGTCCTGGAGGGCTACGGTCTGACCGAGACCATGGGGCCGTGCAGCGTCAACCTGCCCCGGGCCACCCGGATCGGGACCGTCGGCACCCCGCTGCCCGGCTGCTCGCTCCGTTTGGACGACGACGGGGAGATCCTGGTCCGGGGCATCGGCACCTTCACCGGCTACCACAACAACCCCGAGGCCACGGCCGAGGCCTTCACCGCCGACGGCTGGCTGCGCACCGGGGACATCGGCTCCTTCGAGGGCGCTGAGGGCTTCCTGAGGATCACCGGGCGTAAGAAGGAGCTCATCGTCACCGCCGGAGGCAAGAACGTCGCCCCCGCCCCTCTGGAGGACCGCCTGCGGGGTCATCCGTTGGTCAGCCAGGTGCTCGTCGTCGGTGAGAACCGCCCCTGCATCGGTGCGCTCCTCACCCTGGATGCCGAGATGCTGCCGCTGTGGCTGTCCGCCCACGGGCTGGAGGAGATGACGGTCGTCGACGCCGCCCGGGACCCGCGGGTGCGCGCCGCCCTGGAGCGGGCCGTGGCCCGGGCCAATGAAGCGGTCTCACGGGCGGAGTCGATCCGTACCTTCGAGGTGCTGCCCACGGACTTCACCGTGGCCAACGGCCTGCTGACCCCCTCGCTCAAGGTGCGCCGCGCTGAGGCGGAGAGGCGTTTCTCGGCCGAGATCGAGGCTCTCTACACGCGCACGCCACTCGTCCCCAACGCCACTGTCTCGCCGTCGCAGGACTGAAGGCCGCCGCGAGAGCCCACCGGGCTCGGCCCGCCGGCTGCTCCGGGACCATCCTTCTGGCTCGCCTCAACGGCTCGTGTCGCTGCGAGTCACCGAGAGCTCACCTGACCGTATGCCTCCGGTGGTTCCTACGGCTCGGTCTGCTTGGCCCGCTCGGCCTCGTGGTCGTCGCGGATCTCCTCGTGGTGCTGGATGACCTCGGCGACGATGAAGGCGAAGAACTTCTCGGCGAAGACCGGGTCCAGGCCGGACTCCTCGGCCAGTGCCCGCAGACGCGCCACCTGCTGCCGCTCGCGCCCTGGGTCGGCCGGCGGCAGGTCCAGCCTGGCCTTGAGCAGGCCCACCTGCTGGGTGCAGCGGAAGCGCTCTGCCAGGAGATGGACGAGGGCGGCGTCGAGGTTGTCGATGGTGTCCCGGTAAACGGCCAGCTGCGGGGGAATTCCCGCCTGCCCCTCGCTCATGCGGTCCGGCTCCGCTCCCCCACCTTGTTCGTCGAGCGCAGCGTGCCCGACCCGGACTGATAGCGGGGCTTCCCGGTGCCCCTGACGGCATCGGCGTCGACAACGACGCGCCCGACCTCAGGCAGCGAGGGAACCTCGAACATGGCCTGTCCCAGGACCTCCTCGACGATGGAGGTCAGCCCCCGGGCTCCGGTCTTGCGCTCCAGGGCGAGGGAGGCCACCGCCTCGATGGCCGCGTCGGTCAGCTCGAGCTCGACGCCGTCGAGACTGAAGAGGTACTGGTACTGGGAGACCAGGGCGTTCTTGGGCTCGGTCATGACGCGCACGAGCTCGCGCACCCCCAGGTCCTGGACCGTGGCGATGACGGGCAGGCGGCCGATGAACTCGGGGATCAGACCGAACTTGTGAAGGTCCTCGGGGCGCACCGGTGAGGTGAAGACGTCCTTCGCCCCCGTGCTGCCGGTCAGCTGCGCCCCGAAACCCACCATCTGGGCTCCGGACTCCTTGCGCTGACGCTGGCGCACGATCTCCTCGATACCGGCGAAGGCGCCTGCGGCGATGAAGAGAATATTGGTGGTGTCGATCTCCAGGAACTCCTGGTGCGGGTGCTTGCGCCCGCCGCCGGGCGGCACGGAGGCCGTTGTCCCCTCGATGATCTTGAGCAGTGCCTGCTGCACGCCCTCACCCGAGACGTCACGGGTGATTGAGGGGTTCTCCGCCTTGCGGCCGATCTTGTCGATCTCATCGATGTAGATGATGCCCTTCTCAGCGCGCTTGACGTCGCCGTCGGCGGCCTGGATGAGCTTGAGAAGGATGTTCTCCACGTCCTCGCCGACGTATCCCGCCTCGGTCAGCGCCGTGGCGTCGACGATGGCGAAGGGGACGTCGAGGAGGCGAGCCAGGGTTCGGGCCAGGTGAGTCTTACCGGTTCCGGTGGGCCCCAGCAGGAGGATGTTGGACTTGCCCAGCTCCAGGCCGTCCCCCTCGGCCACGGAGCGCTCCTTGACCTGGACACGCTTGTAGTGGTTGTAGACCGCCACGCTCATGGCGCGCTTGGCGGCCTCCTGACCGATGACGTACTGGTTGAGGAAGTCGAAGATCTCCTGGGGCTTGGGCAGCTCAAGAGGTACGCCGGCACCGGAGTCGCTCAGCTCCTCGTCGACGATCTCGTTGCACAGCTCGATGCACTCGTCACAGATGTAGACACCGGGCCCGGCGATGAGCTTCTTGACCTGCTTCTGGCTCTTGCCGCAGAAGGAGCACTTCAGCAGATCCACACTCTCGGCGTTACGTGCCACAGTTTCCTCCAGGTTCGTCATCGGCCCCCGAGCCCGGGCGGTCCTGCGTCAGCCTACGGGCTGAGACGGCAGGTGCGCCGAGGGCATGGCGGCGTGTCCAGTCCGCAATATGCCACGTTGTGCACCATGCTGCCAGCGTTTGCGGGTCTGATTTCCACCGGCTGCACGTGCAGTGCTCCAGCCGGTTGCTGGAAGGAGCACTGCACGCAGCGTCAGCACGGCGTCGGCGACCCGGTCGGCATCCCAGCGTCTCCTCAGGAGGAGTGCGGGGAGGCCGGCGCCTTGCGAGAAGTGAGCACCTGGTCCACGATCCCGTACTCCTTGGCGGCTGCGGCCGTGAGAATCTTGTCGCGCTCGAGGTCGGCGTGGATCTTCTCGCGATCCTGGCCGGTGTGCGCGGCCAGGGTGTCCTCCAGCCAGGAGCGCATGCGGTCGATCTCGTTGGCGACGATCTCGATGTCGCTGGCCTGCCCCTGCATCCCCTCCATGGCGGGCTGGTGGATGAGGACGCGCGCATTGGGCAGGGCCAGGCGCTTGCCCTCGCTACCGGCGGCCAGGAGCACGGCTGCGGCGGAGGCCGCCTGCCCCAGGCAGACGGTCTGCACCTGCGGCTTGATGTACTGCATGGTGTCGTAGATGGCCGTCAGCGCCGTGAAGGATCCGCCGGGGCTGTTGACGTACATGGTGATGAGGCCGTCGGGGTCCTGGGACTCCAGGACCAGGAGCTGGGCCATGATGTCGTCGGCGGAGGCGTCGTCGACCTGGACGCCCATGAAGACGATGCGGTCCTCGAAGAGCTTGGCGTAGGGGTCCTGACGCTTGAAGCCGTAGGCGGTGCGCTCCTCGAACTGGGGCAGCACGTAGCGGGCCTGCGGCATGGCACCGGCCTGGCGGGCGACGGCCTCGAAGTAGGGACGGGTCGAGGACATGTCAGTTGTCTCCGTTCTGCTTGCCGATCTCCCGACTGGAGCGCACGATGTGATCGACGAATCCGTACTCCAGGGCCTCCTGGGCCGAGAACCAGTGGTCGCGGTCGGAGTCGGCGATGATCTCCTCCACGGTGTGTCCGGTGTTGGCCGCGGTGATCTCCGCGAGCTCCTGCTTCATCTTGATGATGAGGTCGGCGTTGATACGGATGTCGGTGGCCGAGCCCCCTGCGCCGCCGGAGGGCTGGTGCATGAGCACGCGGGCGTGAGGCGTGAGGTAGCGCTTGCCCTTGGCGCCGGCCGACAGCAGGTGCTGCCCCATGGAGGCGGCCAGGCCCGTGGCCACGGTGGCGACATCGGGCTGGACGTACTGCATGGTGTCGTAGATGGCCATGCCAGCGGTCACCGAGCCGCCGGGGCTGTTGATGTAGAGGTAGATGTCCCGCTCGGGATCCTCGGCGGCCAGCAGCAGCATCTGGGCGCAGATGGCGTTGGCGTTGTCGTCACGCACCTCGGAGCCGAGCCAGATGATGCGCTCCTTGAGGAGGCGGTTGTAGATGGAGTCGGTCAACCCCAGACCCGCGCCTGCTGCGTCGGCTGCCTGGGGAGGGGCGACCGCAGCGGGTGTATAGAGCTCGCTCACGTCAGTCCTCTCATGGTCGGTGTCGCCAACGCTAACGCGATGCCCCCGGCCACCATGCCCGCCGTCGCACCCTTTTCGCCCACGGCGCAGGTGCGACGACCAGAGCCGTGGCCTACGTCGAGCATCCTCGCAATCACGACACCTTCCTCGACGCTCAGCGCCCCGGCAGATCGCACCCCACCGACCTCATCGCCAGTACTGTCTGCCCTGACGGCACCATCCGGCGCTCGACGTACCCACGCCTCTTGGCACGGTCGGCCCGGCCCTTGCAGCCCCGTAATCTTCACAGCCCTCACCACCAACACCATAGGAACCACAGGAGAACACATGTCCCCCTCATCCAGCACCCCCTCCACCGAGTCCCTGTTCCGGCTCGGCCTCAACGCCGCCCTCCCCATCTCCGAGGAGGCGACCACCTCACGGGTCGTCGTCAACAACGACATCCTGCGCACGGTCGTCTTCACCTTCGACGCCGGCCAGGTCCTCACCGAGCACTCCTCCCCCCGGGCAGTGATCGTCACGCTCCTGGAGGGCGAGATGGACTTCTCCATCGGCGAGCGCACCGAGAGGATGGGCGCCGGGGACGTCATCTACCTGGCACCCGGCGACCGTCACGCACTGACGGCCGTGACGCCGTGCCGCATGCAGCTGGTCATGGTCGACGTCGACAAGGCCAGGGCGGCGAACGAGAAGTAGCCCCGGGCAACGGGCAACCGACACCTGTCGGCAGCCGGCCGGCGGACGACCACCACCGCGTGGGGTGGGGCGCGAAGCGCTGAGGCCTTCGCCCTCACCCCACTTCCTTGTGAGTTCCACTAAACCAAGCGCCTCCTCCACGTACGCAGCAGAACCCGGGCGACCAGACGTCACCTGAGGTATCGGGCGCGGTGTTGCGGCTCACTCGAATCCCAAGGCATGAAGCCTCGGTAAGCCAACTCACGCCCCCTTGTAGGAAACCTAAACCTTCCACGGATTAGATTGTGGGCGCCCGAGATCTTGACGTGACCCGCTCCCCACACCGTGGCATCGACGAGGACGGCGTGGCACCATCGATTTTATCCAACCGATAACATTGGAGTGCCCGCCTGCCTGACGACACCAAAGCCCTCCAGCCCGAGCTTCTCACCACCGTCAGCCGGCCACATCCTTTTACGGTTCAATAACTCCGTCCCCGCTCGAACAGCACGTCTTTCCCGCCTGCCGCACCACCCAGTAAGGGGCCACCCGTGTTCAGCACGCTCGCACAACTCCATGAACCAGAGAGGACCTCCGCATGATCGTCATTACCCTGCTGGTGGGAATCCTGTTCTGGATCGGAATTGATATCTGGGCCGGCATTACCTCAAAGTGGTATAAAGCCGTGGAGCTGAATCCGAGCATCACCTCAGACGACTTCAGCGTCCTGGTACCGATCTACGGCAATGTCAAGTACTTGCAGAACGCGGATTACCTGCACCCTTATGGAGATCGAGTAGTCCTGTGCACCACCTCGGGTGAGTCCCAGGAGTTCTACCGCGACCTTGAGGACATCGCCATTCGCTACGGGTTCAGAATCTTCCGCAGCAACTACGTCCCGCGCAAGGTGGGTCGCAAGCGCAGCACCTCGGGAATCACCCGGGACACGGTTGTCCGCGACGCGCTGCTGGCCGCCCCCCTCAACTCCTACATCGTCTGCTTAGACGCCGACACCACGGCGCAGGAGCCACTGACCCACATCATCGGCGCCCTGGTGGCCAACAAGGCCGACTTCGCCTCGGTCACCATCGTGCCCCAGAAGAAGGGCCCCTTCATCGTCCAGATGCAGCGCCACGAGTACGTGGTCTCAATGCGAGCCCGCAGAATCATGCCGTGGCTGCTCAGCGGCGCCCTTCACATTGGCAAGACCGACGTCATGCGCCAGATCATGGCCCGCCACTCGCTGTTCTTCCAGGGCAATGACATCGAGTCCGGGATTATCGGAGACGCGCTGGGCTACAAAGCCGTTCACATTCTTGCCCACGTCAACACCAACGCACCCGACACCCTCTACTCCTGGTGGCGCCAGCGGATCGCCTGGAGCGGCGGTTCCTTCAGACTTTTCATCATCAACTTCAGATTCGTCTTCCAGCACCCATTCTTGTGGCTGTACAGCGGCATTGTGGTTATCAGCATGTTCGTGCTCAGGTGGATAGCCGTCGTGAATCCCGGATGGACACTTCTGCTGGCACTGTTCATCTACTACGCCGCTATCGTGTGGCTTCACTGGGACCACGGCAACAAGTGGCTGATCTTCCAACCCTTCTACTGCCTCTTCGTCAGTCTCATCGTAGTTCCCATCGGTGTCGCCTACTATTTCAAGATGGCCATTCCTGAGCGTAACTTCGGGGTCATTCGTCCCAAGCGCAAGGAGCTTGTCACAGCGGGCTGATCCTCGACCGGGACGCGTCGTCCGGCCAACGCGGGCGCTCCCGTCCCAGCGGACTCCCGCACAGCACAGCGGGCCCACCTTCTCCTGGAAGGTGGGCCCGCTTGCCTGACGCGGGGCATCCCGCTTGCGCGGGCGGGAGCCTATGTCAGCTCATTGCGCCTCAGCGGCCGTGAGCTCACTCGGCGTCCTCGTCCTCAGCGGAGTCGGTGTCCTGCTCAGCGGCAACGGCTGCGGCCTGAGCTGCCGCGGCGGCGGCGTCCTCGTCGGAACCGATGAAGGCGGACAGGTCCACGGTCTCACCCTTGGAATCAACCACCGCGACCTGACGCAGCGCCATGGCCAGCGACTTGTTACGGGCGACCTCGGAGACGAAGGCGGGGATCTGGCCGGCCTGCTGAGCGCCCTGGAGGAACTGGGCGGGCTCCATGCCGTACTGCTGAGCGGTCTGGAAGAGGAACTCCAGCAGCTCGTCCTGCGCCACACCGACCTTGAGGTCCTCGGCCAGGACATCGAGGATGATCTGGTCGCGCACACCGGCGACGATGTCCTCGCGGATCTCCTTGGCGTGCTCCTCGTCGCCGTCCTTGCCCTCGGCCTGCAGGTGCTGGGCGACCTCGGCCTCGACGACGGCCTCGGGGACATCGAAGGAGACCTCGCCGCGCAGGTGCTCGAGAAGGGCGTCGCGGGCGGCGACGGCCTGCTCACCGGTCTTGCGCTCGGTGACCTGCTTGACGAGGTCCTCGCGCAGCTCCTCGACGGTGTCGAACTCGGAGGCGATCTGGGCGAACTCGTCATCGACCGTGGGCAGCTCACGCTGCTTGACGGCAGTGGCGGTCACCGTGACCTCGGCCTGCTCACCGGCGTGCTCCCCGCCGGCCAGCTCGGTGGTGAAGGTGGCGGACTCGTCGGTCTTCAGACCGCGCAGGGCGGTGTCCAGGCCCTTGAGCATGTTGCCCTTGCCGATCTCGTAGGAGACGCCGGAGATGGAGTCGACCTCCTCGCCGTCGATGACGGCCTTGAGGTCGATGGTGACGAAGTCACCGGTCTTGGCCTTGCGGCCCACGGACTTCAGGGAGCCGAAGCGGGCACGCAGGTTGTCCAGCTCGGTGTCGACGTCCTCATCGGTGACCTCGACGGCGCCCACGGTCAGCTTGGCCTTGCTCAGGTCCGGCAGCTCGATAACGGGGCGAACAGTGACCTCAGCGGTGAAGGCCAGCTGACCGCCGTTCTCTCCGGTGGCGTTGGGCAGCTCGACGACGTCAACCTCGGGCTGGAGCATGGGGACCCGCTCGGCCTCGGTGATGGCGTCCCGGTAGAAGTCGGAGAGCTTGTTGTTGACGGCCTCCTGAATGGCGGCCCCGCGGCCGACGCGCTGGTCGATGACCCGGTTGGGGACGTGACCGCGACGGAAGCCGGGGACCTGGATCTGGGAGCCGATCTCCTTGTAGGCGGCATCCAGGCTGGGCTTGAGCTCCTCATAGGGGACCTCAACGGTCAGCTTGATGCGACTGGGGTCAAGATTCTCGACAGTGGTCTTCACGGGGGTTGCTCCCAAGGTCTGAGTTCTGCGGTAACACCGACGCGCTCGAAGGCGCTCGGCGGACGCGCGTCTGTGGCGTCAATCCGTGCCATCTTAGGGCAAACGGACAGTGGGATCGACGCTGCGTCCGTCCCTGGCACATGAGCCTGGACACAGGAGGAGGCGCCGTACAGGGTGCGTCATCGCTATCGGACGCACCGGCATATTCACGGGCCACGCATCCGGCGTTGACGCGCTCCTGATGCGGCCTGCTCGTGGGTCGCGCCCACAGGACGAGGAGTCGGGCTGGCGGGATTTGAACCCGCGGCCCCCTGCTCCCAAAGCAGGTGCGCTACCAAACTGCGCCACAGCCCGTGACGTGACGAAAGGGACCGCCGAGGAGCGGCCCCTTTCGGCTCACAGAGCGGGTGACGGGAATCGAACCCGCGCAATCTGCTTGGAAGGCAGAGGCTCTACCATTGAGCTACACCCGCGTGGATGAAGGGTTTCACCCCTCCACCAGCGGCCTCACTGCTCGATGAGGCCTTCCTTGTAGGCCCGCGCCAGACGGCGAGGCACGGAGATCTCGCGGCCCTGGACGCGGATGGTGGTGAGCTCGGTGAGCTTGGCCTTCCACTGTGAGCGGCGGTTGCGGGTGTTGCTGCGGGACATCTTCCGCTTCGGCACTGCCATGGGCCCGCTCCTCTCTCATGAACCTGGGGATCGGACGACCCCTCGAAACTGGACCGAGGGACACCATAACGACATCGCCGGGACTGCTTCCAGTCCAAGACCGCCTCAAGGCGTGTGACATCGGTCCCGCACCTGCCCCGTGCGAGGATCCCGCCATGGCCTCGCACGCCCCTCGCACACCATCGCACCAGCCGTCCCAGGAGCACGGATCCCCCGGGCTCATCACGCTGACCCACGGCGAGCAGCCCGAGATCGACCTGGAGATCAGGAAGTCCCACTTCCTGGCACGCGCCTGCCGCACGGACTCCATGGACGAGGCCCGCAGCTTCATCGCGAGCGTGCGCTCCACCTACCCCGACGCGCGTCACCACTGCTCGGCGCTGACGCTCACCGACCTCTCCGAGGAGCACACCCTGGCCGCCCCTCCCCCACCCACCGAGCGCTCCAACGACGACGGCGAGCCCTCCGGTACGGCCGGCCAGCCCATGCTCGACGTGCTGCGGGGAACGGGGCTGGCCAACACGACCGTCGTCGTCACCCGCTACTTCGGCGGAACGCTGCTGGGAACCGGCGGACTGGTACGCGCCTACTCCGAGGCGACCGCTCAGGCGCTTCAGGCGGCCACGCGTGTCACCCTGACCCGGCTTCATCTGTGGGACCTGCGCGTTCCGGTGGCTCAGGCAGGCAGGATCGAGGCGGAGCTGCGCTCCCGCAATCCCACCGCGACATCGGGGCCGACCGCGGAGGGCGGCGCGGTCGCCGCCGCCCCGATCATTCACGTCGAGGAGACGATCTGGGGGCCGACCCACGCCGTCCTCGTGCTGGCCACGTCCTGCGCCGACCCTGAGCTCCTGCACGCCCCACTGGCAGCCCTGACTCGGGGCGAGGGGGTGGCCGAGCCCGCCGGCAGCCGACTGGTTGAGATCCCTGCGCTTTCGGCCTGATACCCGAGGCCAGCATTGTGACCCTCCGGCGCGGCGGCCACCCGACACGCACGGGATCAGCCGCGTTCGCGACCACGATGCGAACAGATGCCGGACGGATGTGGCGATCACCGTCGGAGGCGGGGTAGGGTTTCACCAGCAGCGGGCACCACGCCCCAGATGAGCTGATAAGCAGTTCACGCCCGGGCAGGCGCATTTCAGTCGCCATGAGGAACAGAGGAGGACCCATGATGGTTAAGGCCGTCATGTGCACCGTGTCCGCCATGTCCTCCGTGGCCTCCATGCCCATTGCGCCCATGTGCTGCTGCCGGTGTCGATAGAGCGCCAGGCCACGACATCTGTGCGCGTACCGCTGCGCGCATGCCCGGCGCTCCCGAAGCAGGCGGTCACCCCTGCTGTTTGAGCCACTCCCTACGACGTGGCCACCCCTGACGGACGCGGACCGTCCCCACTTCACTTTTCTTTCACGAGCTCTTGCGGGCCCGACGTCGCCACATCACGCGGCTCCGCCGGTCGCCGTCACCACAGAGCTCACCCAACCCACATCCGAAGGACATCACTATGACGTACGCACCCGACGCAACCGCCCTGGTCGGCAACACTCCCCTGGTCCGCATCAACCGCGTCACCGACGGCGCCCCCGCCACCGTCCTGGCCAAGGTGGAGGCCTTCGAGCCGGCCGCCTCGGTCAAGGACCGCATCGCCCTGTCCATCGTGCGCGCCGCGGAGGCCTCCGGTGACCTCAAGCCCGGCGGCACCATCGTGGAGGCGACCTCCGGGAACACCGGAGTCGGCCTGGCCATGGTGGGAGCGGCCCTGGGCTACAAGGTCATCATCACCATGCCCGAGACGATGTCCAAGGAGCGCCGGGCGATCATGCGCGCCTTCGGTGCGCAGCTGGTGCTGACCACCGAGGGCGGCGTGGCCGGAGCGGTCAAGCGGGCCGAGGAGATCCAGGCCGCCACCCCCAACTCGATCCTCGCCTCCCAGTTCACCAACCCCGCCAACCCCAAGATCCATCGCGAGACGACGGCCCGGGAGATCCTGGAGCAGACCGGGGGCGACATCGACGTCTTCGTGGCCGGTATCGGCACCGGGGGCACGCTGACCGGCGTGGGCCAGGTACTGCGTCAGGAGAAGCCCGGGGTGCGGATCTACGGCGTCGAGCCCTCCGAGTCCCCGCTGCTGAGTGAGGGCCAGGCCGCCCCCCACAAGATCCAGGGCCTGGGTCCCAACGTCGTTCCTGAGATTCTCGACCAGGGCATCTGGGACGAGCTGCTCCACATCGAGTCCGACGTCGCCATCACCTACGCGCGTCGCACCGCGGCCGAGGAGGGCCTCCTGGTGGGGATCTCCTCGGGCGCCGCTCTGGCCGCCGCCAGCGAGCTGGCCAGGCGCCCTGAGTTTGAGGGCAAGACCATCGTCACCGTCCTGCCCGACACCGGTGAGCGCTACCTGTCCACGCCTTTGTTCAAGGACTTCCTCGACTGACACTCCCCGACGGCGGCGAACCTGGGAACAGGCGAGCCGCCGTCGGTGTTGTCACCGGCGCAGCGGGTGAGGTGAAGGCTCACATGCCGACCTGGGCCGCACCGTCACCCATCAGAGGAGCACACCATGCACAACTCCAAACGGTCTCTTCTGGATCTGGCCCGTGAGGACCTGGCCACGGCGCGCAGACGCGACCCCGCCGCCCGCTCCAGCTTGGAGGTGGCCCTCCTCTACCCGGGTGTCCACGCCCTGTGGGCGCACCGGGCGGCTCACAAGCTGTGGCACAAGGGGCACCGCTTCGCGGCGCGCGCCCTGTCTCAGGCGGCCCGCAACTTCACCGGTATCGAGATCCACCCGGCCGCGAAGATCGGTGAGCGCTTCTTCATCGACCACGGCATGGGCGTGGTCATCGGTGAGACCGCGGAGGTCGGCGACGACGTCCTGCTGTTTCACGGAGTGACTCTGGGCGGGGTGTCGATGAGTCCGGGCAAGCGTCACCCCACCATCGGCAACAACGTGCAGATCGGAGCCGGCGCCAAGGTCCTGGGACCGGTCACTGTCGAGGACGGGGCCAAGGTGGGGGCCAACGCGGTCCTGGTGAAGAACCTCCCGCAGGGTCATGTCGCCGTGGGCGTGCCCAGCCGGGCCCGCGACCCCCGCACCGACCCCGAGCTCATGATGGACCCGACCATCTATATCTGAGCCGTCTCACGGCATCCCAGCGAGCGCCTCACGGACCACCTCACGTCGCCCGATGAAGCCACCCGCGCACGCGGTCAGCGGGCGATCACTCCGGCGGCCAGGTCGCGCAGGCGCTTGAAGACCCGGCCGCCGGAGGCGCGTGAGCCGTCGTGCTCGTACTCGCTGGTGATCCAGGTGCGCAGGCCGGGGATGAGCGCGGCCGTCTCCAGGGAGGTGGTCATCGGCACGAACACGTCGCGGGCGTAGACGGCGGCCGCACCGGGAGTCGTCGTGGACCTGAGGCGGGCCGGGTCGTAGAGCGCCGGCCACTCGTGCGCGGCCAGGAGGTCGGCCACCTCCAGCCAGGGGCGCAGACCGGTGTCCTCGACGAAGACCTCACGGCGCACGTGCTCACCTGTCAGCAGGGTGGGATCGTCGTCGAAGACCGCGGGGCGCACCCGCTGGGCGGCCCAGTCGGTGGTGCCGGTGTCGGCCCAGCAGGACTCGTGGATGACCGCGTAGAGCGGGAACCTGCCGCCGAAGGGCAGGCACTGCCCCAGGTCGTAGCGGAAGGCCCAGGAGTCGGGGTCGCGCTCCAGGAGGTAGTGGATCGTGTCCGCTCCCCCGGCCCCGCCCAGCAGGGCACCGAGCGAGCGCAGGCGCTCAGGTCCGACGAGGTCCCCTCCTGCCGTCCTCAGCTCACCCCGACCGGCCTTCTCGGCCAGGGACGCCATGCGGTCGCGGTCCTGGGGGAAGCGGGCGTAGTACTCCTCGCTCTTGAGGCGCATCGCCTCGTAGCTGAGGGCGTAGACCTCGTCAATGCTGTGCCCGACGGCGGGCAGGCCACCGGTGATGTAGACCTTCTCCAGGCTCTGGGCGTGCTCGGAGAGGTACCGGGTGACGCAGAACCCTCCGAAGGACTGGCCCAGCAGGCTCCAGCGCTCCAGGCCCAGGGCGCGGCGCAGGTCCTCACAGTCATCGACGATCTCGTCGGCGCGCAGGTGAGTGAGCAGCCGGGCGGTGTCCGCGGGAGCGCCGGCGGCATCGGGCCGGTCCACCGGGCTGGAGGCGCCGGTGCCGCGCTGGTCGACAAGGATGAGTCGGTGGTGCTCCAGGATCGCACCGATCCAGCCGAGCCCGGAGTCGGCGCTGGGGCGCGGCGCCTCGCAGCCCGGCCCGCCCTGGAGGAAGACCAGCGGGGGCCTGGAGAGCGGGTCGATGCCGGCGACTGAGATCTCACGGGCGTAGACGGTGATGGACTCCGTCCCGTCGGAGGCTGAGTCTCCCTGCCCGCTGCGGTCCAGGGGAACGGTCAGGTGGTGGTCGCGGGTCAGCAGCCCGGCAGTCGAGGAGGACCAGCTCGAGGAGTGCAGGGCGGGCGAGGCGTTCGACATGCCGCCACCTTAATGGTGATCGGCGGGACTCCAGCCGGTTTCAGCGGGCCTGGCAGGTCGGGCACCAGAAGAGCCGGCGGGACGCTACCTCCCGCTCGGCCACCGGGGTCCCACAGCGAAGGCAGGGACGGCCGGTGCGGTGGTAGACGTACCACCGGCCGGCCTCAGGGTCGTGGGGCGGCAGGGGGTCGGGGACGTCGTCGAGGTCGACGGTGGTGATGAAGCCGGTGGCCACCCCGTACTCCATGAGGGGGCGCAGGTCCTCCCAGATGGCCCGCAGCCGCTCCTGGCTGATGCGGTTGCCCGCCTGGAAGGGCGAGACCCCGACCCGGAAGAGCGTCTCAGCCCGGTAGATGTTGCCGGCCCCGGAGATGACGGCCTGGTCCATGAGGAGCTCCCCGATGCTCTTGCGCCGCGAGCGCGCCTTGGCCACGAAGGCCTCCACGTCGGAGTCGGCGCGCAGCGGGTCCGGGCCGAGGCGACGGCGCACGGTGGCCACGCCCTCAGCGTCCAGCAGCTCGCAGGCCGCCGGTCCGGTCAGGTCGGCCACCCCGTGCTCGCCGAGCAGCCGAAGCCGCACCGCACCGCGCGGCTCGGGCGGCTCCCACTCCTCGGGGGCGGGCCCGTGCGCGCCAGCGCCCTGGTCCCCGGGTTCGAGGCTCCCACCGTTCAGTCCGCTCAGGGCCGATCCTCCCCCGCCCTTGAGGGCGTGCTCGCCGCGCTCCCCGACGCGCCGACGCGGCGCTCCGATGGCGTGGGGCGCCGTGAACTCACGGTCGCCGTCGAAGGTCCACGCCCCGTAGAGACCCAGGTGGATCCGCAGCCAGGTGACGGAGGCGTCGTCGAGGGACATGTCGGCGCGGGGGCCGAAGGGCAGGAAGAGGTGCTTGCCGTGGGCCTGGCTACCCAGGAGGACCTGGCCGTCCAGACGGCTCGCCCCGTCGGCGAAACGCCCCTGCGGTGAGCACACGCGCAGGCTCTGGCCACCGTAGAGCTCGTCAAGGGCGGCGGCGAGCCGGTGGATGGTGTGCCCCTCCGGCATGCTCAAACCCCGGTGGAGGTGGAGTCGTCGGTGGGATCAGCCGCTGGAGCGGCGGCGTCATGAACGCGGCTCTCGTAGTCGGCGAGCTGGGCGATGCGACGCACGTGGCGCTCATCGCCGCTGAAGGGCTCGGTGAGGAAGGCATCGATGATGGCCAGGCCCGCCCCCAGATCATGCATACGGCCACCCAGGGCGACGACGTTGGCGTTGTTGTGCTGGCGGGCAAGTCGGGCGGTCTCGATCGACCAGGCCAGGGCGGCGCGCACCCCGTCAACCTTGTTGGCGGCGATCTGTTCCCCGTTTCCACTGCCCCCGAGAACAATGCCCAGGCTCCCGGCGTCGGCCACGACGGCCTCCCCGCAGGCCAGACAGAAGGCGGGGTAGTCGTCATCCGGGTCGTAGGAGTGGGCTCCGTGGTCGACGACGGCGTGCCCCTGCTCCCTCAAGTGCTCGATCACGGCGCTCTTGAGCTCGAAACCGGCGTGGTCGGAGGCGATATGGATGCGCATGGGCAGAATTGTGCCTCACGCGAACAGCGCTTTGCACCATGAGGCAACGGGCGCTGTCAGAGCACCTGAGAGTAGCGGAGCGGGTTAGCGTGTCCGCTATGACTGACGCCTGCGCGACCTCACCGACTTCCACCGGCCCTGCATCGGACTCACCGGCCCGCCGCTCTCAGCCGGAGGGTTCCCCCGGCCCCACCGTCGACGCGGTCCTTGCCGGCGTGCTGGAGACGGCGCACACCGACACCTCCGTGCGCCCCCAGGACGACCTGTTCCGATCCGTCAACGGCCAGTGGCTCGCGACCGCCGAGATCCCGGCGGACCGTCCCAGCACCGGAGCCTTCACGACGTTGCGTGACGAGGCCGAGGCCGCCTGCCGCCAGATCGTTGAGGAGCTCGCCGAGCAGCTCTCCTCCGTGGCACCCGAGGAGGTCTCAGAGATCCTGGCCACCAACCGGGGCCGAGTCGGCGCCCTCTACGAGGCCTTCATGGACGAGTCCCGCCTGGAGGAGCTGGGGGCCGAGCCACTGGCTGAGGAGCTGGCGCCGGTGCTGGGCGCCTCCTCCAAGGAGGATCTGGGCCGAGCACTGGGAGAGATGACGCCCGTCGGCTTCATGGGAGTGGTCGGTGCCGATGTCGAGGTGGACATCAACGACCCGGAGCGCTACACGAGCTGGATAGGCCAGTCAGGGCTGGGGCTGCCGGACGAGTCCTACTACCGCGAGGAGGCTCAGGCCCCGCTGCGCCAGGCCTATGTGGAGCACGTGGCCAGGATGCTGGCTCTGGCGGGCCTGACGGAGACCTTCGGCGCCCCGGGTGAGGAGCTGGCCGAGCGGATCATGGCCGTGGAGACCGCCCTGGCCAAGGGGCACTGGGACCGCGTCACCTGCCGTGACGTGGAGAAGATGAACAACCCGATGTCCTGGCGGCAGATCGTGGACTCGGCCCCGGGCCTGCCCTGGCACGAGTGGCGCGAGGGGATCCGCGCGGCGGCCCGGACCGCCGGCATCGAGCAGACCACCTTCCTCGAGGAGGCCATCGTCACCCAGCCCGACTACCTCCCCCACGCGGCAGGCATCTGGCGACAGACCGACCTGGAGGACCTCAAGGCCTGGGCCGCCTGGCACGTCGTTCACGGACGCGCCACCCTGCTGTCAGGCGCCTTCGTGGAGGAGAACTTCGACTTCTACGGCCGCACGCTCCAGGGGACCGACGAGCTGCGGCCCCGCTGGAAGCGCGGCGTCGGCCTGGTGGAGTCCTGCCTGGGCGAGGCACTGGGCGAGATCTACGTGGAGCGGCACTTCCCGCCGTCGCACAAGTCGGCGATGGAGGCCCTGGTGGGGCGGCTCATTGAGGCCTACCACCAGTCCATCTCCTCGCTGGAGTGGATGAGTCCGGCCACGCGGGAACGGGCCCTGGAGAAGCTGGCGCTGTTCACCCCCAAGATCGGCTACCCGGTGCGCTGGCGCGACTACTCGGCCGTGGAGGTCGTCCCCGGGGACGTGCTGGCCTCGGTGCGCAGCGTGGAGCGGGCCGATATGGCCTACTCGCTGAACAAGCTGACCAAGCCAGTGGACCACGACGAGTGGCACATGACCCCCCAGACGGTCAACGCCTACTACAACCCCACCATGAACGAGATCGTCTTCCCCGCGGCGATCCTTCAGCCCCCCTTCTTCGACCCGCAGGCCGACGACGCCGTGAACTACGCGGGCATCGGCGCCGTCATCGGTCACGAGATCGGCCACGGCTTCGACGACCAGGGCTCCACCTTCGACGGCACCGGAAAGGTCAGCGACTGGTGGACCCAGGAGGACCGGGAGGCCTTCACCGAGCGCACGAGCGCGCTCATCAACCAGTACGACGCCTACACGCCCGAGGTCGTCGTCGCCAAGCACCGGGACGCGGGCACGGCGCAGGCGGAGATCCCGCACGTCAACGGCGCTTTGACCATCGGGGAGAACATCGGCGACCTGGGTGGTCTGGGCATCGCCCTCAAGGCCTACTCCCTGGCCCTGGCCGACTCCGGCATCCCCTCACTGGATGAGGCTCCTGTCATCGACGGGCTCACCGGCCTGCAGCGCTTCTTCTACTCCTGGGCGCGGATCTGGCGCTCCAAGAGCCGCCCGGACTACGCCGAGCTGCTCCTGACCGTCGACCCGCACTCGCCGGCGGAGTTCCGTTGTAACGGAATAGTGCGCAACGTGGATGCCTTCTACCAGGCCTTTGAGGTGGATCCCAACGACGCCTTGTGGCTGGATCCCAACGAACGGGTCTCCATTTGGTAAATGGCCCGGATGCTCGGAATCAAGCTCAAGCAACCAAAACTCGTTGCCCCAGTTAGACGAATCCACAACTACCCACCACTGAGGTCGATACCTCATCTACAAAAAATCGTGGAACCTCGCCCCGGGGAGCGCTAAGGTGGGCGCAACGCGGTGATACCCCGACTCACCGGTTGCCACCCATCCCCCTCATATCTATCTAGGAGTACTCATGCGTCTCGGACGCCCCCTGGCCGCCGCAAGCGTGATGACCGCTGCCATCGGCGCCTCCCTCGCCGCCTCCCCCGCGCTGGCTGACAACTCTCTCGCCTTCAAGTTCGCCGAGGACCAGCAGAACATCGTCAGCCCCTCGGACCCCGCCTTCACGGTGTCGGGAACCGGCTGCACCGGCAAGGACGCGGCAGTCGGTATCGCCCTCTACAGCCCTAAGGGTGATATGTCCACCGTCGTGACGGCCACCCCCGACGCCGAGGGCAACTGGTCCACCGCCCTGAACATCCCCGAGCTGGTCAAGTCCACCGGTGTTGAGGCCAAGACGGACGGCTCGGCCGACGGCTGGTCCATCGGAGCCGGCTGCGTCGCCTACGGCGAGGCGAAGGGCCAGGTTCAGGAGGCCATCGCCTTCGACGACACCAAGGTGGAGGGTACCTACGAGGTCACCACCGACCAGAACGGCGCTCAGAAGATCACGGTGAACGTCAAGGGCTTCTCCCCCAACGAGGAGGTCACCCTCACCCTGGTCAGCAAGAACGACCCCTCCAAGACCTACACCGTCGGCAAGCTGAAGGCTGACGCCAACGGCAATGTCACGGGTGAGCTGCCGGCCCCCTCGGACGTGCCTGACGGCGAGTACACGCTGACCATCGAGGGCGCCCGCTACGGCGAGGGCGGCAGCTCCAACAAGACCGTCGTGATCAAGGGTGGCTCCCTCAGCCTTGTGGCTGACGGTGACAACGGCATCGGCGACAACGGTGGCGCCACCGCCAACCCGACCGCTCCCGCCAACAACGGCAGCGTGAACGTCCCGGCCAGCACCAACGCCACCCCGGCGGCCCCCACCTCGGGCAAGCCCCTGGCCAAGACCGGTGCCAACGGCCTGCTCTTCGGCGGCATCGCCGCGGCCCTCGTGGCCATCGGTGGCGGCGTCCTCGTCGTGCGTCGCCGCAAGGCCTGATCGCCTCCTTCCAGTCTGACTGGGAACATGTCCCGCCGGGGAGACAGCACCACCGCGTGCCGTCTCCCCGGCGGCCTTGTCCCATCCCGCAGCCCTCATGCGGCGCGCACGTTCGCGCCTGACGGCACAGCACTGCCCCGAAGCGGACACTGAGACCATGGACTCCACCTCCCACGACGAGCACAGCGCAGCCCCCTCGGAGGCCTCGGACGCCACCGGGGACTTCCCCGACGCCGCTTCCCCTCCGCCTCAGCGAGGTCGTCGACGTCGGACAGGCACAAGCATCAAGCGCTGGTCGAGGCGACGCAGAATCGTCGTCGGCCTGAGCGCCGCGGTCATGACGACCGCTCTGGCACTAGGAACCGATGTGGCCGTCCTGGTTCATCGCCCCGCGCGCGTCGATATCGCCATGCCCTCCACGTCCTCCCCGACGGCGGGCGAGACTTGGCTGATCCTGGGGACCGACTCGCGCGCCACCGTGCCGGGAGACCAGAACCGCTACGGAACCACTCAGGAGGTGGAGGGCTCCCGCGCCGACGTCATCGCCCTGGTACGCCCCTCCCAGGAGGGACTCACCGTCATCAACCTGCCCCGGGACCTGACCATCAACAGCAAGGGAAGGGAACTGGACCGCCTGGCCACCACCTACGTCCCGGGACCGCAGAACACGGTCAACGCCCTGTGCACGGGCCTGGGAATCCCCACCTCGCATCTGGTGACCATCGACATGGCTCAGTTCGCCACCATCATCGACTCCTTGGGAGGCATCGAGGTGGACGTCCCCGAGCCGGTTCGGGACGCCTACACCGGGCTGAACCTCACCTCCGCCGGCCACCACCGGCTCAGCGGGATCGACGCCCTGGCCCTCGTCCGCTCACGGCATCCGGAGATCCTGCGCGACGGCAGATGGGTGGCCATGAGCCAGGCCGATGGCGCCCAACGCCGCAGCCAGTCCACGGCCACCGTCATGCAGGCCGTGCTGTCCGCCATCGGGCAGAAGGCCAGTAACCCCGTCTCACTCCATCAGCTGGCACACACCGTGGCCGGGAACATCACCCTGGACTCAGGTACCGGGCTCAGCGACCTGGCCGCACTGGGACGCAGTGCCTCGAAAGCCGGGCGGGCCGGAGCCACGACCATCGTCGACCTTCCGACAGGACCTCGGGACGAGTCGATCATCGTCTCACCCAACCAGGAGTCGCGTGACCTGCTGGCCCGCTATGGGTACAGCCCCAAAACCTGTCGGCCAGCAGGCTCCTAGTCGCTAACCTTCGAGACTGCGAGCCTTCCCCGCCGTATCAGCCTTTCGTCGCCGTCCTCGCTCAACACCCCATTTTTTCACGTGAGAGAGGACACCTGCACATGTGTCTGGTATCACTTCAGAGACCCACGCCCTCGCCCTATTCATCGTTACGGTAGATAACGAGTCGACGAAGAATCGGATCGCCGACAGCCATCGTTCCCCTCGTCAGACCTAGGAGGACACATGCGTCTTGGACGTCCCTTGGCCACAGCCAGCGCGGTGGCCGCAATGACCGGAGCCTCGCTCATTGCCTCCCCTGTTCTCGCCAACAGCTCCAACAGCAACAGCCCGAGCACCCCCAGCAGCACCGCCGAGGCGACTACACCCCCCGGCAGCCCTGCTCAGCCCACCCCGGCTCCCGGCAAGACCAGCAAGGCCACCCCCACCCCCGGCAAGACCAGTGAGGGCAGCAGCTTCAAGATCACCCAGGAGAAGACCTTCGTGTCGGCCAGCACCAACACGTCCTTCACCGTCTCGGGAACCGGCTGCACCGGGAAGCAGGCCACCGTCGGCATCGCGCTGTACGCACCGGACGGCACCGTGTCCGACGTCGTCAAGACCAAGGCGGCTGCGGACGGCAGCTGGACGTCAAACCTCGACCTGGCTGCGCTCATCAAGTCCATCGGCTCGACCACGGCCACCACTACTGACGGGTGGACCATTGGCGCCGGCTGCATGACCTACGGCGACAAGACTGAGACGGCCCAGGTGACCAAGCAGCAGCAGACGCAGATCTACTTCGACGACACACGCATCTCCGGCTCCTATGAGGTCTCCGCCCGCGCGGAGAGCCAGTCCCAGACCTTCACCTTCAACGCCCAGGGCTTCTATGCCAGCGAGAGAGTCACTGTTCTCCTCAAGAGCAAGAGCGACTCCAGCATCTGCTACACCCTCGGAGAGCTGACGGTTGACGCCAACGGCAACCTCACGGGCAGCCTGCCCGCTCCCGCTGACGCCCCCGACGGGGAGTACGTCCTGGTCCTGACCGGCTCCCACCACAGCGAGACGGCCACCAGCCAGACCGTCACCACGGTCTCCCACCACACCTTCACCGTCGAGAGCACCGAGCGCTCCACCACAGAGACCGAGACCACCGAGAACAACGGCGGTGACAAGACCACCGAGCAGAAGACCACCGAGAACAAGGGCGGTAGCGACAAGCAGGCCGGAGGCGACAAGACCACCGAGCAGAAGACCACCGAGCAGAAGGCCAACGAGAACAACGGTGGCGGCAACAACGGCGGAAGCAACAGCAACGCCAACGCCGGAAACAAGCAGACCGGTGGCGACAAGCAGGCCAACGCCGGCGACAACAAGGCCGGGGCCGACAAGGGCAGCAACCTGAGTTCGAACGCCAAGGAGTCCTCCTCGGACAACCGGGCCGGCGGCGAGACCGCCAAGGACAGCGACGAGTCTCTGGCCCACACCGGTGCCAACGGCATGGTCTTCGGCGGAATCGCCGCATTCCTGGTCGTAGCCGGAGGCGCTGCCCTGGTGGTGCGTCGGCGCAACAAGGCCTGAACCGGTTGTGACCTGATCCGCTGACGTTCCCCAAGCCGCGGGAACAGCCTCTGCGCCGGGGGACGACACGCGATGTGTCGTCCCCCGGCGCCGTTGTGCGGCGCTTCAGGCACTGCCGGTGTCGATCCGAAGGTGAGACAATCACCCGGCGCACCCTCATTGGGCAGCGCATCCCTCTCAGACAGGAGTTCTTATGCCCGGTCAGAACCTGACTCGCCTTGAGGCCGCCGAGCGCAGCGCAACCGTACAGACCCAGAGCTACGACGTCGTCCTCGACCTCACGCGCGGTGAGACGGTCTTCGGCTCCACCACCACGGCACGCTTCACGGCCACACCGGGTTCCTCCGCCTTCATCGACCTCGTCGCACCGACGGTCCACTCCATCACCCTCAACGGGCTCCCGCTTGACCCCGCCGAGGTTTACACGGACTCGCGCATCGCGTTAAAGGATCTGGCCGCGGACAATGAGCTGGTCGTCGTCGCCGACTGCGCCTACATGCACACCGGAGAGGGGCTGCACCGCTTCACCGACCCGGCCGACGGCGAGACCTATCTCTACAGCCAGTTCGAGGTCCCCGACTCCCGGCGGGTATTCGCGGTCTTCGAGCAGCCCGATCTCAAGGCCTCCTTCACCTTCACGGTCACCGCGCCGTCGAGCTGGACGGTGCTGTCCAACTCCCCCACTTCTGAGCCGGTTCCCGCCGAGGCCTCCGACGGCTCAGGAGACGCCCACACCTTCGTCTTCGCCCCCACCGAGCCGATGAGCTCCTACGTTACGGCCATCGTCGCCGGGCCTTACGTCGGTGCGACCGACGAGTACGTGGCCGACGACGGACGCAGCGTGCCACTGGGGGTCTACTGCCGTAAGAGCCTGGTCGAGCACATGGACTCAGAAGAGATCCTGGACCTGACCAAACGGGGCTTCGCCTACTACGAGGACCTGTTCGCCACCCCCTACGCCTTCACCAAGTATGACCAGGTCTTCGTCCCCGAGTTCAACGCCGGAGCGATGGAGAACGCCGGCTGCGTCACCCACCGTGACGACTACATCTTCCGTTCCAGGCCCGTCGAGGCCCGCGTGGAGCGGCGCGCCGTGACGATCCTGCACGAGCTGGCCCACATGTGGTTCGGGGACATGGTCACCATGACCTGGTGGAACGACCTGTGGCTCAACGAGTCCTTCGCCGAGTACACCTCCACTCTGGCCACCGCCGAGATCACCCGCTGGAACCAGGCCTGGACAACCTTCCAGACCCTGGAGAAGGGGTGGGCCTACAACCAGGACCAGCTGTCCTCCACCCACCCCGTGGCCGCGGAGATCCACGACCTTCACGACGTCGAGGTCAACTTCGACGGCATCACCTACGCCAAGGGGGCCTCGGTCCTGGCCGCGCTCGTGGGCTACGTGGGCAGGGAGAACTTCTTCGCCGGCATCCAGCGCTACCTGGCGGCGCACGCCTACGCCAACGCCGAGCTGAGCGACCTGCTCCGTGAGCTGGAGGCGGTCTCGGGACGCGACCTGAGTACCTGGACCCGCCTGTGGCTCCAGGAGGCCGGCGTGACGACCCTGCGCACGCAGCTGGCCACCGACGCCGACGGCCTCATCACCCGGGCCACCGTCCTTCAGGAGATCCCCGCCGACTCACCGGCCTCGCTGCGCCCGCACCGGGTGGTGATCGGCTGCTACACCCTGACCGGCCAGGGCACGAAGGCGAGCCTGGAGCGCACCAACCGCATCGAGCTCGACGTCGACGGTGAGCTGACCGAGGTGCCTGAGCTGGTCGGCGCCAAGCGGGCGGATGTCCTCGTCCTCAACGACGACGACCTCACCTATGCCAAGGTCCGTCTCGATGAGGACTCACTGTCCTTCGGGCTCGAGCACATCGAGTCCTTCACCGAGTCCCTGCCGCGCTCGATCGTCCTGGCCTCGGCCTGGGACATGGTGCGCGACGGCGAGCTCGCCGCCTCCCGATTCCTCGACGCGGCGCTGCGGGCACTGGGCGTGGAGGAGCACTCCTCGGTCGTCCAGGGGCTGCTGGGGCGCGTCACGACCTGCCTGTCGGGTTTCCTGCCCCCGGCCGTGCGCCGGGATCTGGCTCCGGGAACGGCCGACCGGCTGCTGGAGCTGGCTCGGGCGGCCCAGGCCGGAGGCGACAAGCAGCTCCAGCTGGTTCGGGCGCTGGCCGCTCACGCCGTCACCGATGAGCAGCTCGACGTCGTCACCGGTCTTCTGGAGGGGAGCCAGACTCTTGGCGGACTCGACATCGACCAGGACCTGCGCTGGGACCTGCTGATCGGTCTGGTGGCCGCCGGCCGCAGCGGGGAGGAGCAGATCCGCACCGAGGAGGCCCGGGACCGCACCACCACAGGACGTGAGCGCGCCGCGGAGGCCCGCGCATCGATTCCGACCCCGGAGGCCAAGCGGGTCACCTGGCGGGCCCTCGTCGACGACGCCTCCATGCCCAATGAGACCCAGGTGCGCGTCCTGCGGGGCCTGACCAATGTCGAGCGCCGCCCCGAGCTGTTGGCTCCCTTCGTGGGGGCGTATGTGGAGGCCATCGACTCGGTGTGGTCCTCACGCACCTTCCACATGGCCGAGAACCTGCTGACGGGGCTGTGGTCCTGCGCCACGGTGGGCCTGAAGGGCGCTGATGACCCGGCCGCCGCCCTGAGGGGCTGGTTGGAGTCCCACGCCCAGGCCCCGGCCGCACTGCGACGGATCGTGCGCGAGAACCTCGATGACACGCTGCGCGTGGCCAGGGCGCAGGCCGCTGAGAGCCAGAGCAGGCAGTAGCCGCGCCGCACTGCGGCCCTCAGCGGGCTCAGGATGAGGCAATGAGCTGGGGCCGAGCGCATGACGCGCTCGGCCCCAGCTCGTGAGGTGCCGGCCCCGACATCCCGGCACCGGCATCGCTCAGCGCCGGGATGACTCCGCAGACTTCTTGCCCGTGGACTTGGCGGCGGCGGCCTGCGCAGCGGCGAAGGCGTCGACGTCGTCGTCCTCGCGCCCGGGGGTCTTGAAGTCGAACTTGACGATGAGGAACCTGAAGAGGAAGTAGTAGATGACGGCGTAGACCAGCCCCATGATGAGGATCATGAGCGGGCCACGCACCACCCCACCGGAGAGCTCGGCGGACTTGCCGAAGTTGAGCAGGTAGTCGATCGCGCCGGCGGAGAAGGAGAAGCCGTCCTTGGCGCCCAGCAGGTTGGCGACGGCCAGGGAGGAGCCGGTCAGCACCGCGTGGACGGCGTAGATCGGGAAGGCCACGTAGGCGAAGGCGTACTCGAGGGGCTCGGTGATGCCGGTGATGAAGGCGGTCAGGGCCACCGAGATCATGAGGGCGCCGGTCGCCTTGCGCTTGGCGGGCTTGGCCGTGTGCCAGATGGCCAGGGCGGCGGCGGGCAGCGCGAACATCATGATCGGGAAGAATCCGGTCATGAAGCCCCCGGTCCACGAGTTCGAGCCGTCCACGCCCTGGAAGAAGCAGGTGAGGTCACCGTGCGCAGTACCGCCCGAGGCCGTCTGGCAGGAGCCGAGCTGGAACCAGGGCACGGAAGGGCACGGAGTTGAGCAGGTGGTGCAGACCGAAGGGGATGAGCAGCCGGTTGACGGTACCGAAGACGAAGACCGCCAGGGCGCCGGCGATGCCCTTGGAGTTCCCGGCATTGATGAGCCAGCCGCCGAGCTGTTCGTTGATGAGCCAGTTGAAGGCCGGGTAGAGCGCCGACATGACCAGGGCGATGACAAGCGCGGCGCCGGAGGTGACGATGGGGACGAAGCGGCGTCCGCCGAAGAAAGCCAGCCAGTCGGGCAGCTTGACGCGGTAGTAGCGCTGCCAGAGCAGAGCGGCGACGATGCCGATGACGATACCGCCCAGGACCCCGTAGTTGATGGGCGTCTGGGTGGGGATGTCACAGAGCTTGATTCCCTGGTTCCAGGGGCCGACCTGTGCGATCTCACCCTTGGCGGGATCGAAGGAGTGGAGGCAGTCCAGGGCCTCCTTGCTCAGGGGTGCGGGCTCGCCCATGATGATGGGGGACATGGTCCAGGTGACTGCCCGGTAGACGAGGAAGCCGAACAGTGCGGCCACTCCGGTGGAGCCGTCGGCCTTCTTGGCGAAACCCACGGCGACGCCGACGGCGAAGATGAGGGGCAGGTTATCGAAGACCGCTCCACCGGCCGCGGCGAAGATGTCTGCGACAGGCTGCAACCAGGACAGCTTCGAGGCGAGCCCCTCGGCCCCCAGCATGTCCGCCTGCCCCAGACGCAGCAGCAGACCCGCCGCCGGAAGCGTGGCAATGGGCAGCATCAGGGATCTCCCCAGACGCTGAGCAAGGGCGAAGGCGCCGCCCGTCTTCTTCTTGTCTGACATGAGTGTTCTCCAGTTCAGGATCGCGCGGCTGCACTGCCGCGTCAGAGATAGCCACCGTGACGGTGGTAGTCGGGACGGATCGACACCGAACACGTCTGGACCAGTGCTACCAGAAAAACCGATATACTCTTCAATGTCAAGCGCGGGACGCACTCGTCGGCCATAATGATATGAAAATCGATACGACGGAGCGGAAGCAGTGGTCGCAGGCACACCCCTTCTCCTGGCCGCCTCCACCCGCTGTCAACCAGGGGAGTCCCATGCCCAAAAACGCAGGTAAGAAGCCGGCAAAGTACGTCATCGTGCGCAATCACCTGCTGGACCTGGTCAGGAACGGTCTCGCCACCGGCAGCCCGGTGCCCTCCGAGCGCGAGCTGTGCGAGCAGTTCGAGGTTTCCCGTATGACCGTGCGCCAAGCCATCGACACCCTCGTCGTTGACGGTGTCCTGGAGCGCCACCAGGGCAAGGGAACGTTCGTGGCGCCCCCGAAGCTCGACCTGCAGGTCCGGCTGACCTCCTTCACCCAGGAGATGCAACGCCGCGGGATGGAGCCCGGCGTCGTCATGCTGCAGGCCGAGACCATCGCCTCCAGTGAGACCGTGGCGGAGGCGCTCGAGCTCGAGGCCGGGGCCGAGGTTCATCACCTGCGTCGCCTACTGACAGCCAACGCCATCCCCATGGCGATCGAGGAGAACTGGATTCCCGCAGCACTCCTACCCAATCTGTTGCGCACCAACCCTAACTTCTCGGTCTACGCCGAGCTGACCCAGGCCGACCTGGCGCCGCAGTGGGGTGAGGACGTGATCGAGGCCCACGCGGCCACGGCCCAGGAAGCAGCGCTGCTCTCCGTCCAGGAGGGAGCCCCGACGCTGGACATCACCCGGCGCACCTTCCACGAGCACTGTGCCATCGACTACTCGCGCACCCTGTTCCGCGCCGACCGCTACACCCTGTGGGTCCCGGTGGCCGCCCCCAAACCCGCCTTCCGCCCCGACCGCTCGTAGCCTTATCGGGCTGTTGCAGGTCAGTACTGGACAACCTCCAAGCGCCCTGTACCATGGGGTACTAGTATGGACCATTAGTCCGGTACCGGCGAAGGTGCCGCACCTGACTGCACCTCCCCCGCGTCCTGACGCCTCATCTCGGCACCATCACCCACCGAGCCCGGCACACCCCGGGCAGACCCAGGAGGAACCCATGTCTCAGGCACAGAGCATCGTCGACGCCCTCGGAGGATTCGACAACATCGTGGAGATCGAGCCCTGCATCACGCGGCTGCGCTGCGAGCTGGAGGACGGTTCCCTCGCGGACGAGGCGGCCCTGAAGGCCGCAGGAGCGCACGGGGTCGTCAAGCTCGGCGATATCGTGCAGGTCGTGGTCGGCCCCAACGCGGACACGATCGCAGAGGATATCGAGGACCTGCGGTGAGCCTGACTGTCCAGTCGCCGGTATCCGGCGTCGTCGTCGCCCTCAGCGATGTTCCCGACCCCGTCTTCTCCGGCAAGATCGTCGGCCCCGGGGTGGCCATCACCCCGGACCCCGCTGGCGGGGACGAGGTCAGCGCCCTGGCACCGATCAGCGGAACCGTCATGAAGATCCACCCCCACGCCTACGTCATCACCAACGATGACGGCCGCAGCGTCCTGGTCCACCTGGGGCTGGACACCGTGAGTCTGGGGGGCAGCGGCTTCACTCTCCGGGCCGATGAGGGGCAGAGAGTCGAAGCGGGCAGCCCCATCATCAGCTGGTCCCCCGCTCAGATCGAGGCCGGTGGGCTCAACCCGATCGTCCCGGTCATCGCTCTGGAGGGCGATGAGTCCGACCTGGAGCCGGTGTCTCCCGACCGCACAGTCGCAGCCGGCGACACGCTCATGACCTGGGCGTAGACCCGAACGCGGGTCCGGTTCCATCGGGCCTCGCCCGCAACAACGTGTGGTCCCGGCCGCCAGTACGACGGCCGGGACCACAGCATCTCAGCAGTTCACCCGACTCCGGCCCGCCCGATCCGGCGGGCGCTGACCGAGTGACATCAGTCCTGAGAAGCCATCTCGTCGCGTACGGCGCTCAGCAGGCTGCCCAGGCGTGCGTTCTCGGGCAGGTCGTCGACCAGGACGACCTCGCCCGCGCCGTCGGCCAGAGGGATCCGCCAGTTGGGGTACTCCTGGTCGGTGCCGGGCTGGTTCTGAGCGCGCCGCTCCCCCACGCCGTCAACCAGGGCGACGCCGACCAGGACCGAGGGAGTGCACACCACGTAACGGTGCAGGGCCTCCACGACCTGACGCTCGGTGGGGGCGTCCCCCAGCAGGCCGTGCTCGCGCAGTCGGGCGGTCATCCGGTCGCGCTCGATGCGCGCCTCGGTGCGCACCTGCTCGACCGGCTCCGTGAGCAGGCCGAGGCGCTCACGCAGATCGACGTGCTCGTCAGCCAGGTAACCGGCAGTCGGGGGAAGATCATGGGTGTTGACCGTGGACAGGGCAAGCCTGCGGTAGTCCTGAGGCTGGAGGGGCCAGCCGTCGTGCTGTTTCTCGAACCACAGGACGCTGGTTCCCAGCACACCACGACTGGCCAGGTAGTCGCGCGCCCAGGGCTCCACGGTTCCCAGGTCCTCACCGATGACGACGGCACCGGCCCGGTATGCCTCCAGGAGCACGACGCCGAGCATGGCCTCATGGTCGTAACGCACGTAGGCGCCGTGGTCCGCCCCCATGCCCTCAGGGATCCACCACAGGCGGAACAGGCCGATGATGTGGTCCACGCGCAGCGCGCCGGCGTGGCGCAGGACTGTGCGCACCATGTCACGCAGGGGGGCGTAGGCGCTGCGCGCCAGGTACTGAGGGTTCCACGGCGGCTGGGACCAGTTCTGCCCCTGCTGGTTGTACATGTCCGGCGGAGCCCCCACGGTGACTCCGGAGGCGAAGGCCTCCGGGTTGGACCACACGTCAGCTCCCTGCGAGTGCACTCCCACCGCGAGGTCATCCATGATGCCCAGGGCCATCCCCGAAGCCAGAGCCTCAGCCTGGGCACGGGCCAGCTGCTCGTCGACGATCCACTGCAGCCAGGCGAAGAAGTCGATGCGCTCGGCCAGCTGGTGCGCCTCGTTGGCGACGTAGGCGGAGTCCGCCTCCCGCAGCGTGGCGGGCCAGGTGTCCAGGGGCCCGTGCTTCTCCACCAGCGCGCTCCACAGGGCGAAGCGCTCCAGTCCCTCGCCCTGCTCGGCACGGAAGCGCTCGAAGTCCCGCTGGCGAGAGTAGGAGCGACCGGCCGCGAAGATAACCTCGAGGGCCTCGCGCTTGGCCTTCCACGCCGCGTCGCGGTCGATCGGCTCGGCGCTGAGGTCGCTGTCCTTGACCTCCTCGAAGGCCCACTGCACCAGCGAGCGCTTGGGGCCGGACAAGCGGGCCACTTCGGGGATGTTCTCCGGCCGGATGTAGAGGGGGTTGACGAAGCGGCGCGTCACCGGCAAGTAAGGTGAGCAGGTCATCGGCGCCACCGGCTCAGCCGCGTGCAGCGGGTTGATGAGCAGGAAGTCAGCCCCCTGGTCCCCCAGAAAGGCGGCGAGCTCGGTGAGGTCGTCGGTGTCACCGGTCCCCCACGACCCGCGCGAGCGGGTCGAGTACAGCTGGGCCATGACTCCCCAGCCTCGATCGCCGAGAGACTCGGGCAGATCAAGGTGGTTGGGGGTGACCGCCAGCGCCGAGGTCACGGTGATGGTCTCCGCCTCGCCGTCGGCGGGCGCCGCGGCATGAGCCCCCTGCGGGGCCGCCTGGTCAGTGGAGCCGGGGCTGACCTCGGCGATGAGCCGGTGCCACCCCAGGGGCAGATCGGCTCCGAGGATGAAGGAGGCGCGGCCGCGCTTGACGCCGTCCACCTCCCGGGGCACGGTCCAGTCCTCAGTCTGAGTCAGCTCACGGACCTCCCCGTCCTCGAGCTCGACGCGCACCCGCACCTTGGCGCCGTCGGGAACGTAGACGGGGACGGTGGACTCCACACCGCCGCGCGTGACGACTGTGGGGGCAAGCGCCTGCCGCCAAGGGGCGTCCTCGACCTCTCGCAGAGCGCGCCCGATCTCCTCCTCGGAGTGGGTGTTCACCCCTAACGCGGCTAGTACGGCCCTGAGAGTGGCGCTTGAGGGAGAGGCAAGGTTGCCGTGATAGTCCCAGTACTCGGTGGAGACACCGTGCGCCTCAGCCAGTTGCTTGAGGCTCTCGGAAGCAGGTAACAGGTCGTCGTTGAACTCGTTCATGTGCGTGGGTCAGCCTTGCGTGAGCAGATGTGCGATAGAGCGCCATGGAGCGGGCGTGGAGCAGGGTTGCCCTCCGCCATCACCCCTGGGGATGGATGGGTCGGATCGGAACGCGGGCGCTAGCAGGACTAGCAGTGTCCAAGTGTGCCCTAACGGCTGAGGGTTGTGCACCCGCCGCACCGTATCTCCTGACGTTTTGCTGCAACTGTTTCACCATGAGGCCGCACGATGGCGCCACTACCGATGAGCAGCTCGGGGAACGCGTGCCCAAGACCCCACAGCCGGTCGGCAGGCGGCTGACCAGACGGCGAGACCGGGGGTCCCGCTGCCGGCATGCGCCCGACCGCCGTGCGGGCGAAGGCAGATCGCCCGGCTCCATGCTGAAGGCACTGGAGCCGGGCGACCATGCAGACCGTCCGGGAACGGAGGCGATCAGTCAGAGAGCTGCGATCTCTGAGGCGAGGTTGTCCGCCGTGGGCCCCACGACGACCTGGACGACGCGGCCCGAACGCACCACGCCGAAGGCACCGGCCGCTCGCAGCGCCTCCTCATCAACCTTCGTCTGATCGGTTACCTCGACGCGCAGGCGCGTGATGCACGGCTCGAGGTCGGTGATGTTCTCCTGGCCGCCGAGACCGGCGACGATGTCTGATGCAGTACTCATGGCTTCTCCTTCCCGGTTCCCGTCCTCGTGCAATCCCCGTCTGTCATGCGCGTGGTCGGGCAGCTGAGGTCCTTCGTGCTCACGATCACTTTATCCCACCTCCGCGGGATCCGCGGCGAAGAGCTCCGGTCGGCAGGAAGACGCACGTGCACGGAAGCCGCGGGCGCCTGCCGCACGGGAGACGGCAGCGGACGGCAGCACCGGAGAACCTTCCTCGCATGACGGCGCTCACTCACGTAACCTTACGAGAACGCGATAGATGCCTCGACGCCGCCGCAGAGGAGATCGTTATTCCCCTGGCGGAAATGCCTCTTTCCGACCACAATCGGGGCACAATGAGCGATGATCCCCATTCGTCTCCGATGAGGAGCACCACATGACAGTGTCCGACACCACCTCCACAACCCTGTCCGGCACCGGTGTGAGCCCTGGCCTTGTGGCCGGCCCCGTCGCCAGGATGGCACCTCCCATTCCTGAGCCCGAGATCGCGACCCTCGAGCCCAGTCGCGACATCGAGAAGGAGTGCGAGCGCATCGCGCTGGCGGCCCAACGGGTCAAGAAGGGCCTGGAGCTGTCCGCGGCCGAGGCCAAGGCCGAGGCCCGAACCCTCCTTGAGACCACCGCGCAGATGGCCGCCGACCCCACCCTGACCTCGACGGCGCAGGCCATGGTGCGCGAGAAGCGCCTGGTCCCAGAGCGCGCCGTGTGGGAGTCCGCGGGAACGCTGGCCGCCATGCTGGAGTCCCTGGGCGGCTACATGGCCGAGCGCACCCGTGACGTCCAGGACGTCCGCGACCGCATCGTCGCCGTCCTGACCGAGTCCCCGATGCCGGGGATCCCCCGCCTGCCTGAGCCCTTCGTGCTCGTGGCGGCCGACCTCGCCCCGGCCGACACCGCGCTGCTGGACCCTGAGAAGGTCATCGCCTTCATCACCTCCGAGGGCGGCCCCACCTCCCACACCGCGATCCTGGCGCGCGCGCTGGGCATGCCGGCGATCGTCGGCACCGGCGAGAAGGTCACCGACGCGCTGTCCGACGGCGACATCGTCCTGGTTGACGGCACTAAGGGAAGCATCACCATCAACCCCTCCGAGGACGCTCTGCGCCGGGCGCGGGAGCTTGCCTCCCGCGTGCGCGTCTTCAACGGCGACGGAGCCACGAAGGACGGCCACGAGGTCCAGCTGCTGGCCAATGTCGGTGACGCAGCCGGCGCCCGTAGCGCCGCTGAGGCCGGAGCCATGGGCATCGGCCTGTTCCGCACCGAGTTCTGCTTCCTGGACCAGCCTGAGGAGCCCACGGTGGAGGCTCAGGTGGAGGCCTACCAGGGAGTCCTGGAGGCGTTCCCCGGGAAGAAGGTCGTGGTCCGTACTCTCGACGCCGGCGCGGACAAGCCGCTGCCCTTCCTGACTGACGCCACCGAGGCCAACCCGGCGCTCGGCGTGCGCGCCTACCGCACGACGCGCCGCGACCCCGAGGTCCTGGATCACCAGCTCGAGGCCCTGGCCAAGGCCGAGGCCGCCACCGAGGCCAAGGTGTGGGTCATGGCCCCGATGATCTCCACGGCCGGGGAGGCCGAGGCCTTCACGCAGAAGGCCCGCTCCTACGGTCTGAAGACGGCCGGCATGATGATCGAGGTGCCCTCGGCCGCACTCATGGCCGACAAGCTCTTCGAGCACGCCGACTTCGCCTCCGTGGGCACCAACGACCTCACCCAGTACGTCATGGCGGCAGACCGCCTGCTGTCCTCGCTGGCGGATCTGTCCACTGCCTGGCAGCCGGCCGTTCTGCGTCTGATCAGTACCGCGTGCGAGGGGGCCTCCCACAGGGGACGTCCGGTGGGCGTGTGCGGTGAGGCCGCGGCGGACCCGGCACTGGCCGCCGTCCTCGTGGGGCTGGGAGTCGCCTCCCTGTCGATGACGGCACGCGCGCTACCGGATGTCGACGCCGTCCTGAAGTCCGTCACGCTCGCCGAGTGCCAGGAGCTGGCGAGGATCGCCCTGGACGCGGCGACGGCCGAGGACGCGCGCGCAGCAGTGCGCGCCAAGCTTCCGATCCTGGAGGAGCTCGGTCTGTGACAACTCCATACCCCGTCCCCGTCGCCACGGAGGAGCCCCTCGGGTCGGTGACCCGAATCCTCAGCCTGGCGGCGGGTGATGGGGAGGACATCTTCTCCGGGGACTCCTTGCCCCAGCTCTCGGGCCGGGTCTATGGAGGACAGGTGGTGGCCCAGGGCATGCTCGCCGCAGCCGCCACCATCGAGGACGACGGTGACGGTGAACGCCTGCCGCACTCGGTCCACGCTTTCTTCATGAGGGGCGGGCAGCCCGACAGGCCAATCACCTTCGCCGTCGAGCGCCTGCACGACGGGCGGTCCTTCTCCCAACGGCGCACCGCCGCCTCCCAGGAGGGCACGCCGATCCTGACGATGCTCACCTCCTTCCAGGAAGAGCAGGAGGGCGCTGACCTCCATGTCGCAGCCCCCTCAGTTCCGCGCCCTGAGGACTTAACGAGCGCGCTGGAGATCTTCCGCACCATCGACCATCCGGTGGCGCGTTTCCTGGGGCGCACGGCGGCCTTCGACCTCAGGCACGTGGAGGGCAATCTCTACCTGCGCCCCGCCAAGGAGCGTGCCAGCGGCCAGCACCTATGGATGCGCTCGCGCAGCCGCATCCCGGAGCAGACCTCCCAGACCGTGCACCGGGCGCTGCTGGCCTACGTGTGCGACCAGGTGATGCTGGAGCCGGTGCTGCGAAGCCAGGGACTGTCCTGGCGCAGCGAGGGCATGAGCCTGGCGACCCTCGACCACGCCCAGTGGTTCCACCGGGACGTGGACATGGGCGACTGGCTGCTCTACGTGCAGGACTCCCCCTCCTCACAGGGCGGCCGCGGCATGGCGCGCGCACAGGTCTTCGACTCATCCGGCCGGCTGGTGTCGACCATCGCCCAGGAGGGCATGGTGCGCATGCCCGCTGCTTCTCAGTCCGACGGTGGTTCGGGACGTTGGCGGATCCGTATGGGCGAGGGCGACGACGGCAGTACCATCCCCGGCTGACGCCCGCCCCTTGAGGACACGGATCGGGGACTGCGTTCTCCGTCCAGAACTTACTTCTCCTGCAGACGACTGCATCCGGATCTCAGAGGTTTGCAGGACAACGCAGTCCTCGCCGGAGAAGTACGTCCCCGATCAGGAGCAGCGCACTGGATCCGTGCGGCCGTCGTCGTCGACGGCGACGATGTCAAACGCGTAGGTAGTGGCGAACAGGTCGGTCCCGTGGCTCGGGACGCGGCGCGTGGGGCTGATCTCGGTCAGCCGCTTCTCGTCACGATCGGGTCGCCGCGGACCGACGAGGGGACACCGAGTGCCGGATCTGAGGCTCATTCCATGACGTCATATCAAGGTTGAGCGACGACCGCCCCCTGCTCGGGGCATGACTGTCGCCGAAGTACCCAGGGAGTACCCTGCTGCGGGCTGCATTGCCGGAACTCCTCAAAACGGAGCGGAACCCCCTTCGCGGTACGGAGATCTGGGCTGTCCATCGCTTGGATGTGAAGGTGGGGCTGCGTGGAGTTCCCGGAGTTGCCGCATCGACCGATCTGATCGCCTGCGCTCACCCGGTCGCCGGGCGACACCTGGACGGAGCCTCGCTGAAGGTGCACGAGTCCCACGCAATGAGGACCCTCGGCAACCTGGATGATGATGTGGTTTCCAGGGATGGCGGGAAGTCCCTGCCGAATTCGTTGGGGCTGACTCAATCCGTACGGGATGCGAGTCAGGACGGAACGGCGCGCCACGTGGTCGGGCTCGCCGTCGTGAACGGAGACCACGGTTCCCGCAACGGGCGAGTACAGGGGACGGCCGAAGGCGTGGAAGAGCTCTGGCGGTTCGGGGGTGAAGAGCGCACGCAGGCTGCGTGCTGGAGCCGTGAGACCATCGTCGTCGACGGCGACGAAGTCAAACGCGTACGTGGTGGCGAACAGGTGAGTCCCATGGCTGGGAACGCGGCGTGTGGGACTGCGCTCGGTCAGCCACTCACCCTCGAACGGGAGCCTCCCGATAACGCCGCCTTCGGGGATGAGCCCTAGGGTGTTCCTACTCATCACAACACCTTAAGTGCGATCGGCACCAACCGACAAGACGCGTGAACTCGCCGTCTGAAGCAGGACGAGAAGCGCCATTCCCTCAGCCAGATGGCTGGGGGAATGGCGCTTCTCCTTCTGATGCGGCCGACCGGGCGGGCTCCGCTCAGTCGCGGGTCAGCTTGCGGTAGGTGACCCGGTGGGGGCGGGCCGCCTCGGGGCCGAGGCGCTCGACCTTGTTCTCCTCGTAGGAGGCGAAGTTCCCCTCGAACCAGTACCAGCTGGCCGGGTTCTTGTCCGTTCCCTCCCAGGCCAGGATGTGGGTGGCCACACGGTCGAGGAACCAGCGGTCGTGGGTGATGACCACGGCGCAGCCGGGGAACTCCAGCAGGGCGTTCTCCAGGGAGCCCAGGGTCTCGACGTCGAGGTCGTTGGTGGGCTCGTCCAGGAGGATGAGGTTGCCGCCCTGCTTGAGGGTCAGGGCCAGGTTGAGGCGGTTGCGCTCGCCGCCGGAGAGCACACCGGCCGGCTTCTGCTGGTCGGCCCCCTTGAAGCCGAAGGAGGCGACGTAGGCGCGCGAGGGCATCTCCACGTTGCCGACCTGGATGTAGTCCAGGCCGTCGGAGACGACCTCCCAGAGGGTCTTCTTGGGGTCGATGCCGGCTCGGGACTGGTCGACGTAGGAGAGCTTGACGGTCTGGCCGATCTTGAGGTCTCCGCCGTCGAGCGGCTCCAGGCCCACGATGGTCTTGAACAGGGTGGACTTCCCGACGCCGTTGGGGCCGACGACCCCGACGATGCCGTTGCGCGGCAGGGTGAAGGAGAGCCCGTCGATGAGGGTGCGTCCGTCGAAGCCCTTCTTGAGGTTGGTGGCTTCCAGGACCAGGCTGCCCAGTCGGGGCCCCGGCGGGATCTGGATCTCCTCGAAGTCGAGCTTGCGGGTGCGCTCGGCCTCGGCGGCCATCTCCTCGTAGCGGGCCAGACGGGCCTTGGACTTGGCCTGGCGTCCCTTGGCCGACGAACGCACCCACTCAAGCTCCTCCTTGAGGCGCTTGGCGAGCTTGGCGTCCTTCTTGCCTTGGACCTCGAGGCGCTTCTCCTTGGTCTCCAGGTAGGTGGAGTAGTTGCCCTCGTAGGGGTAGAGGTGGCCGCGGTCGACCTCGGCGATCCACTCGGCGACGTGGTCGAGGAAGTAGCGGTCGTGGGTGACGGCGATGACGGCGCCCTGGTAGCTGGCCAGGTGCTGCTCGAGCCAGAGGACGGACTCGGCGTCGAGGTGGTTGGTGGGCTCGTCCAGCAGGAGGAGGTCGGGGGCCTCGAGGAGCAGCTTGCACAGGGCGACGCGGCGGCGCTCACCACCGGAGAGGTGCTTGACCTCGGCGTTCGGCGGGGGGCAGCGCAGGGCGTCCATGGCCTGCTCGAGCTGGGAGTCGAGGTCCCAGGCGTTGGCGGCGTCCAGGGCGTCCTGCAGGGTGCCCATCTCCGCCATGAGGGCGTCGAAGTCGGCGTCCGGGTCCGCCATGGCGGCGCTGATCTCGTTGTAGCGGTCCAGCTTGGACTTGATCTCGGCAACACCCTCCTCGACGTTGCCGAGCACCGTCTTGTCCTCGTTGAGCGGGGGCTCCTGCAGGAGGATGCCGACGCTGTAGCCGGGGGTCAGGCGGGCCTCACCGTTGGAGGGCTGGTCGATGCCGGCCATGATCTTGAGGATGGAGGACTTGCCGGCACCGTTGGGGCCGACCATGCCGATCTTGGCTCCGGGGAGGAAGGCCATGGTGACGTCGTCGAGGATGACCTTGTCACCATGGGCCTTGCGCGCCTTGATCATCTGGTAGATGTACTCAGCCACTGCTCGTCTGCGCCTTTCGTCAGGGTGTGAGCGGAGGTTCTGCGCGACGACGGCGACCGACCGGTCCCGCCCTGCGCACCGTGGCCAAGCCTAAGGGAGCCCCGGAGCAATGGCGACGACGGCGGAGGTGAGACGGTGCACGCGGCTCCGCAGCGAGCCGATGAGAGACAGAACCGTGCCCGGGCGTGACACCATGAGCAGGAAGAGGAACGAGAAGGAGGGACCGATGCCCTGCCTCAGCCGCTACGAGTCCCCGTTGGGGGCCATGACCATGGCCGGCGATGGCGAGTACCTCACGGGTCTGTGGTTCGACGGTCAGAAGTACGACCGCTCGACGATCAGCGACGACGCGGTACTCCGGCCCCACCTGCCCGTCTTCACGCAGACGGCCCAGTGGCTCGACACCTACTTCGAGGGCGCCGACCCGGGTTTCACCCCGCCGATCAGGGTCGAGGGCTCCGACTTCAAGAAGATGGTCACCTCCATCATGCTCTCCATCCCCTTCGGCGCCACCAGCACCTATGCCCGTATCGCTGCCGAGGTTGCGCATCGCATGGGCCGCAAGCAGATGTCTGCCCAGGCCGTGGGTGGCGCGGTCGGGCGCAATCCGATCGTTCTCATCGTGCCGTGCCACCGCGTGCTCGCCTCCGACGGGAGCCTGCGCGGATACGCGGGAGGGGTCGACCGTAAGGAACGGCTCCTGGAGATGGAGGGGGTCAACGTGTCCGGTCTGTCAACGCCGCCTGCCGCTGACGACGGCGGTGGATGGCGAGAATGAGAAGGCCGACCGCGGCCCAGGTCAACCCCTGAAGTACCCAGGTGATCGACCCAATGCGCAGATGCAGGGGTTCTGCCACGTAGTAGTTCACCAGGTGGAACCCTCCGTGCACGCCGATCGCCGCCCAGGTCGACCCGGAGACAATTCGGACAATCATCGCCGTCACCGCAAATCCGCACGGTAGAGCGAGATACGTGAGATGTTCGAGAAGATTCTGCTGACCTCCTTGAGAGAGAATATGAAGAGCAGTGAATCCGAGGACGCTGGATACCGCTGCGAAACGCGTCTCGCCCAGCGAGGAGTAGAGCCACCCCCTCCATATGATCTCCTCAGGAATCCCCTGGAGAAGGAAGGCTATGGAGAAGGACTCGACGATCGCGAGCCACAGCGGACCCTGGGGTACCGACTGGTCGCCACCAGCAAACCCGAGCACTTGAAGCATGCTGGCCACCACAAGGTCCACGACGAGCGCAGCCAGAATCATCCCTGCCAGCCAAAGCAGCGCGCGTCTGTCGATGCGCAGACCCATACTGACATGCCGGCCTCGGTCAAGCGTGCAGCCCAAGACACAGCACAGAACAAGAGCGAGCACCGCCGCCGCCCCATAGATCAGCAGCACACACGCCCCCACCGCGAATGACTCCACGAGACCAACGGGATTCTCATGTGCGAGAGCAAAAGACTGGATGACAGGAATCTGGATCAGTAAAGGCGGCGTGAACGCACAGACGAACATCATCGCAAACGCAATGACGATGCGCACAACCTTGCCGCCCACAGTGAGGTGATGACCTTGATCCGACCGATCCCCGCTGAGATCCGAGGACTCGAGAGACGAGAGTGTTGATGAGACTTCCACCGACCGAGGTTTTCCATGTGATGTACTCATGAAATTCACGGTACGCCTCATAATTTGCGGCTTCAATCGGACCCCAGAAAAATCAGGGGCAAGCGGAAAAGAAATCAGGGACCCCTCCGGGGGATCCCTGACTCCAATGATGCTTCCGATGAAGCGAGCCGATCAGTCCTCGGCGGTCTCCTGCTGCTTGCGCCAGCGGATGCCGGCGTCAATGAAGCCGTCAATGTCGCCGTCGAATACCGAGTCGGGGTTGCCGACCTCGAAGTTGGTCCGCAGGTCCTTGACCATTTGATAGGGGTTGAGGACGTAGGAACGCATCTGATCCCCCCAGGAGGCCTTGATGTCCCCGGCGAGCTCCTTCTTCTTGGCGTCCTCCTCCTGCTGCTTGAGCAGGAGCAGGCGCGACTGGAGGACACGCATAGCGGCGGCGCGGTTCTGGATCTGGGACTTCTCGTCCTGCATGGAGACCACCAGGCCCGTGGGCAGGTGGGTGATGCGCACGGCGGAGTCAGTGGTATTGACGCTCTGCCCGCCGGGGCCCGAGGAGCGGAAGACGTCGATGCGGATGTCGGTCTCGGGGATGTCGATGTGGTCGGTGGACTCGATGAGCGGGATGACCTCGACGGCGGCGAAGGAGGTCTGGCGGCGCCCCTGGTTGTCGAAGGGGCTGATGCGCACCAGGCGGTGCGTGCCGCCCTCGACGCTCAGGGTCCCGTAGGCGTAGGGGGCGTGGACCTCGAAGGTGACCGACTTCAGGCCCGCCTCCTCGGCGTAGGAGGTGTTGAGGACCTTGACGGGGTAGTCGTGCCGCTCGGCCCAGCGGGTGTACATGCGCAGGAGCATCTCGGCGAAGTCGGCGGCGTCCACGCCGCCGGCGCCCGAGCGGATGGTGACAACGGCGTCGCGCGGATCGTACTCGCCGCTGAGCAGCGTGCGGATCTCCAGGTCGGAAAGGTCCTTGCTGATGGCCGCCAGGTCCGTCTCAGCCTCGGCGAGGATCTCGGCGGCGTCCTCGCCCTCCTCCTCGCCGGCGAGCTCGACCATCGCCTCGAGGTCCTCAATGCGCTCCCCCAGGCTCTCGACCCGCTTGAGGTCGGCCTGGGCGTGGGACAGTGCGGAGGTGACCACCTGGGCGGAGTCGGGGTCATCCCACAGGTCGGGTGCGGAGGCCTGCTCGGAGAGCTCGGCGATCCGGGCGCGCAGGGCCTCGGGGTCGGTCACCGCGGCGATGGAGGCGTAGGTGTGTCGGAGTCGTTCGATCTCAGCGGAGAAGTCAGTGGCCACGGAGGGGAGTCTACGGCAGAACGCACCGGGGGCGCCGTCGGGGTGGACTCGGCTCGCTCGACGGCTCGGTCACGCCCACCGTTGTCCCTCGTCTGCCACTCACCCCAGCTCAATGCCCTGGGCCTGGGAGAGCAGCGCCTCGAGCACCGCACGTGTCGCCGGGCCCGGCTCGGTGCGGGTCGATCGGTGACGCACCACCAGCTGGCGCACGCCCAGCCCGGGCAGGCGCACCACGCTGAGCTCATCGGGGACGAGCCCGGAGTAGACGGCCAGCTCGGGCAGGAGCGCGCAGCCCAGGCCCTGGCTGACCATGGCCAGCACGACGTCGTAGTCGTAGGCGACGTGCCGCATCGTCAAGGGCACCCCCAGCTGGCGCTCCAGACGGTCCAGGGCAAAGGCGCCGGCGGTGCCCGGGGCCAGATCGATCCAGGTGGCGCGCGCCAGATCCGCCAAGGTCGTAGGGGTCGCCTGCTCGGCCGGCACGACGACGAGCCAGGACTCGTCCAGCAGCGGGATGTCGGCCATGCCCCGAGGCGCCGCGGGCAGCGTGTGCTCGTCACGCTCGATGAGGACCAGGTCGAGCTCGCCCCGACGCAGCCGGGACAGGGCACTGCGCTCCTCGACCTCCTCGACGATCACCTCCAGCTCCGGGCTGGTGGTCGCCAGAGAGCTCAAGAGAGGCAGCAGGAGCGCCCGAACGGCAGAGGCGAAGCTCCCGACTCGCACCACGCCGGAGGGGACGGAGTCATCCAGGTCCGCCAGCTCACGGCGCACGGTGGTCAGCTCGTCCTCAATGCGCTCGGCCGCATCCGCCAGCACCTTCCCGGCCGCCGTGAGCACGGCTCCGGTGGGTGTGCGATCCAGGACCCGGACGCCGCACTCGCGCTCCAGGAGGCGAATCTGCTGGGAGACGGCCGACGGCGTGATATGAAGGAAATCTGCCGCTGCGACAACTCCTCCGGCTCGGTGGACGGCCAAAAGAACCGAAAGTCTCTGAGGCAACACCCGCATGAAGTAAATCTACATCCCTCATGCAGATAGATGCGATTGACCTTCATCCAGGGGTGTCGAAGAATCATCCCCGTGAACGACGTGCTCTCCTCCCTCATCTCTATCGGCGGCTGGATCGGTGCCGCTGAGCTCCTCGTGGCCTACTTCCTGGTCTCCAAGGGCACGATCGCCGGCGATTCGCTCAAGTATCAGGCCCTCAACATCACCGGCTCCGTACTGCTGACCATCAACTGCGCGAGCTCCGGGGCCTGGCCCAGCGTCATCGCCAACGCCTTCTACCTCCTGGTGGGCCTCAACATCCTGTTCACGGTGAAGCGGGCCTACATCGCTCAGCTCTCGCGCCGTCAGAAGGAGGAGCTGCGGTCCCGGATGCACCTGCACCGGCGCCCCTCCCCGGTGGCCTCGGCGAGCTTCATCGAGCAGGCCTGAGGGCGCTGGCCGCCTCCTGCCACACGCAACCTTCCACCCACCCGTTTTCGACGCAGTGAGTCTGTCGGCTCACTGCGTCGTCGTCATTCGGGCAGAGCCGGTGGCGGTGATGGTGAAGCCCTCGGCCGGGAGGATCCCCCAGGGCAGGAAAGGCGGGCGTGAGCGGGCCTGCAGCCTCACCTCGGCGGTGCGGCTGTCGGCGGCACGGGCGCTGACGATCGTGATCCCCTCCAGCCTGGCCGCTGCCGGCTGGGCGGACAGGTCCTCGGCCGCCTTGCTCCTGACCCCTGCGTCAGTGAGGGACCCGGGGGCGGCGTCCGTGGCGCCACCCCCGTAGTAGGGGTGCGCCTCCACGCTGTCGGCCCCCGCGGCCGCAGCCGAGTCCGCCAGTGACGTGAGGGTCTTGAGGTCGAGGTAGACAGCGGTGGCCGAGGCCGCGACGAACAGCAGCGCAAGCACGACGCAGATGAGCCCGACTCCCAGGAGAAGCGTCTGCCCATCCTCCTCACGGTGCAGCCGATCCACCAGGGCACGGACCCGCCGCTGGACGGTCCCGGGGCCGGGCGGCCTGTTCACTGCTCCTCCTTGCCCGGCAGGGTGATGGAGCGCTCAGTGTCCACCACGACGACATCCCGACCGATCCCCAGCGAGGCGAAGCCCGGCAGGTCCACACCGACCGAGACCTCGACTATCGCCGCCTGTCCCCGGGCGCAGCCGTGAGCGCAGGTGACCGACAGGGAGCCGGACGAGTCGGCGTCAATGCCCTGATCGGACAGGGACAGCTGCATGGCCAGCTGCGCGTTATCCATCGCTAAGGGAGAGTCGTCGACCTCCAGGACCCGGCTGGCGGCGTCGGCCGCCGAGGCGACGGCGAAGGTCGTGGCCTGGAGCTGGGCGAGTGTCACCACCAGGTAGAGCACGGGCACCACCAGGACGGCGCTCCACCCGATGAACTCGACGATCGCATTGCCCTCCTCCTGGCTCATGAGCCGCCGGACACTTCGATCGCCCGCCCTGAGGGTCTCTCGGAACCGGCTGACGAACCGCCCGGTGATGAGGGCGCGGGCCGGGACCGCCCTCGGCGAGCGCGACACGGCACGACGCCTGCGACGCCTCGAGCCGACCATGGATACCACCCGGGCTCACCTCTCCTGGGTCAGGGAGGACTCATCGATGGCGTGCCCGGTGACCCGTAGTGTCCCTCCGGGGCCGAGGAGCCCCAGGACTGGAAAGGGCGCTGTCACCGTGACCTCGACGAGCCTCAGGTCACCGGAGGACACCCGCGAGACGGTGACGGTGTCCACGTAGCCGCGCCTGAGGGCGGCGTCGGTGAGGACCTGCACCCGTTGGCGCGCCTCGGCCTCCGTGCCCCCGACCAGAGCGGCTCGACGAGCGCCGTCGCCCGCGGCGTCGGTGAGGACGTTGCGGGCGTAGACCCCCAGGGCAACCTGGAGGAGTGCCACGAACACGATGATGACGAGCGCACCGACCATGACGAAGTCGACGACGGCCGAGCCTGACTCGTTCTGCCCGAGTGGGCGGAGGCGACCCGGCCGAGGCAGGGCGCGACCAGCCCGTTGAAGCACTCCGAGGCGAGGCGCGTGTTCAGATCGCACTGGTCACCTTCGCGATGGCGTTGAGGAAGACCTCGGTCAGCGTGCTGCCGGCCACCGTCCACAGAGCCACGACGAGCCCCGCGGTCATGAGGGTCACCAGGACCCAGCCAGGGACGTCACCGCGCTCATCGCGCAGATCGATCCGTGGCGCACCGGCGGCACGCCACGACCGAGAACCTGTCTGAGTGCGGTGGGGGGAGGGAGGGATGAGGCATGTCATGACTGCTCCTTGCTGTCGGGCGGGAATCTGGGTGAAAGGACAATGGATGGTCGGGGTCCACGGGCGCAGGAGGGTGATGGATACTCTTCACACCCCCAGTCTCAGGACGAACAGCCCCGGGAAGAGAGCGAAGACGACGGTGATGGGCAGGACCAGGAAGACCACGGGAACCATCTGGGCGATCTCCCGTCTGCCGCCCTCCTCCATGAGGTCCTGCCGCGCCGCCTCACGCACGTCGGTGGCCTGGGAGCGCAGAACCTCGGCCAGTGGTGTGCCGCGCTCAAGGGCCACGATGACCGCCTCGCACAGGCGGGTGACATGGACGGAGCCGACTCGCCGCTCCATACGGTCCAGGGCGGTGGACAGGACCGTGCCGGAGCGGATATCGGTCAGAGTGACGCCCAGCTCGTCAACGAGGTCGCCGCGGCCCAGCGTGACGATACGCTCGATGGCCGACACCGGGCCCTGACCGGCCCCCACCGCCAGTGCCAGCAACTCGACGACGTCGGGCAGCTGCGCCTCGATCCGTGACAGCCGCTTCGCCACGGCCCGACTGAGCCACCAGTCGCGGGCAGCGGCCCCGGCCACGATGGCCATGAGGCACAGGAGGATGAGCGCGGGCACGTTGACGGAGCGGACCAGGGCCGCCAGGCCTCCTGCGGCCAGGACGAGCAGGAGCGCCGTCGTCGACCACAGGACCTGCTGGAGGCGGAACTGGTCGACCCCCAGAGATGACCCTGATCGCGTCAGGCGACGCCGGACCGAGCCGGCCGACGAGCCCAGGGACTCCATCAGTCTGCCCAGGCTGAGAGCGCCTGCCGTGGAGGCCATGAGCAGGCCGATGACGGTGCGCCCGTCGGAGGTCGGCCCTGCCGGAGCGGCCAGCAGGCCGGAGGTCGTGGGCCGGCGGTGGACGTAGGGCTCCAGGCGGGCCATGAGTGTGGGGCGGCGTCGGCGGAGGGCCGAGATGACGCTCAGGACGCCCACGGCCCCCAGCAGCCCGGCGAGTCCTCCGGTGAGCATCGCGTTCATGGGGTTCATCGCAGTGTCCTGTCCTCCTCGGGCAGCCGCCCCAGGCGCAGCATGAGCCGGTAGGCGATGACCGAGACGACGGCTCCGGTCAGGAGAATGACGGCTCCGGCGGTGGTGGCGTAGGCCGCCGCTGCCTGAGGCCGGGTGGACAGCAGCGCCAGGACCAACCATGGGGCGGCGACCGCGACCTTGGCACCGTTGACGGTCCACGACTGGCGAGCCTCGAGCTCGCCTCGGGTGCGCATGTCCTCGCGCAGCATCTGCGACAGGGAGCGCAGCAGCGTCCCCAGGTCGGTGCCGCCGACCTCGTGGGCCAGGCGCAGGGCCTCAACGATCCGGTCGGCGACCGGGTCGGCGAAGCGGGCCTTGAGCCGGTCCAGGGAGCTGTCGAAGCGGGCGGAGGCGGCGTAGTCGGTGGCGAAGGCCCGGAACTGGGGGCGGACGGCCTCCGGGCCGCGCTCACCGAGGTTGGTCAGCGCCTCCGGCAGGCTCATGCCCGCGCGGACGCCGGAGACGAGGGTATCGACGGCCTCGGGCCACACCTCGCGCAGGCGGGTACGGCGGTTGCGCGCTCGAGAGGAGATGATGAGGAAGGGGATCGCCGTGAAGATGGCGGTGAAGGCGAGGGCCACCGGCCAGGCCCGGGACATTCCCAGGAAGACCAGGCCGATGAGCAGCCCCAGCCCGATCGACCCCAGGACGAACATCGTGGGGCTGGTGCGGCCGGCGCCGGCCTGGACCAGGATGTCGGCCAGACGACGGGAGCGCCTCGAGCGCCACTGAGGCGGCTCGGAGGTGCAGGCCATCCAGATCAGGAGCAGCCCCACACCGCCCAGGAGCCCGGCGACGGCGCCCATCAGTAGACCTCCTGGGAGCCTGCGGGCCGGGAGCTGAGCAGAGCTGTCAGGTCGTGACCGGCCCGGTTGAAGCGCTCGGCGGCGTCGGGCGCTCCGGCGCCCCGCACGAGGCTGCCGGTGGGGTCGCGGTGGAAGACGTCGGAGAGCTCGATGATGCCGTTCTCAACCCGACCGGACAGGGCCGCGACCTCTCTCACGGTGCGGCGCCCACTGCGATCCAGGTCGAGGTGGACGACCAGGTCAATGGCGCTGGCGACGGTGGGGACCACGAAGTCGCTGGAGACGTTCTCCCCCGCCAGCAGCGGGAGGGTGCAGATCTTGATGACGGCCTCCCGGGCGGAGTTGGCGTGGATGGTGCACATGGATGGCAGACCCGAGTTCATGGCAATGAGCAGATCGAGCGCCTCGGCCTCTCGGACCTCTCCGATGAGGAGGCGGTCGGGGCGCATGCGCAGGGCCTCCTTGACCAGGCGCCGCAGGCTGATCTCACCAACGCCCTCGAGGTTGGGCGGCCGGGTCTGCATGGCCACGCAGTCCCGGTTGCGCAGGGCGAGCTCGAAGACCTCCTCGCAGGAGATGACCCGCTGTGCGCCCGGGATCGCTCCGGCCAGCGCCCTGACCATCGTGGTCTTACCGGCCTGGGTGGCGCCCGAGACCAGGATGTTGAGGCCGGCCTGCACGGAGGCGTCCAGGAAGGCGGCGACCTGGCTGGTCAGCGAGCCCATGCGCACCAGGTCGGCGGTGCGGGAGGCACGGGACGTGTGCTTGCGGATGTTGACCGCCCAGTGCTGGGAGGTGATGGGCGGGATGACAACGTGAAGCCGCTGTCCCCCGGCGAGCTGGGCGTCGACGAAGGGGCTGGACAGGTCCAGGCGACGCCCGGAGGCCCGCAGCATCCGCTCGACCAGGACCGTGAGGTCCTCACTCTCCAGGATCGTGGTGGTCAGCTCGGGGCGCCCGGAGCGGGCGACGAAGACGCGGCCGGGGGCGTTGACCCAGATCTCCTCAATGGACTCGTCATCGAGATAGCCCTGCAGCGGACCCAGCCCCGCCATGGAGTCGAGCACGTGGGTGCGCGCCCCCTTGGGATCGATGAGCGGCGGGACGAGTCCGGCGTCGGAGCGACGTAGATAGTCCTCCTCGGCCTGGGTAACGAGCTGCTCCAGGTCGGAGGCGTCCTTGAGGGGGTCGATGCCGCGAGCGCGCACCAGCTCGCGAACCTCCGTCAGGAGAAGATCGGCAGCGTCCATGATGCCTCTCAGCGTGGGAGTCGTATGAAGAAGAGTGACGATGATGTGAGGACCGGCCTGGGGCTCTGCACTGAGCCGTAACACACCGGCCGGACGGTGACCATTGTCACGGATCAACTCTAGGACACCTGGTCACGAAATGGCCACCACCTCGGCAGAACCTGTGGATAACGTCGACCTTCTGGTACATTCCTCAAGCTGTTGCTCACATCCCTGGACGTTTGCCGCCAGCGGACGGGCGCGGCTGTCCTGCGAGACATAGGACCTGTCGCCTACGGTTGGACCATGTCACAGCCTTCGCAGTCCCCGGACGCCCCCGGCACCACTGATGTCGACAGCGGTGCCGACAGCCTCACCGACGAGGTGACCTCCGACGTTGAGCGCGCTGCGGCTCCGACGGCCGGCGATGAGGACAGCAACCAGCAACAGGCTGAGCACTCCGATCAGCGATCCGACGAACACGACGAGGACAACGAGGACTATCGTGCGCCCGTGGTCGTGGCCCCGCTGCCGGGGGCCTCGGCCGAGCCGCCGCAGAGCAGCACGCCGGCCCCACGGGCCCAGCCCGCCGAGACTCCTCGTCCTCACCACTCAGCGCTGGCCCTGGCCGCGATGGCGAGCGTCGCCGTCGGCGGCCTCAACCCGACTCGGCTGGCGCTTCCGCAGTCCGAGACCCCGGAGCGGCACATCACCGGCGTCATCGACACCCAGGGCCGCCACTGGGAGGTCCATGAGGCCCGCACCGATGCCGTGGGCGCCTCCTTGGAAGCTGAGGCCGAGGTGCTGCGCCGCATCGGCCGGGTCGTTGACGACGGACGGCTCTCCTTCGACGTTCCTCGCGTCGCCGGGTCCCTGCGCCAGAAGGACGCGCACATCCAGGTGCGCTCCCATGTGGAGGGCAAGCCGATCCCGGTCGAGACGCTCCGACCGGGGCCGGGGATGTCGGCGGGCCTGGGCAAGGCGCTCGGTGAGATCCACGAGCTGGCCATGACGGTGATCTCCGAGGCCGGCATGCCGGTCTATGACGCCGAGGAGGTGCGTCGGCGCTGGCTGAGTCTGCTGGACGACACCGCCGCGACGGGAAGGACCCCACCGGCGCTGCTGGGACGCTGGGAGCAGGCCCTGGAGGACACCGCCCTGTGGCGCTTCCGCCCCACCGTGGTCCACGGGGACCTCGCTGAGGAGAACGTCCTGGTGGCCGGTGGCACGGTGGTGGCGGTGCGGGGCTGGTCCCAGGCGCATGTGGGGGACCCGGCCGAGGACCTGGCCTGGGTGTACTCCTCAGCACCGGTGGACTGCCTGGACTCCATTGAGGACGCCTACGACATCGCCCGCTCCGAGGGCGTTGACCGGCACCTGCGTGAGCGCGCCGAGCTGGTCAGTGAGCTCAGCCTGGCACGCTGGCTGCTGCACGGAGTGAGGACCGGGGACAAGCCGGTCATCAATGACGCGGTGGCGATGCTGGAGGACCTGGCCGCCCAGGTGGGTGACGCCCCACTGGTGGAGCCGGCCACGCCCCGGCTGGCGCCGGTGCCCGGGGTTCGCGAGCCTGCTGAACCCGACGCCGTCACCAATCCGGTGGCGATGGTGCGCGTCGACGACGAGGAGAGCTGACGGGCGCACCGCTCACGAGCCTTCACCCCACTGTCAGGGCCGCCTGAATCTGCTCGATGCTGAGCAGGCCCTCAGCGGTGAGCTCATCGACACGTCCTCCGGGGTAGTCGACGTACACGTAGGCGGCCCGTACCGACCCGGTGGGCACGCCCTGGGAGGCCGCCCAGGCGTGGACGTAGACACTGAGCTGGTCCACGGGCACCTGTCGCCGCCCGGTCTTCCAGTCGACGATGAGCCACCCGGAACCGTCCGAGCGGCAGAAGACGGCGTCCATGCGGCAGCGCAGGGTGGTGGCGCCGATGGTGATCTCCCGGTCGGTCTCGGTCTCGGCCAGGACGTAGTCCTCCAGGAGCGGAAGGTTCTCGGCGGTCTCCAGCCAGCGCTCGATGCGGTCCCGGTCCTGAGGACCGAGGCTGTCAGGCACGCCCGCCTGCCTCAGGCCGAACAGGGTGCCACGTGCGCTCAGGCGCTGGGCGACGGCGTCGTGGAAGACGGTTCCGAGCCGGCCGGCGGCGCGGGGCTCAGGTGGGAGCGGGCGACGCAGGTCGAGTGCGAACTGTCGGCGGTCGGCGCGCAGGTCGTCCAGGCGGGTGGCGGCCAGGTGCTCGGGTAGGCGGACAGTGGGGCCGTTGGACAGGGCCCGGGAGTGCTCGGCCAGGAGGAGTCCCGCCTCGAGTCTCCACCGCCGCACCGTCTCGTCATCGAGCCGGGCCTGAGCAGGCGCCTCCTGGGCGGGGCCGGTTCGACTCATGGCGGCGGTGACTTGGGCGGCGGCCACATGCCGGGCCCGGCGCACAGCGGCGAGCCGGTCGGTGACCGCTGTACCTTCTCCCCCGGTCTCCGGGGCCTGGCTGTCCAGGGTCTGCGCTGCGTCGGCGTCGGGGGGCCAGGTGCCCACCTGGGTCAGGGAGGTCAGTGGGTTGGGGCGGGACTCATCGAAGTCCACCCAGCCCTCCGCGTAGGGAGACAGGAGGTCGCGCCGCTGGAGCTCGGTGAGAAAGCGTGAGGGGCGGCGAGGCTTGGAGGCGGTCTTGGACAGGTGGGAGCCGGTCAGGAGGAGCTCGTGACGGGCCCGGGTGAAGGCCACGTAGGCCAGGCGGCGCTCCTCGCGCAGGCGCTGGCGTCCGAGGGCCTCCTTGTAAGCGCTCATCGTCTCGGTCAGGAGGGGCTTGTCCGTAGCAGCCGGGTCGAGATCCCCCACGGTGAAGGGGGGCAGGTCGCCGGCGTCGGCCCGCAGTGGGAAGGGGAAGGTGGAGGTGGAGCCCATCCAGCCGGTCTCCGTGACGCGAAGATCGTCCTTGACGGCGCTGGTGTAGGAGGGGAAGACCTGCTCGTCCATGCCGGGCACGGCGACGACGTCCCACTCCAGGCCCTTGGCGGCGTGGATGGTGAGGAGCTGGACCGCCCCGGGCGGGGGCTCGATCTCGGGGGCGCTCATGGCGTCCTCGTGCTCCTCGGCGGCGTCGAGCCATTCCAGGAGGCCGGTGAGGGTGGGGGCATCCGTGTCGGCGGTGAAGGCCCGGGCCGTCTCGTGGAAGGAGTCCAGGGCGCGGTGGCCCATCGGGTGACCGACTCGGGCGGCGATCTCGATGTCGAGGTCGAGTGTCTGCTCGGCCAGGGCCACGAGGTCGGGCAGGGGCAGGCAGATGGCCTCCCGGATGCGTCGGATCGCCCGGGCGGTGCGCAAGGCGACGGCCCGCCCGGCCTCGGTCAGGTCTCGGACCGCGGCGGACTCCTCCTGCTCTTCTCGCGCGCCGTCCTCATGCCATCGCAGCAGGGTGTCCAGGGCCTCGCTGAGCAGCGGGGAGTCGGTCTCGGCCTGGTCGCCGTGAGCCCCCGCCCCGGTCTGGTCGCCTTCGGTGGTGGAGCGGGTGAGCTCGCGGGCCAGCGTTGCCAGGGCTCGCAGGTCGCGGGCGCCGATACCGAAACCGGTCAGGAGCCTGACCACCCGGTCCCCGCGCTCCGGGTCCGAGGCCACGGTCAGCAGGGCGCGGACGTCGGCGACCTCGGGGACATAGAGCATCCCGCCCAGGCCGATGATCGTGTAAGGCAGGCCGGCCTCCTCCAGCTCGGCGGCAATGGGATCCATCTGTGCCCGGGTGCGGCACAGGACGGCCATCTCGGCACTGGGTGACCAGCGCTCGGCAAGGAAGGCGACCACCGTGCGGGCCTCCTCGGCGGGGTCCTGCAGGAAGGCCCCGAACGCCGCCCCGGGCTCCAGGCCGAAGGCTGCGGGGCGGGCCTGCAAGGGAGCGACGGTGAGGTGCTCGCCCACCGGGTCCCCGTCCTCGACGACGCCGGAGCGCAGGGGCGCGGAGACGACGTTGGCGACCTCCAGGATGGTGGAGTCGTTGCGCCAGGAGGTCGACAGCTCCAGGACGGGGGTGGCCTCGGCCGGTGGGGTCCCGGACTCCAGGAGGGCGGTGCCGGTGGGGTTGAAGCGCTGGTGGAAGGTGTCCAGGGCTGCGGCGCTGGCTCCTCGCCACCCGTAGATGGCCTGGTGGGGGTCGCCGACGGCGGTCACCCCGGAGTCGGCGAAGAGGGCCGACAGGAGCCGGACCTGGGCCACCGAGGTGTCCTGGAACTCGTCGAGCAGGACCGCGGGGTACTGGGCCCGCACCTGGGCGGCGGCCTCGGGGACGGACTCGGCGATGGTACAGGCCAGGGCGATCTGGTCACCGAAGTCGAGCAGGCCGTGGTGACGTTTGTGCGCATGCAGCTCGGCGACGACGTCGAGCAGGGCCTCCCACTCGGCCATGACGGCGGGGGCCTTGCCGACCAGGGTCTTGCAGCCCTTGATGGCGGCCAGGGCGGCGAGCTGTTCGGACAGGTCGGCCAGGTCCGTGGCGGCCTCCTCGATGGTCAGCAGGTTCTGGCTCAGGGAGTCGGCCAGGACCAGGGTGGCGCTCGCGTTGTGGCTGAGGCTCTCGTTGGGCAGCGGGAGCGTGCGCGCCTCGAGCAGGGAGGTGACGATCTGCCAGGAGCGGGCCTGGGTGATGAGGGTTGAGTCGGGGTCCACGCCGATGCGCAGTCCGTGGTCGCGCACCAGGGCGCCGGCGAAGGAGTTGTAGGTGGCGATCATCGGCTCACCACAGTCGGCGGCGTCAGCGGTGCCCCCCACTCCCCTGTCGTGCTCCGGACCGGTGGCCGGCAGCAGGCCGGCCGCGCTGAGGCCTGCCAGGCGGGAGGCGACGCGCTGGTCGAGCTCGGCGGTGGCCTTGCGGGTGAAGGTCAGTCCGAGAATCTGGTCGGGGCGGACCTGCCCGGTGGCGACCAGATAGACGACTCGCTGGGCCATGGTGGCGGTCTTGCCCGAGCCGGCTCCGGCGACCACCAGCAGGGGGCTCAGCCGGTGGGCGATGACGCGCGCCTGCTCCTGGGTGGGGGTGTGGATGCCGAGCGCCTCCGCCAGGGCCTGCGGAGTGAGCCGGCGTGAGCCGACGGGGGTCATGAGACGACTCTCCTTCCCTCGACCTGCACGGGGCAGGAGTCCTTGACCCGGCAGGTGCGGCAGTGCTCGCCGGTGCGGGCCTCGATCACGGGGCCCACTCCGGCCACGGCCGCTTGGGCCACGAGGTCCTCAGCCCAGTACTCCTCGCCACTGCCGGCAGCACCGTTCGCCTCATCGTCGTCAGGTGTCTCCGCGGGCTGCTCCACAGGTTCCACGGTTGCGGGGCTGGGGTCGAGGGCGGCGCCCGGCGGAGCCAGGACGTAGCCGTCTCCTGAGCGTTTGGAGGGCTCCTTACCCAGGAGCACGAGGGCTCCGCCGACGACGTCGAGGCCCTGCGAGCTCAGGGCCAGCCGGTAGGTGGCCAGCTGGGGGTGGCGCTGGACGTCCTTGGGGACGCGCTGCCCGGTCTTGAGGTCGATGACGCGCACGGTGCCGTTCCGGTCGGGCTCGGCGGTGTCCTCCGGGCCATCTCCCGAAAGGCCGCCGAGGTGCTCGAGGCGGTCGATGCGCCCGGAGATCGTGACCGGGACGGCGTCGCCACCTTTCGTCGGTTTCCACAGGCCGGCCCGCTGGTGGACCGCGGGGCTCAGGACACTCAGGGGGATGTCGACGTCGGCGCGGACGGGCTGCTCGACGTCGGCACGAATGCCCAGGGCGTCGCAGTCACTCAGGTAGGCGTCGAGGCGCTCGATCATGGCGCGGGCACGGTCTGCAGCCAGGCCTCCCTGCCACGTGGCGGGGTAGCCGAGGTCGGTCAATCGTTCCTCGAAGGCCTCGCGCAGAGCCGGACCGCGCAGGTGCTCGCTCTCGGCCCGTTCGGCGACCGCGTGGACGAGGCTGCCCAGGGCCTGGGCCTCGCTAGCGGGGGCCGATCCGCCGCTGCGGGTCAGGAACCACTTGAGCGGGCAGGCGGCCAGGCCCTCGACGTCGGAGGGGCTGACCCGTATCCGCTCGCCGGCGGTGATAAGAGGGGCGGTGGAAGTGGGGCCGGTCGCGCCGATCCAGGTGGCGGGGTCGGCGCCGGACACGCCTTGTCGGGCGAGGTCGGCCAGCAGGTCGACGGCGGCCCGGCCGCGGCGGCGCTCGGCGTCGGTGGCCGTCTCGAGGTTGCCGCAGATGGCGGCGTGGCGCAGCTCCCCCACCAGGCCGCGTAGGGTGAGGTCGCCGGTGTCGGGGGCCAGGAGGGGGGCGCCGTCGGCGTCGGTCAGGGAGATCCCGGCGCTGTGGGCGATCTCGGTCAGGAAGGGTGAGGGGGCGTGCTCGGCGTCGGCGGTGGCGGTCAGCAGGAGGCGCCGGGTGGCGCGGGACAGGGCCATGATGAGCATGCGGCGCTCATCGGCGCGCACCTGTGCCCGGGCGGCGGCCACGGCGCCGCTGCCGCCGGCCCCGCCCGTCGGGGCGCTGACACCTGCGCTCAGGCGGCCGGTGACGGCGTCGACGAGCAGGCCGGTGCGGGTCAAGGAGTCCCTCAAGCGCAGGTCAGGCCAGCGGTCACGCTCCAGCCCGACAACCACGACGAGCTCCCACTCCTGGCCCGCGCAACCCGCCGGGGTCATGACGGCCACGCCCTCCGGGCGCCGGCCCTGGGGGGCGACGGAGTCCGAGGGCAGGACCTCGGCGTCAAGCTCGGCCAGGAAGCTGGAGGCGTCCTGGCCCGGGTGGCGCTCGGCCCAGACCTCGGCGCGTTTGAACAGGGTAGTGACGACGTCGAGGTCGTGCTCGGCAGCCTCGGACAGGAGCGTTCGCACGGGGCCTGCCGAGGGCAGCAGGGCGGTGTCGCGCCAGGCCTCGGCCCGCTCGGAGGCGTTCCAGGCGGCCCACAGCAGGGCCTCGACATCGCGTGGGACCTCAGCGGGACTCTGCCTGATGGCGGAGCGCAGGGCCTCAAGGATCCTGGCTGCGATGAGGAGCCGCTCCGCCTGGGCGCTCAGCGGTTGGCCGTCCAGGGACCGGGCGAAGCCGGAGGCCTGCTCGGGGTCGGCCAGCAGGGCCAGGAGGGCGGCGTCGCCGCCGGTCCGGGGCCCGGTCCCAGCAGCAGGAGCGACAGCGGGAACGGGGGCGGGAACGGCTGTGGGACCGGTGGAGGTCCCGACCTCACCGGGCTCAGTCACACTGGCGCGCGGGGTTGCGGCCGGCGGGGCCTGGCGCAGCCTGCGGCGCAGTCGGCGCAGGTCCATGGTGGTCAGCCCCACCAGGGGGCTGGTGAGGAGGTTGATGGCGGCGTCGCGCTGAGGCGGTTCACCGCGCCCGCCCAGCTGGTCGCGGATGGCGGCGCGCACAATGTTCAGGAGCGCGGCCGCGGCCGGTTCTGCGCGCAGCAGGACCGCGGGTGTGCGGGAGGCCAGGGGCACGCCTCGTCTGCGCAGGTCCCTGGCGAGGGTCTCGGCGTCGGCGGCGCTGCGAACGATGACCGCCATCTGAGACCAGGAGGTGCCGTGGTGGACGTGCTCGAGCCTGAGAGCCCGGGCGACGTGGGCATGCTCCTGCCAGGCGGAGGAGGCCAGGATCACCTCGACGCCGGCCGCCGCCTGCGGGCGCTCAGCGTCGGGTCCTACGGAGGAAGACCTCTGTAAGGCCCCTGCTGAGGACCGGGGCGCCAGTGTCGTCTGCCGGTGGGCCGTCGTGCCGGTCACCGGGACCCGGGCGCTCTGATCGCAGATCACCTCCGAGATGGCCGGGTTGCCTCGGTAGCAGGTGGTCAGTCGCAAGCGGGTGGCTGCGAGCCCCGAGTGGTCCTCGGCGGCGATGAGCAGGCTGGGCGTACCGCCGCGGAAGGTCTCCACGGCCACGTCGGGGTCCCCCAGCACCACGATCTGCGCCCGGTGCCCGTCGAGGTCCGGGGTCGCCAGGGCCGTCAGGAGCCTGGCGGTGGCGGCCGTGCAGTCCTGGTAGTCGTCCACGAGGACGAGGTCCGGGACGGGGCGGGGGACGGTGACGGCGTCGGCGCCCCAGGAGCTCAAGGCCTCCACGGCTCGATCCTGGAGACGAGCCGTATCCATCTTGCGGGTCTGGGCCCTGCGCTCGGCGCTGGGCCGCCCCTGCGCGTCCCAGGTGCGCAGAAGCTGGGCGGCAGGCCCCCAGATGGGGACATTGAGCCGGCGTCCCAGGTCGGCCAGGTCGTCGGCACTGACGCCGAGCTCTCCGGCGCGCGCCAGGAGGTTGCGCAGCTCGGAGCGGAACGCCCGTGACCCGGTGGCCTCGGCGGGGAGCCCGGGCCAGGTGACGGTGCTGATCATGGAGGCCAGGGCGGAGTCCTCCTCCGCTCCGGCCAAAAGCACCGGAGGCGGCAGCGGGTCGGGCCGCATGGTCAAAGAGGTGGTCAGGATCGTCAGGGCGAGGGCTGCGGGAGTGCGCACTCGGACGACGCCGTCGCCATGGCCCTCACGCAGCAGGTGGGCGGCCCGGCCACGCAGCCAGTCAGCTCGCGCACGGGTGGGGGCCAGCAGGATGGCGTCGCGGCCGCCGGCGACCGCCTCGGCCAGCAACCGCAGGGCCAGGGACGTCTTACCGGTCCCGGGTGCCCCCAGGACGACGACGTTGGAGCCCTCGGCCACGCGGTCCAGGACCCGCCGCCCATCGGCGTCGGCGGCGGGCAGCTCGGCCGCCTCGGCGGGCGGGAGGAGACGGACGGGGGCCTGAGGCATGGGACCATCTCACCACGGGCCACCGATAGGAGCGCGCACCGTTAACGGATCGTCATCGGTCACGAGTCCTCCACCAGGAAGCGCCGACGGCGCATGTTCCGCGTGGCGCGAAACGCCGCGGCTCCTGGGGCGCGCGAAGGGTCGGCGCGGCCGCGGCACCCTAGGATCGAGCCAGGTTCACGCCCCTCTCCCCGACGGGCTATGCCGCTCAATACGGCACACAGACGATGCGAAGGAGCCCCATGCAGGTCACGATCGGAATCAAGCACGCCAGCCGCGAGCTCTCCCTGGAGACCTCCGACTCTCAGGAGAAGGTGCTGGCCGCCGTGGCCGACGCCGAGACCAAGGCCGTCACCCTCACCGACGACAAGGGCCGCAAAGTCTTCGTGCCGGCCGGCTCCCTGGCCTACGTCGAGCTCGGTGAGGCCGAGCCCCGCCGGGTCGGCTTCGGTATCTGAGTCTCTCCCCCACGACGAGCACGCACAGGGCCCAGGTCTGGCGGAGCGTAGCCACACCGTTCCGCAGCTGATCTGGGCCCTTGCCGTTCCGCTCAGCGTCCTGCGAGGAGGCTGAGATTCATCTTCCTGGATATCCAGGGACTCGGCTGGTACCCGTGGGTCAGTTCCCTGTCTTGTCCCCCATTGGCTACAAGACCGGACGGAGCGCGGGACTCGGCCACATCCGGGCGCCCCGATACCGGGCCGCCCCAGAGCCCCTCACGTCAGAAAACGGGCCGGTACAGTCGCTCTTATGAAGTCACCTGTGCTCGCGGCTACGTGCGCCGTCTTGTTCTTCATCAATGGCGTGCTGCAGCTACTGCTGGCTCTGGGACTTCCCTTGGGCCGGTTCGTCCTGGGCGGCGCCTATACTGTCTCCCCTCTCCTCCTCAGGCCGGTCAACCTGGCACTCTTCCTGGTCTGGTTCGGCTGCGGTCTGGCGTACCTCAGGTACGGCGGTCTGATACGCCGCCCTCTGCGTGATCGCACCGCGCGTAGCATTGTGTATGTCTCGACCCTGTGGCTGTTCATCGCCTCGGCGTTCAACCTCCTCATCACCACCAGCGAGTTCGAGCGCTATGCCACCGGGACGCTGTCGACTGTTGCCTGCATCCTGAGCATGTGCCTCGTATGGCGCCGCGACCGGATCCGCCCGTGCAGGATCGGTCCCCGGCGTTAAGGTGGGGTGCATGGATCACCAGGACAGCCAGCGGGGCCTGCTCGCCCAGTGGATTGAAGAGTCCAGACGCATCGTCTTCTTCGGTGGTGCCGGGGTCTCAACCGAGTCGGGGATCCCCGACTTCCGAGGAGCCAAGGGCTTCTACCACCAGGACCGGGAGATCCCCCTGGAGCAGGTCCTGTCCATCGACTTCTTCACCGTGCACCCGCAGGCCTACTGGGAGTGGTTCGCCCAGGAGAACGCCCGCGAGGGCGTGGCCCCCAACGCGGCCCACCGGTTCGTAGCCGATCTCGAGCGGGCCGGGAAGCTGTCGGCCGTGGTCACGCAGAACATTGACGGCCTCCACCAGCGGGCCGGCTCCGAGCGGGTCCTCGAGCTGCACGGCAACTGGTCACGCCTGATCTGCACCGGCTGCGGCGAGCACTTCACCCTGGACGACGTCGACAACGCCCGCTCCGGCGAGGTCCCCCACTGCCCCGTGTGCGCCTCGGTGCTGCGCCCCGACATTGTGTTCTACGGGGAGATGCTGAACAGCGACGTCATGGAGGGGGCCGTGCGGGCCATCTCGGAGGCGGATCTGCTGATCGTGGCCGGAACGAGCCTGGTCGTCTACCCGGCAGCGGGCCTCATCGACTACTACGTCGGTGAGCGCCTGGTCCTCGTGAACGCGACTCCTACGCCGTATGACTCCCGCGCCGACCTCGTCATCCGTGAGCCGGTCGGGAAAGTCTTCGAGGAGCTGGGGCGCAGGAGCCGCCGGCCCTAGCTGATCCCCTGGTCCTCGAGGTCCACGTAACGCTCGGGCGCATCGGCCGCGTTGAGGGTGGCGGCGTAGTCGGGCACCTCGCTCTGGAGGGATCGGTCGGTACGGCGGTAGCCCGACGACGGGAACGAGGGCTTCTTGGGGAACTTCATCTTGGGACGCTCCACGTGCTCGTAGGGAATGGATTCCAGCAGGTGGTGGATCATGTTGATACGCGCCTTGCGCTTGTCGGCGGACTCCACGACGTGCCAGCGCGCGGAGTCGATGTCCGTGTGGACGAACATCTCGTCCTTGGCGCGCGAGTAATCCTCCCAGCGGGGCAGGGCCTCCAGGTCAGTGGGTGAGAGCTTCCAGCGCCGCATGGGGTCGGTCATCCGCGACTTGAAACGCTTGTACTGCTCCTTCTGGGGAACGGAGAACCAGTACTTGCGCAGCAGGATGCCGTCGTCGACGAGCATCCTCTCGAAGACCGGGCACTGCTGGAGGAAGCGCCGGTGCTCCTCCGGGGTGCAGTAGCCCATGACGTGCTCGACGCCGCCGCGGTTGTACCAGGAGCGGTCGAACAGGCAGATCTCACCGGCGGCGGGCAGGTGCGCGATGTAGCGCTGGAAGTACCACTGGGTGCGCTCGCGCTCGGTGGGCACAGGAAGCGCGACCACGCGCGCGATACGCGGGTTGAGGTACTCGGTGATGCGTTTGATCGCTCCGCCCTTGCCGGCCGCGTCGCGGCCCTCGAAGATGACGACGACGCGGGCTCCGGTGGCCCTGACCCACTCCTGCATCTCGACCAGCTCCGCCTGCAGCCTCAGCAGCTCGGCCTCGTACAGGGAACGGTCCATGGTGGGGTGCTTCTTTGCCATACTTGAGTTTCGCATAGCACGTCCCCGTACGCACGGTAACCGTCAACGGAAACGACTCCAGAGGAGCCCGTCCCTCCCAGGGCCGGGCTCCTCTGGAGTCGAAGGCCTCATATGAGTCGAAGTTTCGCTCAGCCACGCGCTCGATGAGGGCCTCGAACATGTCGTCGAGCGGCACCTCTCGCTCCAGATCGTTGACCTCGAACGCGCGGATGGGCCTTTGCTCGGGATTGAAATCGGCCAGGAGAACGAAGAACCCAGCCAAGACGGCGTAGGGAAACCGGCGGTGCAAGGTGACGGCCTCATTGAGCATGCCAGCACGACGGTTCGTGAGGTTCTTCTGATAGTTCAAGGTCTTTCCATCACGGAAGAGAATGGGTTTTGACCGAGATCGCTGCGATTAAGCCAGCCTCATCGGTCGCCCACGTGACATCAACCTTCTTGGCACCGATTCCGCCAGCCATTCGTCGCTCCGTGCCGGTGGAACGGTCTGTCCTGGGATCACGAGGGAGTGGGAGTACTCCACCCATCCCTCGATTTCTCATCTCACTCGCCAGGGCGATGGCAAGGGCATCCGAGACGTTCTGGTTGAAGTTCTTCTTCGTGGACTGTGGTTCGGCGTCGTCCGCCTTGGGACCGCATGACTCGAGGGCTTCCAAGAGGCGCGACTCAAGCCTGGACACTGCGACCACGTGCCTTTCTCCGGTCAGCGAGCTGGTCCCGCGCGTCGCGGACCGCCTTGACAGTCTGGTTGCTTAGGGAGAGGTGATCGACGAGGAGGACCTCATCAACGAGTGACACGGCTGCGGTGAGGTCCCCAGCATCGAGGAGATCGGCGACGATGCCGCGGAGGCTGTCGAGAGCCGGCTTCGCAGCTGCGAGCGTCGTGGGCGACGGGGTGAGCCACTTAGCCGCCTCGCCGGGCTCCATCTTGAGGACCCCGCCTCCGTAGGCACGGCCCGTGATCTCAGCGGAGAGCATCGTGAGGGAGTTCAGCGAGGCAAGAGGCAGCAGCTCACGCCCGAGCTCGCGGTTTTCGGGGGCGAGGTAGACGCCGTGGACGGAATTGAGGTGATACGCCTTGGCCTCGTTGCTGACCATCTGGACCGTGTCGGCGTTCATGTAGGTCAGCAGAAGGTCCGCGGGCTTGAGCAGGGGAACCTGCCACCACACGCGGCGGACGCGGCACTTGTACGCATTGTCGACGCCCTTGGCAATACCGGCGTCGAGGTAGGCCCGAGCGCCGTCGGAGAGCGCCCCTTCGCGGGGGTAGAACAGACGGGTTCGCTTGCCTTGCGCACCTAGGCGTCGCATGTCCGCCGACGTCAGGGTCAGACCACGGAGGTGGTTCGACCCGGGCGGGGAGAGCGTGAGCGTCTCGCTACGGCACAGACCGGCGTCCTTGACCATGGCGGGGGTCATGGCGAAGTAGGTGTTGCGTCCGGTGACCATGCCCAGCCTGAGACTCCCCCACGTCGCAAGGGCGGTGAAGGTTCCGGCTGCCGCGGCATCGACGAGAGCGGCCGTTGCGTCAACGGAGACGACCCCACCCGACCACTTACCTGCAGGATCCGCAGGTTCCCAGGTGAGGACGGGACCGAGGTCGTCGAGGGCGTCGGCGTTGGTGACCTGGCGGAAGGACATCGTCGTGGAGGTGCCCTCGTCATAGCCGGAGGCGAGAAGGAGCACGGCCTCGGTCTCAGCCTCAGCGAAGACACGTTTAGTGAACGTGACAAGCTCGATACCGGTGAAGTGGTCGAAGAGGAACTGGCGCACCGGTGCGGCGTAGTTGGCGTTGAGCAGCTCGGCTGGCAGGACGAAACCGAGGCGGCCGCCTCGGGCCAGATGGAGGGACGACGCGACAGTGAAAGCAGCCCATGCTGAAGCGAGGCCCGAGAGCGCCACGCCGCCGCGCAGAGCTGCGGACTGGGCCTTGGCTCGTTCCCGCCCGGAGAAGTCCTGGAAGCGGATGTAGGGCGGGTTGCCGATGACGACAGTGAACCGTTGGTCCACGGGGCGGTCGAAGAAGTCACCGACCTCGACGACGGCCTTTCCACCGGCTTCCGTGACGCGCTCGATTCCGGCCTCGGCGGAGTAGGCGTGTAGCTCAGAACCCCAAACTATCGGTTCACCGTTGCCTAGATCGGCGAGACGCTCGACAGCGTGAGTGAGGAACTCGGCGTCCCCCATGGAGGGTTCGAGGACCGTGTCGCTTGAGCTCGAGATCGCCCAGTTGGCGATGAAGGCAGCGATAGCCGGCGGGGTGAAGAACGCCCCGCGGGCCTTGCGCACCTCCGGGACGTCGTCCGACGCCGTCATACTCATGGCCCCATTGTCCTGACCGCCGGGGCAACCGCCAAGACGGCGAGGCCGGCGGCGTCGAGGGCAAGCGAGGGCAAAAGTGGGGCCGGGGCGCGAGTCAAGGGCGCCGAGGCCGTGTCGGTGAAGACATGGGTGTAGTCGGCGGCGTTGAAGGCATCGAGCTGTATGCCGAGGGAGTGGTCCGCGGTGCTGACCCGCACGTAGCCAATGGTGGTCACAGGCCGATCATCCGACAGCCGGGCCCACGGGCCTGGGAGAGCCGGCTTATTGAACAGGGTTCTTGGTCGCGTGTCGCTCGGCGCGTCGCGGTGTCCAAAACGGTCAATATCAGACACTGGCTTCGAGTCGGAGGACTCCACAGCTCCCTGGGCTGGGGCAGTGCCCGTTACCTTGTTGGTGGTCACCTGCGACAGGAGCACCGATGGCTGAGCCAGCGGTGGTCGACATAATGGTTTGCCCTCAGAGCGCAGGGATCGAGGTCGGGACTCGGATCGCGTTGAGGGCCTCCTGGATGACATTGACGAGCGAGTCAGCGTCGCCCACCGAAGAAGAACCGCAGGATTCCAACGATCCCCACGGGGGTGCTTTGGCAGCAGGCTTGTTCATGTCAGCGCTGTGGACACCGGGCAGCGCAGGAGCGAGTCCGGGGTTCTCGGTGGCACAGCCCGGCGCCTCCGCCACGGGTCCGCCCCCTGCCCGCTGCCTGCGCAGGGTCCCGGAGGCCATGGTTCGACGCCGGCTCCGCCTTGAGTCTCGCCTCGAGTCGGTCTACTCCACGAGGGTCGGGCTCCACTGACCACGGGTTGTGCGTACTGCACGAAGGCCCCACCCACCCGAAGTACCCCTAACCCTCCTCCAGGAGCACCCCACCCTCGTGCAGTGCATCCAGACGACACCGGGCAGCCACCACAGTGACCGGGCCGGCCCCCTCCGACAGGCCCAAGCAGCAGCTCTCCCATCCGGCAGACCCACCCCACCAGTGTCCTGAGACGTCATGACACCCGACACTCCCAGAAGATATGAGACGACACAGCTCCTAGATGATTGATTCCAAGGGGTGTGGGTCGGTGTGGATGCTTGGGGCGGGCAGTTCCCGCCATAGCGTCCGCGCCGCACTGGCGGGCGACATGGAGCTCATCCTCCAACCTGGGTTATCGGCGTGAACGTGGTGCTTAAGATCTGACTTTGCGTTGTGATAACAACTGAAAGTCGGGGTGATTGTGGTTCTGAGCGGTAATCCGCAGAAAACCCCGGCACCTTTCGGTGCCGGGGTTCCTACCGCCGATACGGCCTTGGTAGCGGGGACAGGATTCGAACCTGCGACCTCCGGGTTATGAGCCCGGCGAGCTACCGAACTGCTCCACCCCGCGTCGGTGTCACCAACCTTAGGGGCATCCCACCCCCAAGGCAAATGGCGAGGGCGTGCCCTTGCTCACCGCCCGGTGAGGCGGATCGCAGGGCACGCCCTCATGCTGTGCTCCGAGCGGGCTCAGCCCAGCTTCTGCTGGGCCGCAACGGCCCGCTTGACGGCATCGTTGAGGCGCTTCTGCGCATCGCCGTATGCCGCCCAGTCGCCCTTGCTCCTGGCTGTGTCCGCGTCGGTCATCGCTGTCTGAGCGTCGGAGAGCGCCTGGTTGAGCTCCGCCTTCGGGTCCGAGGTTTCCGAGGCCTGCGGGGTGGCGGAGGCATTGGGCGGCGCGCTGGCCGAGGCCGTGGGCGCGGCGCTCGGGCTCGGCGAGGCCTTGGCTCCGCCATCCGCCGTCGGGTCCTTGCCATCGGTCGTCTCGTTGGTGTCATTGGCCGCGGCGGCATCGCCGTCGATGGCCTCCTGACCCGTGGTCGCCCCGGAGTTACCGCCGAAGACCTGGTCGAGGGCACCCGAGAGGGTGTCGGCGAATCCGACGTTGTCCCCGAAGGAGACCAGTACCTTGCGCAACAGCGGGTACTGGGTGCCGGACGACGACTGCACGTAGACGGGCTGGACGTAGAGCAGACCGCCTCCCACGGGCAGCGTCAGCAGGTTGCCCTTGATGACCTGGGAGCCCTCCTGGGACAGGAGGTTCAGCTCCTTGGAGATCTCCGGGTTGGAGTCGAAGATGTTCTGCACCTGCCCGGGCCCGGCCACGTTCGAGGACCGGGGAAGCTCCAGGAGTCTCAGCTTGCCGTAGCTCGGGCTGCGCTCCCCCTTCTTCCCGGTGCCGGGAGAGGTCTCGGAGTCCACGGCGAGGAAACCGGTGAGCACGTTGCGGTTGGTGTTTCCGCCGATGATGTAGGCGCTGGACAGGGAGAAGCTCGCCTGCTCCTGCCCCGGCATCTTGAGGGTCAGGTAGTAGGGGGCCTGCTGGTCCTGACTGGGCGTGGTCGGGTCGTCCGGGATCTTCCAGAAGTCTCCACCGGAGTAGAACTCCGCGGCGTCGTTGACGTGATAGGTCGCCATCATGGTGCGCTGGACGTTGAACAGGTCCTCGGGGTAGCGCATGTGGGCGATGAGGTCGGCGCTCATCTGGCTCATGGGCATGACCGTTCCGGGGAAGACCTTCTGCCAGGACTTGAGGATCGGGTCCTTGTCATCCCACTGGTAGAGCTTGACCGACCCGTCGTAGGCGTCCACGACGGCCTTGACGGAGTTGCGCACGTAGTTGGACTCCTCCGGCGCCCTGAGAAGACCGCCCTTGTTGTCGGCGGTCGCCGTCGCCTTGGCCAAGGACTCGTGCTGGGCGTATGGGTAGTTGTTCGTCGTGGTGTAACCGTCGACGATCCACATGACCCGCTTGGGGGTGGCCGGGTTGTCATCGTGATCGACGACGGCCGGGTAGGGGCTGTTGTCCAGGGTCAGCCAAGGGGCCACCTTGGCGACGCGCTTGGCCGGGTCCCGGTCGTAGAGGATCTGAGAGCCCTCGCGCACCTCCTGGGAGAAGAGGATGTTGGCCTCCCGGAACTTGGCGGCGTAGAGCAGACGGTTGAACGGGTTGGACACGCTCGGCCCACCGTTGCCGGCGAAGGTGGTGTTGACCTGACCGGTCTTGGACTCGTCATCGGGGTAGTCCAGCTCGCGCGGCGAGCCGTTGTCCTTGCCTCCCACGATGGAGTAGGACGGCGAGGACTGACCGAAGTAGATCCGGGGCTCGTACTCGCCCAGGTCGCCCTTGGAGGGGATGCCCCCCTCCCAGAAGGAGGGGTAGCCGCGGGTGGCCACCGTGTTGCCGTAGGCGTTCACGACGCCGTAGCCGTGAGTGTAGACGGTGTGCTCGTTGACCCAGGTCTGCTGCTGCTCGCCGAGGCCGGACAGGTTGAGCTCACGCACCGCGATGACCGTGTCCCGGCTGGTGGAGCCCACCTTGTAGCGGTCCACGTTGAGCCGGTTCGCGAAGGAGTAGTACTGCTTGTTCTGCTGGACCTGCTGGAAGGTCGGGGAGATGAGCCCGGGGTCCAGAAGCCGGATCGAGGTGGTGGATTCGGCGTCCTTCTCCAGCTGGCCGGCCGCCGTCTTCGTCGTGGCGTCGTAGTTGGTGGTCTCCACGTTCTCCAAGCCGTAGGCGGCCTTGGTGGCATTGATGTTGCGCTGGATGTACTCGGCCTCCTGGCGCTGGGCGTTGGGGTCGACGATGAACTTCTGGATGACCAGCGGGTAGGCGGTCCCCACCACCAGGGAGGAGACGATCATGACGGCCACACCGATGATCGGCAGGCGCCAGGAGCTGGAGCGCACCGAGGCGACGAAGAGGATCGCCACGGCCAGTCCGATGGCCGCGAGGATCGCGTTGGCGGGGATGACCGCGTTGACGTCGGTGTAGTTGGCGCCGTCGAACTTGGAGTTGGAGGCGTACAGGGCGCTGTAACGACCCAGCCAGTAGCCCACGGCCCGAATGACGGCGTACAGCGCCAGGAAGACCGCCAGGTGCATGCGGGCGGCCTTGGTGAAGTGGGGCTTGCGCACCACGGAGATACCGCCGTACAGGTAGTGGACGACGATGGAGGCCACCCCGGAGAACAGGACGACGCCGGACAGGAAGGACATGAGCGTCAGCACCGCGGGCAGGATGAAGACGTAGAAGGAGATGTCGATACCGAACTGGGGGTCCTTGACTCCGAAGGACTGGGAGTTGAAGGCCAGCAGAATCTCCCGCCAGCTGGGGGCCAGCTCCCAGGCCGAGCCGAACAGGGCCAGCACCGCGGGCACCACCCAGGTCAGGCGACGTCGCACGGGTTCGATGACGGAGCGGTAGGCCTCGAGGTTGCGCGTGGCCTCGTCGTCGGGCATCCCGATCTCGCGGGCACGGTAGGCCCTGGTCATTGAGACGAAGACGGCCCCGAACATGATGGCGAATCCCACCAGGAACAGGACGATGAGGGCGATCCACTGCGTCCACAGCACGCGGGCGTACCCGATCTGGCTGTACCAGAGGACCTCGGTCCACACCTGCGACAAGATGCCGATGGCCACGGCGATGGCCGCGATGATCGAGATGGTCAGGGCCAGGGGGCCGGGACGACCGCCGCCTGTCCTGCTGCGCGGTGCGCGGGGAGGACGGGGCCCTCCCCCGCCCATGCGCCCGAGGCCGAACAGTCCGGCCCCTTTGTCAGGCTTCCCCTGCCGGGATGAGCCGGTGGACTTGCTCGAAGACTCCTCGGGGGTTGAGTCCGGGGACTCGTCGTCGGGCCTGGTGCTCACGATCCTGCTCCCTGTCTGACGTGCGTGGTGGCGCCGCCTCGCACACGGTGAAACACGGCGTCATCGGCCGGAGGGGCCGCTCAGGCCATCGTCCCACACACCTCTGACACGCCCATAACCTTCTCCAGGATGAGATAACGCCTCGGGCGGCCACGGCGCGCCCCCTGAGTGATGAAGCCTCGTCATTGGAGGAGTCGACACCACCAGTGAGACGATGGCGGGGTGACTGACACGATGCATGACGAGGCGAGCGCCCCGGGCCCGGGTCGAGCCGCAGCCTTAGCGGCACAGGCCCTGGCCCGCGCGGTGACAGAGACGGAGACCCACGTGGCGGCCCACGGCTGGGACCAGCCGGTGCGCGTCTTCGCACTGGTGCGCACCGCCGAGGCTCTTGACGCCGACCCTGACGTGGCCGACCTCCTGGACACCGCCACCGTGGAGGAGGCCCGCACGAACCCCGAGCTGCTCATGGTGGTGGAGCAGGAGGGACTGCCGCCCGCCACGGACCTGGAGCACCTGCTGGCCCAGCTCGCCTGGCCCGACTCCGTCCACGGCGCCGCCATCAGCGTCGAGCGGCTGGTCCTGCCGCCTGCGGCCCAGGAGGAGGCCGAAGCCATCACCGATGCCGCCGAGCGTCTCGCCTTCCTCCAGGAGCGCCCGGACCGCGAGGACATCCGCATGGTGGTGGGGGTCCTTCGCGGCGGACAGTCCTGGTGCACGCTGCGCTCACGCAGCCACGACGACGACGCCTCGCTCTACCAGGGCGAGCGCCTGGTCCCCGGGCTGGTCGAGGCCCTGGCGGCGACCTTCCTATAACCGGTCACCGGGGCGGGCGAGCGCTCAACGCCGGTCTCCGGCGCCGCGCAGCCCCGCGCGTCGCAGCCCTGCGCATCTCAGACCTTGTCCGTGCCGGTTGGGTCCTGCTCGTCGGGCTCTCCGGACGAGTCGTTGTCCCCGGCGCCGTCCGAGGCGGGGTCGGCTGACTGGCCGGGCTCCGGCGAGGAGGTGTCCTCGTCGGAGGCGGGAATCCGGTCCCCGAGCCCCTCAGGGCTGTTCTCATCGGCCTCCTTGGCGCCCTCGGCGTAGCCGAGGGTCCCGTCCAGCAGGGAGGCCAGGTCGGCGTCGATCTCGGCGTCAATGTCCTGGGCCATGCGCCGCATGGTGAGGAAGTCCTTGGGGTTGGCGAGCTCGGAGGCCGTGGGCATGACATCGGGGTGGTTCCAGAAGGCGTCGCGCTCGGCGTCACCGGCCTGGGCGCCCAGGTGGGCCCACAGCTCGGCGGCCTCCCTGGCCCGGCGGGGACGGAAGGTCAGCCCGATGAGGCGGGCGAAGACCTGCTCGGCGGCGCCGCCCTGGGCCCGGCGCCGGCGCATCATCTCGGCCAGCGCCATGAGGTGGGGCAGGTGCGGTGCGGCCGCGCGGGCGGTGACCACCTCGACCCAGCCCTCGACCAGTGCCAGCAACGTCTCCAGGTCCTCCAGGGCCTCGCGCTGAGCCGCCGTCTCCTGGGGCGCGAACAGCCCGCTCTCAAGGGCCTCGCGCAGGGCGTCGGGATCATTGGGATCCACCTGGGCCACGGCGGACTCCAGGGTGTCGGTGTCGATGCGGATCTCACGGGCGTAGGCCACCACTGCCTGGAGCACCTGTCCACGCAGCCACGGCACGTGGGCGTAAAGGCGGGCTGTGGCGGCCTCCCGCACGGCCAGGAACATGCGGGCCTCGTCCTCATCAACCTCCAGCCCCTCGGCGAAGGCAGCCACGTTGGCGGGAACCAGTGCCGTGCCGGGCTCGCGGGTCAGAGGCAGGCCGGTGTCGGTGGCCCCCAGCGCCTCCTTGGCGAGCTCACCGATGGCCTGGCCGATCTGGAGGCCGAAAGCCGTGCCGGCCATGGTGCGCATGATGGACCCGAGCGCCCCCATCTGCTGGGCGGCCTGCGCCATCTCAGCCGGCATGTCCCGAATCTGCTTCTCCAGAGTGTGGGCCAGGGCAACGGTGACAGCCTCGGCCACCGGGGCGCACACGTCCTTCCACACCGGCAGCGTGCGCTCAACCCAGGTGCCGCGGCTCCAGGCCTCCCGCTGCCCGGGGGCGGGCATGAGCTCGGTGGCGGTGTCCAGCCACAGGTCGGCCACCTGAAGGGCCTGGCGCGTGGACTCGGCGACCGCGGCGGTCACCGTGGGGTCGCCGTTGCCACGCGCCTGTTGGAGGGCCAGCTCCTGCCCCATCTGCCAGTTGACCGGCTCGGTGGTGGAGGCGGAGAACATCTGCTGGAACTGGGCCCGCATCGCCAGCAGCTGGGCGGGACTGAGCTGGGAGACGTCCCCCACACCCGGCATCTGAGCGATGGAGCTGGGATCCACCCCGGATGAGCGAAGGGCGCTGACGGCGTCGGAGGCCATCTGCTCGCCGAACAGTGATGCGAGCATCTTCTCGAGCTCGTCGAAGGCGTCCTCGCTCACGGGGGTTTCCTCTCGCCGGGTCATCCTTGGGCATCGTCCGGGCCGTCTGGGGCGCCTGGACACTGTCGCTAACGGCCTTATGGTCGCATCCATTCCGGTGCCAAGGCTATGTTCCGTTCGCCGACGGCGTGCCCGCACCGTCCCGGTCGGGCCCAGGTCTTCTCCGTGTCGGCACTGTGTCGACTTCGTGCCGGGTTCGTGCCGGGTTCGTGTCGATATCTGTCCGTCTTCCCCAGGAAGATGTCGCATGATGAGCGCGTGACGCACCCAAACCAGCACGACGCCGCCGACGCTGCAGGCTCAGCCGCCCCAGACAACACCCAGCCGGTGCGGGAGCATGAAGGCGACCGGCTCGACCAGGCCGGGCACTCCGAGGCCCCGCACACGCAGCCCTCCCGGCAGGACCGGCGTCGGCGCAGGCTGCGGCGCTCCGTGGCGGTCGGGGCGGTCCTTGTGGTGGTGGCCCTCATCGTCGCCGTCTTCACGGTACCGATCAACGTGGTCATCGAGGCCCCCGGCCCAACCTGGAACGTGCTGGACAACGGTTCGTCGTCGAGCCAGGACGTCCTGAAGGTCTCGGGAGCGGAGACCTACCCGACCGAGGGAGCCCTGCGGATGACGACGGTCTCGGTGTCGGGCTGCCCCGGCTACCCGGTGACCACGGCCGACCTCATCGCCGCCTGGTTCTCGGCGGACAGGCGGATCGTGGACCGCAACCAGGTGTGCCCCCAGGATCAGAGCGCCGAGCAGGTCGAGGAGACCGGAAAGGCCCAGATGACCGCCTCGCAGGACTCCGCCGTCATCGCCGCGCTCGTGGAGACCGGCAAGGCCGGCACCATGCACCTGACCGTCACCGAGGTGACCAAGCAGCAGACCTCAACGGAGATCCAGGCCGGGGACGTCCTGGAGACCATCACCCCTGAGGGCGGCCAGACGACGACCATCACCTCCTTCTCCCAGCTGCGAGACCTCATGACCACCATCGCCGAGGGCACGCGAGTGACCCTCGGCGTGCGCCGCGGCGATCAGCAGGCGAGCGCCGCACTCACCACGATCGCCCCGCAGGAGGGGACGACCGGTTCCCTGCTGGGCCTGAGCCTGAAGATCTCGGTGGACAGCAAGGTGGACGCCACCTTCAGCCTGTCCGATGTCGGCGGGCCCAGTGCCGGCATGATGTTCGCCCTGGGGATCGTTGACGAGATCACCCCCGGGGCCCTGACCGGGGGCAAGGACATCTCCGGGACCGGGACGATCGACATGACTGGGCAGGTCGGTCCCATCGGCGGTATCCAGCAGAAGATGGCCGGCGCCAGAAAGGCGGGCTCCACGTTCTTCCTGGCCCCGGCAAGCAACTGCGACGAGGTCAAGGGCCATGAGCCCAAAGGCATGCAGGTCTTCGCCGTCAGCACCCTGCACGAGGCCGTCACCGCCACTCAGGCAATCGCGTCGGGCGACACCTCCGGCCTGGCCACCTGCTCAGCCAAGTGACTCCTGTGGGACCGGCATTCGGCCGTGGACAGTTATCCACAGGCCGGCAACTGCCTCTGGCGGCTTGGGCGCGCCCCGTGCCACTGTCGCCCTGTGTCCTGACGCTCTCGCCAGGACGTCGAGCTCCTGGTGCCCCTTTCGGGTTCCGGGAGGACTGAGAGGAGGCACGATGCGTGTACGTGGTGGGTGCGCCATCCTGTGGCGCCAGCAGGGCGTCAGCCAGATCGGGACGAGCCCCGGACGGCGCACCATTGTCAGCGACCTGAGCCTGGCCGAGCAGCGCCTGCTCGATGAGTTCGCGCGCAACCTGGAGAGCGCAGGCGTCTACCGGGCCGCCCGGCGCAGCCGGGTGCCGGTGACGCGCGCGCGTCAGATCGTCGCGGACCTGGAGCGACAGGGGGTGCTGGTGGCCTCAGCGACCAGCGAGCTCGGTGGGGCCGACGGTGTCTACTGGGATCGGCTGGGAGCTGATGTCAAGGGCCGAGGCGCGGTCCTGTCCCAGTCCGTCCTGGCCATTCACGGCGTGAGCACCCTGGCTCAGGAGGCTGCCCTGTGGCTGGCGGAGGCCGGGGTGGGCACGATCCTGTCCACCCGTTCCCCGCAGGACGGGGGCCTGGCTCCGCTCCTGTCGGCGCGCTTCCCGGCCCTGAGGACGCGGGCGCCGTTGCGCACCCGTCCCGATGTCATGGTGACGGTGGACGCGCACGTGGTCGAGCCGCTGCTCGCGCGCCGGCTCGCTCAGGAGGACGTGGTGCACCTGCCGGTCGTCGTCGGCGAGGCGGGGGTGCGCATCGGCCCGGTACTCAACGCTCAGGGTCCGTGCTCGACCTGCCTGGACCTGTGGGAGAGGGACGCTGACCCGTGCTGGCCGGCGCTGGCCACGCAGATGCGCACCCTGCCCATGCCCGAGGTCGAGCACCTGGTCCTGCACGAGGCCGCGGCGTCAACGGCTCGGGCCGTCATCGACACGCTGGTGGGCGGGGCATCCGGGGCCGACGGCGCCCAGGACAAGGCCGAACCGGGCGGGGAGGCGAGCGAGGGCAGCGGGGGCTCGGCCATGTGGTGGTCCACGCACTCGGTGGAGGTCACCGGCCAGGAGCCCCGGGGGCGGCACAGGGCCTGGGAGCGTCACCCCGAGTGCCTGTGCTCGCAGCTGTGAGCGCCGTCGGGCAGGATCTCGCCTGGCCGCTCAGTCCCCGGACTCGAAGTCACGCAGGAGGGCCAGGACCGGCCCACCGTAGTCCTGGAGCTTGGTGGCGCCCACGCCGCGGATGAGGGAGAGCTGGGGCAGGCTGGTGGGTTTGACGACGGCGATGTCCCGCAGGGTGGCGTCGGCGAAGACCGTGTAGGCGGGCCTGCCCCTCTCCTTGGCGACCTGGGAGCGCCAGGCCCGCAGCTCCTCGAACAGGGCGATGGTGCGGGGGTCGTTGTTGGCCTCGAAGTCTGCGGCGGACTGCCGGGAGCGTTCCTTGGCGCTGCGGCGGCCCTGGCGCCGGGAGGCGTCTGTGGCATCGTGGCCGGTAGGCCACAGGCCGTCCAGGAAACGGGAGGGTTTGCGGGCGGCCCGCCCCCCGGCGTTGCGGGCGCGCGCGTAGGAGATGATGAGGTGCTCGCGCGCGCGGGTGACGCCGACATAGAGCAGGCGCCGCTCCTCCTCGATGGCGGCCTGCCCCTCGGCCAGGGAGATCGGCAGCAGCCCCTCGCAGACGCCGGCGAGGATGACGGCGTCCCACTCCAGGCCCTTGGCGGCGTGCAGGGAGGACAGGGTGACGCCCTCGACGGTGGGGGCGTTCTGGGCGTCGGCGCGCTCACGCAGCTCGGTGTGGAAGGCATCGAGGTCGGCGCCGCGGGTCTGGGCCATCTCATCGGCCAGGGCCACCAGGGCGTTGAGGGCGTCCCAGCGTTCGCGCACGGCTCCGCGGGGGGCGGGCGGCTCCTCACTCCAGCCCTCGCGGGACAGAACGGTGCGCACGTCCTGGCCGAGGTCACCGGCGAGGGTGGCCTTCTCGGTACGGGCGGCCCCGAGGATGACGGCCATGGCGCGTTTGACCTCCTCGCGTTCGAAGAAGCGCTCGCCGCCGCGCACGAGGTAGCCGATCTGGGCTCCGGCCAGGGCCTGCTCGAAGACCTCGGACTGGGAGTTGGTGCGGTACAGGATCGCGATCTCGCTCAGGGGGACCCCGGCGGCCTGCAGGCGGCGCACCTGGGCGACAGCTCCCTCGGCCTCGGCGATGTCGTCGTCGTAGGTCTCGAAGCGCACGGCGGGGCCGCTGGGTCGCTGGGCGACCAGCTCGACGGCGCCGGCGGGCAGGTGCAGGCCTCCGCCTCCGCGCCGCGAGCGCGAGAGGACCTGGTTGGCCAGGGAGACGACCTGCGGGGTGGAGCGGTAGTCGCGGCTCAGGCGCACGGTGCGTGCCCCCTCGTAGCGGGTGGTGAAGCCGGTGAGGAAGGTGGGCGTGGCCCCGGTGAAGGAGTAGATGGTCTGGGAGACGTCCCCCACCACGCACAGCTGGCGGCGCCGCCCCAGCCACAGGTCCAGCAGGCGCTGCTGGAGCGGGGAGACGTCCTGGTACTCGTCGACGACGAAGTGCTTGTACTGGCCGCGCACCTGGGCGGCGACGTCCTCGCGGTCCAGGAGGATCCCGATGGTCAGCAGGAGCACGTCCTCGAAGTCGATGACGCCGCGCTCGCTCTTGGCCTCCTCGTAGAGGGACAGGACCTGGGCGACCGTGGCCGCCTCCTGCCCGGCCACGCCGGTACGGCCGGCGGCGACGGCGGCCTGAGCGTAGTCCTCGGGCAGGGTCATGGTGACCTTGGCCCACTCGACCTCGGCGGCCAGGTCCCGCACGGTGGCCCGGTCGGTGGGCAGGCCCAGGCGGCGGGCGGCGGCGCCGACCAGGGGTGCCTTGTGGGCCTGAATGTCGGGGCGGCGCCCGCCGATGGCGGTGGGCCA
>NZ_MSKS01000012.1:623-1947 GCF_001937445.1 Actinomyces oris | reverse complement strand
GTCACCCGCCCGGCCCCGCCGGCCCGTGATCGCCCGCTGGATCCGGCGGCGGCACTCATCGAGTTTGTCTCCTGCTAGGGACACGACATGAAAAGGGTCCATGACCGCTCGGGCCTTGGGCAGCTCCTCGCCGGCGGCGCTCTCGGGACCCGGTGAAAGCCGCCCCGTGGCCACCACCTCGACCCGCCCACGCCAGTCCTGGTCGCGCTGGAAGAGCCAGGTCTTGAAGACCTTCTTGGACCGGCCCGGGACCACGTCCAGCAGCCGGGCCGGACCACTGCGGTCGCGTACCGGGGGTCAGGTCAATGACCACGGTGACACAACGATCGCCCCGCCTGGTGTGGCGCCACACACAGGGGGTACCTCCCGCACGGGAGCGAAGCGCGCGGGGGAGTCATCGACCCCGAGAACCTCCACGCCGTCGAAGTGGTGAGGGTTGCCGGTGATGGTCTGCTCGGCCCGGGTCAGTATTGCGTTGTTGGCGGTGTGCCAGGAGATCCCAAGGGCGGCTGCTACCCGGGAGACGGACATGGCCTCCAGGGCAAGGGCCCGCAGTCCCCACTGTCAAGCCCCGGGTTTTGTGGAGGCTGGTTTATCTGGTGCCGGTGGTTGCCGGTTGTGATCGTTCGTGGCGGTGGCGGTCGGGTGCCCAGGCGGCTTCGTGCTCGGCTGGGGTTCGCATACCGATGGCGGAGTGAGAGCGAATGGTGCCCGCCCAGTGGACCCACTCGGCGGTAGCGAGCACGGGCGGCGTCGATGTCCTGCCAGGGTCCCTGGCCAAAGGATGAGCTCGGCCTTGTACAAGGAGCTTGAGCGCCTCGGCCAGAGCAAAGCCGAAAGGAGTCGCCCTTCGACCCCACCGAGGCGACCGCCTCGCACTCGGCCAGGGCAGCCCCGAAGCGAGTAGACCTGTACTGCACGCCGCGGTCGCAAGTGGTGCACCAGGCCCGTCAGGTCGGCCCCCTGACGTTTTCGTTGCCAGACGGCCATCTCCAGGGCGTCTAGGGCCAGGTCGGTGCACACTGGCCGGTAGGTGGTTCTGCCAGCCGATGATCCTCCGGGAGTACACGTCGGTCACGGAAGCCACATAGACCCACCCGGAGAAGGTGCGTGCATAGGAGGGGGTACCTCCCACGCAGTGGGGGAATGTCGGCGACCCACAGCTCGTTCGGTCTGAACGCGTTGAAATGCCTTTTGATGAGGTGGGCCGGGCACTGCTCTCGCGGCGCGCTGCGCGTGGTGCGCGGGGACCTGGCGCGCCTGACGCCGCGTAGGCCCAGGTCACCCATGAGGCGCACGGGCGGGTACAGCGGGCCACGTGACC
>NZ_MSKS01000012.1:0-564 GCF_001937445.1 Actinomyces oris | reverse complement strand
CAGCACCGAGTAGCTGGTTCTCATGGACTCGTCTGATCTCGGTCTTGAGGGTCCTTGTCGCGCAGGCTCCTGGCGCTAGGAGGCCGGCTACGGCGAGCGTGAGTCACGTGCTTCGGGGCGATCTTGACTCCGGCGCCAGTGAGCACCTTGCAGACCGGCCAGGCCCCGAACTCCTCCTTCTTGGTCTCGACGTACTGGCAGATCAACGGGACGGGCGCTCACACTGCGCCGCGATAGACAAGCCGACTGTGCTCTTTGGGATCGCGTTGGCTCTTCGCAGCTCTCGGACCTCTCTCTAGCTCCTTGATCCGCTGTGCCTGGTCAGTGGTGGTGCCCGGCCTCAGACCACCATCAACCTGAGCCTTCTTGACCCAGGTGCGCAGAGCCACGGAGTGGACACCCAGCTCCTCGCCGATCCTACGGATCGCGCCCTTGACCCGCGCCGGGTCAGCCAGCGCCTCCAACGCCCGTCCTCGTAGCTCGCTCGCGCAGCTCATCGGGATACTTCCTCAAGTCCCATGACAGTGATCCCTCCGTGCCATCACCGCCTCCATCAAACCCGGG
>NZ_MSKS01000011.1:95654-139692 GCF_001937445.1 Actinomyces oris | reverse complement strand
CCAACTTTGCCGACCCCCTGGGTGATCCTCTAGTAGGTTCCCAATGTATTGGACTGCTGGGTGTATTTCGGACAGTGCTTGTTTTCTTGATTCAGGCTGCCTTCGTTAAGTCTAAAAGTTCGCGTTCGGCCTCGTTCGGGGGCGGTACCTCAGGGCTGGGTGAAGGCAAACATGATTGCATCTCAGTTCGATCCAAGAGGCAATATTCTTGATCGCCTTATCCTGGGTTGGGTACACCATCCGATGGGCCCTCTCATTCTTGAACGTTGCGTTGAAGACTCCGCACAAGCGCCGTCCCAGCACACCCCCGTGTACCCCACTGAGGGGCGAATCCCATAAGCCTCTGAGTCTCAAGAAAAGTGGAGACCTCGACACCAATCGTGGCCCCATTCAGTGTCAGGGCATCGTAAGAATCCCACTTGACTCGCAGTCCAGCCAAACCTATCGCCCTCGTCGCCAGGAACTCATCAAGGTAGCCGCGAGCATTGTTCATCCGAAGATTGGACAGAGTGAAGCGCCAGAAGTCCACGACCGTCGCATCTGTTCCGGCCACCACCGTCTCATCTGACAAGGCATGAGTTTGGGGGCTCGGATCGGAGGAGTGGTCATGGGCTCAGTGCCTCGACAGGAAGGCTGACCCACTGTTACTGCGGGCAGCGAGCCATGGGGCGGAGGGCGTTGGTCGTCGGAAGGAAGTAGTGCCGGCTATACGTGGGGGTAGGAGGGATCCGCCTCCGACCCGTGGCCATGTGTTGCTCATCGCGTAGACTTGGCGCATGGAGACTCTAGATGTCGACCGATTGAGGCTGGACGCGCTGTGCCGTCGCTTCGGGATCGCGCGCCTCGACGTCTTCGGATCCGTCGCTCGTGGAGAGGACGGCCCAGGAAGTGATGTCGATCTTCTCTACGAACTCGCTCAGGGGCGAGCGCTCGGCTGGGAGATCGAGGACCTATCGCAGGATCTTGCCGACCTATTCGGACGCCCCGTCGACTTAGTGTCACGGAAGGCACTGCACCCGCTGATCCGTGACCAGGTCCTTGCGGACGCGGAGCCATTTTATGTGGCGGCCTGAATATCTTTACCTGAGAGAGATGCGGGATGCGATATCCCGCATCGTCGCCCTCATTGACGGAGTCCAGCTCAGTGCTGACCTCGAAGACGACTGGGTGAAGGCTGATGCTCTGGCTTGGAACTTCACGATCCTTGGAGAGGCGGCGGCGAAGCTGCCGGAGGAATTTCGTACAGGTCACCCGGAAATCATCTGGCGTCGACCCATCGGTTTGCGCAATCGAGTTGCGCACGGGTATTGGTCAATCGACGTCGACATCCTGGTGACGACGGCACGCAACGATCTTCCTGAACTCGGCCGGCAACTTGACGTCCTGCTATCCGGCATGGAACCGTAACGAAGCGCAAGCCCGGAGTTCAGCCGTCTGCTCCGTCGTCGTCGCCCCGCTCAAGACAAGGACACCACCAGCCGACTCTCGCGGGGTTGGATCGCCACGGAGTCAGGGCCTTGGAAGGCTGGTTGGAAGGACTCGCCCGAGCCGTGGCCAATGAGCGACCTCGTCTTGAAGCAGTTCTTGAACTGCGGCTGCAGGTTCGCTGGTCAGCAGGTCGTCGCCTGCGGGTCAACGAAGGTCGACCGCTGGTAGCAGTTCAGAAGCATCAGTGGACCGTCGGAGGACACGGCCACCACGCCCTGTGCCTGGGCTATGAGGTTGAACAACCCGCCGGCGGGCGGCCCGGGCGTCTGAGGGGCGATCCTCAGTTGCCGCAACCGTTGTCCACTCCACGTTCGCTAAACGATACGACTAGCAACATCGCCACAACTCTCAGTTCGGGCTACGATGGTCGTCATAGTGAATGGAGGGACATGTCGGGCTACAGGATCAACCGTCAGCTGACGGAGTTCGGAGAGCACGTGCGCGGGTGGCGCATGGTGCTCGGCCTGACCGCGCAGCAGGTCTCCGAGCGAGCGGGCATCACCCGTGACACCCTGCGCAAGATCGAGTCGGGCAACCCCAACGTCAGCTTCAACAGCGTCACCCAGGTGCTGCGCGCCCTGGGCATCCTCGACCAGCTTGTTGACGCGGCCGACCCCCTGGCCAGCGACATCGGCCGCCTCCGCGCCGGCCGCCTCACTAGAAAGCGCGCCCGATGACCACTATCGAGATCCTCTCCGATGCCAACGGCCCCCACCGGCTGGTCGGCCAAGCGCACTTCACCCGATCGCGCGGCCAGATCTCCACCACCTTTCTCTACGACCCCACCTACCTCGCCGACGGTGGGATGAACATCGACCCAGCCCTGAGCCTGGTACCCGGCGCTCAATACCAGCCCGGGCTCGTTGGAGCCTTTGCTGACAGCGCGCCTGACCGCTGGGGCCGCAACCTCATCCGCAAGGCCGAACGATCGCGAGCCCGCGATAAGGGACGCGTTCCCCGTCAGCTGGACGACCTCGACTTCCTCCTGGGCGTCAGCGACGACACCCGACAGGGCGCCCTACGCTTCCGGGCCCCCGGGAGCGACGAGTTCCTGGGAGAGCCCTCGCGCGTTCCGCGGCTCGTCGCTCTGCCTGAGCTACTGCACGCCAGCGACGAACTGGCCTCCGACGATGACCCCTCCGACGCCGTTAAACGACTTCTCGACACAGGGACGACGGGCCTCGGCGGTGCGCGGCCCAAGGCCTCGGTCCGGCTCGACGACGGCGGCCTCGCCATTGCGAAATTCCCTCACTCCGGCGACTCCTGGGACGTCATGGCCTGGGAGGCCACAGCTCTCGACCTCCTCGAGACAGCGGGCGTTCGCACACCCCAGCACCAGCTCACCCAAGTGGGCAATCGAAGCATCCTGATCCTGCGGAGATTCGACAGAACCCGTGATGGCGCGCGTATCGGCTATATCAGTGCCATGACAGCCACTGGATCGTCCGACGGGGACCAGAAGGACTACGCCGACCTCGCCGAGGCGATTCGCGATCTCTCTCGCTCGCCCGTCCAAGACCTCCATGAGTTCTACGACCGAATCATCGCGAGCATCGCCCTCGGCAACACTGACGACCACCTGCGCAACCACGGGTTCCTCGCCGACCGTGGGCTCTGGGGACTCAGCCCCGTCTTCGACGTCAACCCGAATCCCGACCTCAGTCAGCCCCGTGCGACGTCGATCATGGGAGCAGACGCGATGCCCGACGAGATCGACGGGCTCCTGGCTATAGCAAACGACTACCGGCTCACTCAATCGGAGGCGCGGGAGCGAATCGGACGCATCACTGCGTCTCTGTCAGGATGGCAGGGCCAGGCGCGGGCGAACCGACTCCCCGAGCGGGAGATCACCATGATGGCTGAGTCCATCGAGCCTCGCCTGGAAGCTCTCACCCGAGCCACGCACGCCGAGGATTGAAGCGGCGTCTCGTGACGCGAATCGAGTATCCCCAGGGGCGCTGAAGGAAGCGTTAGTAGGCTGCGCACGGCCCGGACCTGACACAGGCCTGGCCCCGAGCCGGGCTTGACTGCGCCCCTCTCCCGGGCCGACCGCAGCCCGCTCGCCACACTCATCCCAGGAAGGGAACCCGGCAGCCTCATGACCATCGAGATGATCGTCGCCCTCATCGGCGCCTCGGTTGTCGCCTACGCGATCGCCAACAGGTTCCGCCTCATCGCCCCGGTACTTCTCATCGCCTCCGGCGTGGGAGTCGCGGTGCTCCCAGTGGGGGAGGAGATGTACCTGCCCAGCACCGTGGTCCTCACGATCTTCCTGCCAATCCTCCATGTACTGGGAATCGCTGTCCGTCTCCCTCAACCGCATGCGACGAAGCCTGCGCGGCATCATCCTCAGCGCCACGGTGCTCGTCGCCATCACGGACGCCCTCATCACCCTCATCGGCGTCCTCACGGGTCTGAGCGTGGGAGCCGCCCTCCTCATCGGCGCCTGCCTCGGCCCCACCGACGCCACCGCCGTCTCCAGCCTGGGACGCGGCATCAACCCCAACGGCCGCACCGTTCTTCAGGCCGAGTCGCTACTCAACGACGGCACCGCCCTGGTCATCTTCGCCATCGCCCTCCAAGCCGCTCAGGACTCCTCCGGCGTCACCGCAGGTCTCGTCACGCATCAGCTCCTCCTATCCTTCGGCGGAGGAATCGGTGCAGGAGCCCTCGTCGGTGCGGCAGTCACGAAGATCGGCATCCGGGTCCGCACCATCACCGACGACCCCATGCTGGCGACAATCACCGCCCTGGCCACCCCGTTCCTCACCTTCTTCATCGCCGAGGAGATCGGCGGCTCAGGCGTGCTCGCCGTCGTCACTTGCGGAATCGTTATCTCCCGCTTCGCCGCCCCGCACATGTCCCTGGGCTCGCGAGTCCTCGGCATCCCCTTCTGGACGATCCTCACCCACATTCTCAACACCATCCTCTTCGTCATGGTGGGGGTGGCGCTCCCCGGCATCGTCGCCGAGCTCCCCCGCGCCGACCTCGTACGCGGCCTCATCCTCATCCCCATCATCTACATCGCCATGGTCGCGGGAAGGTTCGCAGGCCATCACCTCATCATCTACTCCATCTGCGCCCTCGACCGCCGCCCCGAGCAGCGCCTGCGCCGCACCAACATCCGCGGCCGCATCGTCTCCACGGTCGCTGGCTTCCGCGGCGCGATCTCACTGGCGATGGCACTGTCCATCCCGACCTCCTTCGACGGCGTCGCCTACGCTGAGCGCAACCTCATCATCCTCGTCGTCGCCGGCGCGACCCTCCTGTCCCTCCTCATCCAGGGCCTCGCCCTGCCCTACGTGGTCCGCTGGGCCAACGCCAGGCCCTCGGCCGGCACACAGACCGCCGAGTCCGTCGAGTCGCAGGAGACCGAGGCCCTCGCCGACATCCTCGCCGACACCATCAGCCAGCTCGATGCCATCGCCGAACGCGCGGGCGTCGACGACGACGCAGCCATCGAGGCGGTGCGTGCCGACTATGCACGTCGTCACGACTCCGTGCTCAACTCGGCCACAGAGAGTGAGGCCGACGTCTATAGCCGCCCGGAGAGCGCCCTGCGGCTTGCCGTCATCGAGCACCTGCGTGAGCGCGTACACGGCCTGCGCTTCGCCGGCCGCATCGACGACTCCACCGCCTCACGAGTCAACCGGCGCCTCGACGTCGAGACCCTCCACATCAACGGCCCCATCGACGTCGAGTAGACCGGCGGCGCCGACGAAGCGAGCCGGACGTTGCTGGCGCTCATTGACCGCATCGCCGCCAGTCACCATGCCGTTGAGATCGTCTCGAGCAACGGTCGAGCGGTTCTTATGCCTGCCGACGAGTATGCCGCTTGGCAGGAGACTGCTTACCTGTTCCGTCACCTGAGAACGCCCGGCGTCTCCTCGATGCATACGAACGGGCTCTCACGGGCTCTCGCGCTCGAACCCGACCTCATTGCAGCGGCGCTGGAAGGAGCTGGTGTCCAAATCGGTGACAAAGGAGCCCCGATGTCGCCAGCCCGGGAAACGAAACGTTGGAATCATGCGGTTTCTTCTCGCCGGTTCCGTCCCGTTCTGGGCCTTTGTCACCGATTTGGACACTGCCGGGCGTCTCGTTGGCGAGGACGGAGGGCCGCTGGGGCCCTTCAGCAGCGCAGGGCCCGCCTGGGCTCGATCTGCGCCAGGTCACCTCGCCGGATGTGAGCGTCGGTCATGTATACCGTCTGTATTGTCTACGCCACCGGCTGCAGCGGCACAATGCTGTCGAGCTGCTCGCGCAGTGCCCGGCGCTCAAGCCTGAGCTCATAGTGGCTCTGCAGGTTCATCCAGAGCTCAGCAGATGTGCCGAAGTACTTGGCCAGCCGTACAGCGGTGTCCGCGGTGATGCCGCGCTTGCCGTGCACGATCTCGTTGATGCGGCGCGGGGGCACGCCGATGGCCGTGGCGAGCTTGTTCTGGGTGATCCCAAACCCCTCGATGAAGTCCTCCATGAGGACCTCGCCCGGGTGAATCGGGTCGATCCGGTCAGCGTCAGTGGTAGTCGACGAGCTCGACATCATCCGCACCTCCTGAGTGCTAGCCCCTCGCAGGAAGTGCCCCGGTGACTGCTCCTGAGGCCCTTGAGGTGCAGTAGGTGGCTGCTCGGACCGTGTGAGGGAGTGAGAGAGCCTACAGTCTATCGTCTCGGATGGTACCGTATCCTGGTACGTCTGAGGGAAGAGGTGCTCTTATGTCTATCAGTGCAAGCGAGGCGCGCAAGACGTTGTACCCGCTCATTGAGCGAGTCAACGCCGATCATGACGCCGTTGAGATTGTTTCACGTAAGGGCAGTGCTGTTCTTATGCCCGCCGACGAGTATGCTGCTTGGCAGGAGACCGCCTACCTGTTCCGATCGCCTGAGAACGCGCGACGCCTTCTTGATGCGTATGGCCAGGCTTGTGCGGGCCAGACGGAGACGCATGACCTTGACCGGGAGGACTGATGCGTCTCGTATGGGTCTCGTCGGCGTGGGAGGACTATACGTACTGGCAGAAGGCGGACCGCAGGATCCTCAAACGGGTCAACATGCTCATCGATGCGGCCCTTCGCGATCCCTTCGGAGGTATCGGTAAACCCGAGCAGCTCAAGTACGGCGCCTCGGGTGCGTGGTCGCGAAGGATCACTGACGAGCATCGCCTTGTGTACCTCGTTGCTGGTGATGACCTGGTGATTCTCCAAGTTCGCTACCACTACTGATAGTGAAGGCGGTCGTGTCGTCTCGAGTAACGACCGTGCGGTCCTCATGCTGGCCGACGAGTACGCGAGCTGGCAGGAGACCGCCTACCTCTTCCGGTCGACCAAGAACGCCCGTCGTCTGCTCGACGCATACGAACGGGCTCTCACGGGCTCTCGCGCTCGAACATGACCGCATTGCAGGGGCGCTGGAGGGCGCAGGTGTCCAAATCGGTGACAAAGGAGCCACGGTGCCATCAGTGCGGGAGAAGGAACGTTGGAATCATGCGGTTTCTTCTCGCCGGTTCTGGTCTGTTCCAGGCCTTTGTCACCGATTTGGACACTGCCGGGCGTCTCGTCGGTGAGGACGGAGGGCCGCTGGGGCCCTTCAGCAGCGCAGGGCCCGCCTGGGCTCGATCTGCGCCATGTCACCTCGCCGGATGTGAGCAAAAGTCATGCGCGCAGATCTCCCTACCCGGCGACCTGCCGGCACCCGGTGGCGAGCCTGGTCCGCGCGGTCGCGTCTCGCCGCTGAGGCGGCCGCTCCGCCGAGCAGGACAGCATTGAGGGGTGGGGCGCGTCGGCGTCCCACCCCTCAGTCAGCGCTCCGAGCCGGATAGCCGGCTCATCGCGTGTTCAGTTCTTCGCGCGACGAGCCCGTAGCAGCAGGTAACCGCCGACAACCGCGACACCCGCAAGGCCCAGGCCCAGCAGCGCGTTGGTCCCCGTGCGAGACAGGCTGCTGCCGGCCTTCGCCGCCTGCGTCGGCGTGGCGCTCGGCGTGCTGGCGCCACCGGTCGGCTGCGCCATGGCCCCGTCAGACGGCCGATCGATCTCATCGGGCTCCATGCCCGGCTTCGACGTCGCCGCCGCGCTCCGACTCGGTGCCGGGCTCGCGCTCGACGACGGCCGCCCCGACTGTGTCGGCGCAGCGGTCGCCTTCGGGTTCACCACCGACGGCGCCCGACCCGTGGCACCCGGCTTGGGCGCCGAGCTCGGCTGGGTGCCCGGCGCCTGCGTCGGCTCAGCGGTCGGAGCAGGCGACGTCTCCGGCTCGGGCGCAGCGGTCGGTCCAGCGCTCGGCTCGGGCGCGGAGCTCGGCATCAGGGCTGCCGTCGGCTCCGTGCTCGGAGCGGTCGTGGGCTCCGGAGCCGGGGCGCTGCTCGGCTCCGGTGCAGCGCTCGGCGCGGCCGACGGGGCCGGCTTCTTCGTCGGTGCCGCCGACGGTGCCGCCGTCGGGGACGGGCTCGGCTCCGCCGGCTTCTGGCCGCACTGCTCGCCGAGCCAGTTCATCGTGAAGTTGCGGTACCAGATGCCGCCGTAGCTAGCACCGTCATGGGCGTCCTCGCTGAGCAGCCCGATGCTGCCGTCGGACTGCACCGCGATCGTCGTGTAGCCAACGAAGGGCTCGTGGAAGACCTTGCTGGTCGTCCAGGAGGCGCCGTCGTCGCAGGACATCGAGATGGTGCCGCGGTCACGCGACCACGGCTTCGGGTTCGGTGAGTGGCTCAGCAGCAGCACCTTGGCGCGCGGGTCGTCCGGGGCGGCGTTCGGGAAGGCTCGGATGATCTGGGCGTTGTCCACCGAGTCGGGCAGGTTCTTGTCGGACACCGGCTCGCTCCAGGTCTGCCCGCCGTCGGTGGAGTGGGCCACCTTGCGGAAGCCGGAGCTGTCCGAGGCGCGCGAGTTGAGCATGAGGGAGCCGTCGGAGAGCTCAACGACCTTGTTCTCATCCATGCCGGTCCCGATCGGCGTGCCGGCCTGCCACGTCTTCCCGTGGTCGTCGGAGTAGACCGAGACGGCCTGCACCGCGCCGTCGGCGGTCCTGATCGTGTACTGCTGCACCAGGCGCCCGGCGTGAGGGCCGTGCTGAATCTGGATGCCCTGGCCCGAGGCCGCGAAGCGCGCGGTCCACGGGTTGTTCTTCGTGATGTCTGCGGTGATGGTGCGGTGCGTCCAGGTCCAGCCGTTGTCCGTGGAGGTCGACACCTCGGCCTGGATGACGCCCCGGTTGTCCGGGTCGGTGCCGGTCTGTGAGCCGCCCCAGCCCTGGTCGTAGGACTTGACGTGGAAGTTGAAGATCGTGCCCGTCTGGTGGTCGACGACGTAGCTCGGGTCGGAGTAGCCGACCTTCTTGCCGGTCTCCGTGCCCTGGTGGATGTAGGTGGGCGCCGACCAGGTCTTGCCGCCGTCGGTGGAGCGGCGCTGGACGATGTGGTTCGGGTTGGGGGCGTCGCTGCCGCCGTTGCCGTTGTCCTTCGGGCGCTCGTCGTAGGAGATGAGCAGGTCCCCGTTGGGGGCGGTGGTGATCGCCGGGATGCGGTAGTTGTCGGTGGCCGTGTTGGGGGCCACGTGCTGGGCCTGGCTCATCGAGGCCGGCAGGTCGGTGCTCGCGTCGGGCGCCGGCGCGGGCGTGGCCTGCGGGTGGTCGCCGACGACGTTGATCGGGTTGCCGGTGGCGGTGAGCGTCTGAAGGGTGGCGCCGTCGGTGCCGGTGGCCGTCAGAGTGATCGACGGCGTCCAGCGGCCGGCGTCGACGTCGGCCTGTGTGATCGTGTGGGTGAGTGCCTTGCAGTTGTAGACGGCGCCCTTGCCCGGCTTGAGGCCGCCCCAGTGGCACTGGCGGCCCAGGTCGTCGAAGGAGGAGTCGGTGGCGGCGACGTTGATCGTCTTGTCCGACACCGAGCGCACGCGCACCGTGTAGCTGACGGTGTCGCCCAGCTTGTAGTTCTCCTGGCTCGACGACGGCGTGAGCGACTCGACCCGCAGCGTGGCGGCCTTGACCGGGCTCGTCGCGCCGCTGATCGTCTCCGGGGTGCTGAGGGCCTTCCCGGCGTACTCCACGGCCTTGACCTCGTAGGCGATCTGCGGGGTGAAGCCGCCGGCCTTGACGTCCTCGGCGGTCACCGTGTGCGTGGCCAGGCCGGTGCAGTCGGTCTTGGTGGTCCCGGCCGGGACGTTGCGCCACCGGCACTTGGAGACGTTCCCGGACAGGTTCGTCGAGGCAGGGGCGTAGGAGTGGGCCTCGCCGCTGGTGTTGGTGAGGGTGATGTTGAAGGTCATGACATCGCCGACGGAGTAGAGGCCGTCCGCGGGCGCGTTCACCTGCGTGATGGTGACGTCGGCCAGGCCGTCAGAGGTGGGGACGGCGAGCGCCGGGGGCGCGGCGGCGATCAGGCCGGTGGCGGCCAGTGGCAGGGAGCCCAGGAGAGCCGGCAGGCGCCTCCGGGAAAAAGGACTGTGCGATGTCATAGGTGTTCCGTTCTAGGGTGCCGAGGCGGCCTTGCCTTCAACAGGAGACGTAGACGGTAGATGTCAGACGTCTCACGATAAGGTAACGGAACATCACGATTCTGCAAAGTCGGGCGAGTCGCCGACGGGGTATAAATTGTCCGGCCGTCAAGTTCGTCTCGACGGCCGGTCGTGTCGGTGAATGACTCCGTGGCTGTGATTCGCGCCAAGAGAATGTGTGCCGTGTAGGTCTTCGGTGGTCCACTTCAAGAAACATGAGGGCATCTACATGAATTGACCTCGCTCTGCTACCACCTGATTTCCCCATTGTGTCAGGGCCTGTAAGGCGGGTAAAAAGGTTCGACCGAAGTCGGTGAGTGAGTACACCGTTTTCAGTGGCGGCTTATCGCCAAAGGCTCGGCGTGATATGAGGCCGTCCGTCTCGAGCTGTTTGAGCTGATGAGTGAGTGTTGCATCTGTTGCTGACACGAGATCGTTTCGTAGTTCGCTGAAGCGCTTCGGCCCGTGTTGAAGGTGGTAAATGATGACCGTCTTCCATTTTCCTCCGACAAGATTCATGGCCACGCTGATCGGGCAGGAGTAGGTCTTGTCGTTGAAACTGACGAACTCGCTGATGTATTCGGTTCTCATGTGTCATGTCTCCGTTTTGAGGGGACTATCTAAAAAGATAGTTCTTGACGTGGCGGTCTCACTCCTGTGACGCTGTCCTGTGTCAGCCAATGTTCGTTATGAGTCATGGATGGGAGCGTAACATGCTGGACACTCCGATTGTTGCTGTTGCCGGTGCAACCAGCAAGCAGGGGCGCAGCGTTGTGAGATCGTTGCTGCAGGGTGGAGGCTACAGGGTGCGGGCACTGACTCGGGATCCCGCATCGCAGGTGGCGCAAAGCCTTGAACGTCAAGGTGCCGAATTGGTGGCGGGGTCGCTTTCGTTGGGGAGTGATGATGCGTGGGTTGATGCTTTTTCTGGTGCTCGTGCTGCATTCTTGGTCACCCCTCCCACTCCTCCGAGAGGGTCTCGTGAATACGAGTTGGGGTGTCGGATCGCTGATGCTGCGGTGAGGGCCGGGGTTGAACACGTTGTGTTCAGTGCCTTGGAGAACGTTGATGAGACCACAGGTGGAAAGTTGTTCGCACCTCATTTCACCGACAAGGCACGGGTTGCGGAGTACATCAGTGGTCTGCCCGTAGCTAGTACTTTTGTGATCCTCTCATTTTTCTACACCAATTTGATGGAGTACTACGTTCCCAGGGTGGAGGACGGCTCGCTTGTCCTTCCTATATATCTTCCTGAAGATTTTCGGGCGCCGTTCGTCGATCCCGTCACGGCGACTGGTCCGGCTGTGCGGGAAATCATCAGCAAGCCGGAGAGGTATGACGGTGAAACCCTGCCGATCGTGGGTGATGTCATCTCTCCGCGCGAGATGGTGAGAACGTTCCAGGATGTTACCGGACTGCGAGCCGAATATCGCGATGCGTTCACGTATGACGGGTTGGCGCGCAACTTTCCTGAATTGGTTGCCGATGATCTTCATGCGCAGGAGATCCTGGGGATGGTCAACTATGCTGTTGAGTACGGTTACTTTCGGCAGGATCGTGATCTTGAGTGGAGTCGCAGTATAGACCCGGAGGCGCTCACGTGGGAACAGTTCCTCCGTGCCACGGGGTGGCGCGGAGAGGCTCGTTCATATGGGTGATGATCCCCGTGCCATCTATGGGATCGGTGTGCGAAGTATGTGTCCGCGGGGCGACCGTCACGTTGCATGACGCTCCTGTTGACATTCTCTTCCGGTGTCTTGAGGTGCTGTGCCACCTGCTCTTTCCGTTGTGCCATAGGAATGGCCATAGGGATGTTCTCCCCCCTGGTATGCCCGCAATCGACGTCGATGGCGGGGACATCGACGTCTCGCCGATCAGCGCGCGTGACGCCGTCGCAGCGGGGGGCTGGCCACCCGGTCCCTGCGCTCTGGCTCCGTGCCCTTTGACGTGCCCGAGCTCGACGCGGAGCTGGCTGCCTACTTCCACCGCGGGCAGCACAACTCTTACTCACCGACGGAATCTTCATAGACGACGCGGCTCCGGGTCGTTTCTGAAGTTTTGGTCAGTTTTGTCGATGTCTATGCGTCGGCCAGGAAGTCGCGCAGGATCGTGTCCATCTGCTCGGCCTCGATGAGGAAGCCGTCGTGCCCGTGCAGGGAGCTGATGGTCTCGCGCCTCGCGCCGGGGATGCCGCCGGCCAGCTCCTCTGCCTGGGCGGGCAGGAAGAGCCGGTCGGAGTCCACGTCCACCACGAGCGTGCGCGCCTGCACTCGCGCCAGCGCCGCCTCGATGCCGCCGCGCCCCGTGCCGACGTCGTGCACCATCATCGAGTGGGTGACGATGAGGTAGGTGTTGGCGTCGAAGCGCGCCAGCAGCTTGCCGGCGTGGTAGTCCAGGTAGGACTCCACCTGGTAGCGCCCGCCCACCGCCGGGTCCTCCTCGCCCTGGTGGCGCCGCCCGAAGCGCTCGTCGAGCTCGGCGGCGCTGCGGTAGGTCGTGTGGGCCAGCGCCCGCGCCAGTCCCAGCCCCCGCACCGGCCCGACCGAGTGGGAGTAGTAGTCGCCGTCGAAGAAGAAGGGGTCGGCCACGATCGCCAGTTCCTGCAGGTGGCACCAGGCCAGCTGGTCGGCGGTCGTTGAGGCGCCGGTGGCCACCAGCGCCAGGTTGCGCACCCGCTGCGGGTGGGTGACCCCCCACTCGACGGCTCGGTGCCCGCCCAGCGAGGCCCCGATGACCAGGTGGAAGACCTCGATCCCCAGCGCGTCGGCCAGACGCGCCTCGGCCTCGACGGCGTCGCGCGTGGTCAGCCACGGGAAGCGCGACCCCCAGGGGCGCCCGTCCGGCGCCGTCGACGACGGCCCCGTCGAGCCCTGGCAGCCGCCCAGGATGTTGGCCGCCACCACGAAGTAGCGCTCAGTGTCGATGGCCCGCCCGGGCCCCACCAGGTCCGACCACCATCCCGGCGTCGGGTGCCCGGGCCCCGCCTCACCGGTGACGTGGGAGTCGCCGGTCAGGGCATGCAGCACGAGCACCGCGTTGTCGCGCTGCGGGCTCAGCTCCCCCCAGGTCTCGAAGGCCAGGACCGTGTTGGGCAGGACCTCCCCGGACTCCAGGGGCAGGTCCCCGATCTCCAGGAACCGACGGTGCCCCGGCTCGTCGCCGGGCCGCCAGGCGCCCGTGGGGGAGCCGGCCTTGCGGTCCACCAGCTTGGAGGAGGCCGTCCCCACGCCGAAGGCGGCCGGCTCGGTCTGGGTGCTGCCGCTGGAGACAGGGTAGGAGGAGGATGTGGTCGCACTCATGGCACGCCGCCTCAGGCTCCGGCCGCCGCGCTCGGCTCTCCCGCCCCGACGGCCCGGGCCGCCGCCAGGCCGCGCTCGAGGTCGGCCAGGATGTCGTCGATGTGCTCGATCCCCACGCTCAGGCGCACGGTCCCGGCACTGATCCCGGCCGCGGCCAGGCCGGCGTCATCGAGCTGGGAGTGCGTCGTGGTGGCCGGGTGGATCGCCAGTGAGCGCACGTCCCCAATGTTGGCCAGGTTGGAGAACAGGCTCAGGGCGTCGATGAAGGCCGCCCCCGCCTCGCGCCCACCGGCCAGGTCGAAGGTGAGGATCGAGCCCGCCCCGCGTGGACAGTACTTGCGGTGCCGCTCGTAGTAGGGGCTGGAGGCCAGCCCCGAGTAGCGCACCGAGGCGACGTCGTCGCGCCCCTCCAGCCAGGTGGCCACCGCCAGGGCGTTGTCCACGTGCCGCTCCATGCGCAGCGAGAGCGTCTCGATGCCCTGGGCGATGAGGAAGGCCGAGTGCGGCGCCAGCGCGAAGCCGAGGTCGCGCTGGCCCTCGGCGCGCGCCTTGAGGATGAAGGCCAGGTTTGCGCCCAGCGGGCTGCCCACCCCCAGGTCCCGGGCGTAGACCAGGCCGTGGTAGGACTCGTCGGGCGTGTTGAAGCCCGGGAAGCGCTCGGGCTGGGCTGCGAAGTCGAAGCCGCCGGAGTCCACGATCACGCCCGCCACGGACGAGCCGTGCCCGCCCAGGAACTTCGTCGCCGAGGCCACCACGATGTCCGCGCCCCACTCGAAGGGGCGGGTCAGGAAGGGCGAGGCCACCGTGTTGTCCACAACCAGTGGGATGCCCAGCTCGTGCGCGGCCGCCGAGATCGCCTCGATGTCGAGGATGTCGCCGCGCGGGTTGGGGATCGACTCCCCGAAGAAGGCGACGGTGCGCTCGTCGGCCAGCGCCGCCCAGGCCGCCGGGTCGCCCGTGTCGTCCACGAAGCGCGCCTCGATGCCCAGCCGCGGCAGGGTGTGGGTGAGCAGGTTCGTGGTGCCGCCGTACAGGGAGGGGGAGGCCACGATGTTGTTGCCCGCCCCGCCCAGCGTCACCAGGGCGAGGGTCGTGGCCGCCTGCCCCGACGACGTCAGCAGCGCCCCGACACCGCCCTCCAGGGCCGCGATCCGCTGCTCGACGATGTCATTGGTGGGGTTGTTCAGGCGCGTGTAGATCGGGCCCAGGTCGCTCAGGGCGAAGCGGGAGGCCGCCTGCTCGGCCGACTCGAAGACGTAGGAGGAGGTCTGGTAGATCGGGATGGCCCGGGCGTGGGTGGGCTCGGACATCGGGTCGTGCCCGGCCTGGACCTGCTTGGTCTCAAAGCGCCAGCCCGCCGGGCTGGTGGGGGAGGGGACCGGCTGCGCGCCCTGGGGGGCGGTCTGGTCGGGGGTGGTGGGGTGCTGGTCGGTCATGAGGACTCCTTGGTGGTTTCCGGTGGCCGGCGGCGATGTCAGTGCCACGAGCGGTGCCTGCCTCGCGCCGGCGGTTGCGGCGCGCCTACGGGCGGCTGCCCGGGGCCCGCTGGGGCCGGCGTCGGAGCCGGCCCGGCAGCAGGCGGGGCGAGGAGTCGTGGTGCTGAGTCGTCCGCCGTCACCGTGCTGCAACTTCTGTGGTGGTGCGGGTGAGGGCGGGGACGCGCACGTGGGCCGACGGCGGCGTGCGCGTCAGCTGCGCATTCGCCCCGTGGTGGGGGCGTCCGGCCGAAGGGCCTCAGGACGACGGAACATGCTCCGACTTTAGCGGTTTCCTCCGCGGGTGGTCCAAACGCGTGTCCGCCATGCGGCCGCGGTGTAGGGCTCGGCGCGGGTGCGGCGCCTTCGCGGCGTCCCCTTGCCGCGGGGCGGTGCTGGCCTGTCCGGCCTGAGCGACCGCCTTCCGCCGGCGACGATCCGGCCGTTTCAACCCATAGTGACCTGCACAAACGGTCATTTGTGCCGGATGTCATATCGGTCACGGTCATATGACGACGACGAAGAGCCCCGTCAGCGCAGGCACAATCCGTTAACTACAGAGATGTAAGTTACGATTGTGAATAGTGTGAATTCTGTTTTCAGATGGGGCCAAAGCGACTAGTGTGGCTTTGTCGCATCCGGGCTGACGCTGTCTGCCGTCTTCGTCCCCTCATCCGCTCCGCGCCCCCGTGATCTCGCGGAACGGATCCCGACGGCGGGCCGGCGCCGGTCCCCGGGTGAGGCGTCATCCTCACGTTCAGCCCCATCACGACGGAGAACCCCTGTGAGCTCGATCCCCCCAAGACGGCACGGATACGGTGTTGTTGCCACCGCAGTGGTGGCCCTGGCATGCACCCTGGCGCCATCGGTGCTGGCCGACCCCGTGGATCAGAGCGACATCGATCGCTCCAAGGCCTCCGAGCGCTCGACCTCCACCTCCATCGCCTCCCTGGAGGCCCAGCTCGCCCAGGAGAGCAGCAACCTGGAGGAGGCCCAGATCAAGGCTCAGGTCGCCAACGAGGACTATCTGACCGCCGTCGACGAGCTCAACACGGCCACCAAGGACGCCCAGACCGCCCAGGCCAACGCCGACGCCGCCGCCTCCAGCACGGCCACGGCCCGCTCCGACCTCGGCTCGATCGTCGTCCAGACCTACCAGGAGAGCGGCAACCCGCTCGACCCGCTCACCCCCTACCTCACCAGCGAGTCACTGGCGGACCTGGCCGACGCCGACGTCGCCCTGACCCGGGCCGGCGAGAAGAACAACGCCAAGGTCCAGAACGTCGAGGCCCTCGAGGCGGTGGCCGCGAGTATGCAGACCATCGCCGACCAGAAGGTCACGGCCAAGGAGACCGCCACAACCGCCGCCGCGACCGCCAAGTCCGACGCCGAGGCCGCCGCCAACGACGCCCAGAACGCCGTCACCACCACCCGCACCAACCGCCAGAACCTCATCGTCCAGCTGGCCGCCCAGCGCAACACCACCGTCGAGCTGGAGACGAAGTATCAGAACCAGGTCGAGGCCGAGCGTAAGGCCCGTGAGGAGGCCGCCGCCCAGGCAGCCGCCAAGGCGGCCTCGGAGAAGGCGGCCGCCGACCTCGCTCAGAAGCAGGCCGAGCAGGCCGCCGCCCAGCCTCAGGAGTCGGCCCCTGCTCCCCAGGAGCAGTCGAGCCAGCCCAGCCCGAGTCCCCAGTCCTCCGCTCAGGAACCCGCCACCACCTCCCAGCCGGAGCCAGAGGCGGCCGATGAGGAGGAGGCCGCGCCCTCTCCCGCTCCCACCCCGGAGCCTGAGCCTGAGCCTGAGCCCGCGCCGTCGTACTCCGGCAACGCGGCCTCCACCGCCATCAACGCGGCCATGGGCTACATCGGAACCCCCTACGTGTGGGCCGGGGAGTCGGCGTCGGGCCTGGACTGCTCGGGGCTGACGATGGTCTCCTACGCGGCCGCCGGCGTGTACCTCACGCACTCCTCGCGCGTGCAGTACGGGGAGGGCACCCAGGTCCCGCTCGACGCCGCCCAGCCCGGAGACCTGGTCTTCTGGTCCTCCGACGGCAGCCAGTCCGGCATCTACCACGTCGCCATCTACCTGGGCGACGACACGATGATCGAGGCGCCGACCTTCGGCATGACCGTGCGCGTCACCCCCATGCGCTACTCCGGCGTCATGCCCTACGCGGTGCGCCTCTGAACCTCTCAAGCGGGGGTGGGGCGGGCGGCACACGCGCTCTCGGCTACCATCCGCGCCGCTCGTTCCTCGCGGCGCTCCCGCCAGACCCGCCACGCCTTCGAGCACGTATTCCGCCCGCCCCGAAAGCCGGGGCGGGCGGTTCGTCAGTCGCGAGCTGTGGGGCGGTGCGGAGCATGTATGCCGCCCCGCCCGCCCGGCTAGCGTCAGTGGCCCTCGCGGGCGACGCGGTCGGCCTCGCGCTGGAAGGACTGGCGGATCTCCTCCTCGGCCTCCTCGCGGCCCACCCAGTGGGCGCCCTCGACGGACTTGCCGGGCTCGAGGTCCTTGTAGACCTCGAAGAAGTGCTGGATCTCCAGGCGGTGGAACTCTGAGACGTCCTCGATGTCGGTACGCCAGGAGGCGCGCTGGTCGGCGCTGGGCACGCACAGGACCTTGTCGTCGCCGCCCTTCTCGTCGCGCATGCGGAACATGCCCAGTGCGCGGCAGCGGATGACGCAGCCGGGGAAGGTCGGCTCCTCCAGCAGGACCAGCGCGTCGAGGGGGTCGCCGTCCTCACCGAGGGTCCCGTCGATGTAGCCGTAGTCGTCGGGGTAGCGCGTCGAGGTGAAGAGCATGCGGTCCAGGCGGATTCGGCCGGTTTCGTGATCGATCTCGTACTTGTTGCGGTTGCCCTTGGGGATCTCAATCGTGACGTCGAACTCCACGGGGAGCCTCCTTCGCTCGTGTCTTCAGCTCGTTGGGCGCTGGAACGGTGCCTGCTGGTCGGCGTCGATCCGGCGGGGCGGGTATTGATGGCACTAGTGTGGCGCACGACAGCGCCTGAGGTCGGTAAACGCGTACTCTGCACGTCGGTGCACCGGTGGCGGTAACCTCCTGGGCGCCCTACCTACTTGATATACAGGCCATCCCAGCCTGTCCACAACCCAGTCCGGAGGACGTATGCGCAAGGTCCAGACCGCTGCCCTGACAGCGGCGAGCCTGCTGGTTTTCGGCGGCTACTACAGCCTGGGCGATGCTCTCGACCTGCTGCCCGGCCCGGTGACGGTCGCCTACGCCGACGTCGCCCCCCGGCCCTTCCCGACTCCGGCCGGCCCCAGCGCCAAGACCGCCGCCGCCCCCTCCGGCCTGGACCAGGGGGCTCCCACACCCTCCAAGACCGCCCTGAGCGGCTACGCCCAGGGCGTGGCCTCCGACGCCGCCCTGACCGGGGGGAACGTGACGGCCTCCGTCGTCGACGTCGCCACCGGCGAGGAGCTGCTGGACCGCTCGGCCGCCACCGGGGTGACGCCGGCCTCCACCAACAAGGTGCTCACCGCCTGGGCCGCCCTGTCCTCCATGGGGCCGGGACACACCCTTCAGACCAAGGCCGTCCTGGAGGGGCAGACCCTCACCCTCGTGGGCGGCGGTGACGTGCTGCTGGCCGACAACGAGGGCGACCCGAGCGCCACGGCCGGCCACGCCGGCCTGGGCGACCTCGCCCGCGCCACCGCTGAGAAGCTCAAGTCCCAGGGGACGACGTCGGTCTCCCTGCGCCTGGACGACACCCTGTTCACTGGTGCCCAGTGGAACGAGAAGTGGGAGGCCGGCAACGAGCAGTACGTGGCCAAGATCCAGCCGATCATGGTGGATGTCTCAGCCACCCAGAACCAGGGCTACCCGGAGGATCCGGCCATGGGGGCCGCCCAGGCCTTCGCCAAGCACCTGAGCGAGGCCGGCATCACGGTCGACGGCGAACCGACCCGCGCCGCAGCCTCCGGTGGCGCCCGGGAGATGGCCTCGGTCTCCTCCGCCCCGCTGTCCGACATCCTCGCCCTGTCGCTGAAGACCTCCGACAACACGATGACCGAGGTCGAGGGGCGCCTCGTGGCCGCGCACGCCAAGGAGACCACTGACTTTGCCGGGGCCTCCAAGGCCGTGCTCGCCCAGCTGAGCAAGGACGGCTTCGACACCTCCGGGGTGACGCTCCTGGACTCCTCGGGGCTGGCCAAGGGCAACAAGGTCCCCGCCAGGCTCCTGGCCCAGATCCTCGCCAAGGCCGCCGGAGGCGAGGGCAGCTCGGCCGGACGCACCCTCATCGCCGATCTGCCCGTCGCCGCCCTGGACGGGACTCTGGACCACCGCCTGCACGACACCGCCGCCGCCGGGACGGTGCGCGCCAAGACCGGCTCACTGGAGCAGACCTCCTCCCTGGCCGGGGTCGTCACCACCGCCGACGGGCGCCAGCTGGCCTTCGCGGTCCTGGCCAACGGCTTCCCCGCCAACGGCGTCGGGGCGGCCGCGGCCGCGATCGACAACCACTTCGTGGCGCCCCTGGCCTCCTGCGGCTGCTCGTGAGAGGCGCGGCGGCGTGTTCGGCGCAGTGGCGAAAGGCAGGGGCTCGGGCAGCCCGGTGAACTCGGCGAGAAAGGTGTCACGGTGACGACCCAGGGCACAGCGGCGGGCCTCGTCGACTGGCGGACGGTGGAGCGCCTGAGTGCGCTCATCCCGGCAGGCCCCAGCGCCTCGCGCTCGGCGCGCGCCAGCTCGGTGGCGGTCCTGCGCCGCTCCGCCCAGGAGGCGCCGGCCTGGGTCGCCAGGATCACCGGCCTGAACCGGGCGGCTCAGCAGGTCGCCGAGTCCACACGCGTGAGCGTCGTCGACCGGGCCGGGCTCGTGCGCGCCTCCACCCGGGCGCTGCGCGGCCTCATGGAACAGGTGCCCGCCCCGCGGGCCTCGGAGGCGATCCAGCTCGTCGGGGCCGCCGAGATCGCCGGGGCGATGAGCCTGCTCGCCACCCGGCTCCTGGGACAGGTGGTGCCCGCGGCCCCGAGCGGACCCCACGGCCACGGGGCCGGTGCCGCCGACGCCGCTCCGCCCGCAGGCGAGGGGGCCGACGTCGCGGCGCCCGCCACCGCGCCGGCCCGTGACGTGGCGACAGGCACAGGCTGGGATGGGGCGGCGTCGCCGCACCTCCTGCTCGTGGCCCCCAACGTGCTGGCGGTGCGCCGCCAGATGGACCTGGACATGCTCGACCTGCCCGCCTGGGTCTGCCTGCACGAGATGACCCACGCCGTCCAGCTGGCCGCCGCGCCCTGGCTCGGCCCCTACCTGTCGGACTCCATGCGCATGGTGATCGGCGCCGTCGTCGAGGCCGTGTACGGGGGCGCCGACGGTGCCGGGGGCGAGAGCTCACGAGGGCGGGGGAGGCAGCGGCCGCGGCGAGGCCGGGCGGTGCGCCTTGCGGCGCGTGCGGGCCGAGGGCGGGTGCTCGAGGGTTTGATGAACGTCACGGATCGCGCCGAGGTCGCCTCCCTGGCGGCCGCGCTGACCTTCCTGGAGGGGCACGCCGAGGTGGTCCTCGATGACGTGCACCCCAACCGGATGCCGTCGGTCCACCGGCTTCGGGCCGTGCTCTCGCGCAGCCGCGCGGCCGACGGCGGCATCGGCCCCGGCCCCGGACTGGGCTCGCTCCTGCTGCACCGGCTCATGGGCCTGGAGGCCAAGGAGGCCCAGTACGCCGACGGCGCCGCCTTCGTGCGCAGCGTCGTGACCCGTATCGGGCACGAGGGGCTCAACGCCGTGTGGGCCGATCCCGAGCTGCTGCCCACGCCGGCTGAGCTCGCCCGCCCCGACGTGTGGGTGCGTCGCGTCAGCTGAAGTGCCAGGTCGCGGCCCGTTGTGGCAGGCTTATGGCGTCGGCGCGGACCGGTGGCCTCCCCGGCCACGGTGGGCCCGCGCAGTTATGACGACACATGAGGAAGGCAGGGCGTATGGACGCCACGGACATGGGATCGGACCTTCAGCAGGTTCTCATCACCGAGGAGCAGATCGGGCAGCGCCTCGATGAGATGGCCGCGCAGATCGACGCGGACTACGCCGGTCGCGACCCTCTGCTCGTGGGCGTGCTCAAGGGGGCCGTCTACGTCATGGCGGACTTGTCACGCCGGCTGCACATGAGTGCCCCGATGGACTGGATGGCGGTGTCCTCCTACGGCTCGGGCACCAAGTCCTCCGGCGTGGTGCGCATCCTCAAGGACCTGGACACCGACGTCACCGACCGTCACATCCTCATCATTGAGGACGTCATCGACTCCGGGCTGACCCTGTCCTGGCTGCTGGGCAACCTGTCTTCCCGCGGCGCGGCCTCGGTGGAGATCGCCACGCTGCTGCGCAAGCCCGACGCCGCCAAGGTTGAGGTGGACGTCAAGTACGTCGGCTTCGATATTCCTACGGAGTTCGTCGTCGGCTACGGGCTGGACTACGCCGAGCGGTACCGCAACCTGCCGTTCATCGGTACGCTGCGCCCTGAGGTCTACGGGGGTTGACTGATCCAGGTCAACCTTGACGCAACCTGAGGGTAAGACGGAAAAATAACGGGATGTGGCACCTGGGCGCCGTCGTCGGGCGGCGGTCAAGGGGCCCGCGAACTGCGATGTGCCCCCTTTTCAAGGTGGTCGGAGTCGCGTACGTTACGTTAAGATAACAAGTGCAGGTCGCCGGTGGATGCCCCTCCCGGCGGGTGACGTGGAAGGACTGTTGGTAACAGTGAAGAAGGCTGTGCGTCGACGCGCTCCGAGGCTGGTTGGTCTCGCCGGTGCGGTGGTGCTGTCGTCCTCGCTGAGCATCCCCATGATGGCTCCGGTGTCCGCGGAGCCGACCTCCGGCAACACGTTTAATACGGTTGCTGAGATGGCGCAGGTCAGCGGTGCTTCGGGCACTCTGACGACTCTCGGTGACGAGGCGCCCGGTGATGGTGGCGGCCTGACCTACAACGTGGAGGGTGTCAGTCCCGGGGGCGCGTTGGGCGCTGTCTCGGTCATGCTGGCTGATGGCCAGTGGGCCGTGCCGCAGGGGCTCCCCGCCTCTGCGGCCGCCGGCCCGGATGGTGCCGCCGCCAACGACGTGGTGGCCCGGACCCAGTCCTTCGTCAGCGCCGGAGGGTCCTTGGTGTCGGATGCGTCGCGTCCTACGCCGCTGTCGGGGGCGAATGCGCGTGCCAGTGGCCCCGCCCCGTACGCGATCACGTCCTCCGCCCTGGTGGGCATGGTGCTCTCCGGCTGGGACTACTCGCACACGACGTATGCGGCGGACCAGAACACTCAGGTCGGCTACCGGGCCGACGTCGGGCAGGACCTTTCCGGGAGCTGGAAGCCGGATGACCTGGCCGGCTGGTTCCACTCCCAGGGGCGTCTGTGGCTGAACACGGACGGCTCGATCAGCCCCGGGGACATTGTCTTCTTCTCCAACCCCCTGTCCGGGGGGCAGGGTGGTTCCGGCTCGGCTCCCGCCCAGTCCACGGTGTTCGGGAACGTCTACGACGTCGGCATCTATGTCGGCAACAACCAGGTTGTGCGGGCCTCGACGGGCACCGCCCAGGCGCAGACCCTGGATGCGCAGATGATGGCTGAGGTGGCTTTGGTGGCGCGCCCGCAGTGGTCCGCTCCTGCTGGTGGCGCGGCTGCGCCTGCGGATCAGCAGCGTACCGGTGGCGGTGCGGGAGCCGCCGGGGGTGGCGCTGCGACGCCGGCCCCGGCGGCCTCGGCGTCGGCCTCGCCCCAGGCGAAGGCTCAGCAGGGCCCGGCTGCGGGGGCCCCGTCTTCCAACGGCGGCTCGGTGCCGGATGGCGCAAGCTCCGGCGCGCAGTCCGCGGGTGGGGCCGGGGACGGCGACCACAACGAGGTCGTGGTGGGTGCTGGTAGCAGCCAGGACGCGAAGGGGCTCACGAGCGCCGCTGAGCGGCCTTCCGCCCAGAGTGTCCGGGAGCGGTGGCTGCCGGTGACGGGTGTGGCGATCGGCGTGCTGTCCGTGGCGGCGATCCTGCTGTCCGGCGGCCTCGTCATCCTGCGTCTACGCCGCGCCTGAAGCGGGGGCGGCGCGCGGGGCGCGGGGCGGCTTGGCTGGGCTGTCGGCCCGGCCACCTGACCGCCTGGTCGCATGACTGCCTGCCCGCTCGTGGGCGGGCGAGGAATGAACGGTGAGTGGGCTGCTGCCGCCGAGTTTCTTGGTGCCGCCCGTTTTGGTTTGCGTCTGCTTGACCGGCTCCTGCGGTAGGGGCGTTTTGGCTGCGTGACGTTTCCTGGATTCCTGCGAGTTCACCTGCCAAGAATCCACTTGGGGTGGGGGTTTTGGTTGTCGTCGAGGAGGACGGCGTCCGTGGTGGTGGGGTGGTTCGGGTTGGCTCGGAGGGCCTGTTCAAGGGATTGGCGATCGGACTGGCCGTTTTCCGGCGCTGTTGGCAGCCACCGCACGGCAAGCCCCGTGAATAGGGGCTTCTGGTGCTGGGTGCTTTCTGACGCCAGAACCAGATCGCCGCGCTGCAGGCGCAGATGTCTTAATGCACCTTCTGGTGCTGGGTACTTTCTGACGCATGAAGAATGACTATGAACCAGCTGCGGCTGAAGGTCTTAATGCACCTTCTGGTGCTGGGTGCTTTCTGACCTGGATACCAGCGTGGGATACCTGCTCACGGGAGAGTCTTAATGCACCTTCTGGTGCTGGATGCTTTCTGACAAGGTACAGATCGTCCTCGAAGACAACCTCTAAACGTCTTAATGCACCTTCTGGTGCTGGGTACTCTCTGACGGGACCTGGTTCGGTGTCAGTGCCCAGGCTGAGGAGTCTTAATGCACCTTCTGGTGCTGGGTACTTTCTGACAGGTCAAGCAAGGAGACAACGATGACAAACATTATGGTCTTAATGCACCTTCTGGTGCTGGGTACTTTCTGACCTCTGCCTCTGGGAACGGCGTCGTTGCGCCACTTCCAGGGGCTGGAGCGCTACCGGCTCCGCAAGCACCCCGCGGGACCGGCCGGCACTGTTCCTATTTAACCACTTTTCGGCGTCCTGACGCCAAGCGCCACCGACGCCCCCTCAGGCACCCTCGGCCACCAGCTTCCGACGACGTCAAGCAAAAGGTCGACGTTCCCGCCTGTGACTGTGGCCACAACCTGCTGTGGTGGAGATGGAGCAGGGCTCTGGACTCGGCGTCAGGAGCGTTTCCCACGCCGAGCCGCCTGGCCGTCCAGCAAGTGGGTCAGGAAGGCCTCGAGCTGTCTGTCGGCGTCGGTCATCATGGTCCACTGCTCGGAGACGATGGACCCGACCGCCTCCGAGTCGAGCTCGATCACACGATCCACCTCATCCGCAGCCTGCGGTTGGTCTGGACCTTGATGTTTTACTGTCTTTCCAGTGATGAAGAAAGGACTGTGCTCGTGCCTTGGCTTCTTCGTGCTGCTCGTCGAGGAGTTCGAGAAGGTTCATGACGTCATAAGGATTGACGATTGCGGCGTCCAGCAATGCGCCGACAAATTCTCTGTCCTTGTCGCGGTTGGCACACAATTTTGCGACGCACAGATCTTCTGGTGACAGGCAATAGCCTGTGTTACTTAGTGTGCTTCCGGGAAGAGAAGTTGCAGGTCCTGAAACAGCTATGAGGCGGTCTCTCCATCCGGAAGAGAGGATCGCGGTGGAATCGTCGACGCCGTCGATTGCGAAGCCGTGAAGTTGCTCGAAAGGAGAAAGCTCGCCAGCGACTCCCTCAATGAGATCCGCCAGTTCTTTGACGGTTTCAGGGTTGTCGTCGATGGGAAGAATGTCGATCTCGCGGGATAGTGTGGCGCGTTCGGGCAGTTCGTCCTCGGAGAAGGAGGCGAGGATGGACTGTGAGCCGAGGACGGTCACCTCGCTTCTGTTGATGATTGTGCAGGCTGTACGAATGGCGTGGTAGAACTGCTCACGCTGCATAGTGCTTCCTCTCCCAGTAGATGACGGCCTGGCGTTGGGGTGCGCTGAGAAATCCCGCCATGGGGGAGACGTCTCGGAGCAGGCAGGCGTCCTCGTCTTCGGCGCACATGCGTTCACGCATCGTTTCGATGTCGCCTGACTCTATCCATGACTTCCAGCGTTCGAGAGCCGACCGGTGCAGCGTCCCTTGAACCGAGTGTTCATTGCGTGCGATTCCGGTGACAACTTGTGGGTGCCAGGATGACGTCTCCGACCAGTTGATGGATGCATCGACCAGTCGGTGGAGCATGAGGCTGCGGCGTCGTGAGCGGCTGGAGGCCGCAGCGCTGTCCGGAGTGATGCTGGTGATACCGGGGTCGAGGTCGGGGAGGGGCGTTGTGTTGTCGGGGATGTGTGGGGCCACGATCCCGAGATCCTCCAAGCCCAGCGCGCTGAGATAGCGGGCGCGCGTGCGCAACGTAATGTCGCCTCGCGCTTCTCGTGTCTCGGTCTGAGATACGGAGGCGGCAGAAACCCCTAGGCGTTGTGCTAGCTCACTCTGCGCAACGCCTAGGCTGCGCCGGGCCTCCTGAATCGTAGTCACGTACTTAAGTTATAAGTTAAAGGCTGGCGTTGGCAACTGTTCTTTCGGTGGCGTCATGGCCCTGCCTCTGCGTCGCCGCTGAAGCAATGCTGGTGTGGGACATGGATGTTGGTCTGCCGACGCGTTGACTGTGTCCCGTGAGTGGGTGACGAGCGGGCGGCTGGGCTCCTTGGCGCGGCCGCCTGGCTTTGCGTCTGCTGGCCGTTCCCTGCGCTGTAGGCGTTTCGACTGCGTGATGCTTGCTGGAATCCTGCGAGCTCACCTGGCACGAATCCACCTGGGGTGGAGGCCTTGGTGGTCGTCGAGGAGGACGGCGCCCGTGGTGGTGGGGTGGTTCGGGTCGGCTTGGAGGGCCTGTTCAAGGGACTGGCGGTTGGACTGGCCGTTTTCTGGCGCTGTTGGCAACCACCTCACGGCAAGCCCCGTAAATAGGCACTTCTGGTGCTGGGGGCTTTCTGGTTGGAGTACCTCAGGGCCACCGAGGCGTGGATAAATGGTCTAATGCACCTTCTGGTGCTGGGTGCTTTCTGACCATGGAAGGAGATACCATGCAAAGAAGGAACAACGGTCTTAATGCACCTTCTGGTGCTGGGTGCTTTCTGACTGATTGGGGTCCACTCGGGTGTCGCTCGGAGGTTCGTCTTAATGCACCTTCTGGTGCTGGGTGCTTTCTGACCCCGCACCGTTGCCGAATATGAGATTCTCGTTACCAGTCTTAATGCACCTTCTGGTGCTGGGTGCTTTCTGACGCGTTAGGGCATATAGGCGCGAGGTTCTCAGTCTTAATGCACCTTCTGGTGCTGGGTGCTTTCTGACCTCTGCCTCTGGGAGCGGCGTCGTTACGCCATTTCCAGGGGCTGGAGCGCTACCGGCTCCGCAAGCGCCCTGCGGGACCGGACGGCAGCGCTCCTATTTAAACACTTTTCGGCGTCCTGGCGTCAAGCGCCACCGACGCCCCCTCGGGCGCCTCCAGCCACCAGCTTCCGACGACGTCAAGCCAAAAGGTCGACGTTCCCGCCTGTGACTGCGGGCACATCCTGGTGTGGTGGTGGAGGAGTCGGGCCCGTGCGACATCGGGAGCGCTTCCTCCGCCGAGCCGTCTGGCCGCTCAGCTCGTAAAGGAGATGAGGGTGGACTGTAAGTTCCGTCAATAGGCTTTCTGGTGCTGGGTGCTTTCTGACGCCGAAACTTCGGAGGAGAGGAGGTGAATACCTCAGTCTTAATGCATCTTCTGGTGCTGGATGCTTTCTGACTTTGGCTGGTTGCTGTAGCTGCCTGGGTGGGTGTACCAGTCTTAATGCACCTTCTGGTGCTGGGTGCTTTCTGACGAAGCTCGAGAGGCTTCTTAATGATATTCCGGATCTCGTCTTAATGCACCTTCTGGTGCTGGGTGCTTTCTGACTATGCCATCTATAAGGAGTGCCATGTTGCTGAGTAGTCTTAATGCACCTTCTGGTGCTGGGTGCTTTCTGACCAGGATGTCATTGACAGGATTGCCGAGGTCTTTGAAGGTCTTAATGCACCTTCTGGTGCTGGGTGCTTTCTGACGTCGAGTCGTTCCGATGGATGACTCACACCGAGAGTCTTAATGCACCTTCTGGTGCTGGGTGCTTTCTGACGGTTGACGAGCTGCTGGCTGCTGAGAGTGACCGTGACAAGTCTTAATGCACCTTCTGGTGCTGGGTGCTTTCTGACTAATCAGCGAGCTTCTGGGGCGCCTTGACGCAGTCAGTCTTAATGCACCTTCTGGCGCTGGGTGCTTTCTGACGGGCGAAGAGATCCCTGAGTGGGAGGCCCAGCTGTCTTAATGCACCTTCTGGTGCTGGGTACTTTCTGACCGACGTGCCGCTCCAGTTCTCACAGTTTGAGAGTGAGTCTTAATGCACCTTCTGGTACTGGGTACTTTCTGACATGACGGCTGGATCGGCTTCGACACACTCAGGACCTTCGTCTTAATGCACCTTCTGGTGCTGGGTGCTTTCTGACGTGTGACTGGGACGTGAGACCTCATGAATGTTCTAGTCTTAATGCACCTTCTGGTGCTGGGTGCTTTCTGACCCCTGCCTCTGGGAGCGGCGTCGTTGCGCCGTTTCCGGGGGGGGTGGAGCGCCACCGGCTCCGCAGGCACCCCGCGGGACCGGCCGGCACGGCCCCTATTTAACCACTTTTCGGCGTCCTGGCGCCAAGCGCCACCGACGCCCCCTCGGGCACCTTCAGCCACCAGTTTCCAACGACGTCAAGCCAAAAGGTCGACGTTCCCGTCTGTGACTGCGGGCACATCCTGGTGTGGTGGAGGTGGAACCGGGCTCTGGACTCGGCGTCAGGAGCGTTTCCCACGCCGAGCCACCCGGCCGCCCACCTTGTCAACGAGCAGCCAGATCCCGCCGCCGATGAGGACCGACCCGATAAGACCGAAGCCAAGAATCCACCCCCATCCCGCGTCCCAGCCGCCGATGCTCTGGTGCCGGACCGCGATACCCTTGGCGGCCTCCCAGTTGGACCAGATCTCCAGGAACACGCTCAGCGGCAGGCCTATGAAGGTCAGGACCGCCAAGGCGATCTCCATGACTCGCGTGGAGCGGGCGCGCTCCTCCTCGGCCTTCTGGTCGGCGCGGCCGATGCGCATCAGTACGTTCTCGCGGAGCCTGTGCGCCTGATCTCTGGCCTCCTCAACCAGCAGAGGAATCCGGTAAGTGTCCAGCAGGTAGGTCAGGAAGGCGTCGAGCTGTCTGTCGGCGTCGGTCATCATGGTCCACTGTTCGGAGACGACGAACCCGACCGCCTCCGAGTCGAGCTCGATCACACGATCCACCTCATCCGCAGCACGCGGCTGAACGTCGGCCAGACGAGCCATGAGCGAGGAGGCCCGGAAGCGCTGAAGCAGCATGAGCAGAATCGCCTCGATGAAACGCCCCTCAACCTGGGCCAGCGGGAAGAACCCTCCCTGCTGAACCTGGCAGAAGGAGCACCCGTGGGACCCTGCGTAGGCCACCCAGGTCTGCGAGAGCCGGTGGAGCTGCCAGATCGAGCCCTCTCCCTGCTCCGAGGTCGAGGACAACGTCATGCGGCGTGAGATTGACGAGGCTCTACGGTGGGTCGCAGCCGCACTGGGGACCGGTACCGGTCACGGCTTCTCCCCGTCGCCAGTCTTCCCCAGCGCCTTCACCTGGCCCCGCAGTGAATGGAACCGACGGCCCCAATCCCCGGCCGACACATTGTGCTCGGCCTCGACCGCGTTAATGGCGAAACGGAGGAGGGCTGGGTACGTGCAGGTATCGCGCTGCTGGTAGTTCTCAAGGACAGTCGGCATGATCTCCGCAAGCGACTGATTGCCATGAGTAATCGGGAGCTTGTTACGCGCCCTTACAAGGAGACCTAGAAGGTGTGCGGCAGATTCTGCTTTGAGATCCGTTTTTCCGGAATCGTTCTTGTTGTTCGCCATGACGCGAGGCTGGATGAAGCCCTTGGGGCGATTGCGATCTGGAATGTTCACGAGTTCTGCGATGATGGTGATGATGCGCGCCTGAGCGTCAGAAGGAAGACCTGCGATCAAGTTTGAAGCTGCCTCCATTGCTCCCAGAACGGTGCCCGCGAAGCTGTCAAGATCGGCGGCATTGACGGCCTCGACAAGTTGGTTTGCTAGTTCAGTAGCAGTGTTGGATAACTTGCCCATCTCGGGGCTGCCCAAGGCAAGAAGCCTGCTGGCAGACAAAAGATCGAAGCGGTTCAGGCAATACTCAGTTGCGTCCAGGAGGGCCTGGCGGGTGTCCTTGTCAAGCCCGAGCTGGTGGAACTGCAAGGACGCGCTGTTATCTTCCTTGGACGCCAAGAACACCGGAATTCCGTGTGCCGAACCAAACTCCTGTGCGGCCTGAAGGAGTGTGATGAAGATGGGTTTTTCTCCAAGGTTCGTCACAATAATGGCGCGAGGGGATTTCGGCAGCCGGGCAATCCAACTGATAGCCTCTGCTTTAAGATCTCGCATCGTCGCTTCAATCTCATGGGATTGAGCTCCGTTGTCGGTTGTGGAGGGGCCATAGTTGACAACAATTGTTACGCCATTTCCTGTCGGTTCCCAGGAAGGGAGGCGATCCAGTCTATCGTTTCTGATGTCTTCGGCTACGTCATGCCCGGCGGTCCAGGACTTCTCAGAGCATGCAATAAAGGTGTTGACCTGCAGGGGTGGGGGAACAGAGCAGGATCTACTGATAATCTCTGCGGGAGGCTGAAGAAGAAGTGAGTCGATGAGCGGAAGACGCCCATCAAGCCCCTTGGTTGTAAGGAAGCACACTTGTTCCGATGGCCAGCTTAACCAGGATGGTGGTTCTCCTAGTGCGTGCCGGACGATGTCCAAAAATTGGCTTGGGTCGGTTGCTGAACTCGGCGTGCCGAAATGATGAGTTGCGTCAACGCCGAGGTCGTTGAGGTCGGACTGTGCGGCAAGCCAGTCATTTGGCGGGCAAGGATTTCTTTTCGCCTTTCTTATGGATTCCCCTACCGTCAAAGGTCTCCCTTTGCTTGCGAGTGATACGTCGGAGATGTTAAGACCGTTGGAGTCGTTGTACTCCTGTAAACGCCGTCGGTACTCAGCAATGATCCAGGACCGAACGGCCATACCGGCTGCAAGGTCACCTCGCGAGACGTCCGCCAAAACTATCTGAGCGAAATCGTGAGGGGTGGGCGAGGTGTTCGATTCTCCCATGACCCTTTCAACCGATTCGGCGGCTATATTGACCTCTTCGTCTGGAGTGGGAGATGACATCTTCAGAATCGTCGGTAGTCCGAGTCCCATGAGCCATCCCCTGGCTGGGTCGGCGCGGACTGACATGTCGATGAGTGGTGGTGCGTCCTGTGCGTCGGGGTCATCTGCTGTGCGGTCAATCAGGACAAGAGACCAGCCATCCGGGTGCGTGGATGCAGCGACACCGGCAGCTTCTGAGAATATTTTACTTGCCCCACTCCCAATGGGCAGAAGAATGTGCCCGTTATGTAAACCTATTGTATGTTCCAGTAGCTCGGTGCTCGCCTGGTTAACCGTAAGGTCTGGTAAAATGCAGGATTCGATGTGGATGTCATCCACTCCGGCTAAAGCCGATATGTCGTCAGAAATCTCGCTGAGCTGATGAGCGAGAGAGCGTGCGAGCTGGTCTGTGGGGGTGCGTCCCCCTTCGGCGCCGATGATAAGAATATCTGCCTGGCTGACGTCTTTGGTTGCAAGTCTCGACAGGGCTCGTATCTCTTTCTTCAGTGCGCTGCCGGGGGGTGTCGAAGCGTCTTCTTCGTCGGTGTCGATGTCTATCTGGTGGTCGAAGCTCAGTTCCAGAAGCCGGGATGCGATGCCGGAGGAAGTTCTTTGGGAGTTAAGCTCGGCCAGACGAGACGCCAAGTCATCCTCAATATCTTCTTGGGCGCGCTTGCGATTCCCCTTCTTTAATGGGATCCCAAGATCTGCTGTACCTGCGATATGAACAAGCAGCATGATTGACTCTTCTCCTTTGAATGGTGCGGGCGCACCCTTGAGGTGCTGGAAATGAGGCTCGCGTCGGCATACTCTGCTGCAGCCTGACTGCTTACTCGGCGGGCTGGTTGAGAGGCGGTCGCCTGCCCCGTAACAGTGCCACACCCGCGGCAGGTGCGCAGAGTTTTTACAAGGTTGGATGTTGTTGCGTGTTGTTGGGGTAGCGGGGAAAACCGGCGACCATAAACCCGCATGGCAATGTTTGTCAAGGACGTCATTGTTCTGGGTGAACGCTCGCCACGCCAACCGGATGTCTGGTAAGACTATCCCGGGGCCCACAGCCGCGCCACCGTACGAACGGAGTTGACGATGCACCTTGTCATGCTTGAAACCAACGGGAATCAGCGCTTCATCTTCTCCTCGCCGCGGCTGCGGGACAGCGTCGGAGCGTCCTCCCTGCTGACCAAGCTCGAGCAATGGACTGCGCAGGAGCTTCTCGCTAAGGGCGCGGCCGCAGCCTGGTGCGCGGCTCGCGGACTGCCCGACGGCCGAGAACCGCACGAGTCCCAGTGGGTCTCCACGTCCTCCGGCAAGGTCATCTTCCTGGTGGATTCAGCCCAACAGGCCAAGGACGTCATCGGCGCCGTGACGCGTACGGCTCTCGCCAAGGCGCCGGGCATGGACGTCTCCGGCGTCTTCATCTCCCTGCCCACTCCTTCCGATCCGCAGTCCGGTCCCGTCTACGTCACCGAGAGCGCACTCAAGGAGATCCACGCGGAAGCAGCCCGCTACGCCCTCCAACGCCCGCCCGCCGAGGCGCGCTTCTCCCAGCTTCCGTTCCTCAGCCGGGCCAAGGACTCCTCCCTGCCCGCCTCCCCGCCGCTGGCCACCTGGGACGAGGCCAAGGATGATCGCCAGGACGCGCTGTCGCTGGCCTCGCGCGTCCGGCGCTACGGGGCGTACCAGGCACGGCTCGATCTCCTGGACAAGGGGGTCGATCGCAGCTCCGACCTCTCAGACAAGCAGGCGCTTCTCACCCGCGACCCGACGATGCTGGCCAAGAAGCTCCACCAGGTTTTCGTTGAGGGCATCGAGCCGGTGGGTGATGAGGGCAGGCCGTCACCTGAGGAGAGTATCGCGCAGGGAGCAGAGGAGCTCCGTCCGCTTGAGCACGCCATCCAGTCCAACCCGGACGCCAGCAGCACCGCTGACTCAGACATCGACTCCGGCGACTACGCCTTCCTGTCCAAGGTCGCTGTCATCCACATCGACGGCAACGGCGTCGGCGGCATCATGAAGGAGCTCAACTCCTCGAAGGACCGTGTCGTCCCAGGCGTGTTCAAAGCCAAGGTCGGCTGCGACCGCGATGACCCCGACGCGTTGCGGCGCTTCCTTCGGGCGGTCAACAAGCGCCTGCAAAACGCAGTCGAGCACGCCTTCGCCGCAGCATGGACGCGAATCGACGAGCTGTCCGAACATGATGACGACCGGGCCGGGCGGGGGCACACTGTCATCCCGGTCGTCCCGGTGATCCTCGGTGGTGACGACGTCACCGTCATCACCAGCGGCGACTACGCCCTCCCCTTCGCCGCCGCCTACCTCCGTCACTACGAGGAGGCCACCGGCAACGACCCGATCCTGTGCTACCTCACCCCGCCCGAGGGCCAGGACACCGGCCCCATGACCGCCGCTGCCGGCGTCGCCATCGTCAAACGCAACTTCCCCTTCCACATCGCCTACGAGCTGGCCGAGAAACTGGTTGGTCGCGCCAAGAAAGTCGGCAAGACGGCGTGCCCGCCGTGCTCAACACTCGACTACCACGTCCTGTTCGACACCACGGTCCTCGACCCCGACGAGGCCATACGCGGCTACGAGAGCTTCACCACCCGTCCCTTCCGCCTGCTCAACGACGAGACGTCGTCGGCCGTGAGCACCCGCGACGACGGCTCCAGAACCGCCGGCTCCGGCGACGGCGAGCACAGCACATCCGCCGACTCCTCGCCGAACGACCTTCGCCACGAGCCCTGGGAGGCGACCTGCCAGCGCGTCGCCCGGTTCAAGGGGGTGCCCCTCGGCAGCACCGACGAGAGCCGAAACGAGACCGTCCTCGAACCGTTCCCACGCACCCGGGCGGCGCGCATCTGCGGGCTGCTGTCCGCCGCGGTGCGGGAACGAGCCGCTCATCGTGACGACGACGTGACGGACGCTCCGACCGCTGAGGCCGGGGACCGCGAGATTCCGGGTTCCGAGGCGTCTGAGAAGAAGGAGGACTGGGTCCCTCCGTCGCTCGTCAACGCCTGGAACGAGTGGGAGGCGGCCCGCGAGGAGATCGGCACCTGGATCGACACCGAGCTGGGCGGCCTGGGCGCCATGTTCGACCTCCTGGAGCTCTCCGACCTCCTCCCGCCCTCCTTCTTCCCCAGCCTGGGGGAGGCCCCCAACACAGCATCGGAGGCCACCGAATGAGCCCCTCATCCCCGACCTCCTTCCCCCTGTCGGTCACCTTCCACTCCGACTGGGGCGTCACCACCGGAACCGGCGTCGCCGGCGGCGTGGACTCCGTCGTCGAGAAGGACGAGCGCGGCCTGCCGATCGTGCGCGCGACCGTGCTCGCCGGCGTCGTGCGGGAGCAGTCGCTCCTCGCGGCCCAGGCCCTCGACGACGGCTCCGGCCGCTCCTGGCGCGCCTTCGCCTCCGCACTGTTCGGCTCCGACCTGGCGCCGCGACTCGTCACCTTCTCCGACGCCAGGCTCATCGACCCACCGGCCGACCCCACCGACCTCATCCACGAGGTCATCTCCCTGTCCATCGACGAGAGGACCGGCACAGCGCGCGAGGACTTCCTGAGGATCTTCGAACGCGCCGGCGCCTGCCGACTGCGCGGCGAGGTCACCCTGTCCGACGTCGATAGGGACGGACGCCCCCTGACCTGGAGCGACGAGCAGCGCGACGCCGCCGAGCTCCTCCTGGCCCTCTCGGGCTTGCTGGTGCGCGCAATCGGCTCCAACCGGGCGGCCGGCGACGGCGTCTGCGACGTCCTCATCCACGCCGACCACGAACCCGGTGACGCCCGGGCCGTCAAGGACTGGTGCCGCACACAGCTGGGCAGGTGGAAGGGGCGCGGCGCACCGCAGCCTCCCGCGGCGGACGCGGCCGCTGCGGCCGCCCCGGTCCTTCAGGCGAGCCGTGCATCCACCGCCGCCGGCGCCTTCCACGAGGCGACCTTGACGGTCGACCTGCGAACCCCGGTGGTCTCCTACGAGGTCCCCATGTCCAACGAGATCCGCTCCCTGGACTTCCTGCGCGGCACCGTCCTGCTGCCCTGGGTGCACCGGCTCATCACGCGCACCGTCGCCCAGGCCCCCGGCGCATCGGAGGCCCTCGTCCGGGAGGTCCGCGACGCCGTCGTCAACGGGGAGCTGCTCGTCTCCGACGGCGTCGTCTCCTACCAGGGGGAGCGCGGGCTGCCGATGCCCCTGGTGTTCTCCAGCCCCAAGGTCGGCCAAGGAGCCGAGAGCCAGGAGCCCAAGACGGCTGAGGGCGAGGGCGACGAGGAGATGCGTGTCTGCAACCGGATGTGCGCCGAGGAGCCCGAGAACGAGGTCCACAAGCCGCTGCGCAATGGATACGTCTTCCCGGCCGCCGGCGCGAAGGGCGCCCCGGCGCTCATCGGGCGGCAGTCCACGGCGCACGACGCCGCCACCGGGGCGGCCAGGGACGGCCAGCTCTACCTGGTGCGGGCGCTCCCGGCGGGCCTGAGCCTCCAGGCGACGGTGACGGTCTCAACCCGTCTGTACCAGCGGATCGGTGAGCAGCTGGAGGCCCTCGCCGGCACCGGGTACCGGGCCCGCCTCGGGGCGCGTCGCCTCAGCGGCACCTTCGGGGAGACCGAGTGCACCCTCTCGGCCTTCGCGCCGAGCCCGGCGCCCCAGGTGGTCGACGCCGAGGACACGACGATCTGGTTCACCTCCGACGTACTGGCCCGCTCATCCCGGCTCGGCCCGGGCGGGAGCCTGACCGACCTGCTCGCCGCCTTCGAGCGGGCCGGCGCCCCCATCGAGCTCGCCGAGGCGGACGAGACGCGCTTCAACGCCGGGGTCAGGCACCGGCGCGTGGACTCCTGGTCTGCGGCGAGCCACCAGCCCCGGGCCACCCGCATGGCCATCCAGGCCGGCTCGGTCCTCAAGGTGAGAACCACCGCCCCGGAGAGGCTGGCGGCCCTGGCGGCCGTCGGTATCGGGGAGCTGCGGGCGCAGGGCTTCGGACGGTTCGTCGTCGGGCACCCCCTGCTGGAGAAGGAGACGTTCACACTGAGGAGCCTTCACGGGGAGGACCTCGCACCGACCGCTGATGGCGCTGCGGCATCGAAGGAGGCTCAGCGATGAGCGTGACCCGCTATGAGCTCACCGTCCACCTGGTGACGGACGCGCCCCTCCACTCGGGAGGCATCGACGAGGTGGTCGACCGCCGGCGTGGAGCCGTCGACTCTCGCGACGATGAGTCCACGCCGGCGAGCGATTCCGAGAAACTCGATGACGCCACCGAAGACGGCAAGAAGAAGTCCAAGGCAAGACGGACCACCGTCGCCCGGCGATTCGCGCGCGACGGTCACGGTCGTCCGGTCCTCACCGGGCGCTCCGTCAAGGGCGCCCTGCGAGCCGCCTGCCAGCGATTCCTCGAGGAGCACGGCGGCGCCGTCGGACCGACCGAACGCGAGCTGCGGCAGCTGTGGGGCGATGACGGAACCCGAGGGGCCGGTTCGGCGGCGCCGCTGCGGGCTTCGGCGATCACCGTGCACACGGTCGAGCTGCCCACCGAGGGCTATGAGAGGAATGGGGAGCACAAGATTGTGCTCCCGACCCGGATGGGCAACGCCATCGACCGGTACTGGGGCTCGGCCGGCGACACCGCGCTGTTCGAGCACGAGTACCTGCCCCGCGGCAAGGAGCTCGCCCTGACCATCACCGCGGAGGCCGGGCTGCCCGACGGCGTCGAGGTGCCTCAGGGTGATGTCGCCCCGCCCGGGCCGGAGCAGGTCGAGAAGCTCTTCGCGCTCATCATCGGGCTCGTCAAGGACGGCAGGGTCGCCTTCGGTGGCCGGCAGAACGCCGGGTGGGGGAGAGCCGCGCTCAGTGACTCGGAGAGGGCCTGGATCCTCACCAAGGCGGAGCCGGGCAGCCGGGCGGGCCTGGAGGAGTGGCTCTCCGGCGCCGGCGGCCGCTCGGTCGACGTCGCCCCCGTGGACTGCGGGGGCAGCGGCCGGATGCGGATCGAGATCACCTGGGACAGTCCCACCGGGATCCTCGTGGCCGAGCCTCCGGAGGACGACGCCAAGAAGACTTCCGACGCCGGGGCCGCAGACGGATCGCCGGGAGAGGCGGAGGGCGCGGACTCTGAGGAGACGAAGCCGGCCCGCCCCCTGCGCGCCGGCCCGGAGGAGACCGACCCGATCGTGCTGCCCGGAAGCTCCGTCCGCGGCGCGCTGAGGACCCGGGCGACGCGGATCGCCCGCACCATCCTGCTGGCGAAGAAGGACCCGAGCACGGTGGCGGACTGGTCGGACGCCGGCGTCCACGAGCAGCTGGCGCAGGATCCGAGCCTGGTACGGGACCTGTTCGGGTCGACGATCCACCGCGGTGCGCTGACGGTCCTCGACACGCTCGCCGCCGAGGACGGCCCGAGCCGCAAGGTCACGCACAACGCCGGCGACCGGTGGACCGGCGGCGTCGCGGACGGGTTGCTCTACAGCGAGGAGGTCTACGACTCCACCTGGAACAGCATCGTTCTGGAGCTCGACCTCGACCGGCTTCTGACCAACGCGCGGGCGGGCCTGGGGGAGCCGGATGGGCAGGTGGACAGCCGGGGCGAGGACCGCAGCCGCGCCGCCTTCTGCCTCCTGGGGCTGGTGCTCGCCGAGCTGGCCGCCGGGACACTCCCGCTGGGGAGCCGCGGCACCCGGGGCATGGGGCAGGTCGAGGTCAAGGCCATGGCCGTGACCGGCGGCAAGGGCCTGGGGATCGAGAACTGCTCCCTCAAGGCGGAGGACGGGACGGGCGAGTCGCTTCCTCGGCGGATTCTGAAGGGGCTCAGGGACGTGAGCTCCGGGATCGAGAGGAATCCGAGAGCCGGAGCCGGCTGGGAGGGATGGTCCTCCTACCTGGTGGGCAGCAGCGAGAGGCCGCTTGAGGACAAGGAGGAGCGGGATGCCTGAGAAGACGTGGGAGCCGGAGCCGTTGCGAGAGGCGGTCTGGAAGGACATGCCCGGCGCGGGAGCCGATCAGCCCGGGGGCACCGAGCTTCAATGGGTTCTTGAACGCGCCGAGGACCTGGGAGGCGAGATGAACGGCGTGGCCTACACGACCAGCGGCGCCTACTCGGTGAGGAGGGCGGGGGCTTCCGGGCTCACCAGCCTGATCGAGAGGGAAGGCCAGATCGGTTCCCGGGAGCAGGAGATCGACCTGGACACGGTCTTCGAGCTGCGCCTGTGGCGGGTGATGGACAAGAAGACCGACGACGGCGGCAACGTTGCCGGCGAGGACGGCGTCCTGGCCCACGAGCTGCGGTGGCTTAACGGCAGTGGGGCCGCTGAGATCGTGGTCGGGGAATCCTGCGAAAGTGTCCCGGGCGGCAGCGACTGCTGGGTTCGGGAGAACAGCTATCTCCAGCACGGAGAGAAAAGCGAGATCATGGACAGCATCGAGGTCTTCACCGTGGAGGAGACGTACGGAAACACCGTATTCGCCGACGAGCTCATGACCGGAAGGTGGGGCTGACATGACCGCGTTCCAGCCGTTCCACTCCGCCGTCAACCGGATTCCGGTGCCGAGAGAACAAGCTCAGAAAAAAGGTTACTCCTCCGACCTCTTCGAGGATGATGTCGCGCCTGCCCATGATCATCTTGCTGCTGCGAGATGGACTGGGTCAGTCGATCTGAAAATCACCGTCAAGACACCTCTCGTGTTTGGTGAACAGAGTGCTGAGCCCTCATCGAGCCGTGAGGTCAATAAGCAAGGAAGGCCATGCGTCTCTCTTCCTGTTGACGTAAACGGAAAAGCGATAGTTCCGCCAACAATGATCAAAGGGATGATATCTCGCGCATTTGAGACGCTAACCTGCTCCCGTTTCAGGGTGTTTGCCGGACATGATGAGCCCCTTACGTACCGCGTCGATCCTGCACAGGCCAACGGCCTCTTCCCGGGTGTCGTATATTATGATGACGAGATCCAGGGGTGGGCGGTTGAGATCCTGAACGGAACTGGAAATAAAAACGAGATGGCGTTGCTTAGGGATTCAGTTGAAAAAGGTGCTGGAACTATTGTGTTAGAAGGTCACCCCAATCTTAAGTCAGGGGAGTCTGGTGAGCTTCCAACTGAGGCTGAAGTCATGTCGGAGTTCAGGGATAGAACCGAGCATGGTAAATGGGTGTATGTAAAGTTGACAAAATGGTACGGAAAGTCAGGGAAACAAATAATGGTCACCCATGTCTGGAATGAAGATATCGGTGAAGAAGGAGACTTTGAGCGATTCTTCAGGGCTCCAATTGAAGGTGAGGAGTTTGCTGCCCATGGATTTCCGTGCCGGACTGCGCCTCGCAATAAATACGCAGAAGACCTGTATAAGGATAAAAAATACGAGAGATTTTTCTTCAAGGTAAAGAAAGGAAAGGACGGAAGGTGGCGAGAGAAAAAGGGGACTGTCGTTGCACTACCTCCGGACGTCATCTCAAAATATGAGAAGATTGTGCGCTCATATGTGGAAATGAGTAAACGGCCGGAAAGTCGAAGTCTACTCAATCGGGCGGCTGATGGCTCGGAGCGAGAGAAGCTTGGACAGTTGTTGAAGGATGATCCCGTATTTGTGGTGTTGAGTGCAAAAACTTTAGATGATGGTGCGGTTGAGGGGCAGGTTAATCGCAATGTCAAGGTGTTGGCAGTGCTGCCAACCATGGTGGGGCGGCGAACCTATGACTTGTCTCCAGCGGAATTGGCGAAGAGACAGGGTGTGTTCCCTGTCGATGATAAGGGTCGTGCATCAGCAGCGGACAGGGTGTTTGGGTATGTCGTTCCCAGTCCTGAGCGGGGTGCCGTCGGAGGCGACGTTGCGTCGCGTGGGCGCATCAGTATAAGTGCGGTGGATTCGTCCAATGCTGTCATCAGCAGGGACCGGAGAGAGCTTCCTCCTCTGCTTTCTCCTAAAGTGTCGTCCGCGCGTCGTTTCCTTACGGACAGTTCGGGGAAGACTCCGCTTACCGCCTCCGGTGGTCCTCTGAGGCGTGGTGATTACTTTAGGGAAGGGCAGCACTTGGGTGCTGCCTGCTATCCGGTTCATCGGAACCAGTTGGGTAAGAATGAATTTCCTAAGGGTAATCAAGAGGAGTTGGGTGCGAAAGACGAGGAGTCTAGTAATGATGCGGTTCGGTTGGCGGTGAATTCCTGGATTAAAGCGGGAAGTGATTTAAAGTGCACTCTTCGCTACGAGAATCTTTCCCGAGATGAACTTGCCGCATTGTTGTGGGTGCTTACCCCTGAGAATCTCGTCCCTGAGGAAGAGCGAGATTCCAGTGGAAATAAAGTTGGATACTTGCGCATGGGACTCGGCAAACCTTACGGTCTGGGCGTTGTTGAGGTTCGCATGGTGGGGAATTCTCTGAAGGCTAAGTCGGGTGTGGATCTAGCGAATGATTATATGTCGCTAGAGAGCTGTGACGGACTTGATGGTAAGGGTGTTTCTTCGGCTGATTTCTTGCTTCCGAAGGAAGAGTTCCTCGCGAGGGAGCCTTGGGTTCGGGCTATGCGACGTGCCGCCTACGGCTATGCCGATAGGGTTGAGGTTCGTTACATGACTCTGGATGAAAATAAGGAAAACAATATAACCGATAGTCGGACTGGTGCACCAAAGCGAAATAAAGGGATTTCACCAAGAGATTTGTTTGGGGAACAAGCGAGAAAGCCTTTGAGTATTCATCATCCGGAAAGAAATGGAAATATGGGCAACCGCAATGGTGGACGGCAGCATGGCGAAGGGCGTCAAGGCGGTCGCCATGGCAAGGCTCGTCACCGCGGCCGGCGGCACTGATCGTCGCGCAAGACACGGTCGTCGTCGGACGGGGTGGGGTGCGCTCGTGAGCCGCGCGTTCTCGGCGTGCCGCCGGTTCACCACACCGCTCGGTACAGTCCGGCGTCGTCGAGCGCGGGCGAGGTCCCGTGGATCTCGCTGCGTGTCAGGCAGGAGTCGCACAGCGGGTAGAGGTGGATGACGTCGTTGGCCTGGTTGATGATCTCGGTGACTTGCCGGCGCACCTCGTCGAGCTCGGCGGGCTCTAGCTGCAGCTGGATAACGGACTCCTGGAGCTGGTAGCCCCAGCCTTCCAGCGCGGCGGCCAGGTGGGCCTGCCGCGCTGGAGGTCCAGGGAGAGGCTGGGACGCTTGTCGGTGGAGGCGTGCAGCACCCCGAGCGAAGGCTCGAGCCCCGCGGGCCGCAGAGCGCCCGTGCACTCGGCCAGCAGGATCGCGTAGGTGTAGGAGAGGGCGGCGTTGGCCAGGTCCTTGGGCGGCGGCTGTGCCCGTCGAAGGCGACCTCCGGTGGGACCAGTCCGGACAGGCAGCCGAAGTAGGCCGTTGAGACGGCGCCCTCCAACTCCATGAGCTCGTCGACGTCTGCGGCAGGCCGTCGGCGCCGTCGACGATGAGGCGGTTCTGGCTGATGTGGACGCGGGCGCCGTCGCGGCCGACGTAGACCACCTGGTCCGGGTCGGGACGGCCCTTGATGTCGTGGCGGGGGTCGACGGGCGGGAAGCTGCGGGAGAAGTCCGTCCCCAGGTAGCAGAAGCCCTCATCGAAGCTGGTCATGGCGGTTTTCTCCTGGTTGAGTCGGAGGCCTCTGGGCGTCAGGAGGGAGTCGAGGAGCTCGAGGGCCTCCAGGAGGTCGGGTTCATGGGGGGGCTGCAGATGACGATGTCGTCGGCGAAACGGGCGTAGCCGTAGCCCGCGTCGCCTATGGCCCGGTCGACGTCGGTCAGGGCCAGGTTGGCCAGGAGCGGGGCCAGGCAGGAGCCCTGGGCGATGCCGCGGTTGCAGGTGCGCCGCTCGCCTCTGGCGCGCCGAGGCCGGGCGATGAGTCGGATGAGGTCGATGGTGCGCGGGCAGCCGGCGATGGGGGAGAGGGCGGCCAGGGCGTCCTCGATGCTGAGGTTGGGGAAGTAGTCCTCGATGTCGGTGCGCAGCACGTAGCGGTAGCCGGTGTCTCGCAGCCTGGCGAGGTGGTCGACGGCGTCGTCGGTGCCGATGCCCGTCCGGTAGGCGAAGGAGCAGGGGGACATGGCGAGGTCGGCCCTGTGGACGATCGTGTTGACGACCGCGCGCTCGACGACCCGGTCCCGGATGGAGGGGATGTGCAGGGTGCGGACCTCCCCGGAGGTGCCCTTGGGGATGCCGAAGCTCAGGAGCGGGTCGGGTTCGTAGGTTCCTGAGCGCAGGGACTCGGAGAGCTCGGTGAGGAAGTCATCGAGATGCTGGCGGATAAGGGTGAAGATCTGCATGCGATCTCACGGCACGTGCCGTTATATGCCTTCATGCACCTTCTGGTGCTGGGTGCTTTCTGACCCTGGCACAAGTGAATGTCCCTATCGGGGTAGAAGTCTTAATGCACCTTCTGGTGCTGGGTGCTTTCTGGCCTGATGGTTCTACCGTGACTGCTGTCAAGACGGATGGTCTTTAATGCACCTTCCGGTGCTGGATGCTTTCTGACTAGAGAACGGCTGGTACGACTGGTTCTGCAAGGAGTCTTAATGCACCTTCTGGTGCTGGGTGCTTTCTGACGGTACGCGTACAACCGGCAGAGCGGGTTCATCCACAGGTCTTAATGCACCTTCTGGTGCTGGGTGCTTTCTGCCTTTCAATCTTCTTGGTTTGTCGTAGGATGCTATTGGAGGTCATAATGCACCTTCTGGTGCTGGGTGCTTTCTGACGCTGCCCGCCCGGATGGTCGCACGGCTGGTCCGACTCGTCTTAATGCACCTTGTGGTGCCGGGTGCTTTCTGCCAAGAAACAGACTCCGTACCTTCGATGGCACTGTCGTCTTAATGCACCTTCTGGTGCTGGGTGCTTTCTGACGTGCTTACGAGGAGATCATCTACCAGAACGACTGAGGTCTTAATGCACCTTCTGGTGCTGGGTGCTTTCTGACCCCTGCCTCTGAGAACGGCGTCGTTGCGCCACTCCCGGGGGCTGGGGCGCCACCGGCTCCGCAAGCACCCCGCGGGACCGGACGGCACCGCCCCTATTTAACCACCTTTCGGCGTCCTGACGCCAAGCGCCACCGACGCCCCTTCAGGCACCTTCAGCCACCAGTTTCCGACGACGTCAAGCCAAAAGGTCGACGTTCCCACCCGTGACCGTCGACGCATCCGGCTTCCGCTGTTGGTCCGGCAGGACTTAGGGCTCCTGTGGTTGGAGAGCGCGAGGCGACCGGCAGAGAGTGTCTTGATGTGCCTTCTGGTCCTGGGTGCCTCCTTACAGGTGAGGACGTCATGAAGATCGCGTTCCCGTCTTAATGCACTTTCTGGTGCTGGGTGCTTTCTGACAATGACGTCGCTGCTTGAACACTCCGTCACTAAAAGTCTTAATGCACCTTCTGGTGCTGGGTGCTTTCTGACATGTGCGTGACAGGCTGGAGATTGGAGTTCGTGCTGAGTCTTAATGCACCTTCTGGTGCTGGGTGCTTTCTGACCGGGAAACGGTCGGATGATCGGTGCTCAGACTCCCGCGTCTTAATGCACCTTCTGGTGCTGGGTGCTTTCTGACACGTGCCTGGCCGAGCGTCACTCGGACAACGTCATGTCTTAATGCACCTTCTGGTGCTGGGTGCTTTCTGACCACTCGTGACCACAAGATCACTATTCACACTGTGTACGTCTTAATGCACCTTCTGGTGCTGGGGGCTTTCTGACCCCTGCCTCTGAGAACGGCGTCGTTGCGCCACTCCCAGGGGCTGGGGCGCCACCGGCTCCGCAAGCACCCCGCGGGACCGGCCGGCACGCCCCCTATTTAACCACCTTTCGGCGTCCTGACGCCAAGCGCCACCGACGCCCCCTCAGGCACCTTCAGCCACCAGCTTCCAACGACGTCAAGCCAAAAGATCGACGTTCCGGCCTGTGACTGCGGACACAACCTACTGTGGTGGAGATGGAGTCGAGCCCTGGACTCGGCGTCAAGAGCGCTTCCTCCGCCGAACCGCCTGGTCGCTCAGCTTGTTAAGGAGATGAGGGTGGGCTGTAAGTCCTGTCAATAGGCCTTCTGGCGTTGGGCGCTTGCTGACTTGGCTGGAAGCCAGACGTGATGCACGTTGCCGTGCGTGTCTTAATGCACCTTCTGGTGCTGGTTGCTTTCTGACTTAGGAGATCCCTATGCTAAACCGGCATGGGTTAGTCTTAATGCACCTTGTGGTGCTGGTTGCTTTCTGACGAACGACGCCGAAGCGATGATGATAGACCTCAGCAAAGTCTTAATGCACCTTGTGGTGCTGGTTGCTTTCTGACGTGAGAGACCTCAAAGAGTTCGGGGCGGACCCGGAGTCTTAATGCACCTTCTGGTGCTGGGTGCTTTCTGACAAGTGCCAGCAGCAGTACGCGAATGATATTCTCCAGACGTCTTAATGCACCTTCTGGTGCTGGGTGCTTTCTGACGCACGAAGGGGTGGCACGATGCCCGCCATCAAAGTCTTAATGCACCTTCTGGTGCTGGGTGCTTTCTGACAATAGCCCCGTTACAGGGGTGGTGTCTCTCATGGTGATGTCTTAATGCACCTTCTGGTGCTGGGTGCTTTCTGGGCTCTTCGTGTTTGAGGGTGTGGTAGGTGGAGCCTATTGAAGTGCATAGGTGGAGTGGAGGGGTGGGTGCGTCGTTGCGGTGGGTAGGGGTCGAGGTCCCCCGATGATGGGAGCTGCTAGACAACCGTCACGAGAGACCTCGACGTGCCTGAGACTACCTTCACCGGCCCTGATCTGACGACCTTCCTGGGCCTGAATGCCCTGGGACTGACCGCTGTGGGCCAGCACCTCACGGCCAAGCGCGCGGTGATCGAGTGCCGTATGCCGATCGGGTTTGAGGACCCGTTCTGCAGAGCCTGCGGGGCCCAGGGAGTATCCCGTGGGACGGTGGCCCGGCGCCTGGCCCACGTGCCGGTGGGGTGGAGGCCCACGCAGCTGGTGGTACGCGTGCGGCGCTTCGCCTGCACCGGCTGCCGCCGGGTGTGGAGGCAGGACACGAGCGGCCTGGCTCAGCCACGGGCGCGGCTGACCCGCTCGGCGGTGGAGTGGGGGCTGCGGGCCCTTGCCCTGGAG
>NZ_MSKS01000011.1:0-95550 GCF_001937445.1 Actinomyces oris | reverse complement strand
GAGCAGACCATCACCGGCACCCCTGATCGCTTCGACGGTGTGGAGGTTCTCGGCGTCGACGATTCCCCCGCGCGCTTCGCTCCCGTGCGGGAGGTGCCCCCTCTGTGTGGTGCCACACCAGGCGGGGCGACCGGTACGTCACCGTGGTCATTGACCTGACCCCCGGTACGCGACCGCAGTGGTCCGGCCCGGCTGCTGGACGTGGTCCCGGGCCGGTCCAAGAAGGTCTTCAAGACCTGGCTCTCCCAGCGCGACCAGGACTGGCGTGGGCGGGTCGAGGTGGTAGCCATGGACGGGTTCACCGGGTCCCGAGAGCGCCGCTGGCGAGGAGCTCCCACAGGCCCGGGCGGTCATGGACCCTTTTCATGTCGTGTCCCTAGCAGGAGACAAGCTCGATGAGTGCCGCCGCCGCATCCAGAGGGCGATCACAGGGCGGCGGGGCCGGGCGGGTGACCGGCTCTACCGGGCCAGGCGCACCCTGCACACCGGGGCCGGCCTGCTCACCGATGCTCAGGCCAGGCGTCTCGAGGCTCTGTTCGCTGATGATCGCCACGCTGCGGTCCAGGCCGCCTGGGGCGTCTACCAGCGTCTCATCCAGGCCTACAGGGTCGAGGACCCGGGCCTGGGAAAGTACCTGATGCAACGGCTCATCAACTCCCTGAAACAGACCATCCCCAACGGGCCCGAGGAGATCCAGACCCTGGCCAGAACCCTGACCAGCCGCAGCCAGGACATTCTGGCCTACTTCGACCAGCCCCGCACCTCCAACGGCCCCACGCCAGGCCATCAACGGACACCTGGAGCACCTACGCGGCATCGCCCTAGGATTCCGCAACCTCACCAACTACACCATCCGCAGCCTCATCCACACCGGACGCCTCAAAGACCACCTGACAACAACCACCTAAACCAGCCGACAAGCCCCACCTACCACACCCCCAAACACGAAGAGCCGCTTTCTGACCCCCGCCTCTGGGAGCGGCGTCGTTACGCCATTTCCAGGGGCTGGAGCGCCACCGGCTCCGCAAGCGCCCTGCGGGACCGGACGGCAGCGCTCCTATTTAAACACTTTTCGGCGTCCTGGCGTCAAGCGCCACCGACTCCACCTCAGGCACCTTCAGCCACCAGCTTCCAACGACGTCAAGCCAAAAGATCGACGTTCCCGCCTGTGACTGCGGGCACATCCTGGTGTGGTGGTGGAGGAGTCGGGCCCGTGCGACATCGGGAGCGCTTCCTCCGCCGAGCCGTCTGGCCGCTCAGCTCGTAAAGGAGATGAGGGTGGACTGTAAGTCCCGTCAATAGGCCTTCTGGTGCTGGGTGCTTTCTGACTGGATGTTTCTGGGACTCATCAATGCTGTTGAGGTGAGTCTTAATGCACCTTCTGGTGCTGGGTGCTTTCTGACCTCCTGAATGCAGCTCGTATTCACGAGCTGGAGGGTCTTAATGCACCTTCTGGTGCTGGGTGCTTTCTGACCCAACAAGCCGATCACTCGACTGAATCTCCACCACGTCTTAATGCACCTTCTGGTGCTGGGTGCTTTCTGACCTGGGCTTACCGCCCTGGCCGAGCGCCACGCCGACAAGTCTTAATGCACCTTCTGGTGCTGGGTGCTTTCTGACTCCAAGCGGATGCGCCTCATGTCCGCCGTCGAGCCGTCTTAATGCACCTTCTGGTGCTGGGTGCTTTCTGACCCCCTGCTTCTGGGAGTGGCGTCGTTGCGCCACTTCTAGGGGTTGGAGCGCCACCGGCTCCGCAAGCACCCCGCGGGACCGGCCGGCACCGCCCCTATTTAACCACCTTTCGGCGTCCTGACGCCAAGCGCCACCGACGCCCCCTTGAGTACCTTCAGCCACCAGCTTCCAACGACGTCAAGCCAAAAGGTCGACGTTCCCGGCTATGACTGCCGACACATTGTGCTTCCGTGGCTCGACCGGCGCGCCGCCGGCTCTCGTCCTCTCCGCCTCCTCCTGGCCGTCGATGCTGAAGAACGTCGACCTCTCGAACTCCCCGTACAGGCCGCCTCCCCTCCGGTAGTGTCGCCAGAAAGAATGAGGTAGACGGCCTTGCGCCGGCCTCCCGCCACCAGCCGGCGCCGCCGTCGGCCTGCCTGCCGCACCCACCACACATCACGCCGCAAAGGAGCCCCGTCGAGTGCCCGCCACCGTATTCGTCCGCTTCGATGCGCCCGGCCCGGTCGAGGCCACCCCCCGTCGCCTTCACGCCGCCTGGGGCAGAGTCCTCGACCTCCCCGAAGGAGTCAGCCCCGAGCGCGCCGCACGCCTGCCCGCCCTCGCCCACCGCCCACCCCACGGCCAGCCCGGCCCCAAGCCCTACTGCCTGGGCGACATGACCCAGACCCCGGACGGCCTCGGCGTCGAGTTGCGATTCCTCGACGACCGCCTCCTGGACACGCTCGACGCCTGGCTCGCCTGGGGCGGAGTCCTACCCATCGGCGACGGCGGCGAGACCACCACCATGCTCGCCGCCGTCGAGGCCCAGGTCCTCGAACAAGCCGACTGGGAGAACCTCGCCGCCCAGACCGCCTCCACCGCCTGGGACATCCGCCTGCTCACCCCCACCGTCTTCACCTCCCGCGGCCACCACGTCCCCGAGGTCACCGCCGCCTCCCTGGCCACCAGCCTCCACGCGCGCTGGCGCCGCTGGTGCCGCCCCCTGGCCCCCGAGCTCCCCGAGCGCGAGCGCCTCACCTCCGTCCTCATCACCCAAGACCGCACCCGCCGCACCGTCGTCGGCCTGGGCATGCCGCGTGCCGACCGCCGCGGACGCCTCTCCAGTCGCCGCATCCCCGCCAGCGTCGGCACCCTGCGCATCAGCGCCCCCGCCGCCGGCTCCATCACCGCCGTCTTCTCCCAGCTCATGGCCCTGGCCCGCTACACGAGCGTCGGCTCCCACAGCGCCTACGGGATGGGCGTCATCGACGTCGTCGCGGACGCACCATAGGGGGCGCGGGCGCACCTCCGGGCCGCAGTCCTCGGGCCCAACGGTGCGTCCTCGCGGCCGGGGAACCTCCAACCGGCCGGCACTCCCGGATCTTCCCGGCCACGCCCGGCGCGAACGTGAGCAAGCGCAATGGGACCTTTGCCGTGCTATCCGCTAACGTCTGAGGAATCAGTATGTTGAAGGGACCTACCGCACGATGAAAGATTCTGGGCGCGAGCCCGGCCGCAAGGACTCGGGGAAGCCGGGCAAGGCCGGTAAGAACGACCGCAGCAGGCGCGACCGCAAGCTCCGCGACACCCTGGGCAACCCGTTCCTGTGGTTGGTGCCCTTCCTTCTGGTCGTCATCCTCGGCTGGGCCGTCTTCTCCTCGATGTTCGGCTACCGCACCATCGACACCTCCGACGGCCTGACGCTCCTGCGGGACAAGCCGGACACGATCAAGTCGATCACCGTCATCGACGGCAACCAGCGCGTCGAGCTGGACCTCACCACCACCTACGTCCAGCCCAAGAAGAAGGGCATCGAGTCCCGCCCGGTGGGCAAGAAGGTCGAGTTCTCCTACACCGACGCCCAGGCCGAGCAGGTCGACCGCCTCGTGCAGGCCGCCGCCCCCAAGGAGGGCTTCAACTCCGTGGTGCCCACCACCAGCTGGTGGGCCTCCCTCATCCAGCTGCTCGTCCCCGCCCTGCTGCTGGGCGGCTTCATGTGGTGGCTCATCAGTCGCATGGGCGGCGGGCGCGGCGGCGCCATGGGCTTCGGCCGCTCCAAGGCCAGGGTCGGCTCCAAGGAGATCCCCGACGTCACCTTCGACGACGTCGCCGGCGAGGACGAGGCCGTCGAGGAGCTCCAGGAGATCCGCGAATTCCTCTCCGAGCCCGAGAAGTTCCGCGCCGTCGGCGCCAAGATCCCCAAGGGCGTCCTCCTGTACGGCCCGCCCGGAACCGGTAAGACCCTCCTGGCCAAGGCCGTCGCCGGCGAGGCCGGCGTGCCCTTCTTCTCCATGGCCGCCTCCGAGTTCGTTGAGATGTTCGTCGGCGTGGGCGCCTCGCGCGTGCGCGACCTGTTCGACCAGGCCAAGGAGAACGCCCCCGCCATCATCTTCGTCGACGAGATCGACGCCGTCGGCCGCCACCGCGGCTCGGGAACCGGCGGCGGGCACGACGAGCGCGAGCAGACCCTCAACCAGCTCCTGGTCGAGATGGACGGCTTCGACGCCAACACCAACGTCATCCTCATCGCCGCCACCAACCGCCCCGACGTCCTGGACCCGGCCCTCCTGCGCCCCGGCCGCTTCGACCGGCAGGTCAGCGTCGAGGCCCCCGACATGGCCGGGCGCGCCGCCATCCTCAAGGTCCACGCCCAGGGCAAGCCCCTCAACGACGACGTCGACCTCGACCTCGTGGCCAAGCGGACCCCCGGCTTCACCGGCGCGGACCTGGCCAACGTCCTCAACGAGGCCGCCCTGCTCACCGCCCGCTGCAACGCCCACCTCATCGACAACCGGGCCCTGGACGAGGCCATCGACCGCGTCATCGCCGGCCCGCAGAGGCACTCCCGGGTCATGCGCGAGCACGAGAAGCGCGTCACCGCCTACCACGAGGCCGGCCACGCCCTGTGCGCGGCCGCCGGCGCCTACTCCGACCCGGTCACCAAGGTGACGATCCTGCCGCGCGGGCGCGCCCTGGGCTACACGCAGGTCATGCCCCAGGACGACAAGTACTCCACCACCCGCAACGAGCTGCTCGACCAGCTCGTCTACGCCATGGGCGGGCGGGCCGCCGAGGAGATCATCTTCCGCGACCCCACCACCGGCGCCTCCAACGACATCGAGAAGGCCACCGCCACGGCCCGCAAGATGGTCACCGACTACGGCATGACCAGCGCGGTGGGCGCCGTCAAGCTCGGCACCACCGAGAGCGAGACGGTCCTGGGTCTCAACGCCACCAGCCGCGACTTCTCCGAGCAGGTCGCCGCCACCGTCGACGACGAGGTCCGCAACCTGCTGGACACCGCCCACCGGGAGGCCTGGGAGATCCTCACCCGCAACCGCGCCGTGCTCGACAAGCTGGCCGAGGAGCTCCTCACCCGCGAGACGCTCCTGGAGAAGGACCTGGAGAGGATCTTCGAGGGCGTCATCAAGCAGCCCGAGCGGCCCCTGTGGCGCAGCGACGAGTCGCTGCCCGTCGTCGAGGCCGCCTCCGCCGATGACGGAGCCGGCGAGGAGTCGGGCGACTCCCACAGCAGCGACTTCTGGGGCTACAACCGGTGAGCCGAACCGGGCCCCGGCGGGCCCGGCAGGCGCAGAGAGACAGGGGCTGACCATGAGCTACGACGCCGAGGGCGTGCGCCGCGCGGTGCGCGACCTGCTCGTCGCCATCGGGGAGGACCCCGAGCGCGACGGGCTGCGCGACACCCCCGAGCGCATGGCGCGCGCCTACGCGGAGATGTTCGCCGGCCTCGGCCAGGACCCGGCCGAGCACGTCGAGCGGGTCTTCGACGTCGGGCACGAGGAGATGGTCCTCGTGCGCGACATCCCCATGTACTCGGTGTGCGAGCACCACCTGCTGCCCTTCCACGGGGCGGCGCACGTGGGCTACATCCCCAGCGCGGACGGGCGCGTCACCGGTCTGTCCAAGGTGGCGCGCCTCGTGGACGGCTACGCCCGGCGACCCCAGGTTCAGGAGCGCCTCACCCGGCAGATCGCCGACGCTCTCGTCGAGCGCCTGGGGTGCCGGGGTGTGCTGGTGGTCGTCGAGGCCGAGCACCTGTGCATGTCCATGCGGGGCGTGCGCAAGCCCGGCTCCAACACGGTCACCTCCGCCGTGCGCGGCATCATGCGCAACGCCGCCACCCGCTCCGAGGCCATGAGCCTGGTCCTGGGCCGGCGGTCCTGAGCGCGGGCCGCAGCTATCGCCCCTCACTCTGGACGGTCTTGGGCCGCCGCCGGGAGTGCTGGGGGATGTACTGCTGAGATCTGAGAGTGTTCCTGGCCGGCACATGGCGCACTTCACTCGGGCTGGCGATTGCGCTGCGCGCTCGATCCCTGGTTGGCAGGGCCGGAGAACCGTGAAGTGAGGGGCTGAGGCTCTCGCCCAGCAGGCAGCACATCCTGAGTCTCTGTCTGCGGTCGAGGGCTACACTCCTAGAATATGATGAGGAGCGCTGATCGTGGTGAAGTCGATGTGGACGCCCGCGTGTACCGTTCTAAGGTGCGGATCGCTGAGGCGCTCTTTGAAAAGCTTGCGGTTTATGAGCTTGATGAGATCTCTGTATCAGAGGTAGTGGCCAAGGCGGGTGTATCTAGAAATACATACTATCGCCACTTCTCCACGAAGAGGTCCGTCTTGACATTCTATATTGAGGAGTTGTTGAGAGAGTATCTCCAAGGTGTTGAAGAGCGCGGCATATCGGATGTTGAGGGAATTCTCAACTATTATTTCTCCTTCTGGGGGGATCGCAAAGAGTATGTTATCCTATTGAGGAGGCGTCAGCTTTTGGATCTGGCGCTTGATGTGCAGCGAAAAAAGTTCCTAGAGGCGCTGCCGCACTCCGACCTTCCCTGGCATGGGGTCTCCGGAGTTGACGAAACTCTCGTGGATCTGCTGTTCGTTGGTGGAATGTGGAATATTCTCCTGCATTGGCTCGATCGTGGTATGGACCCGAAGGCTTCGGAGGTTGTCCGGACATTTCTCGAGGAATTGTCGGTTTACGCTGAATGCTTGCCATAGTCGACTCCATCCTGAGGTCTTGACGCCTGTGAGCGGCCCGCATTGAGAGGTGAGCTTGACATCCCTGTTATGTGGTACAGATTCTGCGAATCTGTACCACAAGTGCTGTGTGAGTGGAATGGGGCGTGATTCCCGCATACAGTCCTCATCGACTGATGGGTCATCACTGGGAGGAAGAATGTCGTTTCTGCTCGGCTACTGGGCGCTGCCGATCCTGTTTATTCTGCACGATTTTGAGGAGATGGTGTTTCTGCCTCTGTGGAAGCGGCGGTCGAAGTTTCGGGCGCTCCCCAATCAGGCAGATTATTTTGGGGAAACCAGAGATGGTTCGGCGTTTACGGTGGGGGTGCTGGAGGAGTTTGTTATTCTGTTGACTGTTTCTTATGTGTGTTCGTTGACGCGAGGTGACGAGTTGTACTTGTGCTTCTGTGTGGCGTACAGCCTTCACTTTCTTATCCACTATAGAATGTGTTTCCGGTTCAGGGGGTATGTTCCGGGGGTTGTGACTGTCACTCTTCAGGTTCCGCTGATGTGGTTTATTATCTCCCACTACTGGAGGGTCAATATATTGACAGTAGCATGTTTCATGCTGGTGATGGTGGTGGTCTACGGGAACCTGTACGTAATGCACCGTTTGATGCCGAGAATCGAGCGGCGCTTCGTCGGATACGCCCAGGGTTAGTCGACGAAAATGTCGCCACAATGTAGGGATGTATGTATGGGCTCCACGTATAAGAAATTGCTGGTGGCCGTCGATGCCGGGCTGCTGCTCTACTGGGCGGCCGTCTTCCTCAATCTCATTCCCGAGCACCTGCGTTTCAAGGACTACTCCAACCAGGTCATCCAGGCCTGGAACTGGTCCTTCTTCCCGCTCGACGTGGCCGCCGCGCTGACCGCCTTCCTCGGCGCCCACCTGACGCGGGTGGGCAGCAGGATCGGGGACCTGGTGCTGACGGTCGGACTCATGCTCACCTTCTGCGCCGGGTTCATGGCGATCTCCTTCTGGTCCTTCTACCGTGACTTCGACCCGCTGTGGTGGGGGCCCAACGCCCTGCTCATGATCGTCCCGGCGCTCGCCTTCGGCTCCATGGTCTGCCGGCGGCTCGAGACCGCGGAGAACCGGGCGTGACGGTCAAGGACGTGCTCTGCCCATCGACGTGGGGGAGCGTATGCCGCCCGGGCGCGCCCACAGGCCGGATGGTGCTCGGTGCGCTGAAGGAGCACCCGGGGACAGCGGGCCGTGGCGTGTGCGCCTGGCCGGCTCTCGGAGGCGCCATCGTCTCCGAGGTATTGGCGACCCTCGCCCTGCGCCAGGCCCTCAACCATCCGGGCTTCTACGTCATGGTTGGGATCGGGTACGCGCTGGCCTTCATCCTCCTGTCGCTGACGCTCAAGGCCGGCATGCCGCTCGGCGTCGCCTACGGGCTCTGGGGCGCCCTGGGTGTGGTGCTGACCGCCGTGCTGTCCATGCTTGTCTTCGGTGAGCCGATCACGGTGATCGTCGCCCTCAGCATTGCGCTCATCATGGCCGGAGTGCTCCTCGTTGAGGTCGGGGCGCAGCGAGCAGGCACGCAGGACAAGGACGGTGAGGCGTCATGAGCGGGGTCTACCTGGTGGCGGCTATCGCCTCCGAGACCACCGGCACACTCTCGCTCAAGCTCGCCTCCGACGGCAGAGGGCTGCGATGGTACGGCACCGTCATGGCCGGCTACCTGGGGGCCTTCGCCATGTTGACTCTGGCCCTCAAGGAGGGGCTGGGGCTCGGTGTCGCCTACGGGATCTGGTCGGCCGGGGGAGTGGCCGTCACGGCAATCGCCTCAAGGTATCTCTTCGGTGAGCCACTGACCCGCACCATAGTGGCCGGCATCGCGCTCATCATGGCCGGGGTGCTCCTCGTCGAGCTCGGCAGCGCGCACTGACAACGCACCGAAGGCGATCACGGGCCAGAATGTCCAAATCGGTGACAAAGGGCCGTCGGCACTCCTTGGCCGTCAATATGAACCGCGGAATCATGCGGTTTTCTTTCGTCAGTGTGTGTCCGTTCCGAGCCTTTGTCACCGATTTGGACACGATCGGCTCGTTCCTGTCCCGCGCGGACTGGCCGAGCAGCTCCTGAGGTACGTGGCGTGGGCAGAAGGCTCTCTCGGCCGGGGACACTCGACATCGATGGGCGCAGTCCACGCGTCCGGGGACAGGACGGTTGTCCCCGAACGCGTGACATGTCCTCGGCCGGAGTGGTTTGCACTCGGCCGCGCGGAACGTCCTCGCCGGTGCCTCAGTCGGTGGGCATTGGGGATGTGGGTTGGAGGGGGATGGAAAAGATGGTGGTCCAGCGGCCCCGCCCTGACTCACGCTCAGGCTGGCGCCCATGGCCTTCATACGGCGCTGCGTCCTCTCCATGCCCGGCTGAGGAGGCCACGGCAGCGACGAGGTCGGAGAAGTTCAGCGCCCTTGCGGGGCTAAGACGAATCCGAGCTGGTCAGTATCTTGCCAGATGCGAGTCGATGTTGAGAATGCTCTTGCGGATACGGCATGAAAAGGCAGTTCCCTTGATGTCGCCCAGTTTCATGTGGGCGACATCAAGGGAACGTCCTTGTGAGATGTTGGTCGCTATTGCATGTGGTTCGAAAACGAACGATGATCGACTAGTTGCGAATCGCCCCTACTTCTTAAAAAATGGGGTTTCGGCTAGTTGGTAATACGGGTCAGCATATGGAGTATATATTCAATATTTTTACGCAAGTAAGTTTCGTCGACATTTGAAAGGTGGTGGGTTGTTGATGGGCATGCGTGTAGGCGGGGGCTGCCTGTGAAGGCGAACACAAAAGCAAAGCTCCTCCGAGGATGGCGGCGGAGAGGATGGGGGAAACGATCTTACGCATACTCGACTCCTTGTGGTGGTGAGGTGATGGCTTGAGTATGGCCTGTCTTGCGAGGTTCCGGTATCCTTCTTATGGATGAAATCACATACGACTTTCTGTGGATGTCAGTCGCTCCGGTGCGCTTAAAGGTGGAGGAGGCTGGTGGGCCGGTCGGGGGCGATGGGTTTGGCACGCATGCGCTCGAGGGTGTTGTCGTCGGTCTCGATGATGAGGATGGTGGTGCTGGAGGGGTATGTGTTTGGCCGCGTTGTTGATGAGTTAGACAGTGAGGCTTATTCACAACATCCATCGAAAGTGCTGTGACCTGCGCGGATGCCAGCGTCGGCTAATGCTGTGAATAAGCCTCAGTGTGTGCGCGGGCGTGATGATGTCTACGGGGTCTGGAATGGCCAGGGCGATACAGCGCAGGATGAGGCTGGTAGCGCCGGACGTGGGGTAGCGTGAGGCGAGGGGGATGGGTGCGACCGTGGCGCCGGGCGGCCTTTCAGGAGACCGCCTGGAAGGGGACGCTGAAGACCGTGGTCCAGCGGCCCTCGCCCTGGCTCACGCTCAGGCTGCCGCCCAGGGCCTCGACGCGGCGCCGTGCCCCCTCCAGGCCCAGGCCCGAGGAGAAGGCGTCATAGCCCGGTACGCCACTGCCCGGCGCGCCGCCGCCGGCCCACACACCGCCCACCTGCCCCGGAAAACCGATGTCATTGCTCGCCATCGCCTCCAGGGAGCGCCCGTCGGACTCGATGACCAGCCGCGCCCGCCCCTGCGGGGCCGTGTACTTGGAGATGTTCGACACCAGCTCGCCCAGCACCCGCAGCAGCTGGAGGCGCACGCCCGGTGGAATTACGGGGATCCCGAGCAGCTCCAGGCCCTCGACCTCCAGACGCGCTCCCCGCTGCCCCAGGATGGCCGCGGCATCGGAGATGACCGCCTCCAGGGGGCGCGGCGCAGAGGTCGCCTCGATATCCAGCCGCTCGCCCCCGCGGATATCACTCATGGCACGCAGCGCGTGCCGCATTTGCTCCACCGCCGCGCGCACCGCCACCGTCATCGCGTCCAACTCGGGCGCCAGCGCCGCGTCCAGGGGATGCGCGAGCCGGGCCTGCTCAGCCGTCATCACCGCGTGGGTCAGGTCGCGCACCACCGTGTCATGCAGCTCGGTGACCACCAGGAGACGCTGGCGCTCCATGCTCTCGCGGTAGGTGTGCAAGGAGCGCTCGGCCTGGTCGCGCGGGCTGCGGATGAGCTCTGCCACAGTGATGGCCCCGCCCCCGATAAGGAGCGAGACCTGCAACAGCGAGTACCAGGTCGTGCTCGCTCCGTTCCACTGGATGTCGGCGATGACGATCACCAGCGAGAAGACCACCAGGCTGTAGGCGGGCATACGCGAGAATCCGCGGGCCACGAGGATCGCTGTGCACAGCCAAGGGATGATGCCCGGAGAGAAGGGAACGTCGGTCAGCACCACGGTGGCGGTCCAGGTCACCGCAGCCCCCAGCGCCGCCCCGGGCCACGGGAAGCGGCTACTCAGCGCCAGCGCCAGCCCCCCGGCGATCTCGAAGAGGACCGCGATGAAGGACAGCGGCCAGGTCATCGCGATCGAGAACAGAGTAATCAGCACGGCCAGGAAGGCGTGTGCCAGGTGCAGCCGCCAGGTCGGCCGCCACGTCGTGTACCGCGTGGGCTGCATCAGATTCGCTGCAACAGCGGACACCATCTCACCACCTTCCCCTGAGCTGATCCGGATAATATCCTTCCATGACGGTTCCCAACGTGACTGATGGTTCGGCTGCCCCCTCGCAGGTCCTGCGCGTCGCCATCGTCGACGACGACCCCTTCGTCCTGCAGGCGCTGCGGGCCTATCTCAGCTCGGACGAGCGCATCGAGGTGACCAGCACCTTCTCCCGCGCCGCCGATGCCCTGGCCTTCCTCCACAAGATCCGCGTGGACGTCCTGCTCACCGACGTGCGCATGCCCGAGATGGACGGCCTGGAGCTGCTCACCCGGGTGCGCCGCCAGTGGCCCCGCACGGCCGTCGTCGTGCTGACCTCCTTCGACGACGACGAGGCGATGGTGGCCGCGCTCGCCCAGCACGCCAACGGCTTCCTGCTCAAGGACGCCTCGCCCGAGGAGATCATCCGCGCCGTCATCGCCGCCAGCGCGGGCGGAACCACGATCTCCCCGGCCGCCACCTCTCGGCTCGTCACCCGCCACCTGCGTTCCCCGCAGACGGCCCAGGCCCCCGACGTCACCGAGGCCGAGCAGGCGGTCCTCACCCTCCTGTGCGAGGGCTACTCCAATGCCGAGATCGCCGAGCAGCTCATCGTCGCCGAGTCCACGGTCAAGACCCACGTCTCCCACCTCATGAAGAAGTACGACGTCCCGTCCCGCCTCAAGCTCGTCGTCGCCGTCCACAAGACCCAGGGGGCCTGAGTCCGCCGTCCCGGTCACTGGAGCAGCCCTCACCGCAGGTCTCCTCACTCCTCGGACAGGGCCATGACCGGCGGCACCGAGGCGGCTCTCCTGGCGGGCCTGAGTGAGGCTGTCATGCCGACGAGGAGGGTGATGATACTAATGCCGATTAGGGCGAAGTAGGGAATGCTTACTCGCACTCCATATGATTCGTCGATGACCGAAAGTGCTCCTGCTGCGCCGAGAGCAGTTCCTATGGTGAGCCCAAGTATTCCGCCGACGAATGCGAGCAGTGTTCCCTCGGTGACGATGAGGTTTCTGATCTCTGAACGAGGGCTGCCGGTGGCGCGCAGGACCCCGATCTCTCGAATGCGTTCCAGGACCGAGACGTCCGTGGTGTTGGCCAGACCGGACAGGGCGATGACCAGGGCAGCGCCCAGCACCAAGTAAATGACAAGGGATAATTTATTGAACATGGTTGACATCTGCTCGCTGGCGGCGGCGCTTCCACTCACCATCATTCCTTGACCGCGGATGGCCGCAGTGAGCGCGTGCTCGGTATCGGATGTCATGGAGTTGCCGGTGGAGCGAACCCACATGGTGGCGTTGGTGGGAGTGTCGCCATTGAGGCGATGGGCCACTGCCGGGCTGACCACGGCTCCCCACCCCTCCTGGACGCGAGCCTTCAGCTCAACACTTCCGGTTGCCCCAGTCAGGGTGACTGTGGAGCCATCTGGAATGTCATAGATACCGCCCACGATGAGGGTCTTGTCGTCGAGGCCCTCCAGGCCGCTGGTGGACCGTGCAATAGGCGCGATACTGCCGGTGTCGATGACGTCGACAGTGATGTCCTTCGATTCTCCGTCGACGGTCTGGGTCAGGTCGAGGGAGGGAACATAGGTGACATCCTTGATGCCGTTGACTGCTTTGACCTGCTTCGTCAGATGCGCGGTATCGGTTTGCGGTGTGACGCCTAAGATTCTGGCGTCCACGGGTGAGCTGTGGCCGAGGATGTCGTCGAAGGAGGCGTTCAAGGAGGACAGGCCGACGAAGAGCACTGACCCCACCAGGACGCAGACGAAGAGCGTGGCGGCGGTTGCGGCGGACCGTCCGGAGTTGCGGGCCAGATTGCGGGTAGCCAGCTGCAGCACCGAGAATCGAGTACCGCCACTGACTCTGCCGATGAAGCCGATGATGGCGGTAACGAGCAGAGGAAGGCTGAGGACAGTGCCAACGACGACGACGGCGCTTCCGATGGCCGTGATAAAAATTTCTGCGACGTGAATACCTAAGGTGACGATGGCCGCACCGATGATGGCAACGATGACTCCGACGACGGCGACCCATATCCTTCTGCGTCCGGCCTGCTTGGTGCTCGCGACCTGTCCTGTAAGCGCCACGAGCGGTGAGATGCGGGTTGCCTTGCGGGCGGGGCGGAGCACGGCGATGAGGGTGACTAGCGTCCCCAGGGCGACGGTGAGCCCGAGCGACACCGGCGAGATGGTGAGCTGATCCGCCTTGAGGTCCGCGAAGGTTCCCGAGGACACGGCGATGGCGCCGAGACCGGTCCCGAGCGCCGTGCCCAGGACGGAGCCAACCAGACCAGTCATGAGCCCGGTGCGCAACACGGCGAGCATCACCTGACGGCGACTTGATCCTATGCACCGCATGAGACCGATCGTGCGGGTCTGGCGCGCCACCAGCGTGCTGAAGGTGGTGGCGATGACGATGATGGAAACGGCCGCACAGGCCGGGGCCAAGAGATTGAGGATAGTTGAGATGTTCTCCCCACCTGCGGTCTCCGATTTAGTACGCTGGACGATTACTTCGTCGGCGCTCTGAATGATTGCAGATGGCTGGGTGGCCAAGATGGTGTTGGAGACGCTACTCATCAGGGAGCTGGTGTTGAATCCTGGTTTGGCGTTGATGTACAACCTATAGTAGTTAGTTTGCGCTCCCATGGCCTGGAGTTGCTCGGCGGTGGCGTAGAGGGCGCCGGTGCCGGTCTCCTTGCTGTCGGCCCCGGCGGAGATGATGCCGACGATCGTGGGGGATGAGTGGATGGCGTTATCCTTGTCGTTGTTCTTCATTTTGATGGTGTCGCCGACGCTCAGGCCCTGCTGCTCAGCGAGCATGGTGTCGATGGCCACCTCGCCGGTTGCTTTGGGGAGTCGGCCGCTGCTCAGGGTGGTGAACTTGGTGAGTGCAGGGACGTCCTGCGCGACGACCTGGGCCCCGTTTCGTAGTTGCTTGGGCACATCGAGCCAGAGTAGGTCCCAGTGGACACCGCGGACGGAGTCGACGCCGTCGAGGGCGGAGATCTTCTTGATAAGGGAATCGTCCAGAGCGCCTTCCGTATTATTCGCTCTACGACCGTTCTGGACAACGATGGCGGCGTCGCCTACGGATAGACGTGCGCTGGTCTGTAGCTGGGTGCGGAAGGAGTCGGAGATGATGAAGGCGAAGGCTATGAGGGCGGCGCTCATGGCCACGGCCACGAGGGCGGAGATGGTTCGCCGCAGGTCGAGGAGGGAGGGCATTAGCGGGCCTCCATTCCTGTGGCGTAGGGGCTGCCGAAGCCGAACATCTGGGTTGCGCTGGGAGCTGCGGCGTGGCGGGCGCTGTAGACCGCGGCGGGACGGGGCTCGGGGGCGACGGGGGTGGTGCTCACCCTGGAGGTGCGGCGGGGTTCTGGTGCGGTCGCCGGGGTGATGGCCCGGCGTGCCGGCACGGGGCCGGCCGGGGTCGTCACGGCGTCGAATCGTGCAGTGGGGTCGGGGTGGGTTGCTGGTGTCGTCATCGGTGGTGCGGGAGGAGCCGCCTGAGCGGGGGCGGCAGGGGCCTGCTGGGCCGGGCGGGTGGTTGGTGTGGTGTGGGTGCCGGGGGTGTGGTGGACGGTGTCGTCGTTGGTGATGCGTCCGTCGCGTAGGCGGATGATGCGGTTGGTGGTGGCTGCGGCTTGTTCGTCGTGGGTGACCATGACGACGGTCTGGCCTAGGTGTTCGCACATGTGGGCGAGGGTTTGTAGCAGGTTGGCGGCTGAGGCGGTGTCCAGGGCTCCGGTGGGCTCGTCGGCGAAGATGACTTTGGGGCGGCCTATGAGGGCGCGGGCCACGGCTACGCGCTGCTGCTGTCCGCCGGAGAGCTCGTGGGGCCGGTGGGACAGGCGGTCGCCGATACCCAGGGTGGAGATGATGGCGTCGTACCAGTCCCGGTCTGGTTTGCGGTGGGCCAGGCGCTGGGGCAGGAGGATGTTCTCCTCAGCGGTCAGGGTGGGCAGCAGGTTGAAGGACTGGAAGATGAAGCCGAGCTGGTCGCGGCGTACGGCGGTGAGCTGTTTGTCGTTCATGCCTGACAGGTCCTGTCCGGCGATGAGGACGTTGCCGGAGGTGGGGGTGTCCAGGCCGGCCAGGCAGTGTAGGAGGGTGGATTTGCCTGAGCCGGAGGGGCCCATGATGGCTACGAATTCGCCGCGTCCTACTACCAGGCTTGCTGAGTCCAGGGCGAGGACCTGGGCCTCGCCCTCGCCGTAGACCTTGGTCAGACCACGGGCCTCAACGACCCGCATCGGTGCGGTGGCCGCGGGAGTGATGGGCGCCGTCGGCGCTCCCGGGGTGGCCGGGGCCGCCTGGGGGAGCGGCGTGGGACGGGAGGGGTGGCCGAAGGCCTGAGGCTGGGATGGATACGTCATCTCATGACCCTTCTCGGTGACTGACTCGGGTGGCGGGCGGAGCCGACCACTGGTATCGCGCTGCGTCCCGCACCGCCCTGGTGATGTGAAGAAGCCTAGAAATGGCGCCATCGCGCCGGAATGCGTCGAAGGGACGGACTAGGGCCAGTGTCTCCACCTTTCGAGGGAGGCCCGCTGCCGCCGACAGTGGTGTGGCTCCGTCACTTCGACCAAAACTTCATCAACGACACGGCTCCGCGTCTTCTATGAAGTTTTGGTCGAAGTGAGCCGCCCTGACCCCGGCGGATCGTGTCTCGGCTCTCAGTGTGAGGTGGGTTGAAGATGTTTCGGTCCTCCCGCTGCGGCGGGCCAACCGTTAGCCTGGCCCCGTGACGATTCTTCCCGCCGCCGCCCCGGCCCCCCTGCCGGGGTGGGTGCCCCGTGACCGGACGCTCCTCATGGGCGTCCTCAACGTCACCCCTGACTCCTTCTCCGACGGCGGCCGCTGGGCCGACCCCGAGACGGCCGTCGCCCACGCCCGCGAGCTCATCGCCCAGGGCGCCGACATCATCGACGTCGGCGGGGAGTCCACCCGCCCCGGCGCCCACCGGGTCGACGTCGACACCGAGATCTCCCGGGTCCTGCCCGTGGTGCGTGCCCTCCTCGCCGACGGGGTCGGCGCTGCCGACGGGACAAGCCCCGCCGCCAGCGCCATCATCTCGGTGGACACCATCCACGCCGCCACCGCCGAGGCCGTCATCGACGCCGGCGCCCACATCATCAACGACGTCTCCGGGGGCCTGGCCGACCCCGCCATGCACGGCCTCATCGCCCGCACCGGCGTCGTCTACGTCTGCCAGCACTGGCGCGGCGACCCCGAGACCATGGACCGGCTCACCGACTACCCCGGCGGCGTCGTCGCCGGGGTCGAGGCCGAGCTGCGCGAGCGCCTGGGCGAGCTGGACGCCGCCGGGGTGGACCGCGCCCAGGTGGTCCTGGACCCCGGCCTCGGCTTCGCCAAGACCCACGCCCAGTCCTGGGAGCTGCTGGCGGCCACCTCCCGCCTCATCGCCGACCTGGGCCGGCCCCTCCTGGTCGGCTCCTCCCGCAAGCGCTTCCTCGCCCAGGCCGCCGAGGCCGAGGCCACCCCCGTCCAGCGCGACGCCGTCACCGCCGCCACCACCGCCCTGGCCGCCGCCTCCGGCGCCTGGGCCGTCAGAGTCCACGAGGTCCCGGCCAACCGGGCCGCCGTCCGCACCGCCTCCCTCTGGAAGGAACACCAGTGAGCACCACCGTCTCCGCGACCACCGACCGGATCAGCCTCATCGGCCTGTCCGCCCGCGGCCACCACGGCGTCCTGCCCTTCGAACGCGAGGAGGGCCAGCTCTTCACGGTCGACGTCATCCTCGACCTGGGGCAGCGCGGCACCGCCGTGGCCGCCGTCACCGACTCGGTGACCGACGCCGTCGACTACTCCCGCGTGGCCAACGGCATCGTGAGCATCATCGAGGGGGAACCGGTCAACCTCATCGAGTCCCTGGCGGACCGGATCGCCGAGCGGGTCCTGTCCTTCCCCCGCGTCGTGGCCGCCGAGGTCACCGTGCACAAGCCCGAGGCGCCCCTCGACGTCGCCTTCGAGGACGTCTCAGTGACCATCCACCGGGTGGCCGACGCCGCAGCCGGCCACGGCGGCGCCCCCGCCACCAGCCAGGCCGCCTGGGCCGCGCAGGCCGAGGCGCCGGTGGCCGTGTCCGCCCAGCCCTACGCCTCCCCCTCCTCCTCGGCCTCCCCGGTGGCCGCCGCCTCACCGGCAGCGCCCGCCTACGAGCCCCCCGCCGCTCCCGCGGCCCCCCTCGTGAAGGAGGTCCCGGACTTCTCTGGCGCCTCCTTCGCGGGTGGCGACGCCGTTCCGGTGGCGTCGACCCCCGAGCCTCCCATCACCCCGACGCCCTCGCCGGTCTCGCCGATGGAGGCTCCAGCCCGTTCGCCCTTCGCGGCTGCCGCGCCCTCGGTGCCCACGCCGATGCCGGCCGAGCCCGGCTCTGTCGGTGGGGGCGCCGAGTCGACCCAGCCGTGGGCTCCGGACTGGGCCACTGAGAGCGCGGACTCCTCCGTCTCATCGGCCCCCTCCTGGGCTCCGGAGGCTCCCCAGGCCCCGGAGGACTCCAGTCTGCCCTCCAGCGAGGCGGCCGGTTCCTATGCCGCGTCGAGCGCGCTGGACGCCCCCTCGACCAGCGCCCCCACCGCGGCCTCCGCAGGCAGGACCGCCGGCGCCGACGGGTTCGTGAGCCTGGCGGCCGACGCCCTGGGTGCGGCGCCCGCCCCCAGTGAGCCGGAGCCCAGTGCCCTCAGCTACGCCGAGGAGGTGGCCGCCGACGCCTCGGCAGCAGCCTCGTCCGAGCCGGCTCCCGCCGCCGGTGGCCTCGCTGTTCAGCTGCCCCGCGAAGGGCGCCACGTGGCCTCCTCCGAGGAGGGCGAGGACCAGTCCGCCCCCGCCGTCGAGGACTCCGCGGACCTGCTGAACGGGCCGGTCGCCTTCGACGAGTCCGGCTCCTACAGCGGAGTCGCCTCCAGCCAGGCCGGTGACGCCGGGGACGCCGCCCCCGAGACGGCGGGCGCCGACGCGCCCGGCTTCCCCTTCCCCCCGCTGGGCGCCGACGCCCCCGCCCCCGGGACCGCCGCTGACGGTTTCATTGACGCCTCCTCCGTCCCAGCCTCCCAGCCTCAGGGTGAGCCCGGGCTCAGCCCCTTCGCCGGCCCCGGTGAGGTCCCCGGGGCCGTGAGCCAGGAGGCAGCGGCACCGGCCTACTCCGACTCCTCCTACTCCCAGCCCTCCGTCTCTGAGGACTTCTCCCAGCCCGCTGAGCACTCCCTCGCCGCACCGTCGGCGCAGCCCGACGTCCAGGGCGCCGCACCGGCTCCCGCCGCGCCTGAGGCCCCGGCGGCGCCCGCCGCTCCGGCCGACCCGCTCGCCGAGCGGCCCACCCGCCCCGTGGGCGTCGTCTTCGGCCTGGGCGCCAACGTCGGCGGAGTCGTGGACTCCCTGCGCACGGCCGTCCAGAGCCTCAAGGCCACTGAGGGCATCGAGGTCACGCAGGTGGCGCCACTGGCCCGCACGCTCGCCGTCGTCGCCGAGGGCGCCGAACCCCAGCCCGACTACCTCAACACGGTGGTCACGGCCATGACGACCCTCTCCCCGCGAGAGCTCCTCGAGGTCTGCCAGTCCCTGGAGGTCGCGGCCGGGCGCGTGCGCACCGAGCCGTGGGGCGTGCGCACCCTGGACGTCGACCTGATCGACGTCGAGGGCGTCACCTCCTCCGACCCGGCCCTGACCCTGCCGCACCCGCGCGCCGCCGAGCGCGCCTTCGTCCTGGTGCCGTGGAGCCAGGCCGATCCCTTCGCCGAGCTGGCCGGGCACTCCGTGTCCGAGCTCGCCGAGAACGCCCCCGACCGCGGAGGCCTGCGCTGGCTGGCCTTCGACTGGCTGGACTCCGAGGCCCTGCCGGACAAGCCCACCGGCCCCTACGTGGAGCCCCCGGTGGCGCAGGACGCCGCAGGATCCGAGCCCGGGCTGGTCTACGACGCCACCCGAGACGAGTCCTCCGTGTCCTCCGTGGCCGACGCCTCCCTGTCCGCCGACTACGCCGGCAGCATCTCCGAGGCCTCATCTCCCGCCCCGCAGCCGGCCGCCCCCGCGCAGCCGCTCGGTGACCAGGTGCCGGCCGAGTCCTCCCCCTTCGGGCAGTCGCCCTTCGACACCTCTAACGAGGCGAGCCCCTGGGCCGAGCAGGCCCCGCAGATCGACTCGCCCTACCAGGCGGCCTCGGCCCCCGAGGCGGCCGGGCCGCAGGGCACCTACGCCCCCGGTCGCACGGCGGGGCCGGATGGGGGCTCCCACGGCCAGCAGGATGACGCCGCTGGGGGCGCCTGGAAGTCCCCGCTCCAGTGGAACGATGTCATCGGTGGTGGCGCCCAGGGGACAGGTCCCCGCCAGGACGCCTGATGCGGCGCACCCGCTGGACCAGTGCCGTCACCTGGTTCATAGCCGCCGCGGTGACCTCCTGGGTGGTCGGTGACCTCCTGCTGCGCCACGTCGGCTGGGTCCCGGTCCTCTCCCCCTGGGGGGCGGTGACCGCGCTGGTCATCGCCGGCATCGTCCTGGTGGCAGGTCTGGCGGTCAGGCGCCTGCGGGCGCGCGAGCGCACCTGGATCACCCCGACCGGCGCCGCCACCACGGCGGCCGCCGCCCAGGCCTCAGCCATCGTGGGGGCGGTCCTGGGCGGTGTCTACGGCGGCGGGATCATCCTGGCGCTGGTGACGCCGCGCTCGCCGGCCATGACTCACCTGGCCTGGACCTCGACCGGGTGCCTCCTGGCCTGCCTCCTGTGGTGCGTCGTCGGCTTCGTCGTCGAGCAGTGGTGCTCCATCTCCAGTGACGGCGACGACGACGGTTCGGCCGGTCCCTCCGGGCGGGCACCCGAAGGACCAGGAGCCCCCGCATGACCAGTTCCGGCCCTCTCCCCGGCGTCGTCCCGGCTGCACCTGCTGCACCTGTCCGCGCCGGTGAGCCGGCTGCGCGAACCGCCGGCGCCGACCCCTTCGCCCCTGACGGCGTCGTCTTCCACCCGGTCTCGCCCCGCCTCATCACCGCCCGCATCCTGGGGGTCGGTCTCTTCTGCGCCGTCGTCATCATCGGTTTCGCCGTCCCCGGGGTGCTCGTCTCCTCCGGATACTTCATCCCGGCGGGGATTTTCGCGGTGCTGTTCGTCTGGCAGCTCTGGCTCATTCCGCGCCAGGTGCGGGCCATGGGCTATGCCCTGGCGGACAACCACCTCCTGTGGCGCCACGGCGTCATGTTCCGCTCCATCACCGTCACCCCCTACGGGCGCATGCAGTTCGTGGACACCTCCCAGGGGCCGCTGGCCCGCTGGCTGGGCATCGCCGAGGTCAGGCTCCACACGGCCTCGGCCAGCACCGACGCCACGATCAACGGGCTACCGGTGGCCGAGGCGGAGCGCCTGCGCCAGGTCCTGTCCCAGCGCGGCGAGGAGAGGATGGCCGGGCTGTGAGCCCCGGCTGGGACAGCGGGACGGAGGCCGCCCGCAAGGCGAGGACGGACGCGCCGGGGGACAACGGGCCTGCCGCCTCCCGAGACCTCCCCCTTCCCGAGAACCTCACCTGGCACCGGGTCAGGCTCATCACGCCGCTGCTGGAGGGTTGGAAGATCGTCACCGGCGTCCTGGCCTTCGTCATGGCTCAGAACCTCGACGACCTGGAACGCGCCTACCGCTTCATCTCCGAGCAAGGCTTCTCCTTGGCCGGCCAGGTCGGCTACTACCTGCTCGGCCTGGTGGCGCTCCTCGCCTTGTGGGTGGGGCTCGGGCTACTCAGCTGGTGGTGGCGTGCCTACGCCGTGGACGCCGACGGCGTCTACCTGCGTTCGGGCATCCTCAGCCGCAGGCTGCGCACGGCCCGTCTGCCGCGCATCCAGTCCGTCGACGTCGTCCACCCCCTGCTCGGACGCGTCTTCGGCGTCGGGAGGCTGACCGTCGAGGTCGCCGGTGGCCGGGACTCGCGGGTCGTCATCGGGTTCCTCACCACCCGCGAGCTCCAGGCCCTGCGTGACCGCATCCTCGACCTGGCCGCTGGGCACATCGACCTGCCCGGTCCCGCTTCGGAGGAGGGCGCCGTCGGGGCGAGCGCAGCGGGCGACGACACCGGCAGCATCGGCGACGCCGTGTCCGCTTCCCGACCCGAGGGCCTCACGCCCGAAGGGGCCGCCGACTCAAAGGCCGCCTCCGCGCCGCGCTCCCCAGGCCTGTGGGCCTCCCACTTCCAGGAGCACCCGCTCTACAGCGTTGACGGTGCCACCCTCCTGGGATCCCTGCTGCGCAGCGTCCTCCTTTACATGTCTCTCATCCCGCCTATCACCCTGATCGTGGCCGGCATCGTCGCCTACGCCATCGGTGACCCGCCCAGGGGCGGGGTGCTCGCGATCGCGACCACCTTCGTCAGCACGGTCGCTGGTGTCGTGTCCCTGGCATGGTCCCGATTCAACAACGCCTGGAACTTCCAGGCCGCCGCCACTCCCAGCGGTATCCGCATGCGTTACGGGCTCACCTCCGACACCTCCCGCACGCTCCCGCCCGGGCGGGTCCACGGTGTCGGGATCGCTCAGCCGATCCTGTGGCGCGGCAAGGACTGGTGGAAGGTGAATGTCACCGTGGCCGGCCGCGAGGACCGGTCCCAGGACGGGCAGAACCGGCAGACCAGCAACCTGTTGCTGCCTGTGGGGACGCGCGACACCGCCCTGCGCGCGCTGTGGCTCGTGGTTCCCGACCTGGGCGTGCCCGACCCGGACAGGCTGCTCGCCCAGGCCCTCACCGGCCGCGACGATGACGGCGTCGGCGATCCGCAGGCCCCGGCGGGCTCGGCGGAGCGCGGCTTCGTGCGCATCAGCCGCCGCGGGCGGATCTTCCGCCCCCTGACCTGGCGGCGCGCGGCCGTCATCCTCACCGACACCTGCGTCATCATCCGCCACGGCCGCTGGCGGCGGCGAGTGGCCGTCTTCCCCTACGAGCGCATCCAGTCCCTGCGCGTGCGTCAGGGGCCGCTGGCGCGCCGGCGCAGCCTGGCCGCCATCGGCTTCGACATGGTCGCCCGTGAGGTTCCCGCCTCGATCACCAACCTCGATGCCGCCGACGCCAAGGCCCTGGCGGCGCGGATCAGTGAGTGCGCGCTGCGCCGCGCCCGTGCCGAGCAGCTCGACCGGTGGCTCGCGCGCGCCGTCGCCGCCACCCGGGCCGGGAAACCCTCATAGTCAGCCCTCGGCCTGCTCCGGGTCCAGGAGCTCGCGCAGACGCAGGGCCTGCTCGGCGGTCAGGCGCCCGGTGGCCTCGCAACGCTCAGTGGTAGCGGCGGCCAGCTGCCGGTAGGAGGCGACCACGTCGTCGAGACCCCGCCCCTGGCTGTCGCGCAGCGAGGAGAGTGCCTCCAGGTGGGCGGCCACCGTTCCGGCGTCCCCCCGGGAGACCGGCCCAGTCAGACCCGACTCGCCCTCGTGCAGGGCCCGGTCCAGGGCCGCCGTGAGCAGGGGGCCGAGCGTGGCCGCACCGTCCTCGACCCCTGCGGCCGCCAGCACCCGCACGGCCTGCGTCACCACGGTCAGCAGGTGGTTGGCGCCGTGGGCGAGGGCCGCGTGGTAGGCCGGGCGCGCCGACTCCTCCAGGACGAAGGGCTCCCCTCCGAGCTCGACCACCAGCGCCTGCGCGATCGGTAGCACCGCGGCCGGCGCGGTCACGGCCATCGGGCAGCCGACGAGCCGGGCCACATCCGTGGAGAACCCGGAGAAGGTCATCGCCGGGTGGATCGCCAGCGGGATCGCCCCGCAGCGCTGAGCCGGCGCGAGCACGGCGGCGCCGTAGCGCCCCGAGGTGTGGGCGACCAGCTGGCCCGGCTGCCAGCGCCCCAGGTCCGCCAGGCCCTGGACGAGCGGCTCGAGCGCGTCATCGGGGACGGCCAGCAGCACCAGCTCGGCGCGCTCGACGATCTCCTCGACCTCCAGGACCGGCACACCGGGCAGCAGCAGCTCGGCGCGCTCGCGCGACTCCTCCGAGACCGCGTGGACGCCGACGACCTGGTGCTCCACCGCCCGCAGCGCGCAGCCCAGGACCGCCCCGACACGCCCGGCGGAGATGATGCCGACGCCCAGCCGACCCGGCCTGCTCGGGCTGGCAGGGGCGGCCGGGACTCGGCCCGCGTGCTCGTCGCCGCCCGCACCTGGACCCGTGCCATCGATGTCGCTCATGCCCCGATGCTCTCATGCTCGCGCCCCTGGCGGCGCCGCGGGCAGCCGGGATCCGGTCAGTGGAGCGACGATCCTCGCCGGCTCTTGTAGTGGTGCAGGGCGGTGGGGGTCGGTGACTGCGTTCTCCCTCCAGGACGTACTTCTCCTACAGGCGGCGTGGTTCGGACTCCAGTCGTCTGTGGGATGACGCAGTCCTCGAAAGACAAGTACGTTCCCGTGCGGCTGTGCCGTTCGCCGTCTCCGGCCTTGAGGGAGCCATCAAGGCGAATCTGTCAATTTTGGCGACTTTTCCGCCGGCCGCGGGCAGCCTCTCCTTCAGGCCGGCCCCTCTGACCTGCGGAAACGCGAATCCAGACGGCTTCGGTTCTCGGATTCGGCTCGGAAAAGTCGCCACCGTGGACACTTTCACCTTCCCGTGCCAGCTTGCGACCGGCGGATTCGGTACCGCCCAGTGGGGCGACTAGCGTGGGGCACGTGAGCACTGAACCCGCACCGACGCCCGTTCCCGCCCCCCGATCCGCCAGCGCCGCAACCGTCCTGGCCCGCAGCCGCGCCGACCTCGCCGCCGCCCTGGCCGAGGCCCCCGACCCCCGGGCGGTCGTCATGACGATGGGCGCCCTTCACGAGGGCCACTTCGACCTCGTGCGCGAGGCCGCCCGTCGCGTCGGGCCGGCCGGCACCGTCGTGGTCACCATCTTCGTCAACCCCCTGCAGTTCGCCCCCACCGAGGACCTCGACGCCTACCCGCGCGACCTCGAGGGAGACCTGGCCGGACTGGCCCGCACCCTTACCGGCGCCGACGGCACCCTCGGTGTGGGACGGCTCATCGTCTTCGCCCCCACCCCGGAGGTCATCTACCCCTGCGGGCAGCCGGCGGTGCGCATCGACCCCGGCCCCATCGCCACCGTCCTGGAGGGGCGCACCCGCCCCACCCACTTCGCCGGCGTGTGCCAGGTGGTGCTCACCCTCATGCACCTGACCGCCCCGCGCTGGGCGCTGTTCGGCCGTAAGGATGCCCAGCAGCTGGCGATCATCGAGTCCATGGTGCGTGACCTCGCCGTCCCCTTGGAGATCGTGCCGGTCGACATCCGCCGCGAGAGCGACGGCCTGGCCATGAGCTCGCGCAATGCCTACCTCAGCCCCGAGCAGCGCCGCCAGGCCCTGGCCCTGTCCCGCGCGCTCCAGGCCGGCCGGGACGCCGCCGCGCAGGCCACCGGCTCTCGGCCCGACCCCGCCGCCATCCGCCAGGCCGCCCTGGCCTCCCTGGAGGCGGCCGACGGCGTTGAGATCGACTACGTGGCCCTCGTCGCCCCGGACAGCTTCGAGGACCTGACGGGCGCCGGCCTCGGCCTGCCGCGCAGCGAGCCTGCGGGGGAGGATGAGGGGAAGGAACTGCCCGCCGTGGGTCTGTTGGCCGTCGCCGCGCGCGTGGGCACCACTCGCCTCATCGACAACACCCTCATCGACCTGTGCCCCTGAACGGTCCTACTCAGACTCGCCCTGGGCGCCCGGCCCGTCCGGGCACTTGCGCGAGCCCTGGCGCCGCAAGCCGTTCCGGCCCCGCGCGAGGACGCACACGCGTCCCCGAGGACGCACCCTCAAGCGACAGACCCGGCGCCCGTCGGCGCGTTCTCGGGGACCGGCGGGCCGGCGCAGCTCCGCAGGGTCCTGAGCGCCCCGCGCAAGCCCGCCCCTGAGCGCGCCGGTCAGCCCAGCCTGTCAGGTCGCTCACCCTGTGCCGCACCGTACAGTGCGCCCGGCCCGGCGCCGTCTACGCTGTGCGGCGATGAGCTCCCGCACCCGGACGATGATGACGTCCAAGATTCACCGCGCCACCGTGACCCAGGCCGACCTCGACTACGTCGGCTCCATCACGGTGGACATCGCCCTGCTCGAGGCCGCCGACCTGCTGCCCGGCGAGCGCGTCGACATCTGCAACTGCACCAACGGCAACCGCCTGTCCACCTACGTCATCCCCGGCGAGCGCAGCGCCGGCGAGATCTGCGTCAACGGCGCCGCCGCCCACCTAGTCAGCCCCGGAGACGTCGTCATCCTCATCGCCTACTCCCAGATGTCCGACGCCGAGGCCCGCACCTACCTGCCCCGGGTCGTCTTCGTCGACGCGGCCAACCGGATCGTGGAGCGGGGCACCGACCCCGGCCAGATCCCAGCCGACTCCGACGTCGCCCGCCTCCAAGGCCTGCGGCCCACCGGCATCCCCCTGACCGACGCCCGCGCCTGACCTCTCCGCGCGCCGGGGCCGCCGCCCTACCAGGCCATCCCGAACCGCCCCCACACCGCCGTGCTCCGATAAAGTCCGGAAGCATGCTGGGGCAGATCAAGGACGAGGACATCTACGAGCTCTACACCACCCGAGAGCTGACGATCGAGGGCGTGCGCACGGCGCTGCCGGACCTCACCGTCGAGGGCAACGACGGGGACGGAACCCACCTCCGCCTCCGCGACGGTCGCCTGCTGGTCCTCGAGCTGGAGGAGACCTCTCTGGACGTGCAGCTCGACTTCGTCGACTACGTCAAGGAGGTCTCCGGCTACCCCGATCTGCCCTACTGCTACCGGCTCACCTGGCCCAAGAGCTGGTTCCGAGGCAGCTCGGCCACCAAGAGGGCCCTGGCGCCGGCGCAGACCCTCGCCCGCTGGAACGACGGCGTCGTGGCCCTGTTCTTCGAGCGCGTGGTGCGGCCGCAGGGAGCCCCGCCCGCACCCGACTTCAATCCCGACGTCTACGAGAAGGACTGGGAGCGGCTCGACGAGGACGTTCAGGTGGTCAAGATGCGGGCCTATGTGCGCGAGTCCGTCTGCCCCGATCCGGTCGAGGCCTGGATGCGCGCCATCTCCCGGGTGGCCCCGCACTGGAGCCCCACCGAGTACACTGGCCAGGCTCGCATGCTGCCACTGAACGAGGCCACGATCGAGGCCGCCGATGATCGCAGGTACGTCGACGACGTCGGGGTCTTCCTGACCGGACCTGCGCCGATCAGTACGGCGACATTTTTTGCCCGCGAGGAGGATCCTCACGGCATGTACATGGTTGAGTGGGTGGCCGGGCTGGCGCCCCTCAGCGTCAGTGACCTGGACCTCCTGCACGAGCTGCTGCTCGAGACCTGTGACGAGCTCGGCGCCGACCTGGCCTGGGCGCAGGTCCTCGATAGATGGAAGTACTCCTACGCCGGTGATGTCAGACCGCACTACTACAACGGTGAGCAGCCCCAGTCCTTGGCCGCCGACGGCGTCATCCTGAGCGGGCTTCCCTCCATCCCGGTCCCGTGGTGCTACCTCGGGCCCGACTACACCAGGCTGCTCTCCGCCTTCCTGACTCGCACACCACCCCAGTGGGAGCAGCGCCCCACGGCCCGCGGCACCGCCCTGCGCCTGAGCCGGGTTCCGGTCAAGGGCGAGGCCCTGGGCCCCGCCTGGTTCCCGGCCGAGTACTGCGTGTCTGTGCGCCGCGGCAGGAAGGGTGAGGAAACGGTGACCGGGGCCGCCGTCGTGCCCACCTGGACCTGACCTGAGGAACCGCCGCCCGGTGTGACCAGGATCGGAGGCGGATCGGGCGTCGTCGGGCCCCGGGGAGCGACCGGGGAGGGCGGGCGCCGTTAGACTCCTTCACGTGACAGACGAGAGCACCCCCAGTCCCGACCCGACCGCCACCGACGCTGCCGGCACCCAGCCGCAGAAGTCGGCTCAGCCCAAGCAGCCCAAGGCCGACCCGGGCCCGGGCGAGCAGTTCGAGGTCCGCGCCGGCAAGCGCGAGCGCCTGCGCAGCGAGGGTTGGGACCCCTACCCGGTCTCCGTGCCCGTCACCACCACCATCGCCGCTGTGCGCGAGGGCTACGCCCACCTCGAGGCCGGGCAGGAGACCGACGACGTCGTCGGCGTGGCCGGCCGTGTCGTCTTCCTGCGCAACACCGGCCGCCTGTGCTTCGTCACCCTTCAGGACGGGGCCGGCACCACCCTGCAGGCCATGCTCTCGGCCAAGGCCCTGCCCGCCGAGGGCCACACCGCGCTCGCGGCCTTCAAGGCCGACGTCGACCTGGGCGACCACCTCTTCGTCCACGGCCGCGTCATCTCCTCGCGCCGCGGCGAGCTGTCCGTCATGGCTGAGCCGGTCCTGCGCGAGGGCGCCGAGGCCGCCTCCGCCGGGGACGACGACGTCGAGATCCCCGCCTGGCGGATTGCCTCCAAGGCGCTGCGCCCCCTACCCAAGACCTGGACCAACGAGGCCGGCGAGGCGGTGACGCTCTCGGAGGAGCAGCGCGTGCGCCGTCGTGAGCTCGACCTGCTCACCCGGCCCGCCGCCCGCGACATGGTGCGCACCCGCGCCGCTGTTGTGCGCTCCATCCGCGAGAACTTTTTCCGCCGCGACTACCTGGAGTTGGAGACCCCCATGCTGCAGGTCATTCACGGCGGGGCGGCCGCGCGCCCGTTCATCACCCACATGAACGCCTTCGACATGGATCTCTACCTGCGTATCGCCACGGAGATCTACCTCAAGCGCGCCGTGGTCGGCGGCGTTGACCGCGTCTTCGAGATCAACCGCAACTTCCGCAACGAGGGCGCCGACTCCTCCCACTCCCCGGAGTTCACGGCCCTGGAGGCCTACGAGGCCTACTCCGACTACGACGGCATGGCCGAGCTGACCCGCAACCTCATTCAGCAGGCGGCCCGGGACGCCTTCGACCTGCCCGAGGGCGGGGAGGTCGTCACGCTGTCCGACGGCACCGAGTACGACCTGTCGGGCCAGTGGGACAAGATCGACCTCTACACCTCCGTCTCGGAGGCCCTCGGTGAGGAGATCACCGTGGAGACCCCGCGCGAGCAGCTGGTCGCCCACGCCGAGAAGATCGGCCTGGAGATCGACGACTACGCCGTGGCCGGCAAGGTCGTGGAGGACATCTTCGAGGAGCTCGTCGGCAACAAGCTGTGGGCGCCCACCTTCGTCTACGACTTCCCCGAGGACACCTCGCCGCTGACCCGCTACCACCGCAGCAAGCCGGGCCTGACCGAGAAGTGGGACCTCTACGTGCGCGGCTTCGAGACCGCCACCGCCTACTCCGAGCTCGCCGACCCCGTGGTCCAGCGCGAGCGCTTCGAGGCCCAGGCGCTCGCGGCCGCCAAGGGTGACCCCGAGGCCATGGTCCTGGACGAGGACTTCCTGGTGGCCATGGAGCAGGGCTTCCCGCCCAGCGGCGGCATGGGCATGGGCATCGACCGCCTCCTCATGGTGCTCACCGGTCAGGGCATCCGCGAGACCATCACCTTCCCCCTGGTCAAGCGGAACTGACCCTACTCGGCCTCCCGCAGCCTCCCGCTCCGGCCGGTCATCGCCGCCTTCGGGCCGACGGTGACCGGCCGGCGCTTCGTCATAGCAGCCCGGCTGCCTCAACCTCGGCGCTCGAATAGTGAGGTCAGGGCTATGAGCTTTGAGTTTTGGGAAAAAACTTCCCAAAACGAGTTGCTCGCACTAGGGTGACGGTATGTTGCTGGACTTCACCGTGGCGAACTACTGCTGCTACGCAGAAGAGGTGACCCTCGATCTCACTCGGAGCTCGCTCAAGACTCTGACGCCGCGCGGCGGCTCCTCCTGGCAGGAGCAGACGTGGCGTGTGGCGGCGATCTTCGGCGCCAACGCCTCAGGCAAGTCGACCCTCCTGGACGCGCTTGACTGCCTCCACCACGCCGTCGGGGGGCAGCGGGACATCCTGTACCAGCCCTTCAGCCTGGATCGCGACCATGTGACGCAGCCATCCCGTTTCTCCATTGGTTTCACTCACGAGAACGAACGCTACAGCTACAGCGTCGAGGCGCATCGCTGGGGAATCTCGCGTGAGGAGCTCTGGGCGGCGGGACAGCGCTGGCGCAAGGTCTTCGTGCGCACCCAGGGGCCCGAGGATGACAAGCCCGTGATCGAGGCCGGCACCACCCTCAAGGGCGCCACGACCGAGGTTGGTCGGATCACGACGCTCAAGGACCTCTTTCTCGCCGTGGCTCTGAGGTACGAGCACGCCACGCTCGCCCCGATCGCGCGCAGCCTGCGAGCCATGCGCTTCATCCACCACAGTGATGAGGAGCGCAGTTCGCGTCTGCGATGGGTGATGAGTCGTCTCGCAGAGGACCCCGCGCAGTGGGCTGGTATCGCGAACGCCATCGCTCAGGCCGCAGACCTTGGTGTTGTCGGTCTTGAGCTTGAGGAGCAGGAGGTTCCTCAAGAGGTGCTTGACCTCCTGCGACGGTTTCCGTGGAGCGAGGACGAGGATGCTGAGGTCCCCGCCGAGGTGCTCAAAGAGCTTCAGCGTCACCTCGTCCTCCGCCACCGCGGTGCCGACGGTGAGGAGTATTCATTGGCGAGTAGCCAGCAGAGTCAGGGCACTCTCACCTGGTTGGCGACGGTCGGTCCCGCCATGGACGCCTTGCGACTGGGCCAGGTGCTGTGTGTCGATGAGCTCGATGCGAGCCTCCATCCGACGCTGACCGCCACGCTGGTGGACATGTTCAAGGATCCGGATCTCAACACCCGGGGAGCCCAGATCGTCTTCACAACCCATGACACGGCGCTCCTGGACAATTCCCCCGTCCAGCTCCTGGAGGCGGGCGAGGTGTGGATGACGGAGAAGTCCCTCTTCGGTGCCAGTGAGCTCTTCTCGCTTGCGGACTTCCCCTCCAACCGCAAGGGCACGAACAAGCAGCGCCGCTACCTCGCCGGTGCTTTCGGTGCCATTCCTCGGGTGGACACCTCCAGCCTCCGCCGGTACCTCTTAATACCGGCGGAGGCGAAGTGAGATGACACCACCGAGAAGGAAGCAGCGCAGTCAACGAGCTGTACTGCGCACCGTTCTCCTCGTGACCAACGGGCGAGTCACTGAGTACGCCTATCTGAGTCAACTCTGCCGACGTGTGGACCATGGCAGGATCTCAGCCAAAGTGAAGGTCATCGAGGGTGACCCGCTCACCGTCATCAAGGAGCTCAGCGGCCCTCGGTCAGACCTCAGCGAATACAGGGAGGTGTGGGTCGTCGTCGACCACGATGGCCAGGACCGTCATGGCTTTCTGGCCGCATGCCGAAGACTGAGCAGCAAGCGGACCGTTGTGCACGGTGTTGTTTCCGTACCCTGCTTCGAGATCTGGCTCAACGCCCACTACGCCCCCGTGAAGAACTACCAGAACCAGGCAGACGCTCAGGCGCACTACCGGGAGCTGACGGGCCTGAGCAGTAAGGACGCCAAGACGCTACCGGACGACTTCCCCTGGGACAGGGGAGTGCAGGCCGCGGCCAGGTGCCATCTGCCGACGGACAGCCTCCCCGAGCCCGATACTCAGGGGCCTTGCCCATCGACAACGATGCCCCACCTGCTCCGCAGCCTCGGTCTCCTCTAGTACCCGGTGGTCCCCAGGCGGCGCTGGGCCGCCTCGAGCTCGGCGCGCAGGTAGGCGTTCTCCTGCTGGAGCTGGGCGATGTACTGGTCGCGCTGGGCGATCGCCTCGGCATACTGAGCGCCACCGGCTCCGGCGGCCCCCGGGGCGTACCCGGCCTGGGCCGGGTTCGTACCATAGGCTGCTCCGCCGTACGCCCCACCGGCGCCGGGCTGGCCGGCGGAGGAGCCGGCGTTCAGCTGCGCCTCAAGGGCCTCCATAGTCGAGACCACCTGAGTGAGGAAAGCATCAACCTGGTCGACGTGGTAGCCCGACCACCGGGTGGTCGAGAACCGGATGTTCCTGATGGCCTCGGACGTCAGGAGGCTCTCGGCCCGTCGGTGCGAGGGGTCCGAGGAACCTCGTGACGTGCCGAGCCGCTCCTCGAGCTCCCGCATCGTGGTGGTTATCTCGTCGAGGAACTCGTCGACCTCATCCTGGTCGTAGCCCTCCTTGAATGAGGAGACCTCGAACTTCACGTTGAGAACGTCGTCGGCTGTCAGTAACGTCATGCTCTTGTACTCCTTGTCGTCGCATGCTGTACATGGTCCCGGTCCTCGACCTGCAGTCCCAGCTGCTGCGCCAGGAGCGGCGCGAGCTCACTGAGCTGCCCGCTGCTGACGGTCGCCCCGGCCAGGGAACCGACGCCGCTGACCACTGTCATCTCCAGCCCGCGCAGGTCGACGTCTCTCAGGCTCCCGCCGTGCAGGCGCAGCGTGCCCACCCGGCAGTCCTCGAAGCGAACCCGCTGGGCGTCGATGCCGCTCAGGTCCAGCTCGTCGATCCGGGTGGCCCGGATGAGGAGGTCGCGCACAGCGGTCCCGGCGAGGTTCGTGAAGCCCAGGCGGCAGTCCTCAATGAGGACGGATTCGACGTCGGCGTCGTAGAGCTCCCAGGCCCCGATACGGGAGTCGAGCAGCTCCACCGTGCGCCAGGTGGAGCGTGGACTGTGAAGGTAGGTGGCGCTCAGGCGCTCCAGGCGGCAGTCGACCAGCCGCGCCGCGGCCAGGTCGGTGTCGTTGGCGAAGACCTCCGAGAACCGGCAGCTGAGCAGACTGATCGCAGACAGGTCGCCGCCGCTGAGGTCCGCTTCGACCAGCTCCAGGTCCTCGACCATCTCACCGGCGGTGAGCTCATCGGCCTCGCCGTCGCGCAGGCGACCCAGGTCCGGTGCCGCGAGGACCGGCGGCCTCGGTGCGACCAAGGGGGAGGCGTCCTCGGCCGTGTCGGTCCGTCCTGCGGTCATGGTCCTTTTCTACCGCAGATCACCTGGCGGGACCGGGGAATGCGCTCCCCGGTGCCCGGGTGCGCAGGAGGGGTGCGTGTCCAAATCTGAGACAAAGGGGCTGCGAGGCCGTCCGTCCGCCGAGAGGAACCGCGGAATCATGCGGTTTTCTTTTCTGCGACTGAGCCCGGTCAAGGCCTTTGTCACAGATTTGGACACTGTGGGCCGTTTCTACTCGAATCGGACGGTGGTGCCGGCCAGCATGCGCCGGCCGTAGCGGGCACTGGCCAGGGTCGCCGCCACCACCAGCGCCAGGCTCGCCCCCAGCACCAGCCAGTAGCCACCTCCGGGCCAGCCGATGCGGCGCCCCGAGACCCCACCGATCAGCGACCATGCGGTCAGCCAGCCCAGGCCGATGCTCATGACCAGGGCAGTGGCCGTCGGCAGCGCCGCCTCGTAGGCGACCATGGAGCGCAGCGTCGCCGCCGGCATGCCGACCAGCCTCAGCAGACCGAGGACCCGCCGACGCCCCAACAGCGCCGCCACCGTCGAGACCCCGAGCGAGACCGCGGAGATGCCCGCGGCGATGAGGATGCCGATGTAACCCAGCTGGGCGAACTGGTTCTCCATGGCGCTGCCCTGGAGGGCCTGGATCGAGCTGGGTGAGGTCGGGGCGGTCCCCAGGGTCAGCCCGGAGGTGGCCAGGGCGGTGCGGGCCCGATCGATGGCCCCGGGGCTGGTCGGGTCGGTGGCCGCCAGGATGATGGGCGCGCCGTGCTCACGGGCGCTCGCCAGCTCCTCGGCGCTGACCGGCGACGGCGAGGCGGCCGCGTTCTCGTACAGCCACCGGGCGCTGATGGCCACCGCTCCATCTGGGGCCGCCACGTGCGGTGCCCCGAGGGCCTCGGCCTTGTCGGCCTCGAGGATGACCTGACTGTCCTGCATGCTGTCCCCGCTGATCCTCCCCACGGCGACCGTCGTCACCCCGGGCACGGCGGCGAGCCGGTCGACGGCGCTGTGCAGGGTGCCCTCGTCGCTGACCGCCGGCGTCGCCCCGAGCGTCGTGGGGCTCAGGTGCCCACCGCCCTGTGTGACGTCGCGGGTCCCCGCGGCGGCCGTGATGGCGACGGCGAACACCGTCATGGCGTAGACGGCGATGACGACGCCAGCCACCGCCCGGAAGACCGCCCGGGGGTGCTGAGTGATCCGGTTGAAGCCGATGACCTGCGCCGCGGAACGGGCCAGGGCCCTGCCGCCTCGTGCCACCCACCAGGTCAGGACCGGTCCGGCCCACACCAGCCCCAGCATCGCGCACAGGAAGGAGGCGGGCAGCAGGTAGATGGTCAGGTCGGAGTCCTGGCGGGCCACCGTCGGGGTGCTGACCAGTCCCGCGGTCCCCAGGATCACGGGTGCCAGCGAGATGAGGCGGGGACGGCGCTCGGTGCGTTCACGGGAGCCGCCCAGCGGGCCGAGGTCGGCCCGTCGCGTGCGCCACCAGGCCACGGCCGCCGCCCCCGCCGTGGTCACGACGACGGCGAGGACCGCGTTGACCGGGGAGCGCAGCAGGTCGGAGTAGTAGAAGCGGCTGGTTCTCAGCGTGATCTGCGCGGCCAGCGGGATCAGGGCCAGGTAGAGGGCCACGCCCGCCAGGGCGCCGACGAAGGTGGTGGCCCCGATCTCCAGGGCCGCGGTGCGGGCGACCTGCTGGGGCGTGGCCCCGATGAGGCGCAGCGTGGCGAAGCGCTCGGCCCGCTGCGCCGCCCCCAGGTCGGTGACGATCCCGACGAGCAGCAGCGCGGGCACGAGCACCGCGATGGCGCCGATGAGCGTGGCGATCCGATACGCCTCGTTCTCGTAGGGGATGCCCTGGAAGGAGGTGACCACCTGGGGCGGGATGTAGAACTCGGAGGCGGCCACGGTCCCCAGGTCCGTCCCGACGACGGCCACCAGCGAGTCCGGACCCTCAACGGCGTCGGGTGACAGGACGCCTACCTGCTTGCCGTAGCGGTCACCGAGCTGGTCGGCGGGTAGGGAGGCGATGCGCTTGGCCAGGGCCGGTGAGGCCAGGTACTCGCCGCGCTTGGGGACGACGTCGGCCCCCGGGATTCTCACCGAGGTGGTGCCCGACTCCGGCAGGGCTACCCTCAGGATGGTGATCGGTTGGTTGTCGACGACGTCGAAGTTGCTGGCGACGGCCAGCTCGCCGTCGGTCAGGGCATGGTCGGGCTGGAGGTCGGCGTGGTTCGACTGCTCGGAGAGGCCGGGCATGAGGGCGGTGGACGCCCAGCTGGAGCGCATGCTGCGTTCGGGGAAGGCCTGGGCGGCGGCCAGCAGCATGAGGAACAGGGCCACCCCCACCATGACGCCGGCGACGATCCCGGCCAGGCGGCGCCGGGCGGAGCGGTCGTTGGCGACGAGCAGTCGGGTCAGGGCGATGCGGCTCATGACCGGCCCCTCTGACTGCCCGGACTGCCCGGACTTCCTGGGTGTCCCGGCTCGGCGTGCCTCGGTCGGTTCGGGCCGGTTGCGGCCTGCGTGGCCCCGGGACTGATGCGTCCGTCGCGCACGGTGACCTCCCGGTCGGCGTAGGCGGCGACGCGCGCGTCATGGGTGATGATGACCAGGCCGGCGCCTCGGGAGCGCACCGAGCTCAGGAGCACCTCCATGGTCCGTTCGGCGGCCAGGGAGTCCAGGGAGCCGGTGGGCTCGTCGGCGAAGAGGAGTCGCGGGTTGGTCACCAGTGCCCGCGCGACGGCGGCCCGCTGCGCCTGCCCGCCCGAGAGCTGGGTGGGGCGCTTGTCCAGGTGCTCGCTGAGCCCCAGCTCGCCCAGGGTCTCGCGGGCCTGGGCCAGTGCCCGCCGGCGCGGGGTGCCCGCCAGGAGCAGGGGGATGGTGACGTTGTCCAGGGCGGAGAGGTCCGGCAGGAGCTGGCCGAACTGGAAGATGAAGCCGAACTCTGTCAGGCGCAGGCGGCTGCGGGCCGCCTCGTCGAGGGCTGCGATGTCCTGCGTCGTGTCGCTTCCGTGGTAGTCGACGCGCCCGGTGTCGGGCACGAGGACCCCGGCCATGACGTGCAGGAGCGTGGACTTGCCCGAGCCCGACGGGCCGGTGACGGCCAGGACCTCACCGGTCAGGATGTCCAGGTCGACGCCGCGCAGCGCGTGGGTCTGCCCGAAGCTCATCTCCAGGCCGCGGGCGCGCATGATGACCTCGCCCGGCGGGTCAGTCTCGCCCCGACTGGGTGCGGGGTCGGCGCCGGCGGGGGTGACGCCGGCGGCCGTGACGGCGGTGGTGTTCATGAGCGCACCTCCTCGCGCAGCTCGCTCAGGCGGGCCGCGGTGGTTTCCATCCAGCGCAGGTCGGCCTCGATGTGGAACAGGGCGTGGTCAGCCAGCAGCACCGTGCGCAGGTCGCCGTCCTGCTTGAGGCGGGTCAGCTCGCGCATGCGCGCCATGTGCTCGGCGCGCTGGAGGTCGAGGAGGCGCCCGGCGTCGTCGTCGAGCATGAGGGCGATGACGGTCTTGGCGAAGATGTCGGCCTGGACGTCACCGGCCGGGGTGACCGGGGTCAGCAGCCACTGCTCGACGCTTTGGCGCCCGGCGTCGGTGACCTCGTAGCGCTTGCGCTCCGGGCCGGCGCCGGGCTCGGTTTCGACCTGCGTGATGAGCCCGTCGCGCACCAGGCGGGCGAGCGTGGCGTAGACCTGGCCGTAGGCCAGCGGTTTGGAGGCCGCGAACCAGTGGTCCCAGGAGCGTTTGAGGTCGTAGCCGTGCCCCGGCCCGGCGCTGAGCAACCCAAGAAGAGTGAGTCTGGATTCCATGCCAGCAACTATACGCTGAGTGTATACACTCGCGATATACTCCGCGAGGAGGAGAAACCGAGCCTTGTTCGTGAGGCTGTGTCGAGTCGCGCGTTCGTAGGGTAGCCCTCGCGTTCGTACCTTTACCCTACGAACCCGCGACTTAACCCACGAACTCGCGGCGCCCCAGCCGCGCCTAGTCCCGCACCGTGACCCCGACGTCGGCCATCTTCCGCTCCGTCCACGGGGCGACGATGAACAGGATGATGGCCACGGCGACCGTCACGGCCCCCAGGCCGTAGTAGTAGGTGGAGTTCGCGACGTTCTCCGTCCTGGAGATGATGAAGCCGGCCAGCCCCTGGCCGGTGGCCGTCGTCAGCAGCCACAGGCTCATCGTCTGGGAGGCGAAACTCTTGGGTGCCAGCGCCGACGTCGCGGACAGGCCCACCGGGGACAGGAAGAGCTCGGCGACGGTCTGGATGATGAAGACCACCGCTAGGAACCACCAAGGGGACAGCTTCGCGTTGCCCGGCCAGATCTGGAAGCCGTAACCCAGGATGAAGGCCGATCCCCCGATGATGAGCACCGAGATCGCGAACTTCATGATGGTGGAGGGGAACCTGCCCGCGCGCCGGGTGAAGAGCCAACCGATGAATGGTGCCAGGATGACGATCGTGGCCGGGTTGATGGACTGGTAGGTCTCGGGGGTGATGGCCCAGCCGAGCCACGGGATAGTGCCGTCGGTGTTGTCCTTGGCGAAGGTGGCCATCTTGCCGGCCGCCTGCTCGGAGATCATGAAGAACAGGACCGCGCCGATCCACAGGGGGATGTAGGCGCGCAGGTGGGTGCGCTCGCGGGCCGTGACCTTGGGGGAGCGGAACATGAGGATGAAGTAGCCCAGGGCGGCGCCGGCCGGGATGATGAGCATGGTCGTGGAGATGGCGTCGAGCAGGCTGCCGGTCAGGGCGCTGAGGACCGAGACGAGTGCGGCCGCGGCCACCACGGTCAGGAGCGAGGCGAGTACGAAGCTCCGGCGCTCCTGGGGGCGGATGGGGTTGGGGACGGTGAAGGCGAAGGCGGAGAGCTTGTGGCGGCCGTAGATGAAGGCGATCAGGGCCACCCCCATGCCGACGGCGGCTGAGAAGAAGCCGGCGTGGTAGCCGTAGTGCTCGCGCAGCCAGCCGGTCACCAGTGGAGACGCCAGTGATCCGAGGTTGACCGACATGTAGAAGAGCTGGAATCCGGCGTCGCGCCGCGGGTCGTCGTCATCGTAGAGACCCCCAACGATCGTGGACAGGTTCGGCTTGATGAAGCCGGTGCCCACAGCCACCAGCACGATCCCGGTCCAGGCGAGGGCGGGTGAGGGGATGGACAGGCAGATGTGGCCCGCCATGATGACGACGCCGCCGTAGAGGGTGGACAGCCACGGTCCGATGATGCGGTCGGCGAAGATGCCCCCGGGGATGGCCAGCAGGTAGACGGCCGCACTGTAGGAGGCCAGGATGACCTGCCCGGAGTTGGCGCTCAGGCCCAGGCCGCCTTCGGCCACGGTGTCGGTGATGAAGTAGAGCAGGATGGCGCGCATGCCGTAGTAGGAGAAGCGCTCCCACATCTCCACGTTGAGCATCCAGGGAAGTCCCCGGGGGTGGCCGAACAGCCCTTGGTCCTCCTTTGATGGCGTCGTGCGCAGGGTGGTGGGGCGCCACCGGCTGGTGATCATCCGACCGGTATCGAGACCGTCCTCGACGGGAGCCGGGGTCGTTGACATGAGACTCTCTCTTCCTGTGGTCGGGTGAGGTGTGCCGCCGGACCGTCAGTGTCCGGCAAGAACCGCAGGTACCTGTGCACCCTACCCTGACCGTGCGATTACTTCGGGAGGACGCGAGGGCGGCTGCGCTAAGCGACCAACGAGGTCGGTGAGTCCGGGATGATGCTCATGGACCCCCCTCTGGGCTCCGCTGGCGGTACCTTTACCCTACGAAGCCGAGGGCTAACCTACGAACTCGCGGCGCTCCAGGTACGGCTCGTCCAGCCGCGCCTAGTCCTGCGCGGTGAGCTCGACGTCGGCCATCTGCCGCTGGGTCCACGGGGCGACGGCGAACAGCACCAGGGCCATGAGCAGTGTGGCCACGCCCAGGCCGTAGTAGTAGGTGGCGTCGGAGGCGTCCTCGGTCTGGGCGATGACGAACCCGGCCACGCCCTGTCCGGTGGCGACGCTGAGCCACCACAGCCCCATCGCCTGGGAGGCGAAGCTCTTGGGGGCCAGGGCGGTCGTCGTGGCCAGCCCGACCGGGGTCAGGAAGAGCTCGGCGACGGTCTGGATGACGTAGACCAGCGCCAGGAACCACCAGGGGGACAGGTGCTGGCCTCTCGGCCAGACGGCGGCGGCCCCGGAGAGGTGGCCGCAGGGGGGGGCGCTTCTCCGGGGCCGCCGGGTGCCGCCGCGCTGGGCGGATGACGCGGACTCCTCCGACGCCGGGCGCAGGGATCGGGCCGGTAGGGTCTGCGCGGAGCGGGGCCCTCCCCTCAGCGGGCCAGGGCGTCGGCTGCGGCCTTGACGTTCGGGCGCACCGGGGTCAGGCGGGTCAGCTGGGTGACGTGGCGCGGCTCGAGCTCGTCCAGGCTGGAGACCCCCAGGAGCTTCATGGTGCGGATGACCTCGTCGGAGAGGATCTCGATCATGCGGTCCACGCCCTCGCGCCCGCCGGCCATGAGGCCGTAGAGGTAGGCGCGGCCCACGAGCCCGAACTTGGCGCCCAGGGCGACGGCGGCCACGACGTCGGCGCCGTTCATGATGCCGGTGTCCACCATGATCGTGGCATCCTTGCCGACCTCACGGACCACCTCGGGCAGGAGGCGGAAGGGGACGGGGGCGCGGTCGAGCTGGCGCCCGCCGTGGTTGGACAGCAGGACGCCGTCGACGCCCAGGTCGATGAGGCGCTTGGAGTCCTCAAGCGTCTGCACGCCCTTGATGACGATCTTGCCCGGCCACATGGAGCGGATGACCTTGAGGTCCTCGTCGCTGATGGTGGGGTCCATGGCGTTGTCGAGCAGCTCGCCCACGGTGCCGCCGGTCGACTTCAGGGAGGCGAACTCCAGCTTGGGCGTGGTCAGGAAGTCGAACCACCACCACGGGCGGGGGATCGCGTTGAGCACGGTGCCGGCCGTGATCTGGGGCGGGATGGAGAAGCCGTTGCGCTTGTCGCGCAGGCGGGCCCCGGCCACGGGGGTGTCCACGGTGAACATGAGGGTGTCGAAGCCGGCGGCCGCGGCGCGCTCGACCAGCCCGTAGGAGATCTCGCGCCGGCGCATGACGTAGAGCTGGAACCAGTTGCGCCCGTGAGGGTTGGCGGCCTTGACGTCCTCGATGGAGGCGGTGCCCAGCGTGGACAGGGTGAAGGGGATCCCGGCGGCGCCGGCGGCCCCGGCCCCGGCGACCTCGCCCTCGGTCTGCATGAGGCGGGTGAAGCCGGTGGGTGCGATGCCGAAGGGCATGGCCGAGCGTCCGCCCAGGATCTCGCAGGAGGTGTCGACGTCGATGGCCGGGTGCAGGATGTCGGGGTGGAACTCGATGTCGCGGAAGGCCTGGCGGGCACGGCGCAGGGAGATCTCGCCCTCTGCGGCGCCGTCGGTGTAGTCGAAGGCCGCGGCCGGAGTGCGGCGCTTGGCGATCTTGCGCAGGTCCCAGGTGGTCAGTGCGGCGTCGAGGCGTCGACGCCTGGGATTGAGCTCGGGTGTCTTGAAGTGGAGCAGCTCGAAGATCTCGCTCGGGTTGGGCAGCTGGCGCTTGACCATAGGAACCTCATCGGTGAGTCGGATTCTGGACGCTCCGCGCAGCGCGGAGTGCTCGTGGGGCGCGACCGGCACCCGTGGCCGGCCCTGAGGTCCACGAACCACCTCATGCTATGGGACAAAGGTCACTGAAGCAAGGTTAGCCTAAGCAACCTTGGTGGTGGGCGTAATCTCTGCGGAGCGTCAGTCTCCGGTGCAGCGGCGTCGGTTCGACGGCGGGGGACAATCCACGCGATGGGGTGCGCGTGGCTCCGACCGCAGGACGGCGGCCGGGGACGACAGTCCGGGCTAGGCCGCCCGGGTGCGGCCGGCCAGGGCGCGCAGACGCGCTCGCGCACCCTCACGCCGCAGGGCATCCAGCTCCTCGACGAAGGTGCGCCGGAAGCGCTCGTTGGTCGCCAGGTCCCCGAAGACGCCCTCGTGGGAGATGAAGGCCGTCTCGTGGCCGGACTTCTGCGCGGCAGCCAGAAGTAGCAGCTCGTCGGCCAGCGGGTCGTCGACGACGATCTCGCCGCCGTTGTCGTCGACGCCCTCATCGCCCAGCGCCCAGGCCGCCACCATCGCGGTCCCCAGACGGATCGGCCCGCCGGCGGTGAGGTTGTCGCGCACGGTGCCCAGGACGAACTTCGGCATCCGGCTGGAGGCGTCCTGGGCCAGGCGGAACAGCGTGTCTGCGATCGCCTCGTTGGTGAAGCGCTTGAAGAGCGTGCTGATGTAGTCGTCCAGGTCGATTCCCGGCACCGAGCGCAGTGTCGCGCGCGCCTCCCGCTCAAGATAGGCCCTCACCCAGGCGGCGATATCCGCATCGGCCGCGGCCTCGTGCGCGTACTCGATCCCCAGCAGCCGCCCCCAGTGGGCCAGCCCGTGGTGGGAGGCGTTGAGCAGACGAAGTTTCATGAGCTCGTAGGGGACGACGTCGTCGACCATGTGCACCCCGACCTCCTCCCATGGGGGCCGCCCGGTGGGGAAGTCGTCCTCGAGCACCCACTGGGTGAAGGGCTCGCAGACCACCGGCCAGGCGTCCTCAACACCGAGTGCCTGCCGCAGCTCGGCGATGTCGGCCTGCGTGGTGCGCGGGGTGATGCGGTCCACCATGCAGTTGGGGAAGGCGACGTTCCCGTCGATCCAGTCCGCCAGCTCAGGGTCGCTCATCGCGGCCTGGCAGACCACCGCCGTGCGGGCCACCTTCCCGTTACCGGGCAGGTTGTCGCAGCTCATGACCGTCAGCGGCGGGATCCCTGCCTCCCGACGACGCCGCAGCGCCTCAACGACGTAGCCGAAGGCGGTCGTCGGCTCGCCCGGGTGCTCGGCGTCGTGGGCGGCTCCGGGTGCCTCGGTGCGGAACGCGCCGGTGGCGTCGTCAACGTTGTAGCCGCCCTCGGTGACCGTCAGCGAGACGATCCGGGTGGTCGGCGCGCTCAGGAGGGCCAGGACGGCCTCGGGGTCGTCGGGGGCGAAGAGGTAGTCGTGGATCGAGCCGATGACCGCCGGATCGCGCAGCCCACCGGGGTGCTTGCGGATGAGGGTGTAGAGGTGGTCCTGAGCCGCCAACACGTCGCGCATCCGGGCGTCACCGGGCAACAGGCCGACGCCGCAGATCCCCCACTCCAGGCAGGAGCCGCCCGGTGCGGTGGCCCGCCCGCCGCCACGGGGACCGGACCCGGCGCGTCGGCGCATGAGCCTGTCGAGGTAGGCGGCCTCGTGGGCGCGGTGAAAGCCGCCCACACCGATGTGGACGATCCCGGTGGTCATGGCGGAGCGGTCGTAGTCGGGGGCCAGGGGCGACTCAGTCAGTGAGATGGTCAAGAAGAGGTCCTTTCCGCGCTGCCACCAGTGGCCTTCAGTCAACTACTCCTTCATGGAAAACTGATGTGCGTCTGCCCCGAGCGGCTTCACCCGCCCGTCCTGCTCCCCGCCTCAGCTCGCCGACATCCTTGCGGGGGCAGGGAAGAGCCGACAGGGCTCCGCGCCGCCCGAGCAGTGAGCAATCGGGCGACGCGGAGTGTGGGCGGGCTTGATGAACCTCAGTGGGCGATGACGACGCGCAGGTTGCGCGGGCCGTGCACGCCGTTGACGCGCACCAGCTCGATGTCGCTGGTGGCCGAGCCGCCGGCGATCCACGTCATCGGGCGCGTGGGGTGCTTGCCCAGGACGTCAACGGCCTGCGGCACCGTCGGCATGATCGACTCGCGCTCCAGGACCACGACGTGCTTGTCCGGCACCAGCGAGATGGCTCGGCGGCCCTGGTCCGGCTCGCCGTCGAGGATGATCGTCCCCGAGATCGAGATGCCCACACGCGAGCAGGTCAGCACGGCGTCGATCTCATTGAGGTCGAGGGTGGCGATGGCCTCCTGACGGGAGTCCTCCACCACGGTGCGGCCGTTGCGGGCCGCCGCCTCCTTGTAGGACTCAGGCAGTCCGGCGGGGACGACGACGGAGCGCGCCTCACCGAGCAGCTCATCGATGGCATCCAGGATCGCCGCGTCCTTGGGGGCGACGATGACCTCGGCCGAGTAGTCCTCGAGCTTCTCGATCATCTCGTCAACCACGGGCTTGGAGCCGGGGGGATTGTCCCCGGAGCGGATGTAGTTGCGCGGGATCGGCCCCACCGGTCGGGTCTGGGACCGCGAGATCGCGTCGCGGGCGCGGGCCAGGATCGCGGACTTCGCATCCATCACAGCTCCTCCTCGCTGGTCGAGCCGGCCGGGGCCTGGGGGGCGGATGCCTTCGGGGCGATCGGCTCAGGGTTGTTGATGGCCGAGCGTGCGTCCAGCGCGGCCGGGGTGGGCTCGCCGTCGGCGCTCGCGCTGCCGGACACCGGCTTTCCGGAAGACGGCGGCGCATCGGCCGGGAAGCCGTCCGCGTGACCGCGGCCGGTCTGGGCGCCGGCGACCTGGCTCAGAGGGGTCTCGCCCTCGGGGTGGGTGCGCCTCCACCACTGGCGGAAGGTCTCCGAGGGGGCCACCGGAAGGTCTCGCGCCCCGGTCCACAGGGAGGCCGGGAAGGGCAGGGCGCCGATCTTGCCGTCCTTGCCGCCCAGCAGCGCCGAGGCCTTGACCGTCTGCGAGGCGGCCTCCCACAGCGAGCTCTTCGACATCACCGGGGCCGAGACGTTCATGGCCACGTCCCACACGTCCGGCACCATGCGGCGCTTGACGTCCACGGAGCGGGCCCGCAGGTGGACCAGGATCGTGGGGATGTCGATCTTGACCGGGCACACCTCACCGCAGGCCCCGCACAGGGAGGAGGCGAAGGGCAGGGTGTGGACCGGGTCGTCGTCGGCCAGCCCCTGCGTGAGCTGAGGGGTGATGATCGAGCCGATCGGGCCGGGGTAGACCGAGCCGTAGGCGTGTCCACCGGTGTGCTGGTAGACGGGGCAGATGTTCATGCACGACCCGCAGCGGATGCAGGCCAGGGCCTGGCGGCCCACCGGGTCGGCCAGGGTCTTGGTGCGCCCGTTGTCCATGAGCACCAGGTGGAACTCCTTGGGGCCGTCGCCCTCGGTGACGCCCGTCCACATGGAGGTGTAGGGGTTCATGCGCTCACCGGTGGCCGAGCGCGGCAGGAGCTGGGAGAAGATCTCCACGTCCTGGAACCGGGGCACCAGCTTCTCGATCCCCATGAGGGTGATGAGCGTGTCCGGCAGGGTCAGGCACATGCGCCCGTTGCCCTCGGACTCGAAGATGGAGACCGTGCCGGTCTCTGCCACGCCCATGTTGGTGCCGGAGACGGCCACCGAGGCGTGCAGGAACTTGTTGCGCAGGTGCGAGCGGGCCGCGGCCGTGAGCTCCTTGGGGTCGTCGGACAGATCCGCGGGGGCGTCCTCCATGCGGTCCAGGAAGATGCCGCGCACCTCGGAGCGGTTGCGGTGGATGGCGGGGACCACAATGTGCGAGGGCATGTCATCGGCCAGCTGGACGATCATCTCGGCCAGGTCCGTCTCGTGGGCGGTGATGCCCCGGTCAGCCAGGTACTCGTTGAGGTTCGTCTCCTGGGTGGCCATCGACTTGACCTTGACGATGTCGTCGACGCCCTTGGAGGCGATGATGTCGGTGATGATCCGGTTGGCCTCGGCGGCGTCACGCGCCCAGTGGACGATGCCGCCGCGGGCGGTCACGTTGGCCTCGAACTGCTCCAGCAGCTCGGGCAGGCGCGAGGCCACCTCGAACTTGACGGCCTCGGCGGCGTTGCGCAGGTCCTCCCAGTCGGGCATCTCGGCCACGCGCTGGGCGCGCTTGGAGCGGATGGTACGCGTGGCGTGACCCAGGTTGCGGCGCATCTGGGTGTTGGCCAGCGTCTTGTGCGCGCCCTCGGGGAAGGTGGGCCCCCAGCGCAGCGTGTCCTCGGGCTGCTCGACCTCGGTGCGCCACCCGCCCGTGTGGGGCATGCCGAGAAATACCTGTGTCATCGTGCCACCGCCTGTGTGTGCTGAGAGTTACCGGTGTGCTGGACGTGCCTGGGGGCGAAGGAGATGTTGCCTTCGAAGGGCGCGTCCTTGGTGGAGGCCAGGATCTCGGCCAGGTGCATGATGCGCACCCCGGAGTTGACGCGGGACAGGCCACCGCCGATGTGCATGAGGCAGGAGTAGTCGCCGGCGCACAGGACCTCGGCGCGCGTGGACATCACGTTGCTCATCTTGTCGGCGAGCATCGCGGTGGAGGTCTCGGAGTTCTTCATGGAGAAGGTGCCGCCGAACCCGCAGCAGACCTCGGCGTCGGGCAGGTCGATGAGGGTGAGGGCCTCGACGGCCTTGAGGAGGCGGTAGGGGCGGTCGGCGACCTTGGCGATGCGCAGCGAGTGGCAGGTGGGGTGGTAGGTGACCGTGTGGGGGAAGTAGGCGCCCACGTCCTCGGTGCCCAGGACGTCGATGAGCAGCTCGGTGAGGTCGTAGGTGTGTGCGGCGATCTGCTCGACCCGCTTGGCCAGGGCCGTGTCACCCACGTGCTCGGCCACGAGCCCCTGCTCGTGACGGGCCGCGCCGGTGCACGAGCCCGAGGGGATGACGATGGCGTCCCACTCGCCGTCGAGCACGGGGGAGAAGGTCTCCACGTGGTTGCGGGTGATCTTGGCGGCCTGCTTGAAGTAGCCGGTGTTGGCGTGCATCTGGCCGCAGCAGACCTGTCCCTCGGGGAAGCAGACCTGGTGGCCGAGCCTCTCCAGGATGGTGACGGTTGCCTGTGCTGCCTGCGGGAACATGGTGTCCGCAAGACAGGTGGCGAAAAGGGCGATTCGCACGATATGCCTCCACGACGTCGTAGCTGAGACTGTCACGAGGACCGCCCTGACTCACCTGCGTCGTAGCAGGACGTGATGCGGCCTCGGCTGCGCCTCAGGCTACGGCCCGGAGGTGGCACTCATCTGACGACGACGCTCTCCCGGTCGGTTGGTTCCGCTCTCGGAGGTGGGTTTTCCCTTGAAGCGGTGCGGATCTGCGTGGGGTCAAGGTGAGCTGGGCGGGGGACGCCCTCGGCGTGTGGGAGGTAAGTCCTAGATGTAGATTGCGTCATGCATCACTGCCCTTATCCGTGGTGGGGGTCGGGGATGCCTCGGCGGGAGCGTGGCCGACGCCGTCGAGAGCACCTTCACCGCGAGGACGTACTTTCGCGGCGAGGACTGCGCTTGCCGCCAGAATGTGAGTGCTGGGGCGCAGTCGTCGGTGGGAGAACGCAGTCCTCGGGTGGGAAGGACGTCCTCGATCCGACGCCGCTGGCGCGGTTACACGCACGGCGCCCCCGGAATCGCGAAGAACCCGGGGGCGTCCACCGCGGTTGAGGCGATGGCCAGGTTCTGTGGGGAGACGATCTTGCCCAGGCCGCCTCCGATGGTGTTGGCGGCCAGCAGGATCTTCGGGTCGAGGCCGGCCCCTTGGGCGGCGGTGGCCTGCAGGTTGGCGAACAGGGCACCCGTGGCCGCCAGGGCCACACCTGGTGACGGCCCTCGTCAACGGGCTGGCCCTCGACCTGCTCAACGCTCCACCGACGGGGCCCGACGGCGTGATCGGCCGGCTGCGATCAGGGCCGGGCCTGGTACTGCGCGGTCTGTAGGACCTGCGATGCCCGCGAGGACGTCGGCGACTGCGTGAGATGCACGAGACCCAGAGGGAATGTGCAGGTACGCGGCCCGCAACTGCGGTAGGGCCGAGCTCAGGACGTCAGTGCCGGTTGGCATGATTGGGGCGCCTCCCTTCGGCTCCTTCCCCCGGAACGTTTGCAGTGTCCTGGCCGGGGAGGAGAGGAGCTGGGAAGGAGGTGAGGGCCGTGTCCAAGCCGAAAGGCCGGAACGCGAAAGTCCGCCGGGGCAAGGTAACGGCCCGGAAGGTGAGCGAAGCTTTGACCTCTATCGCTCGCCTGATCCGGGCCGTCGGTGTCCTGGTGAATGCCCTGAGCAAGTGGTTCAGCTGAGGCTGACTGCTTGCTAGGGGAGTCGCCCGGCTAGCACCCGGGTGGCTCCCTGCCATTATGACTGGCGCCGCTCCGCCCTGTCCACAGCGCGATGAGACTCATCAGGAGCGCCCGCGAAGGAGAATCGGTTCCTCACACAGAACTGCCCGCGACGTCCGTGGACCATGCTGGGTTCAGGCGAGGGGCCAGGCGTCGACCTCGAACTGTCCGTGGCTGTTGCTGCCGCTGCCACCGACATCGAGAACGTACTTTCGCGGCGAGGACTGCGTTTGCCTCCACAATGCGCGCGCTGGGGCGCAGTCGTCGGTGGGAGGACGCAGTCCTCGGGTGGGAAGGACGTCCCCGATCCGACGCCGCAGGCGCGGGTGCGCGCACGGCGCCCCCGGAACCGCGAAGGATCCGGGGGCGCCGCAGGTGAGAGCCAGGCTCCGGTGGCCTCAGATGCCCAGCCCCACCTGGGAGGCCAGGAACACGAGCGTGCCCAGCACCAGCAGCAGCCCGATGGAGTAGGGCGCCGCCTTCTTGAGGATCTCGGCGTCCGTGCCGGGGGCGTCCACCGCGGTCGAGGCGATGGCCAGGTTCTGCGGGGAGACGATCTTGCCCAGCCCGCCACCGATGGTGTTGGCGGCCAGCAGGATCTTCGGGTCGAGGCCGGCCCCTTGGGCGGCGGTGGCCTGCAGGTTGGCGAAAAGGGCGCCCGCGCTCGTCGCCGAGCCGGCCACGGCGGTCCCCACCCAGCCCAGGGCCGGGGAGAGGAAGGCGTAGGCGGCGCCCGTGGCGGCCAGGGCCGCACCGATCGCGGAGGTCTGGCCGGAGAAGTTCATGACGTAGGCCAGGGCCATGACGGCCGCGATCGTCAGGATCGCCATGCGCAGCGTGTAGCAGGTCTTGGCCAGCGTGGCGAAGCCCTTGCCCACGCTCATCTCGAACTTGCCCGGCACCGAGCGCGCCGCGTAGATGAAGGTGACGATGATGGCGGTCAGGAAGATCCAGGTGCCCGGGTTGGACAGGGTCTGAAGCGTGTAGATGGCGCTCTTGGAGGCCTCGCCCTTGGCGTTGAGGAGCTGGCCGTACACGCCGGGCCACTTCAGTGGCAGGTCGGTGGCCTTGAAGGCCTTGTCGAGGTTGACGCCCAGGGTCCACAGCTTGGTCGTGGCAATGATGACCACCACCAGGACGTAGGGCAGCAGGGCCAGGATGACGCGCTCGCGGTCGGGGGCGTCGTCGGCGGCCACCTGGGAGCGGTACTCGTCAGGGGTCGTGGGGGTCCACACCAGCAGCAAGATGTAGGAGGCGGCCAGGCCCAGCAGGGAGGCCAGCACGGCGGTGAGCTCGTAGGAGATCGAGGGGGTGAAGAAGTGACCCACCCCGGTGGCCAGCCCCGCCACGATCGCCAGCGGCCACAGCTGCTTGACGCCGCGCGCGCCGTCGAGGATGAACAGCAGCAGGAGCGGGATGAAGGCGCAGAACACCCAGGTCAGGTGCCCCATGGCGGTGGCGACGCTCACCGGGTCCTGCTTGCCGAGCTGGCCGGCGGTCGTGGTGGGGATGGCCATGGCGCCGAAACCCACGTTGATGGCGTTACCGACCATGACGACGACGGCCGCCTTGAGCTTGGGCAGGCCCAGGGTCGCCACCATGGCGGCGGCGATGGCCACCGGGGCGCCGAAGCCGGCCAGTCCCTCGAGCAGGCCGCAGAAGGAGAAGGCCACGATGAGGGCCTGGGCGCGCATGTCGCCCTTGCCGATCACGTTGAACACGGCCTTGAGGTCCTTGGAGCGCCCCGAGACGTCAGTGAGGTTGTAGAGCCACACGGCCGCGATGATGATGTAGATGATCGGGACGAATCCCAGCGCCATGCCCTGGGTGGCGCTCATGACCGTCATGCCCACCGGCATGTGGAACAGCGTGACCGCGGTGACGGCGGCGATCACCAGGGAGATGATGGCGCACCAGTGGGTGGCCACCTTGAACACGCCCATGAGGACGAAGAACACCACCAGCGGCAGCAGACCCACGGCGGCGGTGAGGTAGACATTACCTCCCACGGCGGTGGTCGACGGCGTGAAGGCGGCGGGCAGCCCCGCTAAGGCTGGGGCGAGCGGTGCCGGATGCATCGGCAGGGCTGACAGGACGGCTGGCGTCATGGCTACTCCACTGTGAGTACTAATGGGGTCGTCCAGGTCGCGAACAGGGCCGGGCTGGCAGCCGCGCTGCTGCGTCCTGGGTACTAAGGCCCAATGATCATGCCATGGAGACGGTGAGTTGTGCACTATATAGGCGGCCACGTGCCGTTTTCGCGCGGCCTTCCGGGTGAAAGCGGGCTGGTGCGGTGTGGCGCCCGGAGCAGCTCGGAGCGTCATGGTGCTCCAAGACGGGCGCACGAGGAGCCGACGTCGTGGACCGCGTCGGTGGCCGGCCGACTCAGCGCCTGCGGGTGCGGCGGGGCACCAGTCGGGCCGAGTTGAGGATGAAGGCCGATTCGGAGACGACGTGCACGAGGGCCGCGGCCACCGGCCCCAGCAGCCCCAGCCCGGCGGCGATCATGCCGACGACGTCGACCACCACTGTGCCCACGAAGTTCACCATGATGATGCGCCGGGCCCTGCGGGCCACCCGCACGGTCTCGACCAGGTCGGCCGGGGCTGAGCCCACGAGGACCACGTCCCCGGCCTCGCGGGCCACGTCCGTGCCGGTGCCCATGGCGATGCCGACGTCGGCGGCGCCCAGGGCGGGGGCGTCGTTGACGCCGTCGCCTACCATGGCCACCCGCTTGCCCGCCAGGCGCAGTGAGTCGATGACCTCCTCCTTGTCGGTGGGCAGCAGGTCGGCGCGCACCTGCTCCTCGCTCAGGCCGAGCAGACCGGCCACATGGCGCGCGGAGGCGGCCGAGTCACCGGTGAGCATGAGGATCTCCAGGCCCATATCACCCAGGTCCCGCACGGCGGTGGCCGCGCCTTGGCGCAGCCTGTCGGCCAGGGCGATGGTACCCAGGAGCTGTCCGTCGGCCCGCACCTCCACCACTGAGGTGGCCGACGGCGCCTCCGGGTCGGACTCGGTGCTCGCGGCGGCCTCGTCGCCGCAGCCGTCAGTGTCCCGCCCCGGTTGGTGCCCCTGCCCCCGGCAGCGCCCCACGGTGATCCGGCGCCCTTCGACGTGGGTGCTCACGCCGGCTCCGGGGGAGTAGGCGACGTCGCCGGGCACCGGCACTGTCAGGTCGCGCACGGCGGCCTCGGCGTAGATGGCCCGGCCGATGGGGTGCTCGGAGTTCCACTCCGCCGCGGCCGCCAGGGCCAGCACCTCGTCCTCCCCGGCGGCGGCCTCGGTGGGGCGGACGCTCACGACCCGGGGCTCCCCGACGGTGAGGGTCCCGGTCTTGTCCACCACCACCGTGTCCACCGCGGAAAGCTGCTCCAGGTGGGTGCCGTCCTTGACGAAGGCCCCGCAGCGGGCGGCGCGGGCGATGGCCGCCAGAACCGCCAGGGGAGTGCCCGCGGCCACCCCGCAGGCCCCGGCCACGATGATGACCGAGATCGTGGCCCGCACGTCCCGGGTGACCAGGAAGGTGACCAGGGCCGCCGCCAGGGCCAGGTAGACGATGCGGGCCGCCAGCCGGTCGGCCAGGCGCTGGACCGGCGCGCGCGATGACTGGGCGTGACGCACCGCTGCCACGATCCGCCCGTAGGAGGACTCCTCGCCGACCCGCTCCACCTCGAGCTCCAGGGCGCCGCGGGTGATGGAGCCGGCCGGGACCCGGTCACCCGGCCCGACCGGCACGGGCAGCGCCTCCCCGGTGATCCGGGACTGGTCGACGTCGGCCCGGCCGCTGCGCACGACGCCGTCGACCGGTACCCGGCCCCCGGGACTCAGGGCGATGACCTGCCCCAGGCGCACCTCGTCCAGGGGGACCTCAGTGACCCCGGAGGACTGCGAGGACTCGGCGGAATCAGCGGCCTCAGCGGCCTCGGGGGCTCCCACCACCCGCGCGGTCTGCGGCAGGAAGGACATGAGGTCGGTCAGGGCATCGCGCCCCCGATCCATGGACAGCTCCTCCAGGACCTCGGCGCACAGCGCGAAGACGGTCACGGCCAGGGCGGTCACCCACTCGCCGATGGCGGCGGCCGCCACGATGGCCAGCAGCATTGAGAGCTCCATGCTCATGCGCCGCTTGCGCAGGTCGCCCGCCGCCTCGATCAGGAGCGGCCAACAGCCCACCGCCAGCACCACCGCCCCGACGGCGCCCACCACCCAGCCGGGCGTGCCCGCCGCTTCCGCGATACAGGCACCCAGCGCCGCCAGGCCCACCGCCGCGATGCGCACGACGTCGGCCCACTCGATCTGCTCGAGAATCCGTGCGCCCGCGGGGGCGCCGGCCGAACCGGTGGTGCCGCCGGCACCGGAGAGCTCGTCGGAGGCATCGACGGGCAGTGCCGGCGTCGAGGCCGATGGTGCCGAGGCGGGTGGGGACACGTGGGCAGCGGGTGGGTGAGCCGTCATACAGGGACTCCTCGCAGGGGACGGGAAGGACTCCCCGGGGCGGGCCGGGGAGCGCCACCCAGGAATCTACCGGCCATTCAAGCGGCTCGACAGTGTATGAGAGGACTAGTGACGCGCAAGGACGCCGCCGACGGGCCCGTGGGGAGGCGGGCCCGTCGGCGGCGTCCGGGATACTGGGAACTCAGGCGGCGGCTAAGCCGGCGACCACCGCATGAGCTCTGCCGAACGCGGTCCCTACTCGATCACGTCCTCATCGACCCAGTCCAGGGTGCGCTGGACGGCCTTGTTCCAGTTGCGGAAGAGCCGCTCGCGCTCGGCCTCCTCCATGGTCGGCTCCCAGCGCTTGTCCTCGGCCCAGTTGTCAATGACGTCCTGGGTGCCCGACCAGAAGCCCACCGCGATACCGGAGGCGTAGGCGGCCCCCAGCGCCGTGGTCTCGGCGACCTTCGGGCGCACCACGGGCACACCCACCTGGTCGGCCTGGAACTGCATGAGCAGCTCGTCGCGGGTCATGCCGCCGTCGACCTTGAGCTCGGTCAGGGCCTGCCCTGAGTCGGCATTCATGGCCTCGAGGACCTCGCGGGTCTGGTAGGCAGTCGACTCCTCCACGGCCCGGGCGATGTGCGCCTTGTTGACGTAACGGGTCAGACCCACCAGGGCGCCGCGGGCGTCAGGGCGCCAGTGCGGGGCGAACAGTCCGGAGAAGGCCGGCACGAAGTAGGCCCCGCCGTTGTCCTCGACGCTGGAGGCCAGGGCCTCGATGTCCTTGGAGTCGGCGATGATGCCCAGGTTGTCGCGCAGCCACTGCACCAGCGAGCCGGCCACGGCGATCGAGCCCTCCAGGGCGTAGACGGCCGGCTCGTCCCCGATCTGGTAGCACACGGTGGTCAGCAGCCCGTTCTCACTGCGCACCGGGGTGGTGCCCGTGTTCATGAGCATGAAGCAGCCGGTGCCGTAGGTGTTCTTGGCCTGGCCCTTCTCGAAGCAGGCCTGCCCGAAGGTGGCCGCCTGCTGGTCGCCGAGGATGCCGCTGATGGGGGTGTCCACCAGCAGACCGTTCTTGCGGCCGTATCCGAAGACGCCCGAGGAGGGACGGATCTCGGGGAGCATGGAGACGGGGATGCCCATGTCCGCGCAGATCTCGGGGTTCCAGTCCAGGGTGTCGATGTTCATGAGCATCGTGCGCGAGGCGTTGGTGACGTCCGTGGCGTGCACCCCGCCGTTGACCCCGCCGGTGAGGTTCCACAGCGTCCAGGTGTCCATGGTGCCCATGAGGAGGTCGCCGGCCTCGGCGCGCTCGCGGGCGCCCGCGACGTTCTCCAGGATCCAGGCGACCTTGGGGCCGGCGAAGTAGGTGGCCAGTCCCAGGCCGACGCGGTCCTTGTACTTGTCCGGGCCGTCCTCGCCGGCCAGGCGGTCGCAGACCTTCTGGGTGCGGGTGTCCTGCCAGACGATGACGTTGTAGACGGGCTCGCCGGTGTTCTTGTCCCACACGACGGCGCTCTCACGCTGGTTGGTGATGCCCACCGAGGCGATCTCGTGGCGGTTGATCTGTGCCTTGGCGAGCACCTCGCCGACGACGGAGCGGATGTTGTCCCAGATCTCGTTCGCGTCGTGCTCGACCCAGCCGGCACGCGGGAAGATCTGCTCGTGCTCCTTCTGGTCGACGGCGACGATCTCGCCGTCGTGGTTGAACAGGATGGCGCGTGAGGAGGTCGTGCCCTGGTCGATGGCCAGGACGTACTTCTTCTCGTCGCTGTCAGCTGTGCTGTTGGGGCTCAAGGAAATGTCCTTTCACTGCGTTGTGAGGGGCTGTGACTGTGTATGAGGGGAGGAGCCGGGCTCAGAACAGTCCGGCGATGTGGGGGACGATGAGCCCGGCGGCGACGGCGCCGATGATCGGGCCGACGACCGGGACCCAGGAGTAGGCCCAGTCCGAGTCGCCCTTGCCGGGGATCGGCAGGAGGGCGTGTGCGATGCGCGGGCCCAGGTCACGGGCCGGGTTGATGGCGTAGCCGGTGGGGCCGCCCAGGCTCAGACCGATGACGACGATGACCAGGGCCACGGCCAGCGGGCCCAGGCCCGAGGGGGTCTTGCCCGAGGCGATGATCCAGGCCAGCAGCACGAAGGTGCCCACGGCCTCGGTCACGACGTTCCATCCGTAGGAGCGCACCGCCGGGCCAGTGGCGAACACGCCGAGCTTGGCGGCGGCGTCGGCCTTCTGGTCGAACTGCTTCTTGTAGGACAGCCACACGGCGGTGGCGCCCAGGATGGCGCCCACCATCTGGGCGGCGAAGTAAACCAGGATGGTGGTCGCCGAGGCGGGGATTCCCTCGGCCAGGTCCCGTCCGGCGACCGCCAGACCGATGGTGACGGCCGGGTTGAGGTGTGCGCCGGTCTTGTAGGCGGCGTAGACGCCCACGAAGACCGCCAGACCCCAGGCCATGGTGATGACGATCCAGCCGCCGTCCTTGGCCTTGGAGCCGGGCAGCGCGACACCGGCGACGACGCCGCAGCCCAGAAGGATGAGAAGGAATGTCCCCAGGGCCTCCGAGGCGAAGATCTGGGTCAGGCTCGCAGACATGTGCGGCTCTCTTTCTGCACGACGGTGTGCGGGTTCAATCGGGACTGCGAGGTCCGGTTCGTCGGCGGTGGTTGGGTGGTCGCGGTGCCCGCCTCCGCCGGAATCTGCGGGCACCGCGGGGAGCCTGTGGGTCGAGCGGCACCGGGTGCGGTCCGCTCGGCCCATAGGAGACTAGATCGGCTCAGTGATGTGCGCCACCGCGGCGGCGTCGGTCAGCTCGGCCTCGGCCGCCGCGATCTGGGCCACGCGCTGAGCGTAGGCCTCCTTCTGGGCGGCGACGTCCTTGTCCGACCAGTTCAGCAGCGGTGCCATGATCGCCAGGATCTCGTCGGCGGCGGCCAGGCCCCGGTCGCGGTGCGAGAGGTCCAGGCGCACGCGGCGCAGCAGGACGTCGTCGAGGCTCTCGGCGCCCTCGTGGGTGACGGCCCAGACGACCTCGGCGCGCAGGTAGGTGGGGGCCTCCGCCAGCGGCTCGCCCAGACGCTCCTCGGGATCGGCGGCGTCGATGGCCTCCAACAGGGCAGGGGTCTCGTCGCCGTAGCGGTCCAGCAGGTGAGTGACCCTCTCCAGGGTCCAGCCGCGCTCACCGGCGATCCGCCCGGCCCGCTTGGCCAGGGCGTGGTAGCCGGCCGCACCCACCAGGGGCAGCTCCTGCGTGGCGCAGGGGTGGGCGTGGGACAGGGCCTCGCCCAGGGCGTGGTCGACGGCGTCGGAGGCCATGACCCGGTAGGTGGTCAGCTTACCGCCGGCGATGGCGGTCAGCCCCGGGGCGATCCGGGTGACCGTGTGCTCACGGGAGACCTTCGTGGAGGCGGCCTGAGCGCCCGGCTTGAGCTTGGGCTGGAGCAGGGGGCGCAGGCCCGCGTAGACGCCGATGATGTCATCGCGGGTGATGGGCCGCGACAGCACGGAGTTGGCGTGCTCGAGGATGTAGTCGACGTCGGCGGCGGTGGCCACGGGCTTGGAGACGTCCAGGTCCCAGGGGGTGTCGGTGGTGCCGATGACCCAGTACTCGGGCCAGGGGATGATGAACAGGACGGACTTCTCGGTGCGCAGGAAGACGCCGGTCTCGGCGTCGATGGCCTCCTTGGGGACCACGATGTGGATGCCCTTGGAGGCCAGGACCTTCAGGCCGCCCGCGTCGGTGGCCAGGTCCTGGACGTCCTCGGTCCACACGCCGGCGGCGTTGATGGTGCGCTTGGCCCGGATCTCGTGGTCGGTGCCGGTGGCCAGGTCGGTGACGCGGGCACCGTGGACGTGGCCGCGCTCGTCGGTGAGGAAGCCGGTGACCTTCGTGCGGTTGGCGGCCAGCGCCCCCAGGCCGACGGCGGTGCGCACCAGGTCGATGACCAGGCGGGCGTCGTCGACCCGGGCGTCGAAGAAGCGGATGGAGCCGGCCAGGCCGCTGGTGTCCAGGGAGGGGGCCAGGGCGGAGGTGCCCTTGCGGCCCAGGTGACGCTGGATCGGCACGGTCTTGCGGCCGCGGGCGCCGGCCAGGGCCAGGGCGTCGTACATGCCCACGCCGACGGCGGAGTAGGAGCGCTCGTAGTGGTGCTTGAGCGGCCACAGGAAGGGCTGGGCCTTGACCAGGTGCGGTGCGGTGGTGCTCAGCAGGCGGCCGCGCTCGGTGAGGGCCTCGTGCACGAGGGCGAAGTTGAGCTGGTAGAGGTAGCGTAGGCCGCCGTGGACGAGTTTGGAGGACCACGAGGAGGTCCCCGAGGCCCAGTCGCCCATCTCCACGATGCCGGTGCGCAGGCCGCGGGCCGCGGCGTCCAGGGCGATGCCGGCGCCGGTGACGCCTCCGCCGACGACGAGGACGTCCAGGCCCTCGGCCGAGGTCATCTCCTCCAGTGCGCGCTCGCGCTGGGCGGCGTTGAGCGCGGTGTCCTGGATGGGTGCGGGGTAGGAGGGGGCGGCGGGGCCGGCCGGGCCGGAGCTGCGGGAGGGGGTCTTCTTGGAGGAGGGCTTGCGGGTGGAGGTCATGGCTCCTGGGCTCCTACGTGTCGTGAGGTCGAAACTGGTGAGGCTGTGCGGGGCCGGTCGGCGTTGACCGGGGTGCCGGGTCGGATGCAGGTCGGGGCCCGGCTTCCGGCGCCGGGGCTCGACGTGTTCCGTCGCGCTCGCACGGCCCGTCTGTGGTGTCGGACACCACTGTCCGCCGCGTGTGGGAGAATGCGCAAGGTGCGTGCACGAATGTGCAGACGGCTTTTGAGGTATCCACAAGAATGTCCGCTGATCTGTGCGTACAGTCCTCCTCGCCGGGACGTCTGATGTCGTGTCCGGGAGGCTCGTGCCCTCCCGCCGCACGGGACGGCTGTGTGGAACGCCGCCGTCGTCGATAAGAGGAGAAGGAGGATGACGTGACTGGCAGAACCGCTTCTGACGCCGTCGGGGGCGCGGCGAGTACCGCCGACCCCGGTGGCCTCCTGCGCGCCTACGAGGCGGCCTCCATGTACTACGTCCAGGGCGAGACGATGGAGGTGATCGCCCACCACCTGGGGGTGTCCCGCTCCACCGTCTCCCGGCTCCTGGCGCGTGCCCGCCAGGAGGGGGTCGTGCGGGTCAGCCTGGTCCAGCCCGGTGGCGCCGGCTCCCTGGAGGGGCGGATGGCGCAGGTCTTCGGGGTCCGCACGCATATCGTCCCGGTGCGCGAGGGCACCACGGAGATCCACCGCCTCCAGCAGGTCGCCTCCGTCGCCGCCGCGCACATGGTCGACCTCATCGGGGCCCTGGCCGAGCAGGGCGGGGCCGAAGGCGCCGGTGCGCCTGAGTCGGGTGGCCCCGAGGGCGAGAACCGCGGCGCGGCCGGCGGGGCGGGCCGGGACGTCGGCGCAGGAGGCGTCGTCGTCGGTGTCGCCTGGGGCACCACCATGTCGGAGGTCAGCGCCGCCCTGCCCTCGCGGCCCGTTCCGGGGCTGACCGTCGTCCAGCTCAACGGCGCCTCGGATCCCATGCGTGAGGGGCCCAGCGCCGGTGAGGTGCTCTCCCAGATGCGCATGTCGCTGGGGGCTCGCACGATCTCCTTCCCGGTGCCGGCCTTCTTCGACCATGTGGCCGCCCGTGAGGCCATGTGGTCGGAGCGCTCGGTCAAGCGGGTCCTGTCGGTGGCGCGGCGCGCGAGCCTGGCCGTCTTCGGCGTCGGCGCCCTCGATGCCCTCAACGGGGCCCTGCCCTCCCAGGTCTATGAGGGTGGCCACCTCACGGCCCGGGACCAGGCCGTCCTGCGCCGCCAGAACGTGGTGGGGGACGTGTGCACCGTCCTGCTGCGTGCCGACGGCTCCTGGCGCGACGTCACCCTCAACGCCCGGGCCACCGGCCCGACTCCCGCCCAGCTCGCCCGGATTCCGCGCCGTCTGTGCGTGGCCGCGGGAACCGGCAAGGCCCGTGCCCTGCTGGCCGCGCTGCGCGCCCGGACCGCCACCGATCTCATCGTCGACGACGCCACCGCCCGCGCCGTCCTGGAGCTCGCCGAGGTCCGGGGCCAGACGGGAGGCGGTTCTCGATGAACCGCGAACGTGGCAGGATGTGGGCCCGGATCGCGCTGCGGTCTGCTCGCGGCTCCGGCGTCGCCGGTGGAACGCCGGCTCACGGGGCCCAAGACCAGAACTGAGCCCTAACTGAATGCGGACAACGATGAACAGCACTGCTGTCATGACACATGAACACCTGCTCGCCGGCCGGACGACACGTCGGGCCGAGGTCTACGGGGTCGACGACTCCCGCCGCGTCCTGCGCCCGGCGCGCCCGGCGGACGTGCGCCCCATCGCTGAGCTGGTGCGTCCCTACGCCGAGCGGCGCGTCCTGGTCTCCAAGGACCTCATCTCCTACTTCGAGGACATCCAGGAGTTCATCGTCGCCGAGGAGATCCCCGGCGACGCCGGGACCGGTGGGGCAGACGGCGGAGAGGCGCCGGCCGAGCCCAGGATCGTGGGCTGTGGGGCGTTGCACGTCATGTGGGATGACCTCGCCGAGGTGCGTACCCTGGCCGTCCACCCCGACGCCGTGGGGACCGGACTGGGCTCGGCCATCCTGCGTGAGCTCATCGCGCAGGCCCGGGAGATGGGGCTCAAGCGGGTGTTCTGCCTGACCTTCGAGGAGCCCTTCTTCGGGGCCCACGGCTTCGTGCCCATCGAGGGCACCCCGGTGGGTATGGACGTCTTCGCCGAGATGCTGCGCTCTCACGACGACGGCCTGGCTGAGTTCCTCGACCTGGCCCGGGTCAAGCCCAATACCCTGGGCAACGCCCGCATGCTCCTGCACCTGTGAGCTGATCGCCCTGGGTGGGCCGGGTGCGCTTCGCTGCGGCGGGCCGCGGTCCCGTGTGATCTCATGGTCGGGTGCGATCCTGTTGGACAAGCAGCCGACAACTGTGCGGCAGCCATGCGATAACCGTGGAGGAGCACCCATGATCCGCAACGTTCACGAACGCGTCATCAACGCTTCGCTCGAGCCCCTGGGCGCCCTGCTCAACGGGCTTGGGCAGAAGGACGATCGACTCTGGCCCTCGCGGTACTGGCCGCCGATGGTCCTGGACCGGCCACTGGCGCTGGGAGCCGACGGCGGCCACGGAGCCATCCGCTACTACGTCAGCGAGTACGAGCCCGGCCGGCGAGTGCGGTTCACCTTCCGTCCGCGAACAGGGATCATCGGTGCCCACGAGCTGAGCCTCGACGCCCTGGACGAGAAACGCACCCGCATCCGCCACGTCCTCATCGGCCGTACCCGTGGCGCCATGCGGCTCATGTTCTCGGCCGTGGTTGAGCCCCTGCACGATGCCGTCGTCGAGGACCTCTTTGACAACGCCGAACGTGAGACCACGGGCACGGTCGTCCGTCCCGCGACGTGGTCCCCGCGGGTGAGGGTGCTGCGCCGTCTCACCGGTGGCAGATAGCCGCCGAGGGCGGCCAGGAGACGATGGGGAGTTCTGCCGGGGCTGCATCGGTGGGGGCGTCGCGGTAGCCTGACGAGGTCTTGTCGTAATTCCCGTACATCCAAGAACCTGTGAGGAAAGTGCTCATGAGCCAGCCACCGGTCAACGGCCCCTACAGTCAGCCCGGTCAGTACGGCCAGTACGGTCAGTACGGCGATCCCGCCCAGCAGAACCAGTACGGTCAAGCCGGTGTCCCCGGGCCTCAGGCTCAGTACGGCCAGACGAGTCAGACCGCTGCCGGTCAGTACGGTCAGTACGTCCGGCCCGGAGCGGGTCAGCCGGCTTCCTATGACGTTCCGGCTGGCCCGCAGTCCTCCTCGGCCCCTCAATCCGGTTACCAGCCCTCCCAGCTCGGCCCCATTCCCGTGGATCAGGACAGGCTGGTTCTCAAGTCCACGACGACGACCGCCAGCCGTATCCAGTTTTTCGTGGGCGGCGGTTTTGGGCTGGTGTGCCTGATTGCGGCGGTCAAGGAGCTCCTTGCCAACGGGGCGACGGTCGGCTTTGTCGTTCTGCTGCTCCTCGGGTTGTTCCTGCTGCTCGGCATCCTGTTCCTCATGTCGGTGCGTACGGTGTTCGACGCCACCGGCATCCACATCGGGGCCGGCGGCAGGGGCCGCGACGTCCCCTGGCCCCGCTCGCGTACGGGGCTGTTCGTCAAGGTCTCCGGCGCACCGGCGGCCCTGAGTGCCGCCGCAGGCAGGGTTCGGATCCGTCACGCCGAGGGTCACGTCGTCGACCCCGACGGCAGGGCCGTCACCCTGGCCGGTCTGACCTGGTCCGGCGTCAGTGGCCAGGCGCTGGAGGCAAAGGGCACTGCCGAGCTGGACCGCATCTGGGAGTGGGCCGTCGCGCGCGGATACACCCAGGAGACGGGCGAGTACGTTGAGCTCAACGGCGTCCTGGGTATCCAGCAGGGGGCCCGGGAGCGTCAGGAGCGCCGTCAGGGCCTGAACCGCCCCTGACTCGGGGCGGGCACGGACGTCGAGGACGCGCAGCGTCCTCCAACGTTCTCGGTCCATGGGGAGGACTGGCCCCTTGGAGGCGGTGCGGTCGCGGTCGGTGTGGAATACGCTCACGGCACCCCACCGCCCGCGATCTGGTGCGAACCGCCTTGATGAAGAGGTTCCCATGACGCAACCACCGACAGGCTCTTCCTACGGCCGGCCCGCTCCCTGTCGCCAGCCCGGGAGCCGACCCTCCCCCTACGGTGGGGCCACTCCTCAGGGGGCACCCGGTCAGTACGCCTCGGCCGGGTACGGCCGGGTTGATGGTGGTCGATCGAACGACGGCCGATCGAGCAGCCAGCAGCCATCGGCCCCTCCGGTCCCCGTTCCCGTCGCTGCGCTCCGGGGAGTCCCCGAGGCTCAGACGCCTACGCTGCCAGCGCGTCGTCCCGGGCGAGCACCCGCTGCGCCGGTGACCGACAGGTTGGTCCGCCGTACCGCCGCAACCGGGTCCGGCTGGATCGTGCTCGTCCTGTGTGGCGCCGTCGGGCTGCTGCTCCTGGCGTCCGGACTCAAGACGATCGTTGGCAGCGGGAACGATTCCACGCTCGGCTTCACCATGCTCGTCACCGGGCACGCCCGTGCGTTCGTAGGTTAAGTCTTGGGTTCGTAGGGTAAGGGGACGAACTGGAGGCCTACCCTACGAACGCGTGGGAGTGCGACGATTCTCGCCGGCTGGTGACGAAGGTATCCGGCCCCGCCCAAGGTCTTGCCGCTATGGTGTCCCCCGTGCCCGCCCGCCCCACCCTTGACGACACGCTCACTGCTGCGACCTCGGCCAAGTCGGCGCCGCCTGCCGATCCGGCCGAGCCCTCGGCGCAGGACGTCATGGCCTGGTATGACGCCCACGCCCGCGACCTGCCGTGGCGCCGTCCTGGTACGACCCCGTGGGAGGTCCTCGTCTCGGAGGTCATGAGCCAGCAGACCCCGGTGACCCGTGTCGTCCCCGCCTGGCAGGAGTGGATGCGGCGCTGGCCCGGCCCCACCGAGCTCGCCCAGGCCCCCACCGCTGAGGTGCTGCGGGTCTGGGGACACCTGGGCTACCCGCGCCGGGCCCTGCGGCTCATCGAGTGCGCCCGCAGCGTCGTCGAGCAGCACGGCGGCGTCCTACCCGATGACCTGGACGCCCTTCTGGCTCTGCCCGGAGTGGGGGAGTACACGGCCGGCGCGGTCCTGGCCTTCGCCCACGGCCGGCGCGCCCTCGTGCTGGACACGAATGTCAGGCGGGTCCTGGCCCGCGCTGTCGCAGGTCAGGCCCTTCCCGCCCCCAGCCTCAACCGGGCCGAGCGTGAGCGGGCACTGCGCCTGCTGCCCGACGACGACACCACCGCCGCTCACTGGTCGGTGGCCGTCATGGAGCTCGGCGCCCTGGTGTGCACCGCCCGCGAGCCGGACTGCGAGGCCTGCCCGTGGCGGGCGAGCTGTGCCTGGCTGGCTGCCGGCCGTCCCGCGGACATCCACGCGGGCCGACGTCGCACTCAGACCTGGCACGGCACCGACCGCCAGGCCCGCGGGCTGGTCATGGCCCGCCTGCGCAAGGCCCCCGACGGGCGGTGCGTCGAGGCCGGTGAGCTCATGGCCTGCGCCGCCAGGGCGGGGGCGCGAGCCTCCGGCGGAGCCCCCGATCCCCAGCAGCCGGTGCGCGCCCTGGCCACCCTCCTGACCGACGGGCTCATCGCCACCGACGACGACGGCGCCACCTACCGCCTCCCCTAACCGCCCACCGATCCGCGTGCCGCCCCGCCGGACGGCCGGGGACGCACAGGGCGGTGGGGGACCGGCCCTCGGAACCCGTGCGGCGCCGGGCAGCCGGCGTCGGCCCCGCGCGGACAACGACGAAGGTCTCACGGGCCTGGGGTCGTGGCGCCGGTAGAGTCGTGACCATGGCCAAAGGACGCGGACGCAACCATGGGGAAAGCGCAGGACGACGAGGCTCGGCCCGTCGCGGCGCAGGCTCCTCATCGGGGCGTTCGTCCTCGGGCTCCCAGTCCCGGCCCCACCGGCAGGGTGGTTCCGGCGGCGGGCCGCGGTCGGGTGCCGGACAGTCGGCCTCAGCCCGCTCCGGCGGGGCGCCCAGATCCTCCCAGGCCAAGGGACGAGGCGGCCGCGCTTCAGGCGCCAAGTCCACCGGACACCCCCTGCACTCGGGGCAGACGGGCAGGCCCACCGGCGGGCACTCGGGTACGCCGGCCCAGGCCGGTAAGAACCGCAGGTCCCCCCAGGGCGGCCAGGGGGCCTCGACGTCCCGCTCACGGCAGGCCGCTCCGGGAACCGCCCGCTCCGCCCGGACGAGCTCGACTCAGGCCGCCCGCTCCGATCGTCGTCGAAAAAACGGCTGGGGTGCGGGCCTCCAGTGGGCCCGCATCGGCGGCGGGCGACTGACCGGCGCCCCCGACTCGATCCCACAGAGGCCGGACCAGCCCCGCAGCGGGCGCCTGCGCAAGCCGGTCCCGCCACAGCCCCGCTACGGTCTGCGCCGTGCCCTGGTACTGGGTGGAGTCCTGCTGATCCTCCTGCTGCTCATCGTGACCATCGTTGTCGGCTACCTCTGGGCCCGCAACACCATCCGCACCCAGGATGAGGAGCGCGCCGCCGCTCAGGTGCACACCGTCTACCCCACGCCGGGTAAGTGTGACCCCTCGGCCCTGTCGAGCACGGTGCAGGGGCCCGAGTCCGTCGGTGTCGGCGCCGGGGCGACCTTCTCCATCTCCCTGGTCAACAGCGGCCAGGCGCCCTGCCTGATCGACGTCGGCAGCCAGACCCTGGGGGTGAGGGTCTCCTCGGGCTCTCAGCAGGTGTGGGACTCCCTGACGTGTCCCGTGGGCCAGACCGAGCGGGCCCTCCTCCTGCCGGCGGGCAAGGGCGCCGAGGTCACCGTGACCTGGAACGGCAACGCGGCCACCTCCGACTGCGCGGCGGCCACCGCTGCACCGGCCTCTCCGGCTGCTTCGGCCGGCGCATCGGCCTCCCCGACGTCGAGCCCGAGTGCCACTGCCTCCTCTGCGAGCCCTTCAGCGGGCCAGGCGCAGACCGCCCCGGGCAGTGCCGCGGGGGCAGGGACCTACCGTTTCCGCTTCGTCATGGGGGGCAAGGACCTCACTGAGGACCGGGTCTTCGTCGTCAGCTGAGGGCCTTCTGCGGCCGGGGGGATCCGGGCGGGGCGTCAAGGCCTCGCCACCGGGCGGCTCAGGAGTAACGCTCGACGACGGAGATCTCCGCCAGCCGTGACAGCCCGTCGCGCAGGGTCCGGGCCCGCTGCGCGCCCACGCCATCGACGGCCTCGAGCTCCTCGATGGTGGCGCCGAGGACCCCCTGCAGGGACCCCCACTGCTCGACGACGGCGCGCGCCGTCACCACGGGCAGACGCGGGATCTTGGAGAGGATCCGCAGGCCGCGCGGGGAGACCTGAGCGTCCAGGTCCTGGCCGTCGATGCCGCCCAGGCCCATGGAGCGCGCCACCATCGCCAGGTCCAGGAGGGCGGGGGAGCCCACCCACTTCAGGCGCGCATCGACGGTGGCCGTGTCCAGCCCCTCGGGCAGGTAGTCCTCCAGGAGGAAGCCGTGCTCGGCGAGCAGGCCCCGGGTGAGCTCCTCGACCTGGAGGGCCAGGAGGCGCCCGTCGGTGCCCAGCTCCAGGACGTAGGAGTCGATGTCGGCGGAGATGCGGCGAACCATCTCCATGAGCTGAAGCACCGAGGTGACGTCACGGACGGTGACGAGGTCCTCGATCTCCAGGGAGTCCAGGCCGGCGGAGGTCTGGTCGAGGCGGGCCTTGTATCGCTCCAGTGCGGACAGGGCCTGGTTGGCGCTGGCCAGGATCGACTCGCTGGGCTCCAGGACATGGCGCTTGCCGTCGACGTACAGGGAGATGATCCGCATGGACTGGCTCACGGAGATGACCGGGTACCCGGTCTGGCGGGCCACGCGCTCGGCGGTGCGGTGACGCATACCCGTCTCCGAGGTCTGGATCGAGGCGTTGGGCAGCAGCTGGACGTTGGCACGCCGGATCCGGGCGGTATCCATGTCGACGACGACGCCGCCGTCCATCTTGGCCAGCTCACGCAGGCGGGCCGCGGAGAGCTCGACGTCGAGGTGGAAGCCGCCCGAGGAGATGGCCTCCACCACCGGGTCGAAGCCCAGCACGATGATCGCCCCGGTACGTCCGCGCAGGATCCGCTCCAGGCCGTCACGAAGGACGGTGCCGGGAGCGACGAGCGCAAGCGTCTCGTGCAGCTGGCCAGCGGCCTCGATCATCATCTCTCCTGATCTCGCGGTGTCCTGGGGGGAGGGATCGCACAGTGAGCCCGCCGGGGCGCGGACCGTGCTGAGGGCCTTCGGGTCTCACAGCATTCAGGTGAGCGCACGCCCCGGTGCTCACGCTCCCATGGTATCGGCAGGCGGGCCGACCTTCGGAGAGGGCCTTCCCACACTGGACCAGTCGGTCTGTTGGCGGCGCCTGGCCGATCCATGGCGGTCACGTCACCTGCTCGGCACCCTGTCCGCCCCTCACCCCGGGGTTTGCCTGCGTTGCCTGCGTTGGCCGTGCTGCCCATGTTGGCCGTGCTGTCCTGTCAGCCGCGCGGGAGCGCCGCCCCCATGGCCTCACCCACGTGCGCCACCGGCAGCACCTGCATCCCGGCGACCTCGCGCAGCTCGGCCGAGCCCGCCAGCGGCACGATCGCCCGGTCGAAGCCGAGACGAGAGGCCTCCGCCAGGCGCCGCTGGATGCCGACGGTGGCCCGCACCTCACCGGTGAGCCCCACCTCGCCGAAGGCCACCAGGCCGGCGGGCGTGGGCAGGTTGCGCGCGGCCGAGACCACGGAGATGGCCACGGCCAGGTCCGTGGCCGGCTCGACGGCGCGCGCCCCGCCCACGGTGGAGACGTAGACGTCCGCGCTGGAGGTGTCCACCCGCAGCCGGGCGCTGAGGACGGCCAGCGCCATGGCCGTGCGCGAGTGGTCCACCCCGGAGGTGGTGCGCCGCGGCGAGCCGGCGTTGGTGGGGGCCACGAGCGCCTGGATCTCCACCGGCATGGGGCGGCGCCCCTCCAGGGTCACGGTGGCGCAGGTGCCCGGCACCTCGGAGCGGGCGGCGGACAGGAACAGGCCCGAGGGGTCCGCCAGCCCCACGATGCCCCGCTCACCCAGGTCGAAGCAGCCGACCTCATCGGTGGGGCCGTAGCGGTTCTTGACGGCCCGCAGCAGCCGCAGGCGGGCGTGGCGGTCCCCCTCGAACTGGGTGACGACGTCAACCAGGTGCTCCAGGACCCGGGGCCCGGCGATCCCGCCGTCCTTGGTGACGTGACCCACGAGCAGCACGGGGATATTGCGCTCCTTGGCCACCGCGATGAGTGCGCCGGTCACGGCCCGCACCTGAGTGACGCCTCCGGCACTGCCCTCGACCTGCGCCGAGGCGATGGTCTGGACCGAGTCCACCACCAGCAGGGAGGGACCGGCCGCCTCCACGTGCCCCAGCAGGGCCCCGAGCTCGGTCTCCGCGGCCAGGAGCAGCCCGGGATCCAGGGCGCCGATGCGCTCGGCCCGCAGCCGCACCTGCGAGGCCGACTCCTCCCCGGTGACGTAGAGGACCGGCCCGTCCCCGCGCTCGCGCGCCACGGCGGCGGCCTTCGCGGCGACGTCGAGCAGCAGCGTGGACTTGCCGACCCCGGGCTCGCCGGCCAGCAGCACGACGGCGCCCGGCACGATCCCGCCGCCCAGGACCCGGTCCAGCTCGCCCACCCCGGTGGGACGGGCCCGGGCCTCCGTGGCACTGACCTCCCCGATGGGGCGGGCCGCCACCGTCGGTCGCACGGCGCCGGCGCTCAGGGCTCCGCCGGCGTTCCCGCCCGGGGAGCCGGAGACCTGAGTCTCCTCCAGGGTTCCCCACTCGCGGCACTCGCGGCACTGGCCCATCCACTTGGGGCTGGACCAGCCGCACTCGGTGCAGCAGTAGGAGACCTTGGGGGCCTTGGGACTCTTTGATGTGGGCATGGCTGGAGAGTATCGGGGTCCACCGACATCTATTCCCCACACGTCGAGCCGGGCATTTTTCGCGTAGCCCTACGGTTTTTCTGTAGGGCTACGCGAAAAATGCCCGGCTCGGTGCTGGTGGGGCGGCGTGCGGGCTGGGCGTCAGCCGTGGGTGCGGGCCAGCGCCTGGCGGGCCCGCTGGGCGACGTCGCGTCCGGTGAAGCCGTACTCCTCGAACAGGGCGGTGCCGGGGGCGGAGGAACCGTAGTGGTCGATGGAGACGATCTCGCCGGCGTCGCCGACGATCTCGCGCCAGCCCAGGGCGATGCCCGCCTCGATGGCGACCCTGGCGGTGCCGGCCGGCAGCACCTGGTCCCGGTAGGCGGCGTCCTGCTGGGCGAACCACTCCAGGCAGGGGGCGGAGACCACCCGGGTGGGGGTGCCCTCCTCCTGAAGGATGTCCCGGGCGGCCACGGCCACGCCGACCTCGGAGCCGGTGGCGATCAGGACGACCTCGGGGGCCGTCTGGCGCCCATCGGCGTCGGTGGCCTCGGCCAGGACGTAGGCGCCGCGGCGCACGCCCTCGGCGGCGGCCTCGGCGGAGGCGTTCACGGTGAGGTTCTGACGCGACAGGGCGATGCCGGCCGGCTCGTCGTGACGGCGCAGGATCTCCGCCCAGGCCGCGGCGGTCTCGTTGGCGTCCCCGGGGCGCACCACGGCCAGGCCGGGGATCGCGCGCAGCGCCGCCAGGTGCTCGATCGGCTGGTGGGTGGGGCCGTCCTCACCGACCCCGATGGAGTCGTGGGACCACACGAAGACCGGCCCGATCCCCATGAGCGCCGCCAGGCGCACGGCCGGGCGCATGTAGTCGGAGAACACCATGAAGGTGCCCCCGTAGGGGCGAGTGAGCCCGTCCAGGGCGATCCCGTTGAGGATCGAGCCCATGGCGTGCTCGCGCACACCGAAGTGGAGGGTGCGCCCGAAGGGCCCATCGCCCTCGGACTGCGCCAGGGATGCGGGCAGGAAGGAGGGCTCTCCGGCCATGGTCGTGTTGTTCGAGCCGGCCAGGTCCGCCGACCCGCCCCACAGCTCGGGCACCACGCCGGCCAGGGCGGAGAGCACCTTGCCCGACGCCGCACGGGTGGCCAGGGACTCGCCCACCTCCCAGGTCGGCAGAGCCGCCTCAAGGCCCTCGGGCAGGCGGTGGGCCTCAAGACGCTCCAGCAGCGCGGCACCGGCGGGGTTGGCCCGCTGCCAGGCCGCGAAGCGCTCCTCCCAGCCCGCTCGGGCGGCCCGGGCGTTGTCAGCGGCCCGCGTGCGGGCGTGGGAGACGACGTCCTCGGGAAGGATGAAGCTCTGCTCGGGGTCCAGGCCCAGGGCCCGCTTGAGCCCGGCGATCTCCTCGGCCCCGAGCTTGGAGCCGTGGGAGGAGGCCTGCCCCTGCTTGGTCGGGGCGGGCCAGGCGATGACCGTGTGCAGGCGGATCAGCGACGGGCGCGCGCTCTCGGCGCGGGCCGCCACGATCGCCTCGTGCAGCGCCTGGAGGTCCTCCGCGTAGCCGTCGGGGCCGGTGCGCCAGTCGACGTCGAGCACCTGCCAGCCGTAGGCCTCGAAGCGGGCCGAGACGTCCTCGGTGAAGGCGATGTCCGTGTCGCCCTCGATGGAGATGTCGTTGTCGTCGTAGATGGCGATGAGGTTGCCCAGCTGCTGGGTGCCGGCCAAGGAGGCGGCCTCCGAGGTCACGCCCTCCTGCATGCAGCCGTCACCCAGGACCGTGTAGACGAAGTGGTCGAAGACCGACTCACCCAGCGCGGTGCCGGCGTCGAGCAGCCCGTGCTCGCGGCGCGCCGCCATCGCCAGGCCCACCGCGTTGGCGAAACCCGCCCCCAGCGGGCCCGTGGTGGTCTCCACCCCGGCAACCTCACCGAACTCCGGGTGACCCGGCAGACCGGCCGGGGTTCGGAAGGCCGTGAAGCCCTCCAGGTCAATGTCGTAGCCGGCCAGGAACAGCTGGATGTACTGCACCAGCGAGGCGTGCCCGATGGACAGGACGAACCGGTCCCGTCCCAGCCAACCCGGGTCGAGCGGGTCGTGGACCATCTCACGCTGGTAGAGCAGCCACGCCACCCCCGCCAGGGAGATCGGCGTACCGGGGTGCCCCGACCCCGCCTTCTCCACGGCGTCGGCGGCCAGGGCCTTGGACACCGCGATGGTCTGACGGTCAAGGTCGGTGAGCAACGGCTCAGCGCTCATAACGGAGGACTCCTTGTGCATGAGGGTGCGTCTTGCCCGTGGCCACGGGCGCCGTGACGGTGGTGCATCGCGGTGCATCCATGGGCGGGTATCAAGGGTGATCCTTCCCGCTTCCGTGGGGGCGGGCAAGTACAGGCGTGAGCGCGTGTGTCTCTCACACTCGGGGCCTGTCCCCGGACGCGGCCGTCCTTGCCCGTAGATTGGGTCGCATATGGGCACAGCAAGAGGACGCGCGACGCCGTCGGTGGAGCACGGCAGCGCTTTGGAGCAGATCGACTCCCGGCCCCTGACGGGCCATCAGCGAAGCATCATCGCTCTGGCGATTGTCGCCAACGTCTCTGAGTTCTTCGACATGTTCCTCATCGGCTTCGCCGTCGTCCAGCTCCAGAAGGAGTGGAGCCTGGGCGGATTCGAGACCGGTGTCATCCTGGCGTGCTCCGGGCTCGGGACGGTGCTCGGCTCGGTCCTGTGGGGCCGGGCCGCCGACCGGATGGGCCGACGACGCACCTTCTTCTGGTGCGTCCTGCTCTTCACCGTCTTCACCCTGGCCTCGGTGTTCACCCCCACCGGCTGGTGGATGATGCTGGCCCTCCTGCGGGTGCTGGTCGGCGTGGGCGTCGGGGGCCTCAACATCGTCTCCATCCCCTTCGTCCAGGAGTTCGTGCCCACCAGGCAGCGGGGTCTGCTGGCCGGACTGGGCTCGGTGTTCATCCCGCTGGGGCTCTTCCTGGGCTCCCTGGCGCAGCGGGTCCTGCATGACAACTGGCGCGGTCTCATCGCGCTGGGGGTCGTCCCGATCCTCCTGCTGGCCTGGATCCGGCTCGTCCCGGAGTCGCCCCGCTTCCTGCTCTCCCAGGGCCGCGAGCGCGAGGCCCGCGAGTCCATCGCCTGGGCCCTGGAGCTGAGTCCCGACGCCGTCGGAGCCCTGCCGCCGGTGCGGACCGGGCCGCGCGTCGCCTACCGAGAGCTGCTGCGCAAGCACCTGCGGGCCCTGCTCATCGTCTCGGCCGGCTCCTTCTGCTTCATCCTGGGCTCCTTCACCGTGCAGTCCTGGGGGCAGACGCTCCTGGAGGTCGGCTTCACCGACATCGGCGCCGACGCCGTGGGGACGCTCTTCATGGGGGTCTCCCTGGTGGATCTGCTTGGGCGCCTGGCCTCGGCCTGGCTCGCCGACCGGATCGGGCGGCGCTGGACGTTGTTCTCCTTCGGGATCCTCGGGGCGCTCGGGGCGGTCATCGTGGCCTTCTCCGCCCACTGGGAGACCTCGTGGGTCGTCTTCTTCACCGGCATCTGCATCACGATGGGCTTCGGCGACGGTGCCTTCGGGATCCTCAACGCCTTCGGCGGCGAGCAGTTCCCCAACGACGCCCGGGGGACCGGCCTGGGCCTGGGCTACGGCATCGGTGCGAGCGCCAAGATCCTCGGGCCCCTGCTCATGGGGGCGATGATCGGCTCCGGCAGCCTCCAGGAGCTGGCGCACCCGCTGGCGGCCGTCTTCCCGGCCTTCCTCTTCTTTGCGGCCATGCTGGTCCTGGGGGGCTTGGTCTACCTGCTGGCCCGTGAGACCAAGGGGGAGACCCTCGAGGACATCTGAGCGCCCTGGTGCTTCGAGGCCGTCAGCGGCCGCGGGCCGAGGCGGGCGAGCCCGTCGCCGCACGTGCTGGTGCTGGTGACCTGTCCGCTGCCGACTCTGAGCAACGCGAGCGTGCTACGTGGCCGGGTGCGGGCGGTGGAGACGTCCCGCGCCCGGCCACGTGGATGCCCTCTCGGTCTGTGGCGCTTCAGCGTCAGTGCGCCGGCTGCTCGACGACGTCGACCGGGTCCCCGCCGTCACGGCTGTCGCGCTCGGCGTGGTCGGCGTCGTCGGTGGGGGCGTCCGAGCCCGGCAGGTGGCCGCCCACCATGTCGGTCAGTCCGGTACCCACGAGGCTGCGCAGGATGAGATCGAGCTGCTCGACGTTGTTGGCCACCGCCTTGGGCAGGGCGGAGGCGCCCTCGGTGGAGATGATCGACAGGTCTCGCACGCTGGCCAGCGGCTCGCTCAGGGCCCGTGCGATCTCGGGGGCCTTGTCCAGCAGCATCTGGCGGGTGGCGGCCTCGCCGTACTTGGCCAGGGCGTCCGCCTTGTCACTCATGGCCTTGGCCTCGGCCTCACCGGCGGCGCGGATCGTGTCGGCCTCGGCTTGACCCCGGGACGCGATGGCCTCGGCCTCGGCGCGGGCCCGGGCCGCGGTCGCCTTGGCCTCGGCCTCGGCGCGGGCCACGGTGGCCTGGGCCTGGGCCTCGGCGTCCAGACGGGTGCGCTCGGCCTCGGCCTGGGCCCGCAGCAGCGCCTCGGTCTTGGAGGCCTGAGCCTCCTGCTCGCGCTGGTAGCGGGCGGCGTCGGCGGGCTTGCGCACCGTGGAGTCCAGCTCGCGCTCGGTCAGGGCGGCCTTGGCCTCTGCGGCCTCCTGCCCGATGATGGCGATCTCGCGCTCCTTGGCGGCGCGGGCGATCGGGCCGGCGGAGTCGGCGTCGGCCTGGGCCTTGTCCGTCTCGGCCTTGAGCTGGGCCTGACGCAGCGACAGGTCGCGCTCGCGCTCGGCGATCTGCTGGCGGGAGGTGACCTCGGCGTCGCGGGCCTCGCGCTCGGCGTTGGCCCGCGCGATGCGGGCGTCCTTCTCGACGCGCTGCTGCTCGGGCACGCCCAGGGACTCGATGTAGCCGCCGGCGTCGGTGATCTCGGAGACCTGGAGCATGTCGATCTCCAGACCCATGTTGGCCATGATGCTCTTGGCGTCGTCGAAGACGTTGCGCTGCAGGGCGTCGCGGTCGGAGATGAGGTCGGTGACCGTCATGTGGCCGATGATCGAGCGCAGGGAGCCGATGAGCGCCTCGCGGGCGGAGTCGGCGATGGCCTGGTCCGTGTTGGGCTTGCCCAGGAAGCGTTTGGCCGCGGCGCGCACCTGCTCGTCGGAGTCGCCCACCTTGACGGCGGCCACGGCGGCGACGTTGACGTTGATCTTGTTCTCGTCCTCGGCGGTGACCTTGAAACCGATCGTGGTCTGGGTGAAGGGCAGGTACTGGATGGACTGGATGACCGGCAGGACGAAGTCGCGCCCACCGGGGTGGATGATCTTGACCGTGCCCCGGTTCGACCCGGAGATCAGGCCGGTGAGGTTGGAGGGGACGACGACGATGCGGCTGAACAGGTAGGCGACCGCCGCCAGTACGATGATGACGGCGACGACGATCAGGCCGATGACTGATACGTCCATGCGGGGTTCCTTTCTGTGCGGGGAGATGGGATGAAGGAGGACGGCGGGCAGGCGGCGCGAGCAACGGGCGGGGCGTGCGGTCCGTCAGCGGCCCCTGGTGGGCTCAGCTGCTGACCTGCTCCCAGGGGACGATGTCCAGGGTGGAGTCGACGGCGTCGAGCACCCAGGCGCTCTGCCCCGAGTGCAGCGGCTGCTCGGAGCGCGCCGGCAAGGTGAGCTGGTTGCCGCGCGTGATGGCACGAACCTCGCCGCTGCCGTCCTTCCACCACAGGACGGTGACCTTCTCACCGACCAGCTCCGCGGCGGTGGGCGGAGCCGTGTCCAACGGCATGGAGCGCCGGAGCCGGTTCCACAGCCAGCGCATGAGCGCGCCGGACGCGACGGCCGCCGCGGCGGGAACGCCCCACAGCACCGCCGCCGGCACCTGCGTGGCGGCCGAGCCCGTCGCCGCCGTCACCCCCATGCCGATGGCGCCGAACACGGCCACCGGCAGCGCGAGGATCGGTACGAGCCCATCGGGGAGGAAGGCGTCCAGCAGCCCGTCGAACAGGATGCCGGACACCAGGACGGTGCAGCCGATGATCGCGCACCAGGCGAAGATGCCCACACCAGCTCCCTTCCGCGCAGGCCCCTCGGCCTGCGACACCTGGATTCTGCCACGCGGGCCGGGAGGTGAAGCCGTGTTTGGGTGGGAAGAACAATCCGGTTGGACTCAGGCGCCGCGGGCTTGTGGCAGCCGACCGGAGTCCTGTAGGGACGGCGCAGTCGAGGACCAGGACGTCGCCGTCGGGATGGCCGTCGCAGCAGAGGGGTTGGTGGGAATGGTCATGGTCTCCTGCATGGCCGGATCGACCTCTTGATCAGAGTCGGCCGGGGCGGCTGTGCGCGCAGTGCCGGCAGCGCTGTCAGTGCTGCTAGCCATGACCGCTGCCGCTCGGTGAGCTCCGACGGCGTCGGCGGGCACGGCTCCGGCAGCAGCCACTGCGGAGGACTGGTCAGCATGCTGGGACGCAGTGAGGATGGGCGGGCCGGACGGGTCGGGTACGGGACGGTCGGCGCCTCCCGGCGCTTCCGCGGGTGCCTGGGGCGCGCCCTGAGGCGGGAGGAGTCCGTAGCCGGACGCCCCCGTCGGGCCTGCGGCCGTGGCCGAGCCCGCAGTGGCGGGCACCACCGGGGACGGCTGGGGGCCTGTGGCCACCGCGACGGTCTGCACGGACACCGCCGCGGCCCTCACCGGTGACACGTCCTGGCGTGCGGGCGGCGGGCCCGCCTGGGCGAGGGCGTGCTCGGGGTGCGGCTGGGCCGGCTGGGGCCTGGCCGGTGCAGCGCTGGTGGACGCAGCCGCTGCGGCCAGTGACGCGGGCGCCTCGGTGGCGTGGCGCCCGGCCGGCGTCTCGGAGGGGATCGAGGCGAGGACCGGTTCGGTCTCCACGGTGTTGGCCGAGGCCGTCGATGCACCCGAGGTCGGAACCATGGAGGCGGACAGGGGCGATGCCGTCACTGTCCCCGAGACCGTCACCGCATCGGGAGCCGCGGCCGCCTGCATGGATGAACCGGTCAGGGCGGCCTGGGCGCGTCGACGCCGGGAGATGCGGCTGGGGGTCGGATCCTCGAAGACTCCTCTGCTCGCCTGGGGGGCCCGGTGACTCGTCGGGCCCGCCGGGGACTGCTGGGACTGGCCCTCACGTGCCGAGGTCTCCCGGGGCGGTGCCGGCTGGGCGCCGGCGGTCTGTGACAGGGCCTCGGCCAGTGAGGCGGTGGACGGCCCCGAGGGCGCGTCGGGCTGCAGCTCCCCAGGGAGCGCGGCAGCCGCCGTGTCCGACGGCTGCGCGCCGCCGGGCCGCTCGCCCAGGGCGGCGGCCAACGAGGATGGCTCGGGCACCGGCGTGTGCGAGGGGACGGTGACCGTCGTCGTCGCGGCTACTGCTGGCGCCGCCGGCCGGACCGGCTCGGGAACAGCCATGGGGCCCGCCGCTGCTGCGCGCCCGCCCCGGCGCCCGGGGGTAAGCGGCGGCCACACGACATCGGCGTCGGACAGGACAGTGGTGGCCTGCCCGGAAGGCACCGCCAAGGCCTTCCGTTCCAACCGGCTGCGCGCCCCCCGCGAGCGCCGCCGGGGCTCTGAGCCAGAGGCGCCGGGACCGCCCGCAGCGGGCACGGCTCCAGCGGCCCCACTGGCCCCGGCGGGGGAGGCGGGACTCGGGTAGTCGGCGAACTTGACGATGTGGTCGAGGTCGTAGTGGGTCGGGTCCTGCCCGGCGTTGCGCAGCACGTCCTCCAGGGGGCTGAGCAGGGCCAGCCGGAAGGCGGGGTCGACGCAGCGGGCGTTGACGGCGCCCCAGATCTGGTCGGCGGTCAAGGACTCCTCGGAGGAGCCCAGGTCGTTGCGGATCGCGGTGACCAGGTCCGACTCCAGGCGCGCGTAGGCCATGGCGTAGGCGCTGGGCCACGGGGCCTCGGGCCGCTGGGTGCGCAGGAGGGCGAAGTTGCGCATGGCGCGCAGCACCTCGTCCGAGCCGCCCACCAGGGCCCCCACCCGCAGGCGGTCCAGCGCCTCGTTCTTCATCGTCCCGGTGCCCTCGGGGCCCAGCAGGTGCTTGGAGTCCTCGACGACCTCGCGCAGGAAGACCCGGTAGGCGGCGACGCTGTCGGGGGTCGTGCGCTCCTTGGTCATCGAGCGCAGCCGCTCGGCGGCGTGACGTGCCGCCAGACGGGCCGAGCTGGCCTCGGACTGGACCTCGTTGATCCGCGAGATGCTCGCCCGGGAGATCCGTGAGGCCTCCTTAAGGGCCAGGTCCGCATGCGCCGTCGAGCGCCGGGCGGCGAAGACGGCGGCAACGGCGACCAGGACGGAGACACCGGCTGCGATAGTGGCCACGACGGCGACGACGGACAGATCCATACCCCTATCCTGCCCGTAATCGACTCAGTGGTGCCGCGAAAAAAGGACCTCCCCAGATAGTCCCCAGAATCTCTGCGGGTGACGCTCAGGCCAGGTGGTGGCCGCGCTCACGTTGAGGAAGATGGGAGGCGGTGCCGACGGGGCGGTGCATCGGCAGGCCCCGTCTCCGGGAGATGCCCGCCCCGGGCGCTGGGGCGCGCATTCGCTCCTGCGTGACCACCCTGGGCTGCACCGATGTGCACGGGGCGAGGTCCTCGGTGCCTGAGGCGCCCCATGCGGGCCCGTGGCGCGGTAGCGTCAGCGCCATGAAGAAACTCATCAACGCCGTTGACAACGTGGTCACGGACGCCCTGCGGGGCATGGCCGCGGCCCACCCCCACGAGCTCGCCGTCGACCTCGACCAGCACATCGTCTACCGCCGCCAGCCCAAGGAGCAGGGCAAGGTCGCCATCATCTCCGGGGGAGGCAGCGGGCACGAGCCCCTCCACGGCGGCTTCGTGGGCACCGGCATGCTCGACGCCGCCTGCGCCGGCGAGATCTTCACCTCCCCGGTGCCCGACCAGATGGTGGCCGCCACCAGCGCCGTCGACCGCGGAGCCGGCGTGCTGCACATCGTCAAGAACTACACCGGCGACGTCATGAACTTCGAGATGGCCGCCGAGATCGTCGGCGCAGAGTCCGGCATCCAGGTCGCCAGCGTCGTCACCAACGACGACGTCGCCGTCGAGGACTCCCTCTACACCGCCGGACGCCGCGGCGTGGGCGTGACCGTCATGGTGGAGAAGATCGCAGGCGCCGCCGCCGAGCAGGGGCGTCCGCTGGACGAGGTCGCCAGTATCGCAGCGCGCGTCAACGCCTCCGGCAGGTCCATGGGCATGGCCCTGACCTCCTGCACCGTCCCGGCCAACGGCAAGCCCTCCTTCGACCTGCCCGACGACGAGATGGAGATCGGCATCGGCATCCACGGCGAGCCCGGACGCCACCGCGAGAAGGTTGCCCCCGCCGCCGAGATCGCCGAGCGTCTCGTCACCCCCGTCCTGGCTGAGCTCACCGCGCTTACCGAGCTGGAGGGTGCCGGCGCCGACGAGGGCGTCATCGCCATGGTCAACGGCATGGGCGCCACCCCGCTGCTCGAGCTCTACCTCATGTACGGCGAGATCGCCCGCCTCCTCCAGGGCGCCGGGATCACCGTGGCCCGTAACCTCGTGGGCAACTACATCACCAGCCTCGACATGGCCGGCTGCTCCCTGACCCTGGTGCGCGCCGACGCCGAGCTGCTGAGCCTGTGGGACGCCCCAGTCAACACGCCCGGCCTGCGCTGGGGCGTGTGAGGACCTGGCACAATCGGGGTGCCCGGATCGCGTGCGGGCACCCCAAGAAGACTGAAGGAGAAGCGACATGACCGCAGACGCGGGAGCCCTGAGCCACTCGCTGAGCGTGGCGGACCTGGCGACCTGGGTGCGCCACAGCGCGGCGCTCATCGCCGAGCACGCCGAGGAGCTCACCGAGCTGGACGCCGCCATCGGTGACGCCGACCACGGTACCAACATGAAGCGCGGCCTGGCCGCCGCCGCCGAGGCGGTGCAGTCCGGTAGCTTCGCCAGTGCCGACGCCCTGCTCAAGAAGGTCGGCACCACCCTGGTCTCCACCGTCGGGGGCGCCTCCGGCCCCCTGTACGGCACCTTCTTCCTGCGTGCCGGGGGCGCCGTCGTCGGCCTGGAGGCGCTCGACGCCCAGGCGCTCGCGGGCGCCCTGGAGGCAGGGGTCGGCGGTATCGCCGCGCGGGGGCGCGCCACCACGGGGGAGAAGACCATGCTCGACGCCTGGAGCCCGGCCCTGGAGGCCCTGCGCGCCCATCCCGGCGACCTCGCCGCCGGTGTCGCGGCCGCCGCGCGGGCCGCAGCCGAGGGGCGCGAGGCCACCAAGCCCATGGTGGCCACCAAGGGACGGGCCTCCTACCTGGGGGAGCGCTCGGTGGGGCACATCGACCCCGGTGCTGCCTCCACCGTCCTGCTGCTGACGGCCCTCGACGACGTCGTGGCCGGGAGGGCGTCGTGAGTCCGGTGAGTGTTGGCATCGTCCTGGTCTCCCACTCCCGTGCCCTGGCCGAGGCCGCCGAAGACCTGGCGCGCCGGCTCATCGTGGCCGTCGACGTGCCGGTCGAGACGGCTGCGGGCCTGGCCGACGGCGGGCTGGGCACCGACCCCGGGGCCGTCGTCGAGGCAGTGGAGCGCCTGACCGAGCGCTGTGAGGGCGTCCTGGTCCTGGCCGACCTGGGCAGCGGGATCATGAGCGCCGAGATGGCCCTGGAGATGCTCGATCCGGCCCTGGCGGAGCGGACGCGCCTGTCGGCGGCGCCCTTCATCGAGGGGCTGCTCGGCGCCTACGGCGCCGCCGGGATCGGTAAGGATCTTCAGACCGTGGCCACTGAGGCCGACGGCGCCGCCGAGGCCAAGCGCTCCCAGGTGGCCGCCTTCTGACGTGCCTCTGGCTGTGTTGTCTCATGACTTCTGAGAGTTTCGGATGTCATGACATCTGAGACACTGGTGGGGTGGGTCTGCCGGAGGGGAGAGCTGCTGCTTGGGCCTGTCGGAGGGGGCCGGCCCGGTGACTGTGGTGGCTGCCGGTGTCGTCTGGATGTACTGCACGAGGGTGGGGTGCTGCTGGAGGAGGGGTGGGGGTACTTCGGGTGGGTGGGGCCTTCGTGCAGTACGCACAACCCGTGTTCAGTGGATCCCGACCCTCGTGGAGTAGACCGACTCGGGGCAGGAGCGGGGCGGAGCCGGTTCGGTGCGGGCGGGGTCGGCGTTGAACCATGGCCTGCGGGCCTTCGCGCGGGCACCGGATAGAGCTCGATGTTTGAGGTCATGACGTTGGTGACGTGTGATGGGCCCCAGGTGGCGGGGGCTGGGTGCGGCAGACGACGCTGGGTCGGAGGCAGCCGTGGCGGTGGTTCCACACCGCGGCAGCGCCGGGCTGTGCCACCGAGAACCCCGGACTCGCTCCTGCGAGGCCTGGTGTCCACAGCGCTGACATGAACGAGCCTGCCGCCAATGTTCCCAGCGGGGATCGTTGGAATACTGCGGTTCTTCCTCGGTGCGCAGCACCGATGCAGGGTTGATGTCAGCGCTGTGGACACCCACACCCCGTCATGCCCCGCCTTGAGGCCACCCTCACCTCCAGGACCACCAGTACGCCCCCGGGTTCCCGTCCGAGCGAGTGTCTCAGAAGTCATGACACTCACATGTCTCACAAGTGAGGAGACAGCACATGACGTGCCTCTGACGAGGGCCGTTGCGTCGGGGGGCCGCCCGGCCGGCTCACGCGCGGTTGGCGAAGCGCTCCAGAAGGGCGGCGTCCCCGCCGACGACGAGCACGTCCTCGGCCGAGACCAGAGTGTCGGGGGTGGCGTACTCGAAGGGCTCGCCCGGGCTCATGAGGCCGAAGACCGTGATCCCGTAGCGCGAGCGCACCTTGGACTGGCCGATGGTGAAGCCGTGCAGTTCCGTGGGCGGACGCATCTTGACGATGGTGAAACCGCCCTTCTCCATCTCGATGTAGTCGAGCATGCGACCCGACACGAGGTGGGCGGCGCGCTGCCCGGCGTCGAACTCGGGGTAGACGACGTGCTGGGCGCCGATACGGCGCAGGATGCGGCCGTGGGCACGGGAGATGGCCTTGGCCCAGATCTGGGGGGTCTCCAGGTCCACGAGGTTACCGGTGATGAGGACGGAGGCCTCCAGGGAGGTCGCCACCCCCACGACCGCGGTGCCGAACTCGGTGGCGCCCAGCTGCTCGAGGGCCTCCACGTCCGTGGCGTCGGCCTCCACCAGGGGGATACGGCCGGTCCACTGGCGCACGATCGCGGGATTGGCCTCCACGGCCAGCACCTCGCGTCCCAACCGGTCCAGGGTGGCGGCCACGGCCGAGCCGAAGCGCCCCAGCCCGATGACGAGCGTGGAGTCGGTGCGCGAGAGCGGGGCAGGCATGAGGTCTCCTGAGGTCGGCCGCGGAACAGTGACTCCTACGCTACCGCGTGCGGCGACGTCGGATGCTCAGGCCGATCCCGCAGACCACCAGGACCGTCGCCGCCCCGGCCAGGATCCAGGCCATCATCGTGAAGCCGCCGGAGTAGGCCTCGATCTGCGCCCGGTCGATGAGCTGGGCCTTGAGGGTCTCGACGATCTGCTTGCCCGCGGGCGACTGCGGCAGGGCCTGGGCCCGCATCATCGCCTCCATGGCTGCCACCTTGACCCCAGCGGCATGATCGGTCACGTAGTCCTCGGCGTGCTGGGTGGCGTAGGAGGTCATGAGCGCCACCCCGAAGGACCCGCCGATCTGCTGGGCGGCGCTCAGGATCGCCGAGGCCAGTCCGGTCCGCTTGGCATCCACTCCGCGAGTGCCGGAGTTGAAGGTGACCGGCATCGTCAGTCCCAGGCCCATCCCGAAGGCGATGAGGCCGGGCAGCGCCACCTGCTCGTAAGTCGATTCCGTGGTCATGCGCGAGAAGATGAGGAAGGATCCCGTCAATACCGCCAGCCCCAGCGGCAGGGTGCCGCGCGCCCCGAGCCTGGGCACGATGACGCGCCCGGCCGGGATCGCGGTGGCGATCAGCGCAAGGACCATCGGGAGGAAGACGACCCCGCTCTTGAAGGGCGAGTAGCCGAAGTGGTTCTGCATGTAGTAGGTCAGGTAGATGATCGCCCCCATCTGGGCGGCGCCGGCGACGAACTGCGTGGCGTAGGAGGCTGCGCGCACGGGCAGTGCCATCATCGACAGGGGCAGCACCGGGCGGCTCGCGAAGCGCTCGCGGACCACGAACAGCACCGCGGCGATGCCGCCGAGTGCCAGCCAGCTGACGGTGGACGTGGATGTCCAGGAGGTCTGCTGGGCCCGGTCGAGCCCGTAGACGGCGCTGAAGCAGGCCCCGCATCCCAGGACCAGGCCGGTCAGGTCGTCAGTGATGCGTGAGCCGCGGTCGCGCTGGTCGGCCGGTGGGAGGCTGCGCTGCCCGATGAGCAGGGAGGCGCCGGCCAGGAGAATGTTGATGTAGAGGGCCCAGCGCCAGCTGAACCAGTCGGTCAGCGCCCCGCCGACGAGCAGTCCGACGGCCGCTCCCAGGCCGCCAGTGGCGCCGAAGATCGCGAAGACCCGCTCGCGCTCACTGCGCTCGGTGAAGGTCACGTTGAGCAGTGACTGCGAGGTGGGGGCCAGCAGGGCGCCGAAGCAGCCCTGGGCCACGCGGGCCACCAGCAGGATGGGGAAGGTGGTCGCCATTCCGGCTGCGAGGCTGGCGATCCCGAATCCGATCAGACCGACCTGGTAGGAGCGGCGGATGCCGACCACGGCGCAGAGCCTTCCCCCGAAGAGCACGAGGCCGCCGAAGGCCAGGCTGTAGCCGGTGACCGTCCACGGGCTCTGGGACACGGTCATTCCCAGGTCCTCCTGCATGTGCGGCAGGGCGATGGCGATGATCGTCAGATCCAGGACGATCATCAGCTGGGTGAGGACGGCGCTGACCATGACCGCGCGGCGATTGGGATGCCGTGCAGTCACGGGGGTCTGCTCCTGCGTCTCCTGTGCCGGTTCGGTCTGTCTGAGAGTGGATGTCGCTGTGAGTGTCATCGCGGACCTCCATATCAAAACTGTCGTTTTCGTTTTCGTTTGGGAGTCTAGGCTTCCCTGCGATGTCTAGTCAACAACGATCGTTTCGATTTGCGGTGTCTCGGGTCACCTATGCTGGGGGCATGCCACGAGTGAGCGCCGCCTACCGGGAGCGTCAGTCCGGCCGCATCCTGCAGGCCGCCGAGGAGTGCTTCGCCCGCAACGGCTTCCAGGCCACCTCCATGGACGAGGTCATCGCAACGGCCGGGATGTCGTCGTCGACCGTGTATCGCTACTTCCCCGAGGGCAAGTGCTCGCTCATACGCGAGGTCCTGATTCGGCGGATGGGGCCGCTCGTCGAGCGGATCAAGCAGCTCGCCGAGTCCGAGGCACTGCCGGACTTCAAGCAGGGATTCATCGAGACGCTCGTCCTGCTCAACTACGAGCGCGACGACATTGAGCAGCACGCCGGCGAGGCCGACTCCGCCTCGCGGGGGGCCTCCGCTGGGCGAGGCGAGGTTCACAAGGACGCTGACGACGTCGGACTGAGTGCCTGGGCGCCACTGGCCTACCACGCCTGGGGTGAGCTGACTCGTGATCCCGAGATGCGCGTCATGGTCCAGGAGAACTACCAGGACATCCGCAGCGGCCTCATCCGCCTGTGCCGCAACGGACAGAGGGTGGGGACGATCTCCTGCCGCCTGAGTCCCGAGCAGCTGGCCTCCCTCATCCAGAGCGTCTCCTTCGGACTCATCGTTGAGCAGCTCATCACCGGCCGCGCAGATGTGGAGAGTGCGGCCGCGACCCTCGGGCACCTGCTCGCCCCGGACGAGCCGGGATCCGAGGGGAGCTGATCGTCCCCGCTGGTGTCTGCGGGCTCTCGGGTGAGCAGGTGCGGACAACGGGGTGACGGGCGCTAGCCGATCATCGGGCTGGCCTCGGGCATTCGGATGACGCGGCGCCGCTCGCGCAGCGCCAGGGCGCTGGCCGCCGTCATCGTGCCCACACGGCCGACGAACATGAGCGCCACGATGACGTACTTGGCCCCGTCCGGCAGGGAGGGCGTGATGCCCGTGGACAGGCCCACGGTCGCGAAGGCGCTGATGACCTCGAAGAGGATCCGGTCCAGGGACAGGTTGGTCATCTGCAGGAGCAGGAGCGTGGCCAGTCCGATGATGCTGGATCCGATGAAGGCCACCGCCACGCTCAGGCGCACGGTCGAGGGGGTGATGCGCCGTCCGAAGGCCTCGATGTCCTGGTCGCCGCGGGCCTCGGCGAGGATCGCCAGCAGCAGGACCGCGAAGGTCGTCACCTTGATGCCGCCGGCCGTCGAGGCCGAGCCGCCCCCGACGAACATGAGGGCGTCCTGGAGGAACCAGGTCGCCTCGTGCATGTGCTCGGGCGGGATCGTGGACAGTCCCGAGGAGCGGGCGTTGACGCCGTTGATCAGAGCGGTCATGATCTTCCCGCTCGTGGGCAGGGAGCCGTAGGTGAGCGGGTTGTTCCACTCGAAGGTGGCGATGGCGAGGGTCGAGGCGACCGTGAGGGCCAGGTAGGTCGTCAGGGTGAGCTTGGTGTGCAGGCTCCATGTGCGGGGGTGGCGGCGTCGGCCCATGATGTCCAGGATGACGGGGAATCCGACGGCGCCCATGAAGGTCCCCAGGATGATCGGCAGGCCGATCCACCAGTCGGTGGAGTAGGCCGCCAGTCCCTCGGGCATGATGACGAAGCCGGCGTTGTTGAAGATCGACAGCGCCATGAAGAACGCGTACCACAGGGCGTGGCCCACATCGAGACCGTGACTGAGGAAGCGGGGCAGCAGTATGAGGATGAGGAGGAGCTCGCAGCCGGTGGCTGTGTAGATGACGGCGCGCAGCAGCCGGCCCACCTCGCCCAGGCGCGACTGGTTCTCCGAGGTCGCCAGCATCCGCTGGGTCAGTCCTACGTGCCGGGACACCGCCAGGGACAGCAGTGAGGCCAGGGTCATGACGCCCAGCCCGCCCACGGCCGCGGCCAGGATGATGACGACGTGCCCGAAGGTGGACCAGTAGGTCGCCGTGTCCACCGTGCTCAGGCCGGTGACGCACACCGCCGAGGTGGCGGTGAACAGGGCGTCGAGGAAGTCGGAATGCTTTCCGCTCGCCGTGGCGATCGGGAGGCTGAGCAGAAGCGTGACCACCATGATGATGGCCGCGAAGACGGTGACAGCCAGCCGGGCCGGGTAGAAGCGGGCGGCCCGTGCGATCTGGCTGAGTGGCTCGATGTGCCTGAGCAGGCGGCGCAGCCCGGTGGGCTCCGTGCCCGGCAGCGGGGGGAGGGGTGACGGCTCCTCGAGGGGGCCGGCTCCCTGTCCGGTGGCCGGGTGCTTCTTGCGCCGCTTCCACGGGCGGCCGACGACGCCCACGAGCGGGGCGTGCCAGTGGGCCTGACGGCGCCTGCCGGCCTGGGAGGAGCCATGCTCCCCGGCCGGCTCCTCGCTGCGGGGTTCGCGGCCGGGCTCCGGCTCCTGGGCGGTGTCTGTCTGGGGCACGGTCGCCATTGTGGTCCCGCTGGTGCGACTTCGCCACGTCTGCCAGCGTTGTGAGCCGGGCGTGTTCGGGCGGAGGCGGTGCCCGGGACTCGGTGCTCGCCGCAGTGGCGGCCGAGCTCTGAGGTGGATCAGTGAGGTTGCGACAGCGACCATTGGTGTCCGAGTGTGAAATGCGACGCCTGTGGCGAATGGTGCCCGAGAAACCCTGTGCGAAGGCTGGTGCGGAGATATATTGGCGGTGTTCCTGCCCCGACGGGGCCACCCGCGACGAACGGACCTCAAGCTCATGGCACCGGGCCTTCCCACATCCCCCAGCGCCTCCGGCGCCCCCTCGTTCCTCACCGTGGCTGAGGTGGCGGCGATGCTGCGCGTGTCCAAGATGACCGTCTACCGGATGGTGCACTCCGGCGACCTGCCTGCGATGCAGGTCGGGCGCTCTTTCCGCGTCCCTGAGCGCGCCGTTCACGACTACCTGTCTGCGGGGCTGGGTGACTGGGGCCACGACGCGTCAGAGGCATCAGGGTCCTAGGAGCCGCTACACTCAGGCGGTCACCTGCGTGGTCGGCCGCTGAGCCTCACGCGCCGACCAACCGCCCCATGGCATAACCCTCGCCGGCCTGCCTCGGCCCGCAGGGAGGGTCTGCGGGCACTAGAAGCGAACTGCGAGGAGATCTCATGGGATCCGTCATCAAGAAGCGCCGCAAGCGCATGGCCAAGAAGAAGCACCGCAAGCTGCTTCGCAAGACGCGTCACCAGCGTCGCAACAAGAAGTGAGACGAGCGGCCCGTCCGCGTCTCGGGGCTCCGTGCACACCGCTGGTGTGAGCGGGGCCCTGCTTGTCTCACGAGGAACTGATCAGGAAGAGCGGAGACCTTCGTTGACCACCACCCCAGATGATCGCACCCCTGCTGAAGCCCCGGCAGCGCCGTCAGCGCCGTCGACCGAGCCGCAGTTGGTGGAAAGCGACTGCACCGTCCCACTGAGCGTCGACGTCGACCCGTCCGCCTGGCCCGCACCCGTCCAGGCCCTGGCGCACACGCCCGGCTCCGGCGCCCGGCCGACCACTCTGGCCGAGCTGACCACGCTTCGTGTGGGCGGCCCGGTGGGCAGCTACGTCGAGGCCACCACGCAGAGCGAGCTGACCGAGGCGATCCGCGAGGCCGACGCCGCCGAAACGCCCGTCCTCGTCATCGGCGGCGGCTCCAACATCATGGCCTCCGATGCCGGCTTCGACGGGCTCGTCATCCGGGACGCCCGCGCCGAGGTCTCACTCGTCTCGGACTCGGTGTGCGGCGGCGTTGAGGTCACTGCCACCGCCGGCACCACCTGGGACGACCTGGTGCGCGAGGCCATCGCCAGCCAGTGGGCCGGGTTCGCGCCCCTGTCCGGGATCCCCGGCACGGTGGGTGCCGCCCCCGTGCAGAACATCGGGGCCTACGGCGCCGAGGTCGCCGAGCTCATCGCCAGCGTGCGCGCCTGGGACCGACTGCGCAACCGGGTGGTCTGGCTGGCCCTGGGCGAGCTGAGGCTGGCCTACCGGGACTCGCGCCTCAAGCAGTCCCTCTCCGACACCGAGGTGGGCGGCGGACGCCTGTGGGGGCCGACCGGACGCTGGGTGGTCCTCGACGCCACCTTCGCCGTGCGGCAGGGCTCCCTGTCCTCCCGGATCGCCTACTCCCAGCTGGCCGGGACGCTCGGTGTCGAGCTGGGCGAGCGCGTGCCCGAGCACGAGCTGCGCGAGGCGGTCCTCGAGCTGCGCCGCTCCAAGGGGATGGTGCTGGACGGCACCGACCATGACACCTGGTCGGCCGGATCCTTCTTCACCAACCCGATCCTGACCACGGCCGAGGCTGAGCACCTGCCCGAGGAAGCGCCCCGCTTCCCGGTCACCGACCACTCGCAGGTGGTGCTCGGCACCAAGGCGGCCCCCGTCATTGAGGGGCTGGTCAAGACCAGCGCCGCCTGGCTCATTGACCACGCGGGCTTCACCAAGGGCTTCGCCGTGGAGGCCGGCGCCCCGGCCGGACTGTCCACCAAGCACGTTCTGGCGCTGACCAACCGGGGCGGCGCGACCGGAACGGATCTGGCGCGGCTGCGTGACGCGGTGGTGGCCGGGGTGCGTGAGCGCTACGGCGTCACCCTCGTGCCCGAGCCCGTCCAGGTCGGCTTCTAGGCCGTCACTCCAGAGCCGCGTCGGCCCCGGGGTGACCGGGGTGGACCTGGCGCGGCTGCGTGACGTGGTGGTGGCCGGGGTGCGTGAGCGCTACGGCGTTACCCTCGTGCCCGAGCCCGTCCAGGTCGGCATTTAGGTTGCCTGTCCAAAGCCCCGGCAGCCCCGGTAAGTGTCAGTGCGTCCCGGGGCGCGTCGCGCGAAGACGCGGTTCGCGGCGGATGCCCCTGGTCCTGGGCGGCGGGCACTGCCCGCGGGCCGGGCTGCGTCAGCGCGTAGAGGCGCCCCGCGTTCGGCCAATGCTCGCAGCCGGTTCTAGCCCCTAGCGCGCAACCGCGCGAGACTCGAGGTCGCTGGTCTCCGGACCGTCGGGCTGTGCTCCCGGAACCTGGTCGGGTGCCGCCAGCCAGGCGTCCACCTCGGCCAGCCAGGCCCGCTTCGCCGTCGGTGAGGCCAGGCAGGCGCGGATCGACCCGCGGGCCAGCTCGGCCAGCTCGGCGTCGTCGCAGCCCAGGGCCCGGGCGATCTCGTACTGGTCGACGAGCCGGGACTGGAAGAGCAGGGGGTCGTCAGCACTCAGGGCGATCTGCGCCCCATGGCTCATGAGCGTACGCAGGGGGACGTCGTCGGGGCTGTGATAGACGCCCAGGCTCACGTTGGAGGCGGGGCAGACCTCAAGGCTGATGCCGGAGGCGACGATCGCATCCAGTAGGGCGGGGTCCTCACCGGCGCGTACCCCGTGGCCCAGGCGTGTGGGACTGAGTGCGGAGACGACCTCGCGCAGGTGGTCGGGCCCTAAGAGCTCCCCTCCGTGCGGCATGGAGGCCAGGCCGCCCCGGCGGGCGATGGCGAAGGCTCGCTCCCAGGAGGAGGTCTGCCCGGCGCGCTCATCGTTGGACAGGCCGAAGCCGATCACCTCGCCCGGCTGATCCCCGGCGTAGCGCACTGCCAGGCGCGCGAGCGTGCGGGCGTCCAACGGGTGACGCATCCGGGAGGCCGCTACGATGACCGCCACCTCCACTCCGCTCAAGGTCGTGGCCTGCTTGGCGGCATCAAGGATGATCTCCAGGGCGGGGGTGATCCCGCCGACGAAAGGGGCGTAGCTGGTCGGGTCGACCTGGATCTCCAAGCGGCGCGAGCCCTCGGCGGCGTCATCCAGGGCGGCCTCCAGGACGATGCGGCGCATGACCTCCTCCGTGCGCACCAGGGCCCGGGCCGTGTCGTAGGCGCGCTGGAAGCGGAACCAGCCGCGCCGGTCGGCGGGGACTCGTAGGGGGTCGCCGTCCAGGAAGTTCGAGGGCAGGCGCGTGCGCGCGCTGGAGGCCAGCTCGATGAGGGTCTCCAGGCGCATCGACCCCGTGAAGTGCAGGTGCAGGTGCGCCTTGGGAAGGGTGGCGAGGTCTCGCATGGGTGGATTCTTCCACGCGTTCGCACCTCACCGGCAGCTCTCCCACGCGAGGCGGGAGCGGGAGGCGCCGAAATGTCACGATTGGCGACTTTTCCGGCGGGCTCCGACAAGCTGTGACAGGAGGGAAGGCTTGGACCTGCGCAGATAGGGGTAGGGGCCCGGTGAACCCTTCCCGCCTCCATCTAAAAGTCGCCAGGAGTGACATCTGGGTGGATTCCGAGACGACGCGCCACCGGGGAGACGATCCGCACCGTCTCCCGATCCAGTACCTGGTTGCTGGTGAGGCGCAGCGGGGCGAGACCGCGCGCGAGAGCGGCCTGATCGCGCAGGTGGTCGCACTGCCAGTCCGGGCGGGAGGAGTGGTAGGTGTAGCCGTCGGTCTCGATGAGCAATGCAGGGCAAGCCGCTGCGGTGAGGACATGCGTGCCATCCGCCGGTCCGGGAACGATCGCCTTGGGCCTCCGGCTGAGAACCAGGTCCACCTCGCCGACCCCGTCCACGCTCACCGCCGCGACGGGGCGGTACCCGGCCTGCTTCAGGTCGTAGCGGGCGATCGTCTCCAGCAGGGAGCGAGCCCCCGGACGGGCCTGGGAGAGCAGGGAGCGCAGCGGTGCGTTGCGCAGGCCAGGCAAGGCGGATGCCAGCTGCGCGCGGGTCGTGTATCCCAGGCGCAGGGCCGCATCGAGTGCGATGAGGGCATCGAGCTCATCGGCGCAGCGCATGTAGCAGATGAGGGCCTGCTCGACCTGCGCCACTGGTGGCTGGGTGTCCTCGGAGAGCGACAGCCCCCTGACGCGGTGGACCACCGTGCGGCCGATCGCATCGGGAACGCGGCTGCGCTGCGCCGAGATGGCGACATGGAGAACACCGGGTGATGTCCTCATCGGGATGCCGTAGTGCTTCATCGCGTGTCCACAGCTCACCACGCCTCCCAGTCGGCGGCAGGTGATGACGAAGGCCTTGGCCGACGGCAGGGCCACGACGTGACCGGGGTGGGAGGTCAGCGCCTTCTCAGACAGCATGCGTGCCACCGTTCTGCGCTCTGATCGGGTCAGGCTCAGCGACGAGAGTCGGGCTGCGCCGTTCCTGGCCAGTAGCCGGGCGCGTACATCGCTGCGGCAGGCATCATCAAACATATTTAAATCATGTCAAACAGCGTTTCGAGGTGAAAGGCGTGAACCGGCGCTGTGGATAACTTCGGGCTTGCCTCGGTGTTGTCAGCGCCGTCGGTGTCACGATTGGCGACTTTTCCGGCAGGCGCGGCAGCCTGTGTCAGGAGAGGAAGGCGCGGATCTGCACAGATAGGGGAGAGAGGCCCGGTCACACCCGCCTTGCTCCACCTAAAAGTCGCCAGGAGTGACAGATCTGTGCACCTGCACGTACTCGACCTCGGTCGCCCAGTGCATCGCCCCGGGGGCAGGTGGGCTTCCGCTGTTGTCGAACACCGGGGGTCGTTTTGGAGGCGAACCACCAGGTGGGTGGGGCAGACTAACCGCTATGAACCACTCGTCGGCGTCCCAGGAGCCCGAGGAGGTGGCCCTGCTGACGGGGCCGCGTGCCGCGTCCGTGCTCTCCGCCGCCCTCGCCCCGGCTGGCCAGCGTCTGGCCAGCTGGGAGGTCCACTCAGTCCACCATCGCCCCGGAGCAGGGGTGTCCGTGGGGTACACGGCCGTTGTCGTCGCACCCAACGGGCGTTCCACCACCGAGTACCTGTGTGCCACGACGGCTCGCCTGTCCAACCCGCACGCACCGGGACTGACCCGGGTGGCCCCCACCGGCGGGGACGGCCCCGCGGTCCACGTGTGGCGCCACCCGGCCGACCCCGAGCTTCCCGGCCTGGTAGTTGCCTGCACGCCCTCGCTGCTCTCGGCCCGGATCGGCACGCAGGTCAAGGCCACGATGGTCGCCTACCGGCCCACCCGTCGAGCGGTCGTGCGCGCCACCTTCCCGGATGAGACCACCGCCTACGCCAAGGTCCTGCGCCCGAGCCAGGCTCCGTCCTTCGCCCAGCGCCACCGCCTGCTGACGGCCTCAGGCGTGCCCGCGCCCGAGGTCCTGCGGGAGGACCCCGATGGGCTCGTCCTGCTGTCCACGGGTCGAGGAGTGGCCCTGTCCGGTCTGCTGTCCCAGGGTATGAGCGTCTCGCGCAGCGAACGCGTCTTCAACGGCCTCATCTCGCTGCTGGACGCCCTGCCGGCCAGCGCCATGCAGCTGCCGGCGCACGCCGCCTGGTCGGAACGGGCCCGCCACTACGCGCACGCCGCCGCCACGGTCCTGCCCGAGCACGCCGCCCGCGCCCGGGCCGTGGCCGAGGGGGTCGAGCAGCTCATGGCCGCCTCCGACGCCGGCCGACCGGTCCCGGTCCACGGCGATTTCTACGAGGCTAATGTCCTCATGGAGGGCGAGTCGGTCACCAGCCTGCTCGACGTGGACTCCCTGGGGCCCGGCTACCGGGTCGACGACCTGGCCTGCCTGCTGGGGCACGTCAGCGTGCTGGACCACCTGGCGCCCGCCTCCTACCCGAAGCTGCGTCCCATCCTGGAGACCTGGACCCGCATGGCCGAGCAGCAGGTGGATCCGGTCTCCCTGCGTGCGCGCTGCGCTGGCGTGGTCCTGTCCCTGGTGGCCGGTGCCCGCCGCGAGGACGGCGGCCCGTGGCGCCCCGACGCCGAGGGCCGCCTGGCCCGCGCCGAGACCTGGCTGGCGCAGGGCCGCGAGATCCAGGCCCGCCGCGGCGCCCACTGAAGCCCGCCGATCGCACGCCGAGCCGGGCATTTTTCGCGGCGCCCTACAGAATTTCTGTGGGGCGCCGCGAAAAATGCCCGGCTCGGGGCACTCAGAATCTGACGTGCGACTCCCTGGAGATGGTGAAACCGCGGCCGGTGATCGTGTTCCAGCAGGTCATCCCCTTGGACTGTGAGGTGCAGGCGTAGTCGGAGAACGTCGTGGTCTCTCCGTACTGCAGCGTGTGGAAGGTGTCCCCAGGCTGTCCCAGGTACTCCTCTCCGCAGCGGACCTCGGTGCGACCAGCGAGGGCCACGATGGAGAACTCCCGGTTGGGGCAGTCCTGCATCCCGGAGGAGGTGTAGCTCCGTTCCAGGATTGAGCAGCCCACCCCCTCCTCGTAAAGGATGCAGGAGATGTTCTTCGACGGGGTGTCCACGTACTGGTAGGAGAAGGTCTTGGCTGATGGGGGAAGAGTCGGTCCCTTGTCGGGTAGCGGTGTTGCTTCGGCCTCGGTGGCGTCTGCGGTCGGTTGGGCGGTCTGCCCCGCCGATGTTCCTGCCGTCTGGGTGGGGACCGGTGCGGTGGAAGCGGCGGAAGCCGCTTCCGTTCCCGACTGTCGATCCCGTTTCGCCAGCAGCATCCCGGCGAAGGTTCCGGCGGCGGCGACGGCCAGGACCAGGGTGGTGACCAGGGCGGCTATCAGCCCGGTGCGGGACCCAGTGCGGGAGGCCGGCCGGGGCTCGGATGGTTCGACGGGCGATGTCTGAGCAGGTGCCGGTGTGGCTGCCAGCGTCGGCATGGCCGGTAAGGTCTTGAGGACCTCCGTGCGAGGATCTGCCTGCACTGTCGCTCTCACAGGAGCCCCGGTGTGCGGTGAGGCGGCGTGCGGCGAGATGCTGTAGTCGGTTGTCGTGATCGAGGGCAGGGCCGCGGTCTCGGCCGTCCTGAGGTGAGTCGAGTCGGACGCTGTCGCCGCGCTCACCGGGGTTGCGGGTGAAACCTGAGACAAGTTGCCCAAGCCCATCTGGAGAATCTGCTCGCGCAGCACCGCGGGAAGCGCTGGATTGGCGGCGACGACCGGTCGCAGATCTGGAAATGCCTTGGCTAGGTACTCCAGCACCTCAGGCTCGGTACTGGGATCGGTGGCGCGACGTTCATCGTCGGGAGTGTGAGCTGGCACGAATCGGATGATAGGTCCCTGAAGGATACGGAATGCCCGTCCGCAACCACATTGGTATCAAACGCCGAGCCGGGCATTTTTCGCGGCGCCCTACAGAATTTCTGTGGGGCTACGCGAGAAATGCCCGGCTCGGTGGAGGAGGCGGAGGAGAGACGGAGCCTCAGGCGCTACTCGACCTCGGCCAGCAGCTTCTGGACCCGACCCACGCCCTCGACCAGGTCGTCATCGCCCAGCGCGTAGGACAGTCGCACAAAGCCCGAGGGGCCGAAGGCCTCACCGGGAACGACGGCGACCTCAGCGTGCTCGAGGATGAGTGCAGCCAGCGTGGCCGAGCTGTCGATCGTGGTACCGCGCAGCGTGCGCCCCACGAGTCCCTCGATGCTGGGGTAGGCGTAGAAGGCGCCGCGGGGCACGGGCACGGTCAGCCCCTCGATCTGCGAGAGCATCTTCACCATGGTGCGCCGGCGCCGGTCGAAGGCAGTGCGCATCTGCTCGACGGCGGTCAGGTCACCGCTGACGGCCGCCAGCGCCGCGCGCTGCGAGACGTTGGCGACGTTGGAGGTCAGGTGCGACTGGAAGTTCGTGGCCGCCTTGATGACGTCGCTGGGGGCGATCATCCAGCCCACGCGCCAGCCGGTCATGGCGTAGGTCTTGGCCACGCCGTTGAGGACGATCGTCTGGTCGGCCAGCTCGGGAACCAGCTTGACGACGTGCGCGGCCTGGGCGCCGTCATAGAGGAGGTGCTCGTAGATCTCATCGGTGATGACCCAGATGCCGTGCTCCAGGGCCCACCGGCCGACGGCGGTGAGCTCCTCGGGCGTGTAGACCGAGCCGGTCGGGTTCGACGGCGAGCACAGCAGCAGCACCTTGGTGCGCTCGGTGCGTGCGGCCTCGAGCTGGTCGACGCTGACCTTGTAGTCCTGGTCGGCACCGGCGAAGACCTCGACCGTGGTGCCCCCGGCCAGGGCGATGGCCTCGGGGTAGGTGGTCCAGTAGGGCGCGGGCAGCAGAACCTCGTCGCCGGGGTCGACGAGTGCGGCGAAGGCCTGGAAGACGGCCTGCTTGCCGCCGTTGGTGACCAGGATGTCGTCGGGGGAGACCTCGTAGCCGGAGTCGCGCAGCGTCTTGCCGGCGATGGCCTCGCGCAGGACCGGCAGACCCTTGGCTGGGGAGTACTTGTGGTTGACCGGGTCCTTCGCGGCGGCGACGGCGGCCTCAACGATGTAGTCGGGCGTGGGGAAGTCGGGCTCTCCGGCGCCGAATCCGATGACGGGGCGGCCGGCGGCCTTGAGGGCCTTGGCCTTGGCGTCGACGGCCAGGGTGGCGGAGGGGGCGATGGCGGACAGGCGGGCGGAAACGCGGTGCGTGGGTGCAGGTGTCACCCGACTATGGTCCCACGGCCTGCAAGGCCTGCACGTCTGAAAACATGTCTGATCCGTCAGCGATGGCACCGGGGCTCCTCCGGAACCGCGGCAGGGCGGCAACGCCCCGGATGGCCCCGGCGTGGCGCACCCCACGGCCAGTGGTTACCGCAAAGGCCTTCTCGTATGGCAAACTAGAGCACCGCTGAAGGGCAGTGGCGCAATCGGTAGCGCACCGGTCTCCAAAACCGGCGGTTGTGGGTTCGAGTCCCGCCTGCCCTGCTGAGAACGGCGGATCTGTCGGGAGATCCCGTCGGTTTCGTCTTCTCCCCGCTGTGCGGGAACTGACCTGACCGTCGACCCTGAGGACCCAGATTCATGAGCGAGAGCGCACGCGCTGCGACAGGCAAGTCGGCCACGAAGCGCGGCTTGTTCGGGCGCATCGCCCTGTTCATCCGCCAGGTCATTGACGAGCTGCGCAAGGTCGTCTGGCCCACCATGAACGAGCTGTGGACCTACTTCACAGTGGTGGTCGTCTTCATCATCGCCATCATGGCCTTCACCGGGGTGCTGGACTTCGCCTTCAACCGAGCCGTCATGTGGCTCTTCGCCTGACCTCCCGGCTTCCGCGGCCGCGCCCTCACCGGGGATGCGCGGTTGCGCCCCTGACCATGTCTACTCCCGACGCCGCTGCTGCTCGCGCGGCCTGTCGCATCCGCTCGTCTCACGCCACTGGAAAGCAGGTACACCATGTCTGAGGATGTCTCCTCGCAGACCACCCCCGACGACGTCGAGGCCCTCGCCTCGCTCGCGGCCGACGACGCCGGTGACGCCGTCGAGCCGGTTGAGGCCGCCCAGGCCGATGCGACCGACGCCGCCGCTGAGCCGGCCGTGCCGGCCGAGGAGGCGCCCGTCGTCGACCCGCTGGCCGAGTTCCGCCGCCAGATGTCGGCCCTGCCTGGGCAGTGGTACGTGCTGCACACCTACTCCGGTTACGAGCGCCGCGTGGCCGCCGACATCATGGCCCGCGCCGAGAACTTCGAGGTCGAGGACTACATCTTCGACGCCACCGTCCCCATGGAGACGGTCATCGAGATCAAGAACGGCAACAAGAAGAAGGAAGTCTCCCGGGTGCGCATTCCCGGCTACGTGTTCGTGCGCATGGACCTGGATGACCCGGAGACCTCGGACAAGGTGTGGCGCACCATCAAGGACACCCCGGCCGTCACCGGCTTCGTGGGGGACCGCTACAACCCGGTGCCGCTGACCTTCGAGGAGGCCGTCGCCCAGCTCGGCCCCACGCCCGAGGAGATCGCCGCCAAGGAGGCCGCTGCCGCGGAGGCCACGGCCCCCGAGTCCGGTTCCGGCACCCAGATCACCACCGGCGGGCAGGTCTTCGAAGTCGCCTTCGAGGTCGGCGAGTCCGTCATCGTCACCGACGGCCCCTTCGAGTCCCTGCCGGCGACGATCGCCGAGATCCACCCCGAGACCCAGAAGCTCCAGGTGCTCATCTCCCTGTTCGGTCGCGACACCCCGGCCGAGCTCTCCTTCACCCAGGTCGCCAAGATCTGAGGCGGGCCTGAGGACAGGCCCCGTCAGCCGGTGTGGCCCGACGACGCGGAACAGCGTCGTCGGGCCACAATCGTCCGGGTCGCACGAGCGGCCACGGTGCGGGAGCCGTGAATCACAGGCCGATGTCCTGTGATACCGCGCACCGGGCGCCCTGCTCGGCCCGGCAGCGGGCTACGATGAGCGCTTGTGTGTGCGCATGCACCCACGGCTGCACGGCAGGCGTGCAGCACATCCGGACAAGTAAGAAGGACCCATTCCTATGGCCCCCAAGAAGAAGGTCGCCGGGCTGATCAAGCTCCAGATCCAGGCCGGCCAGGCCAACCCCGCTCCGCCGATCGGCCCCGCCCTGGGTGCCCACGGCGTCAACATCATGGAGTTCTGCAAGGCGTACAACGCGGCGACCGAGTCGCAGCGCGGCAACGTCATCCCCGTGGAGATCACCGTCTACGAGGACCGCTCCTTCACCTTCATCACCAAGACCCCGCCGGCCGCCGAGCTCATTAAGAAGGCTGCGGGCGTCCCCAAGGGCTCTGCCACCCCCCACACCGTGAAGGTGGCCTCCCTGACCCAGGCTCAGGTGCGTGAGATCGCCGAGTCCAAGATGCCCGACCTCAACGCCAACGACATCGAGGCCGCCGCCAAGATCATCGCCGGCACCGCCCGCTCCATGGGCATCACCGTCGAGGCCTGAGGCACTCGCCGGCCCACCGGCTCTCTCAACTCAATCCCATACGAAACCGTGGAAGGGCCTCGCGCGGCCCGAACACCACGACTGCAAGGAGAAGCAGATGACCAAGCGCTCCAAGGCCTACCGCGCCGCGGCAGAGAAGATCCAGTCCGGAGTCCTCTACACCCCGGCCGAGGCCGTTCACCTGGCCAAGTCCACCTCGATCACCAAGTTCGACGCCACCGTGGACGTCGTCTTCCGCCTGGGGGTCGACCCCCGCAAGGCGGACCAGATGGTCCGCGGCACCGTGTCCCTGCCGCACGGTACCGGTAAGACCGCCCGCGTCGTCGTCTTCGCCCAGGGCGAGCGGGCCGAGCAGGCCCTCGCCGCCGGCGCGGACGAGGTCGGTGGCGACGAGCTCATCGAGAAGGTCGCCAAGGGCTACACGGACTTCGACGCCGCCGTGGCCACCCCGGACCTCATGGGCAAGGTCGGCCGCCTGGGCCGCGTCCTGGGCCCCCGTGGCCTCATGCCCAACCCCCGTACCGGCACCGTGACGATGGATGTGGCCAAGGCCGTCTCCGACATCAAGGGCGGCCGTATCGAGTTCCGCGTGGACCGCGCCTCCAACCTCCACTTCATCATCGGTAAGGCCTCCTTCACCGAGGAGCAGCTGACGGAGAACTTCCAGGCCGCCCTGGAGGAGGTCCTGCGCCTCAAGCCCTCGACCTCGAAGGGCCGCTACATCCTCAAGGCCACCATGACCACCACCATGGGCCCCGGCATCCCGATGGATGTCACCAAGGCCTGAGGCCGCTTTCTTCGCGACGGCGTCGGCCGTCTCCTCATGTGTGGGAGGCGGCCGACGCCGTTCTTCGCCTGCGGGTTGTCCGGGGAGTCCTGGGCCTGCCCGGGAACTCCCCGGGGACTGCACGAGCCCTCCACGGGGGCATCTGCCCATGGTCCGCGAGGTGCCGGGCTGACTACGGTGAAGCCGTCGGTGGAGCTTCCAGATGGCGGGGGAGTGGAGAAGCCGGTTGTCCCCGTCCTTGTCTCTCCCTCTCGCAAGGACGGGGACGACCTCTCCGCCTTGAAGTAGGCCCGGATGGGCCTCAGCTGTTCTTGACGGGGATGTCGGTGAGACGGAAGGCGAGGTCGGCGACTTCCTTCCTGGGTGCTGCGTGGTCGAGGGCGACAGTGTCGCCGCCGGGGTCGGGCCAGACGACGCAGACGGTGGTGGTGCCGGCCTTGATGAAGGGGCCGATTCCGAGCTCGGTGAGAGGGACGTGGGCCTTGAACTCCGCGTCGAGGTAGTCGGCGGGGTAGATGCGCTCGCCTCCGGCCAGGAGGGTCAACCCGTTGGAGGCGGTCCGGATAGCGTCGTTGCCGGCGGTCTCACCCCGAGAGCTGGTGAGGGGGGACTCATCGTCCTCGAGGAAGTTGTAGAGACCTGGGGTGGAGTCCGTCTTTGCGCTGATGGTGGTGTGGAGCTGTCCGAGGAGGTAGCCACCTTGGCGGGTGACGTGGTCGACGGTGACGGTGAGCTGGGCGCCACTGTCATGCTTGACGGTGACGCCTTCAGGGCACTTGGCGACCGGTCCCTTGGTCTCGGGCAAGGAACCGGTTCCGGTGGACGGGGTAGCGGTCTTGGTCGTGGTGCCGCCGGTGGGGGTCAGGGTGATCTCGACGCGTCGGTTGACGGCGCGGGCCTGGTCGGTCGTGTCGTTGATCTTTGGCTCGGACTCGCCCTTGCCGGACACGGATGTCTGCCACTTGTCGAGGTTGGTGAGCTGCTCGAGCCTGGTCTTGACGGCGTTGGCTCGCTTCTCGGACAGGGTCTGGTTGTAGGCGTCGTCCTGGACGTCGTCAGTGTGCCCCACAATCGTCAGCGTCCCACCCTCGGGATACTGACCGAGTTGGCCGGCGACGGTCTTGAGCTGGGCGTCGGCGGCAGGGGCCAGGTCGGCGGAGTCGGAGGCAAAGGTGACGTCTGATGCAAGCGTGACGGTGACCTTCTGATTGTCAGCCAGGGTGCTGGTGGAGTCATCCAGGGCCTGGGTGTAGCGCTCGATGGTGACTGGGGCCGCCAGCGCCTGGTCGGGCTTGGACTCGTCCCGGGAGTAGCTGATGACGTCATCGAAGGCCTTGTCGACGGCTTTGAAGTCGACGCCGGAGGCTGCTGCGGCACTGCTGTCGAGGACATTGACGGTGACGAAGCCGGCCTGGGGAACGAAGACGGTGACCTGCTTGGCGTCCACCGCCCCGAAGAGTACGAAGCAGCTGGTGGACTCACCCGGCTTGAGGGAGAGGTTGTTGTGGTTGTCCTTGGCCTTGTTTTCCACGCCGGTGGTGGCTACCCACACCCGGTTGGTGGACAGGTCCAGCAGGCGCACCCCACCTGCAGCCGGTTCATAGGTCCTGTTGCCGCCTTGACGTGCCAGCGGCCGAGCCGCCTCGAAGACGTTACTGCCGTGGTCGTTCAAGGAGTCTGAGACCTCCTTGACTGCGGCGTCGTCCTTGGCCCGAGTCAGCTTCATGGCCAGCACGGTGGTCTTGTCGTCGCGGCGCACCAGCGGCGAGACCTGGATCCCCAGGTGGTGCCCCATGACGTGAGCGTCGAGCTCCTGCCAGCCCTGCGGTGCCGCCGACGCCGCAGGGCTGGCCGTCCCTGACGCCCCACCTGCCGACGCCGAGGCCGAGTTGGCCTGACGCTTCGACCGCCAGGGAAGCTTGCACCCGGTCAGCAGCGGCAAGCCCACACCGGTCAGGATCGCACCAGACAGAAACACACGACGACGCATCACGATGGGTCCTTTCAGCTGTTCTTGATGGGGA
>NZ_MSKS01000010.1:73361-95548 GCF_001937445.1 Actinomyces oris | reverse complement strand
CCACCGGCACCATCGACCTCGACGGCACCACTCTGTCCATCACCGGCCTGGTCACCGACGACACCAAGGACCTCACCCCCGAGGCAGCGGCACCCGTCGTCCACACCGTCAACAACTGCCAAGCCGCAGGACTGACCACACTCCAGCTCAACAACTGGGCACTGAACACCACATCCGACGTCGCCGACCCTTGGCTGACCTTCACCTGCAACAACGGCACCTGGACACCCACACACGAAAGCACAAGGGGCCAAGACGAAGCCGCCATCCTCAACAAAGCCGCCGAGCTGTAACCGGCCTGCCTCCCGCCTGCCCTGCTCCCAAATCAGCTGACCGCCCGGCCCTCGCCCCGCAGCCACCGGGCACCCCGCGGGCCAAGCAACGACTCATCATCCCCGCAGACGACCCCTCCTCCGTCAGGGGGAGGAGACCGCCCCTACCGCGTTCAGCCACCGGGACGATCACACCGGGACCCAGCCCTCCTAACCTGGAGTCGTTCAGGAAGAACAAAGGCCACGAGCATCCCGAGGACTGACGCACTATGACCACCACTATCGACGCCGCAGCCGGCCCGGCCATGGGCGTCAACCGTTTCGAGGCCCCCCAGAAAACCACCCCCGTCTCTCGGACACCCCGCGCCAGACGGGAGCGGGTCCTGGAGGCCGCCATCTGGCCCGACCGGCCCCGCGTGGCTGGTCGGCAGTCCTTCGTAAGCGCGGTGCGCGCCGAGTGGATCAAGCTGCGTACCTTGACCTCCACCTGGGTCACGTCGGGCATCACGATCGCCATCACGGTCCTGTTCGGCGCGGGCCTGGCCATCGGCTACGCCGGCTCCCCCGATCGGGCCGACCAGGCCAAGACCATGATCGCCGCGGGCTCGGTACTGGGCATGATCGTCGTCGCCGTCCTGGGGGCCCTGGTGATTACCGGCGAGTACGCCTCGGGGCAGATCCGCTCCTCAATGATGGCCGTTCCCCGCCGCGGGCGTCTGTTCGCGGCGAAGGCGCTCGTCGGATCGGCCTTCTCCTTCGCCCTCGGGGTCCTCTGCGTGGCGCTGGCCTACGCCGCCTCCTACCCGTTCATGAAAGGCCACGCCGGTTCTCTCACCGACGCCCACTACCTGGGGCTGTTCTGGGGCACCGGCTTGTCCTTCGCGTTCATCTCACTCATGGCCCAGGGGGTCGGCCACCTCACTCGCTCGACGGCGGGGGCCATCACCGTGGTGGTCTCGGTGCTGTTCGTCATCCCCCTTCCCTTCCAGATGATGGCCGGCCACTGGAAGTGGGCGAACAGGGTCCTGGGACTCCTGCCGGACACCCTGTCCACCGCCGTCTCCGACCCCTTCAGTCTGGCCACCCAGTGGGGACAGGCAGGCACCTCCACCTTCCTCCAGCACTGGCAGGCCATCGCCGTCTTCGCCGCCTGGGCCATCATCCCGCTGGCGATCGCCGCGGTCGTCTTCACCCGCCGCGACGCCTGAGCCACCGGCTCACGCGTCCCATCAGACCCTTTCTCCGGTTCCACACAGTCGGCCCCCGCACCATCGCGGTGCGGGGGCCGACGACGTCCATACATGTTGATCTGCTCAGGTCAGCGCTGGGGCTGCTCATCCCGGTACTTGCGCATCCAGGAGCGTCTGGTCCGGTACAGACGGACTCCCGTCCCCACCAGAACTCCACTCCAACCAACTGCTAGCGCCCACACCCACGCAGGAATGCCCACAAAATCACCTCCTCTGACGAAAGGAGACTTATTCACAGCATCCGTCAAAGGCGCTGCGACCTGCGCAGATGCCAGCGTCGGCTAGCCCTGTGAATAAGCCTCAGAGACTCACCCCGAACCCGGGGTTCTTGCGGCAGCGTGCCCGACACTTTCGTTACAGGCCCGACCCCACCGGCCTCTACCTGGCGCTCACCCGGGGCCCGGATGCCACGGGTCGACGCCGGCCGAGGCCCGAGTCCTGCCTGGGCCGACCTATCGCACCTTTTATACAAGGCTGCCACTTCAAAGGAGCTCTCACCATCTCCGATCCGCTCATATGAACAGATCGAGCATGCAATTCTGTCTTGTGAGCGCCATACTCCACGAGGGTGGGGATCCACTGGCCGAGGGTTGTCCGTACTGCACGAAGGCCCCACCTACCCGGAGTACCCCCAACCCTCCCCCAGTAGCACCCCGCCCTCGTGCGTTGCGCCCAGACAACGCCTGGCGCCACCAGGGCGACTGCGAGCAGCCGAAACAGCCCCTTCCGATAGGGCAGGCAGCACCTCTCCCATCTGGCAAACCCACCCAACCGGTGTCTTGAGACGTCATGACATTCGAAACTCCCAGGAGCCATGAGACAGCGCGCTGACGACCCGGATCGTTCAGCGCTGGGACCGCTCGTCCCGGTACTTGCGCATCCAGGAGCGTCTGGTCCGGTACAGACGGATCCCCGTTCCGAGCGTGATGCTGACCCACATGAGCAACATTCCCCACATCCACTGAGGGATATCCACGCCGCACCTCCCTTCCCAACAGCCGGTCGTCGTGCCATGGCTTCTCAGTCACCATTATATGACCGTCAGCACATTTTCTCCCGGCGCCTTGCTCACCGAGACGCCCGGCCTCGCCCCCGCTACAGCACGGCGGACATGAGGCGGCAGACGTTGTCCACGTAGCGGTTGTACCAGGGCTCGGTGGCCCACAGCTCGGGGGTCAGCTCGGCGCAGGTGGCCCGGTAGTCGGCGTCGTTGATGCGCAGCAGGTCGTCGAGGTCCCCGCCGAAGGCCAGCAGCATGACCTCGTAGTTGAGGGCGAAGGAGCGGAAGTCCATGTTGGAGGACCCGATGACCCCGACCTCGTCGTCGACCGTCATGTACTTCGAGTGCAGGACAGTCGGCGAGGGGTAGAGGTAGATCCGCACCCCCGCCGCCAGGAGCGCCGAGTAGTAGGAGCGCTGGGCATGACTGACGATGAACTGGTCGGACTCCTTGCCCACGAACAGCTCGACCTCCACCCCCCGATAGGCGGCCGACGTCATCGCCGCCAGCAGCGCCTCGTCGGGGATGAAGTAGGGGCTGGTGATGGACACGCGCCGCTTGGCCCCGTGGATGAGGGCCAGGAACATCCGCAGGTTCGGCTCGGTGGGGTATCCCGGCCCGGAGGGGATGAGCTGCATGGCGTTGACGACGGCGCCCGGCCGCCCAGGTCTGGGGGCCGGCGTGCCCACTGGAATACCCGGCAGTCCCGCCATCTCCGGCAGGGTCTCGGCCGGCGTCCCCAGCGCCAGGTCGAAGGCCTCGAGCTGCTCACCGGCCTCGAAGAACCAGTCCATGGCGAAGACGGCCTGGGCCTCCAGGACGATCTCGCCGGTGACCTCCACGGACAGGTCCTCCCAGCGGCGCCCGGCCCGCACATTGCGCCGGGTCCGGTAGGAGGGGTCGATGACGTTGTGACTCCCGATGAAGCCCTTCTCGCCGTCGATGACCAGGATCTTGCGGTGGTTGCGCAGGTCCGGGCGGCGCCAGCGGCGCTTGAGCGGCAGCAGCGGCATCATGAGGCGCCAGCGGATGCCGGCGTCGGTCATGCGCTGGCAGAACTGTTTCCAGCCGGGGTACTTGCGGCTGCCCAGGTGGTCCAGGAGGAGTCGCACCGTGACCCCGCGAGCCACCGCGCGCTCCAGGGAGCTGAAGAAGACGTCGGTGACCTCGTCCCAGCTCATGATGTAGAACTCGACGTGCACGTGGTCGGTGGCGGCGTCGACGGCTCGGGCCATGGCCTCATAGGTACTGCGGGGGTCGGCGTGGACGGCCACCACCTCACCGCTGACGCAGGGCAGGCCGGTCAGCCTGCGGTTCATGCGCACCGCCCCGGCCAGGTAGGTCGAGGGCCGGGCGCCCTTGGGCAGGTCCGGCATGGAGCGGGTGTAGTCGAGGGTGATCTCGTTGACGGTGTGCTGCTGGCGGCGCCGAGTGCCGTGCACCCACGGGCTGCCGATGAGCAGGTAGAGCGGGAGCCCCACGACGGGCAGCAGGAAGATGAGCAGCAGCCAGGCGGTCGACGACGACGGGCGGCGGTTCTCCGGAACCGTGCCCAGTGCGACGATCTTGATGAGGTACTCGATGACGACCCAGGTGGTCGCCAGTACCGGCGGCAGCGTCATACTCGCATCATGTCATGCCCACTGACAGGTCCCTGCAAACATGCCTGGGCGCGGACCGGATGGTCCTGCGCCCAGGCACTGCGAAGGCCCGCCCCGGTTGAACCACCGGGTCGGGCCCTTCGCAACGAGGTCGCTTACCGGTTCCCATTCGGCAGCGGGTCCTCCTTCACCGAAACGTCCGAGCACATTCCCTTGGCTGTGGCCCGGACTCAGTGATGGCCGGTCAGTGGTACTCCCCAGTACCTCACGGTCGCCACCGTTCAGCGGTGACTACGACTCTGCCGATGCTGTCTGAGAGAAGACTGGAAATCGCGCATCTAAATGGTGACGCTTGATGACGATACGGTCACGGTCTTCCGAACGTGCTGCTGCCCTCCCTCAAGCCCCTTGAAATACTGCGGAATCCGCCCCCCCCCCGCACTGGACACCCTCAGGCCGACGTCGGAGCGCCGAAGAGGGTCTTGAAGTAGCCGTAGAAGTTCCAGTTGCCCCACGAGGTGCACTGGTCCCCACCGTGTGCGGCGGCCTCATTGGGCTGGTAGGGCGTGTAGTTGTACAGGCCCGCAGTCGCCTGGTTGGCCACCGTCACCTCGCCGCTGCCGCACTGCACATCGGGCGAGTAGGCGATTTGTCTGGGCTGCTGCGCCACGACGTCGTAGCTGCCCGGGTTGAGACGGTAGCGATGGAACTGGGAGGCCGCCCCGTAGAGCTGGGAGGGGAAGCCGGCCCACTGGGGGTCGCAGGTCCTGTGGTCGGGGCAGGCGTAACCGGCTGCGGCCTCATAGTCGCGAGCGCTCAGGTTCGCGCCGGAGGCGGTGAGCAGCCCCTGCTCCTTGTGAATGAGGACGAGGAGCACCTGGGGATTGATATCGCAGGCTTGGGAGACCTCCCAGATGACGTCGGCCGCGCTGACACCGGAGGCGGCCTCAATGCCTCCGGGGCAGAAGGTGCTGGCCGGGCGGGCCTGCACGGAGAAGGTGGCGGTGGCCAGGCACTCGGTACCGTCACTGCCCGGCTGGCAGCCGGCGTTGACCTTGGTGACGAAAGCGGCGATCTCCTCGCGCGTCATGGCCTGGGAGTCGTAGAAGACCTCGTCATCAATGATGCGGGCGGCGTTGAAGCCGCTGGCGTCGGGCACCAGGGGTGCTGGCGCAGAAGCTGTTCCGGTATCGGAGGCCCACCCCCACCCCAGAGCGAAGCCGCCCAGTGAGGAACCGGTTGCACGCAGCACAATGAGTCCCACCAGGAGCGTGACCAGGAAGGCGACCAGGGCGACGCCGATCGGGCTTCTCAGGAAGGGATGACGGACACCGCCCCTGCGCCCCCGCCTCCGTCTGGCACCGGCGCGCAGGAGCCCGAAGCGCCCACGGCCTCCTCGGCTCCTCTTCGCCCGCCCGGAACGGCGACTCGCATCCTCCCGCCGGGCGTGATCGGTACCGCGCTGCGCGGCTGGGCGGGCACTGCGCGGCGCTCGTGCGGGCTGAGGCGAGCCGGATCCTGCGGTGCTTCGTTGGGGCCGCGGACGTCGGCCGGAGGGATGGTGGGACATCGGCGCCATCGTGTCACATCACGGGCCGATGCACGGCCCGAAGCAGCCCGGGCTTCCCAAGACGACTGTCCGACCGGGATTCGACGGGAGGCGATGCGTCCCACAGCACCGCCGTCGGCCGGGTGAGTCCGCCGTCGCATACCGTGGGGCCGTGAATCTTCCCGACGTCCTGAGCCTGGCGCACTCCCTCATGGAGGAGGCCGACGTCGGCGACTGGGATCTGGCCTTCGACCGGGCGCGTCGGCGGGCCGGCCAGACGGATCATGCACGACGTCGGCTCACGCTCAGCCGCCATCTCATGAGCCTGTACGACGAGGCCCAGGTCCGCGAGACGATCCTGCACGAGATCGCCCATGCCCGCGTCGGCCCCCACCACGGGCACGACGCCGTCTGGGCCGCCGAGGCGACTCGACTGGGAGCGACAGGCCGGCGGCTCATCGACGCCCAGGCTCCCCGGCTACGGGGACGCTGGGTGGGCAGGTGCCCGGCGGGCCACGAGGTGGACCGCATGCGCCGTCCGGCCTCACCCGTCTCGTGCTCGCGCTGCGCCTCTCGATTCAGCCTGGAGCACCTCCTGGCTTGGAGCCTCGACGGAGAGCCCGTCCCCCATGCGCGGATCAGCGAGCGCTACAGCCGCCTGTTGCGCTTGGCGAAGCGGGCCGCACCATAAGGCCTCGTGTAGGGTGCTTGCACCAACCACCACCCCACAAGAACGGAATCGTCGTCATGCTCGTGACCACCACCCCCACCGTCGAGGGCTACCCCGTGACCCAGTACCTGCGTGTCGTCTGCGGTGAGACCGTCGCAGGAGTCAATTTCCTCAAGGACATGGCCGCGGGGTTCCGAAACTTCGTGGGAGGCCGTTCCCAGTCCTACGAGGAAGAGCTGATCCAGGCCAGGGAGACAGCCCTGGCGGAGATGGTTCAACGCGCCCAGGAGCTCGGCGCTGAAGGCGTCGTCGGCGTCGACATCGACTACGAGACACTGGGGACGGACAACGGCATGCTCATGGTGACTGCCTCGGGCACCGCGGTGCGGTTCTCCCCTGTCTCCTGAGCGGAACTGAGCCCCAATCCCCCTCAGGGGACGACTTGAGTCACCGAACCAACCCGTCCGCGAATTTCCCAGATTTTTCCCAGGGATCTGCCCCTCGTCCTCACAGGGTGAGGGCGTTACATAGTAGTTGCCGCCGGACAGGAACGGTCTCGAGGGTTGGGGAGCCCAGTGACAGATCGATCCCCTGAGATGAAGTCGGGTCATAGGGAGCCTGACATCATCGTTTCGGCGAAGGAGGAACCGCCTCCTCGGGTGCATGGGACCCCGGGTTGCAGGTGGGACCTCGCGAGGCTTGGGCCCGCGGTTCGGACTTCCGAACCGCGGGCCGAGTCCTTTCTCGACCCGTCTGCACGCCGATAACCCGATACCCCCCCTCGTGAAACACCGCGCGTTCGTAGGTTAGTCCGCGAGTTCGTAGGGTAGGTCGCGAGTTCGTACCCTGAACCCCCGAACGCGAGGCATAAGGTACGAACGCGACGGCGGCCTACGCGGCCGACTCCTCCTCGGCGACGGGATTGCCCACGCGCAGCATGAGGAGCAGCCCCATGGCCAGCACCGCAACAATCCCGAGAATCCCCCAGTAGCTCGCACCCGGCTTCGCTTCCAAGGCTCCACGGAGTCGATCCCGTCCTCCGCCCAGTGTCCACAGCACTGACATCAACGAGCCCACCCTTGAAACCCCCCTTGAGAATCGTTGAAATTCCGCGGTTGGTCTTCGGCGTGCCGCGTCGGTGCGGAGCTGATGTCAGCGTCATGGACACCAAGCTGCCGGCCATGCCCACTCCACGAGGGTGGGGTGCCACTGGAGGAGGGTCGGGAGTACTCCAGGTAGGTGGGGCCTTCGTGCAGTACACACAACCCGCGGCCAGTAGATCCCCACCCTCGTGGAGTAGACCGGTTCAAAGCACAGACGGGCCGGGGTAAGGGCACTCGGCTTCAGCGCCGAGGAGGGCCTCGCCGTGATGAAGCGCCTCGCGTTCGTAGGTTAGTCCGCGAGTTCGTAGGGTAGGTCGCGAGTTCGTACCCTTAACCCCCGAACGCGAGGCATAAGGTACGAACGCGACGGCGGCCTACGCGGCCGACTCCTCCTCGGCGACGGGGTTGCCCACGCGCAGCATGAGGAGCAGCCCGGTCGCCAGCACCGCAACGATCCCGAGGATCCCCCAGTAGTTCGCGCCCTGCCCGACCAGGCGCGTCCCCAGGTAGATGAAGATGCCGTACATCGCGGGCGCCATGAAGGAGACCGCCCGCCCGGTGGTCGCGTAGAGCCCGAAGATCTCTCCCTCCTGCCCCTCGGGGATGAGGCGGGCCAGGAAGGAACGGGCGGCCGACTGGGCCGGCCCCACGCAGGCCGACAGGAGCAGGCCCAGCACCCAGAAGGCCACGGCCCCGGCGGTGTGCAGGAAGAACACCAGCAGTCCGGCCACCACCAGGATGATGAGGCTGGCCATGATGACGTTGCGCGGCCCGAAGCGGTCATCGAGCCGCCCGGCCCAGATGGTGGCGATGCCGGCCACGATGTTGGCCACGATGGCGAAGATGATGACGTCGCCCGATGAGAAGCCGAAGGTGTTCTGGGCGATGATGCCGCCGTAGGTGAAGACCCCGGCCAGCCCGTCCCTGAAGACGGCGGCGGCCAGCAGGAACCACAGCAGACGCGGCTGGAAGTTGTGCAGCTGGAGCAGGGTGCGCCACAGCAGCTTGTAGGAGGTCAGGATCGACTCCTTGCGCCTGCCCTGGTGGGAGACGGCCTCCACCGGCTCAGCCTCCATGGCGGCCCGGTCCCGTCCCGGTTCAGCGGTCGCCATCCCCTCGCTGACCTCCCCGACGTCCTCGGCACGGGAGCGCCCGAGCCTGCGGGAGCGGTTGATGAGGACGGGAAGTGCGGACAGGCCGAACCAGGCCGCCGACACGAGCATGGCGACGCGCACCCCCATCCCGCTTCCGGCCGAGAAGGAGACCAGGGGACTCGGCCCCACGAGGGCGACGTAGAGGATGAGCAGCAGGACGATGCCGCCGAGGTAGCCCATCCCCCACCCCAGACCGCTGACGGCACCGATGCGGTCCTTGGAAGCCAGGTGGTTGAGGATGGCGTTGTAGTTGACCGAGGCCAGCTCGAAGAAGATGTTGCCGATCCCCAGCAGGACGATGCCGAACCACAGGTAGCCGGGTTCAGGCCGCACCAGGAACAGGGCCGCCGAGACCGCCACCACCACCGCGGTGTAGCCCCCGAGCCAGAAGACGGTCCGCCCACCCCGGTCCGAGCGCTGCCCGGTCACCGGCGCCAGCAGGGCGATGAACAGCCCGGCGACGGCCAGCCCGAGGGACAGCGCCGACTCGTTGTCCGCCTTGGCCCCGAAGGAGTCGCTGACCAGGTAGACGGTGAAGACGAAGGTGGTGATGACCGCGTTGAAGGCCGCCGACCCCCAGTCCCACAGGCCCCAGGCGATGACGGGCCAGGACAGGAGCCGGGTGCGGGAGCCGGCCCGCGTCGGAGCAGTCACTGTCGTGCTCATAGGAGAGACGATAGAACCATCCGGGCCGGCGGCGGTACCGAAAGGGGAACAGACCTGATCGTCAGTTCTCCCCACTGGCCTCGGCAGGGCGCTCCCCCTGAGCGGACTGCCGCTCCAGGAGCATCTCGGCCAGGGCCAGATCCATCGGCGTGGTCACCTTCATGGCGCGCTCGTCACCGGCGACGACGACGACGCTGCCGCCACAGGCCTCAACGAGGCCGGCGTCGTCGGAGGCGGCGAGCGCCTCGTCTGCGGCCCGCCCGGCCCCGGCCCGGTGGGCGGCGACGAGCACGGGGGTCGAGAATCCCTGGGGGGTCTGGACCGCCCGGAGCCGGTCGCGTCGGGGGGTGCCGACGACGGGCTCAGGCTCCCCCGCCGGGCGGGCCTCGACCTCCTTGACGGTGTCGGTCACGGGCAGCGCCGGGACCACGGCCTCGTGTCCGGCTCGCACAGCGGCGACCACCCGCTGCGTCACCTCCGAGGGCGTCAGCGCCCGCGCGGCGTCGTGGACGATGACGACGTCGGCCTGCGGCACGGCGGCCAGGGCCGCTGCGAGCCCCAGGGCCACGGAGGCCTGCCTGGAGCAGGGAGAGCCGGCAACGACCTCGATCCCACCGCATCGTCCCGCCCCAGCCCCGGCTGCTCCGTCCAGCAGGCCCTCGAGCTCGGCGCGGAACCGGTCGACCTCCTCAGCGGGGGCGGTGACGACGACGTGGCTGACGGCGCCCGAGGCGATGAGCCCGGCCGCCGCCCGCCGCAGGAGGCTGACACCGCCCACCGGGACGAGGGCCTTGGGAACCCCGGCGCCCAGGCGGGAACCGGAGCCCGCCGCAGTGAGAACGGCGACCGCCCCACCCGGAGCGGACTCGGGCGGGGCGGATGCTTGGGATGAAGGGCTGGTGCTCACGGGCAGGACGCTACCGCGTCCTCGACAACCTGAGCACGAGCGCTGCGCGGTACTAGGACGCGAGAACCTCGTCCAGGCGGGACTCGGCCTCCTCCTCGGGAGTCTTCTGGGCCAGGGCCAGCTCGGAGACGAGAATCTGGCGGGCCTTGGCGAGCATGCGCTTCTCGCCGGCGGACAGGCCGCGGTCCGTGTCACGACGGGAGAGGTCCCGCACGACCTCGGCAACCTTGATGACATCCCCGGAGGCGATCTTCTCCTGGTTGGCCTTGAAACGGCGAGACCAGTTCGTGGGCTCCTCGGTCAGCGGCGCCCGCAGCACCTCGAAGACCTTTTCCAAACCGGTCTCATCAACCACGTCACGGACGCCGATGAGCTCAACGCTTTCGGCGGGAACCAAGATGGTCAGGTCACCCTGGGCCACCTCGAGCTGCAGATACGTCTTCTCCTCACCGCGTACCTTGCGCTGCCGGATGTCAATGATCCGGGCGGCCCCGTGGTGCGGGTAGACGACAGTCTCACCGACTTCATAGGTCATAAGGATGACTCTCCAGACTGGTTTGCGGACCTCTAGTTTATCAGGTCATTCCGCGCAAAGATCGGGGACGTATCTCACAGAGGTCACGGCGGGCGCGGCCCGGGACCGGCGGCGAGAACTGCGGTGCCACCCGCAATGGAGAATCAGTGCTCAGAATCCCCGTCCAGGCGATAGCCGAGCCCCCTGACCGTGGTGATGAGAACCGGTTTGGAGGCGTCGGCCTCAATCCTGCCGCGAAGCCGTTTGACATGGACGTCCAGAGTTTTCGTGTCGCCCTCGTAATCGGGTCCCCACAGGCGCTCCAGGATCTGGTTGCGGGTGAGCACGCGGCCGGGGTGACGCAGAAACAGCTCCAGGAGCTCGAACTCCCGCAACGGCATGGCGACCACCTCGCCGTTGACCCTGACCTCGTGGCGCTCGACGTCCATCCGCACCCCGCCGGCGACCAGCACCGGCTCGGGCTCCGGGGCGGCCGCACGGCTACGGCGCAGGACCGCCTTGAGGCGCGCCAGGAGCTCCCGGTAGGAGTAGGGCTTGGTGACGTAGTCGTCGGCCCCGATCTCCAGGCCGACGATCTTGTCCAGCTCGGTGTCCTTGGCGGTGAGCATGATGACCGGCACGGAGGAGGAGCGCCGGATCCGGGTGCACACCTCGATCCCGCCCAGGCGGGGCAGCATGAGGTCCAGCAGGACCAGATCGATGGGGCCGACGCCGCCGGGGCGCCGGGAGGCCTCGAAGATCTCGACGGCGCGCTGGCCGTCCTCGGCCTCAACCACCTCGAAGCCGTCGCGCCGCAGACCGAAGGCGAGCGGGTCGCGGAAGTTCTCCTCGTCCTCGACCAGGAGGATCCGCATTGGGCCGCTCACCGGCGTCATTGACGACGCGGCCGGTGCACCGGAGGGGGTGGGCGCCCCCGCGCCCGGCACCGCACCAGCCTCTGCGCCCGTCCCTGCGGAGCGCTCTGCCGGGCTCATGACCCGCTCCCGGGGGTGTGCTCCGCGGCGGCTTCGTCAGGCTCATTCTGGGCTGATCCAGTCCCGACCGACTCGCCCTTCACCGGTTCGCCCTCGCCCAGGCGCGGCAGCACGAGGGTGAAGGTGGAGCCGCGCCCCGGGGCGGACCACAGCTCGACGGTGCCGCCGTGGTCGGCGGCCACGTGCTTGACGATGCTCAGCCCCAGGCCGGTGCCCCCGGTGGCGCGCGAGCGGGCCTTGTCGACGCGGTAGAAGCGCTCGAAGACGCGTTCCTGCTCCTCCTTGGGGATGCCGATGCCCTGGTCGACCACGGCGATGCGCACGATGTCGGGGTCCTCCGCGTCCAACGAGACGCCCACCGAGACCCGGGTGCGCGGCTCGGAGTAGCGGATGGCGTTGTCCAGCAGGTTGCGCACGGCGGTGGTGATGAGGGCGGCGTCGCCGCGCACCCGCAGTCCCTTGGTTCCGCCGGCCACGAGGGCGATCTGGCGGCCGTCGGCCTCGACGCGCACCCGGTCCACGGCCTCGGCGACGACGTCGTCGATGTCGACGACCTCGGGCTCGGCCAGGGCGTCACCCTCCTGGAGGCGGGTGAGCTCGATGATCTCCTGGACCAGGACGCCCAGGCGGCGGGCCTCCTTGCGCATGCGCCCGGAATAGTCGCGCACGAAGTCGGGGTCGTCGGCGCCGGCCTCGACAGTCTCGGCGAGCAGCTGGATCGCGCCGACCGGGGTCTTGAGCTCGTGGGAGACGTTGGCGACGAAATCGCGGCGCATGGCCTCCACCCGGCGGGCGGCGGTGTGGTCCTCGATGAGGATGAGGACGCGCCCCTGGCCGATGCCGGCCGCGCGCACCTGCAGGTGGAACTGGCCCGCGCCCGGCACCCTCCCCCGGGCCACGGTGACGGCCGCGTCCTGCGCCTGGCCCGAGGCGCGCACGCGCCCCACCATCGCCACCACGGTCGGCTCGACGACGGCGTCGTCGCGCACGATGTTGAAGGTGTAGGCCGACGCCGAGGCGCGCAGGACCTCGTCGTCGTCATCGAGGACGACGACTGTCGAGCGCAGTGCCGCCAGCACCGGGACGGCCGTGTCGGTCCCGGCCAGGCCTGCCAGGTCAGCGGCGCTCGTGGCCGCCCTGCGCTCGCGCCGGGACAGCGCGACACCGATCCCCACCCCCAGGCACGTGAAAGCGGCGGCGGCGAGGAGGAGAACGATGACGGTCAGGCCCACGCCTCTAGAGTAGTTGAGCCCCGACGGCACCCACCGGCCGGCACCGCCTGTGGGCGTGCCGCTTGCGGCGGCGTCGCAGGGCTGCTGTGCTTAGGGACAACATCCTTGGCGGCGGCCTCGACCGGATCGTCGAGCAGCGCCGCCCCGCCACCTCACCGACCGGCCCGATCCATCGGTCCTCGCCCGGAACAGGAGCAGCCTCATGCGCGCCATCTTTAACCAGGAGCTCAAGCAGCTGGGCTCCGACCTCGAGTCCATGGCCAACCAGGTCGCCACCGCGATCGAGCGGGCCGCGGAGTCCCTGCGCCAGGGGGACATCGTCATCGCCGAGCAGGTGATCGACGCCGACGAGCGCATCAACGACCTCCAGCGCGACATCGACGACCTGTGCGTCATGCTGCTGGCCCGCCAGCAGCCGGTGGCCGGGGACCTGCGCAACGTCCTGTCTGCGCTGCGCATGGCCCAGACCCTGGAGCGCCAGGGCGACCTGGCTCGCCACGTGGCGGCCATCGCCCGCGGCCGCTACCCCGAGCCGCCGCTGCCCGAGCCGGTCCTGGGGCTGATCCTGGAGATGGCGGACCTGGCGGTGCGCGCGGGCAGGGACGTCGCCCGCCTCATCTCGACGCGGGACCTGGAGCTGGCCTCCGTCATTCAGGCCAACGACGCCGAGCTCGACGCCCTGCACCGTCGTTCCTTCCAGATGATCCTGGACCCGGCTCACGACCTGAGCCGCCAGCAGGTCATTGACGCCGTCCTCATGGGCCGTTTCCTGGAGCGCTTCGGCGACCACTCCACCTCGGTGGCCAGCCGCGTGGCCTACCTCGTCTCGGGAGCCTCCATGCCCGAGACGCATGACGCCGAGGACGCTGACGCGCTCCACTGAGCACTTGGAGCCGACGAGACGGGCGACGCCGGACCTTCCTTAGGGTCCGACGCCGCCCGCGTCATTGAGGGTGCGGCAGATCGCCGGGGCTCACTTGCCCTGGTTGGCCACTGCTGCGATCTTGGCCTCGGCCTCGGGGTCGAGGTAGCGGCCGCCCTTCTTGAGCGGCTTGAGGGTCTCCTCGTCGAGCTCGTAGACCAGCGGGATCCCGGTGGGGATGTTGACGCCGGCGATGTCGTCGTCGGAGATGTCGTCGAGGTGCTTGACGATGGCGCGCAGCGAGTTGCCGTGGGCGGCGATCATGACGGTCTTGCCGGTCTTGATCTCCGGGACGACGGTGCCCTCCCAGTAGGGCAGGAGGCGCTCGAGAACGTCCTTGAGGCACTCGGTGGCGGGGATGGGCTCACCGGCGTAGCGGGGGTCGGCATCCTGGGAGAACTCCGAGCCGGCCTCGATGGGCGGCGGCGGCACGTCGTAGGAGCGGCGCCACTGCATGAACTGCTCCTCTCCGTACTCGTCACGGATCTCCTTCTTGTTCTTGCCCTGCAGGGCGCCGTAGTGGCGCTCGTTGAGGCGCCAGCTGCGCTCCACCGGGATCCAGTGGCGGTCCGCGGCGTCCAAGGACAGGTTGGCGGTCATGATGGCGCGGCGCAGCATCGAGGTGAAGAGCTTCTCGGGGAGGACACCTGCCTCCTTGAGGAGCTCACCACCGTGGACGGCCTCGGCGCGGCCCTTGTCTGACAGCGGGACATCGACCCAGCCGGTGAAGAGGTTCTTCGCGTTCCATTCGCTCTCGCCGTGGCGGAGCAGTACGAGGGTGTAAGCCATGGCCCTATCCTGCCAGGATCGCGGGCATGGCGCGAGGCCTAAGAAGGGAGATCTCAGCGGGCGAGGGCGCGAGCGCATCGGCCCGAAGGTACCGCTCGCAGCGATAACGCCCGTTCACGGAGCGAATTCACGTATTGAAAACACAACGGCTCTGGTGATGCGCCTGAGCGTACAACCAGAGCCGTGGTGCGAGGTGGCAATCAGCTCGAGAATGACTCGATGCGGGGTGCCGGCCTCATGTGAGCCGGGCACCCCATGTTCCCTCAGTTGCCGGGGTTGACCTCGTAGTAGGCCTTGCGCACCTCTGCGGAGACGCGACCGCGGTCAGAAACCTCGAGGCCCTGCTCGCGAGCCCACTCGCGAATCTTCTGAGTGTCAGAAGGACCGCTGGAACGACGACGACCGGAGCTGCGACGGCCGCCGGTGCGACGAGCCTTTCCGACCCATTCCTCAAGGGACTCACGAAGAGCAGCTGCGTGCTCGTCGTTCAGGTCGATCTCGTAGGTGACGCCGTCAAGGGCGAAGGTGACGGTCTGATTGGCCTCGGACCCGTCGACATCGTCGACGAGGATGACCTGAGTCTTCTGTGCCATGATTCCTCATTCTGAGTGGAGGGAGCGGGCCTGAAGGATGTATCCCGCTGCGGACAACGTTAGATTAAACAATAGTTGCCCTCAATGCAACACGGCTTTTCGCCACCCTCATTACCAGCCACCCCGCCCCCCAATCACACAGCGATACGCGCCGCCATACCACCCTGAACACCTTGATGACTGAGACGAAAACTGTGAAAGCACTGAGGTCCCCTTTGGAGATCCCCACGAGACCTGGCGGAACAATCCAGGCACGACACCCCCTCACCTCCGGCCGCATAGAGGTATCCAACGATCAGTCAATCCGAGACAGCCAATCTCCCAGGCGACTCCCAGATAGCGGTGGGGGATTCTCTCAGCCGGAAGAGAATGTCTGCGTCACCACGGCTCCCACCCTGAGGTCACATCACGTCAAGCCGGACGAATCCGCCCCGTTGGGGCCATGACCCGACCGGCCACTGGGCGACGAAGGGATTCGGCCACACGGTCATCCCAGAAAACCCACACATGGAACAACCGCTGTAGCCACCGGATGTGCCGGAGGGCACATCGACAGGCCGCGGGTGAGGCGCCCGGTACCCAAAAGCCCCGGGGGCATTACCTCCCGGGGCTGATCGAGCCGCCTGTGGGAATCGAACCCACGACCTATTCATTACGAGTGAATCGCTCTGCCGACTGAGCTAAGGCGGCGCTGGCACAAGCAGCAGAGCCGAACATACCGGCCCTGCGGCCGCCACCGCAATCCAGTGCCGCAAGGAGAACCGTGTTCCTCAACACAGTCGACCTCCCTCCTCGCCGCCTCACCGCCGCAGCTGAAGCCGGAGGCCCCTCTCAGGCCCCAGAACATCCCGGTTTCCTCGACTCAGCACTAGATCATGACGGCGGCAGGGCGCATCCTGGACAGGAGTACGGCTGACCTCAGCAGCCGCCCCGCATCACCCGAACCGACCGGGCCCGGTATTCTCCGCACGTCATTCAACAGGTCTCCCTGTCCGTAAGGATCCCCATGAGCGAGTCTCCGTCCAGCCACTCCCCCACCTCTCCATCACTGCACTCGGGTGCCTCGCCTTCACCCTCCCCCGCTTCCCAACCCGACCAGATCCGGGACCGCGGCGACGCCGGATACAACAAGTCGTTGAAGAACCGTCACCTGCAGATGATCGCCATTGGCGGCTCCATCGGCACGGGCCTTTTCATGGGTGCCGGCGGCCGACTCAAGGACGGCGGGGCGGGACTGATGTTCGCCTATGCCATCTGTGGAATCTTCGCCTTCCTCATGGTGCGTGCTCTGGGCGAGCTGGCCATCCGCAGACCCTCCTCCGGAGCATTCGTCTCCTACGCCCGTGAGTTCCTCGGTGAGAAGGGCGCCTACATCACCGGCTGGTTCTTCTTCCTGGACTGGTCAGTCACCGTCATGGCGGACATCACGGCCGTGGCCCTCTACCTCCACTACTGGACGGCTCTGAAGGTTGTCCCGCAGTGGGTCTTCGCGCTCGTCGCGCTCGTCCTGGTCTTCATCCTCAACATGCTGAACGTCAAGATGTTCGGTGAGGCGGAGTTCTGGTTCGCGCTCATCAAGGTCGCCGCCATCGTGTCCTTCATGGTGGTGGCCATCGTCGCTATAGCGCTCGGGCTTCACACCGGAACGGACCCCCACGGAGGGGAGATCACCGCAGGGGCCCACAACATCCTCGGAAACGGTGGCTTCTTCCCCGAGGGATTCCCGATCGTCTTCGCCCTGACCCTCGGCGTCGTCTTCGCCTTCGGTGGCACGGAGATGGTGGGCGTGGCCGCCGGAGAGGCGAAGGACGCGGAGAAAATCCTGCCCAAGGCGATCAACTCGATGATTCTGCGCATCTTCGTCTTCTACGTCGGCTCGGTCATGCTGCTGGCTCTGGTCCTGCCCTACACGTCCTACTCCAAGACCGAGTCGCCCTTCGTCACCTTCTTCTCCGGAATCGGTGTGCCCTACGCCGGCGACATCATCCAGGTCGTGGTCCTCACCGCCGCCCTGTCCTCCCTCAACGCCGGCCTGTACGCCACCGGACGCACCCTGCGCTCCATGGCCGTGGCCGGTGAGGCCCCTCGGGTGGCGGCCGGGCTCAACAAGCACCAGGTTCCTGCCGGGGGCATCATCATCACCTCCGCCTTGGGGCTGCTCGGCGTCGTCCTCAACGCCTACCTGCCCGGTGACGCCTTCGACATCGTCATGAACCTGGCCGGCATCGGCATCGCTGGGACCTGGGGAGCCGTCCTCGTCACCCACCTCGCCTTCCTGCGTCGGGTGCACGAGGGCACGGAGGTGCGCCCGGCCTACCGGATGCCCCTGGCCCCATGGTCCAACTACGCGGCGTTGGCCTTCTTCACCATCGTCGTCCTTTCGAACGTGGCCGACCCGGCCGGACGCTGGACCCTGGGCTTGTTCGCCATCATCGCCGTCATGATGGTGGCGGGCTGGTACGCGGTACGGGGACGTATTCGGGGCGACCTGCTCGACGAGGTCCTTGCCGACGAGGTGGACGAAGCCGCATCCGCCCCGTCGTACGAGGCCTGACCGGCAGGAGGCTGAGCCCATGCACGTTCACATCACCTACACCGGGGGCACCATCGGCATGGTGGACTCCCCTCACGGCCTCGTTCCCGGCGCGGATCTGGAGGGGTGGCTCGACTCACTGCTGGCGGGCACACCCCTGGCGCGCTCAGTGACGGTGACCTCACTGGCCCCGCTCATCGACTCCTCGAACGCCACCCCGCTGTCCTGGCAGGCGATCGTGGACGACCTGCGCGCCCACGCCGCGGCCGACCCGCAGACCGCCTTCGTCATCCTGCACGGGACCGACACGATGGCCTACACCAGCGCCGCCCTGTCCTATGCGCTGACGGATCTGAGCGTTCCGGTCGTCGTCACCGGTTCCCAGCTCCCGCTCGGAGTGCTGGGGAGCGACGCCGCGGCGAACGTCACCGGGGCGCTCAAGGCCGCCACCTCCGGGCGCCTCGACGGGGTGGCGCTGTTCTTCGGTCATCGACTCCTGGCCGGGAACCGGGTGACGAAGTCCTCCTCGTGGGCCTTCACCGGTTTCGAGTCCCCCAACGCGGCCCCTCTGGCCACCACTGGCGCCCCGTGGCAGTGGGCGCAGAGCGTGTCGTCAGGTATCGGCTGGAAGGACGCCGCCCCCTACACCCGCCACGACGTCGTCGTGATCGACCTGGTCCCGGGCATCACCGCGGCCCGCCTGGAGGCGCTGCTGACGCCGCTGCCCGAGGCCGTGATCCTGCGGGCCTTCGGAGTCGGCAACGTGCCGTCCCAGGAGCCGGGGCTGACCGACGTCGTCGAACGGGTGATCGCCGCCGGGACGGCCGTCATCGTCACCTCCCAGTGCCACGAGTCCGCGGTCCTCCTGGGGCACTACGAGGCCGGGGACGCACTGGCCCGCAGTGGCGCCGTCGGCAGCCGCGACATGACCCTGGAGGCCGCCTACGCCAAGGTCCAGTTCCTGCTCTCGCAGGGACTGGCGGGAGACGACCTGGCCGGCTGGATGGGACGCTCCATCGCCGGAGAGCTGAGCCAGTGAGCTGAGCCAGTGAGTCGGGCGCTCCGGAGCCCCGCAGCGCCGGTGCGGCTCGGCTGAGGAATCGGCCCCGGACGACATTCACGTCGTCCGGGGCCGGTCTCATGGCCTGCGGGAACCGGTCGGGCCGGCCTGCCTGGCGATGGTCAGCAGGTGAGTCCCTTGTCCGGCATCGTCCCGTTGAGCAGGTAGGTGTCCACGGCCTTCTTGACGCAGTCGTTGGAACGTCCGTAGGCGGTGTGGCCGTTGCCCTTCCAGGTCAGGAGCTGGCCGGACTCGAGCTGATCGGCCAGGGCCTGGGACCAGGCGTAGGGGGTGGCCGGGTCACCTGTGGTGCCCACCACGAGGATCGGTGCGGCACCGGAGGCCGTGATCTTCTCGCGCTTGCGGCTCGATGTGTGGCCCCAGCCCTGGCAGTAGGCGTCGGGGTAGAGCAGCTGGGAGCCGAAGGTGGGTGAGGCCTCGTTGACGGCCTTGGCGTTCTCCTCCCAGGAGGCGTTGTCCCCCTGGACCGGGTAGTCCAGGCAGTTGACCGCCATGAGGGCCTCGGCGCCGTTATTGGAGTAGGTACCGTCGCTCTGGCGGGAGGAGACGGCGTCGGCGATGGCCAGCAGCGCGCTTCCGTCCGGCTTGCCCACCTTGCCCATCGCCTGGGACAGCGCCAGGGTGAGGGAGGGCCACAGCTGGGTCTGGTACATCGATCCCAGCACCCCGTAGACGGCCAGGTCGTAGGTCAGTGGCCGTTTGCTGTCGGAGGTCGGCAGCGGCGCCGTCTTCGTGGACTCGAGGAACTCGCGGACCTGGGAGACACCGGAGTCGACGTCTCCGCTCAGGGGGCAGCCCAGCTTGGAGCTCTGGCAGTTCTGCACGTAGGCCCGCAGCGAGGCCTCGAAGCCCTTGGCCTGCCCCAGGGCCAGTTCCTCGGCGCTCAGGGAGGGGTCGACGGCGCCGTCGAGGACCATACGACCAGTGTTGGCCGGGAACAGCTCGGCGTAGGTGGCCCCCAGGTAGGTGCCGTAGGAGAAGCCCAGGTAGGTCAGCGTCTGCTGGCCGTCAACCGCCCGCAGGATGTCGAGGTCCTTGGCGGCACTGATGGTGTCGATGTGGTCCAGGAGCCCCGCGGGGCTGGTCTTCGACGCGCAGGCCTCCCCCATCTTCTGAGCCCGCTCCTGGGTGGCCGTGGCCGAGGGGGTCTCCGGGTCGTTCGCCCCGGCTCGTTCGGCGTCGAGCTCGGCGTCGGTCAGGCAGTCGACCGCCGTGGAGGCGCCCACGCCGCGCGGGTCGAAGCCGACGACGTCGTAGGAGCTGGTGAGGTTCTTGGAGAAGTAGGAACCGGCGCTCTCGACCAGCTCGATGCCCGACCCTCCCGGCCCACCCGGGTTGATGAACAGTGAGCCGACCGATTCCCCGCCGGCGGCCCGCTTCTTCACCGCGATCTCGATCGTCTCGCCGCCGGGGTTGTCGTAGTCCAGCGGCACCTTGACCTTGGCGCAGGTGAAGCCGGTGTCCTTCCCCGACTTCGCCTCACCCATCCCCTTCTTGTCACAGGCGTACCAGGAGACCTTCTGGTTGTAGAAGCTCTCCAGCCCGGCCGGAACCGCTGCCGAGGCCGACGCCGTTGCCGGCGAGGCCTTGATGTTGGTGTTGTCCTGGCAGGCGGTCAGGCCCCCGCATGCCAGAAGCGCAGCGAGCGCCACGAGCAGAGGCTTGATACGAGGCCGAGAAGAAGTCGCAGTAGTCACGACGTGAACCTTATGCGGCCGGGCCGCCCGGGGCCTCCTCCTGGAGACGGAGTGGGGAGAAGTTCCCATCGAGGCCCCGGGGGCGGGGACGGCCCGGCGTCACTGTCCGTTCTTGCAGGTCAGGCCTTCCTCGGGCATGGTCCCTCTGGTGAGGTAGGTGTCGACGGCCTTCTGGACGCAGGCCCCCGAGCGCCCGTAGGCGGTGTGGCCGTTGCCCTCCCAGGTCAGGAGCCGGCCGGAGGCGAGCTGATCGGCCAGGGCCTGGGACCAGGCGTAGGGCGTGGCCGGGTCACCGGTGGTGCCCACCACCAGGATGGGGGCCGCCCCCTTGGCGTGGATGGGTGCGGGCTTGCGGGTCCCGTTGTGCCCCCAGGCCTGGCAGCGCGCATCCTGGTTGCCTAAGGAGGCGCCGAAGGTGGGCGAGCTCTGGAGGATCTGCTGGTAGTCCTTCTCCCAGCTGGCCATGTCGCCCTGGACGGGGATGTCCTGGCAGTTGACGGCGTAGAAGGTCGGGGCGCTGCCGCCGGCGGTCGCCTTGCCGTAGAGCACCTGGATGTAGGAGCCGTCCTTCTGGGTGATGGCCTGGTCGAGGGCGTAGGTGAGGAAGGGCCAGTACTCGGAGGAGTACAGGAACCGGCGGACGACGCTGCGGATCGTGCTGCCGTCCACGGTGACGTTCGGGTCCGCGGTCTTCAGCGGCGTCTTGTCGGCTGAGGCGATGAGGGACCGAACCTGCTGGACTCCGGCGTCGGCGTCACCGGTGAGGGGGCAGCTCTGGTTCTCCTGGACGGCCTGGCCGGACTGGCACTGCTGGACGTAGGTGCGCAGTGCGGCCTCGAAGCCCTTGGCCTGCCCGGCGGCCCGGTCCCTCAGTGACAGGGAGGGGTCGACGGCGCCGTCGAGGACCATGCGGCCGGTGTTGACGGGGAAGAGCTCGGCGTAGGTCGCCCCCAGGTAGGTGCCGTAGGAGAAGCCCAGGTAGTTGAGCTTCTGGTCCCCGGACAGGGCCCGCAGGACATCAAGATCCCGGGCCACCGAGACGGTGTCCACATGGTCGAGCAGACCGGCCGGCTTGGTGTGGGCGGCGCAGTTGGCCTCCTCCTGCTTGAAGTCCTTGGTGATCTCGTCGATCAGGGTCGGGAAACTGATGTTGCCCTCCGCACCGCCGTCGGCAGCAGGATTCTCAGCGTCCCGGAAGGGGGTGGGGTCGTCCCCGGCGGCGTCGGCGACGAGGGAGCCGGGTTGGGGGTCGTTGACACCCATGCCCCCCTGGGCGGCTTTGGCGGGCTGCTGGCCCGCGCCGTCGTCGCAGGTGATGGCGGTGGAGGAGCCGACGCCGCGGGGGTCGAAGCCGATGATGTCGTAGGCCTGGTTGAGAGTGGGCGAGAACTGGGTCTCGTTGCTCTCCACCATGTCTACTCCGGAGTAGCCGGGGCCGCCGGGGTTGACGAAGAGGGTGCCCTGGCGCACCGAGCCGGTGGCCAGGTGCTTCTTCATCGCGATCTCAATGGTCTGGCCATCGGGCTGGGAGTAGTCCAGCGGCACCTTGACCTTGGCGCACTGAAAACCGGTCCTGTCAGCGGACTTCGCCATACCACCAGTGGCCACGCAGTCGTACCACTCGACCTTCTGACCGTAGAAGGACTCCAGCCCCTTGGG
>NZ_MSKS01000010.1:0-73263 GCF_001937445.1 Actinomyces oris | reverse complement strand
CACCCCAGCGGACACCCGACGACGCCCTGGAGCGACTCGTCGCGGACCAGATAATTCATTCACGCTATTTTTCATAAACGTTATATTACAAACAGTAAACGGAACCTGTCCGCGTCATGGGCAGGCATGTGAGAGCAGAGAAGAACCGTGGTTGGGGCGTCTGTCTCCAGCGCCCCAACCACGGTGATGAGTACCCGCGGCACTCCTTGACGATCCTCAGTGGAGAGCCGGCAGGAGGGTGGCGGTTCCTTGAGGACTCACTGCGTGCCGTGGCACGTCAACCCCTTCTTGGGCATGGTGCCGGTGAGCAGGTAGGTGTCGACCGCCTTGGTGACGCAGGGGCCGTGCCCGGAGTTCGCGTAGGCCGTGTGCCCATTGCCCTCCCAGGTGAGGAGCTGGCCGGAGTCCAGCTGATCGGCCAGGGCCACGGCCCACTCGTGCGGAGTGGCCGGGTCGCCGGTCGTCCCGATCACGAGGATCGGCGCGGCCCCCTTGGCGTGGAGCGCCTTGGGCGGCTGGGTGCCGGTGTGCCCCCAGGCCTGGCAGCCGAGGTCACCGGCCTCCGCGATAGTGGCGAAGCGGGGGGCGATCCTCTCCAGCTCCTCACTCTGCGCCTTCCAGGTGGCCATGTCGCCCTCGACCCGGTAGTCCAGGCAGTTGGTGCCGATCATCGCACCGGTGCTGACCACGGGCTGAGCGTCGAGCCGGCTCAGTATCGTCCTGAAGATCGAGGCGTCGTGCTCGTTGATGACCTGCGCCAGGGCCTCATTGCCAGTCCCCCAGGAAGTCTCCGGAGAATAGAGCAGAAGCGAGATCACCTGCTTCATGTCCTCGCCTGTCACCGGACGGTTCGGGTCCGAGGAGGGCACGGGCGACTGGTTGGCCGAGGCGAAGACGTCTCCGATCTGCTTGACGCCCGCGTCGGTGTCACCGGTGAGGGGGCAGTTCTGTCTCGACTGGCACCAGGCGACATAGTTGCGCAGCGCCCGTTCGAAGCCCAGGGCCTGCCCCTGCCTGCGCTCGTTGTAGGTCAGGCTGGGGTCCAGGGCGCCGTCGAGGACCATGCGGCCGGTGTTGGCGGGGAAGAGCTCGGCGTAGGTCGCCCCCAGGTAGGTGCCGTAGGAGAAGCCCGTGTAGTTGAGCTTCTGGTCCCCGGACAGGGCCCGTAGGACATCAAGATCCCGGGCCACCGAGACGGTGTCCACATGGTCGAGCAGCTCGGCAGGCTTGGTGTTCGCCGCACAGCTGGCCTCGAACTGCTTGAACTGCGCGGAGATGGCGGCGGCTCGCTGCTCGAATGCCGTGGCGCCGTCTCCGGCAGTGACCGGGGCGGCCTCCGCCATCGCCGTCACCTCAGTGTCGGAGGTGCAGGTGATGGCGGTGGAGGAGCCGACGCCGCGGGGGTCGAAGCCGATGATGTCGTAGGCCTTCTGCACGCCGGCGAAGGTCGAGGTTGCCATCGTGCTGACGGCCTCCACCCCGGATCCACCGGGGCCACCGGGGTTGATGAAGAGGGTGCCCTGGCGCACCGAGCCGGTGGCCAGGTGCTTCTTCATCGCGATCTCAATGGTCTGACCGCCCGGCTGGGAGTAGTCCAGCGGCACCTTGACCTTGGCGCACTGAAAACCGGTCTTGTCATCCGACTTCTCCACCCCGGCAGTGGCCACGCAGTCGTACCACTCGACCTTCTGACCGTAAAAGGACTCCAGCCCCTTGGGCACTGCCGCCTTGGACGACGCAGCCGGGGCCGGCCCCGCGGCGGGCACCGCAGCAGCAGGAACCGCACCGGCCCCCACCCCCAGGCACACACCCGCCACAGCCGCCAGCACCCCAGCGGACACCCGACGGCGTCGAAGGCCACCGGAGCCTCTCGCCTCGTCCACGCCCGCGGGCGAGGACCGATAAGGCCGATTCTTGGGAGGATGCTTCATTCTCGTTTCCATGAGCAGCATCATATGAACTGACCAGCCGGTGCATGGTCCCTCTCAGGGATGAGATGGGCCGTTGCCCTCTCCCCCGCGAGTGCCGTTGCCCTCCGGGTCCTCGGCGGGCACCAGCCCCCAGGAGGCGGCCCAGGCCCAGAGCCGATCGAGCTCGTCCTCCATGAGGTAGCGAGCCCTGGGCTCGGTGAGTGCCCGAGTGGTCATTCCTCCCAGCACCACCGTGCCCGCCTCGCTGCGCACTGTCGCCTGCACGCTCGGGCCCGCGCCAGCGATGCGTCGAGCGGAGCGAGTCTCCCGGGTGATGTCGAAGTCGTTCCGGGAGCCGGGCCAGGCGAGGTCGTAGGAGCGCAGCAGCGTCCTGCTGTGGATGCCGCTCCGGTCGAAGACGGTCCGCGGCCGCAGGGTCAGGTAGCCCATGAGGAGGCACAGTGTCGCCGCGGCGAGGCAGGCGAGCATCCCCCGCAACTGCCCATAGGTCATGATCGCCAGCCCGGTGGCCAGCCCCAGCAGGCCGACGGCGATGAGTCCCCAGGCGATGACCCGCTCCTGCGGGCTCGATCTGCGGATGATCGGCTCGAACCGAGCGGCGTGGCCGCCGCCCTCGGCCCCGGACTGTGTCACGGTCATGTCACGACTCTTGCACACCCGGCCGCGGCCGTCCTGGTTTTGGAGGTCGCGGCGGCAGTGGTCCGGGCCCGACGACGCGACCTCATGCCCCGCCGCGGGTCGGGCGGGGCGGGGGACTCACCTTCCTTCGGCCTGGGGGCGCAGCTGCACCATGAGGGCCTCGACGGCCAGCAGGGGGGCTGCGTTGGAGCGCAGGCGACTGCGGCACTCCTCGATGGCGGCGATGCGGGCCAGGGACTGCTCGGGGCTCGTCGTGCGGGCGGCCTGGTCGACGGCCTCGGACAGGTCGAGGTTGACGCGCTCGACGTCGCTGCCCATCTGGGTGGTCAGGACGTCACGGTAGAAGGACAGCAGGTCGATCATGGCCCGGTCCAGCACGTCGGTGCGGGCGCGCTTGGCGCGGCGCTTCTGGTCCTCCTCGAGCTGGCGGATCTGGGCGCGCAGGGCCGCTGGGATCTTCCCGTCGCTCTCCAGGCCGAGGGCGCGGGTGAGCTCGGCCTTCTCGCGGGCGTCGCGCTCGGCGGTGGCCTCCTTGGCCTCGGACTCGGCGGCCTCCACCAGGGAGGCGGCGGCCAGGACGGCGTCGCCGACGCTGCGCAGGGAGACCGGGGCGAGCAGGAGGCGGCGGCGCCGGTCCCAGGCGCCGGCGTCGGTGGCCAGGTGGCGGGCGAGCCCGATATGCGACTGGCTGGCGCGGGCGGCTCGGGCGGCCAGCTCGGGGTCGGCGCCGTCGCGGCGCACGAGGAGCTCGGCGACGGCGTCGGCCGGCGGGATCCGCAGCGTCACCAGGCGGCAGCGGGAGCGGATGGTGGGCAGGACGTCGTCGGCACTGGGGGTGCACAGCAGCCAGACGGTCTGGGGCGGGGGCTCCTCGATGGACTTGAGCAGGACGTTGGTGGTGCGCTCGGCCATGCGGTCGGCGTCCTCGACGAGGATGACGCGCCAGCGCCCGGTCCAGGGGCGGCGTTGGGCCTCACCGATGAGGGTCTTGACCTCCTCCATGGTGATGATGAGCTTCTCGGTGGCCAGGCGCACGACGTCGGGGTGGGAGCCGGCCATGACGTCGCGGCAGGGCTTGCACTGCCCGCAGCCGGGCACGGGGCCGGTGCACTGCAGGGCGGCGGCGAAGGCGCGGGCGGCGTTCGAGCGGCCCGATCCGGGCGGGCCGGTCACGAGCCAGGCGTGGGTCATGGCGAGCCCGGCCGACGCCGCTGTTGAGCCGGCTCCTCCGTCTCGTGCCGCCTCGGGGGCCAGACCGGCGGCGGTCTGCGCCTCCCGCTGCTGGGCGGCCTGGCGGGCGGCCCTGGCTGCGGCGGTAAAGGCGGCCACGGCGCTCTCCTGGCCGACGACGTCCTCCCACACGCTCATGAGCCCGCCTCCTCGCCCGATCCTGCGGCGCGGCGGCGGGCGGCGGCCTCCACGAAGGCCTCCAGGCCCAGGAGCACGCCCTGGTGGGCCCCGCCGTGGGCGAGGTGCGCGCCACGGCGGCGTACGGCGACGACAGCGGCCTCGATGACGTCGTCGGCCACCTGGTCGACGGACCGGTCGGCGTCGACGACGACGAAGCGCTCCGGCTCGGCCCGGGCCAGGGCGAGGAACTGCTGGCGCAGGGCGGCGCGGAAGGCGTCCCCCTCCTGCTCGAGGCGGTCCTTGGCGCCGCGGCCGGTGGTGCGCCGCTCGGCCAGGCCGGGGTCGCCGTCGAGCAGGATGGTCAGGTCCGGCAGGAGCCCCTCGGTGGCCCACAGGGACAGGTCGCGGACCTCCTGGGGGCCGAGCGAGCGGGCCGCGCCCTGGTAGGCGACGGAGGAGTCGAGGTAGCGGTCGGTCAGGACGACGGCGCCGCGCTCGAGGGCGGGCCGCACGCGGGTGGCGATGTGGTGGGCGCGGTCGGCGGCGTACAGGAGGGCCTCGGCGCGCGGGGCGACGTGCCCGCCGTGCAGGAGGAGGCGACGAATCTCGACGCCGAGCTCCGTGCCGCCCGGTTCGCGGGTGAGGATGTGGTCCACGTCCGCTGCGGTCAGCAGGTCGGCGAGGATGCGGATCTGCGTCGTCTTGCCGACGCCGTCTCCTCCTTCGAAGGAGATGAACAGACCGGGGCCGGGCGTGGGCGGGACGGGGGCGCCGGGAGCAGCGGGCGGGGCAGCGGTGGTCACAGGCCCAGGGTAACGGCCCGCGGGGAAGACCCCGGGAGTCCCTGCCATTCACCACCGGGGCGCACTGGGTGAGGCGACGTCCTGATCCGTGGAACGGCGTCGTTGCTGGCCACCACCACTGACGCTCTCGGGCGATCCTCTCAGTGGTCCTGGCGCCCATACCAGTGAACGGCTACCGCCAGGGAGGCACCCAGGAGGACAGGGCAGGCCAGGGCAGCCAGGACCGCGGGTACCGGCTCGCGCAGTACCTCGGCCACGGGCCCTGCCAGCAGCGGGGTGCCGCCATAGAGGGCGCCGGCTCCCGCTCCCAGGCACAGCCCCCACACCCGCAGGGCCCTCTCCGGAGCCAGGCACAGGAACAGGGGCAGTCCGAGGGCCACGGACAGGCAGATGACGACTATGCCGGCCATGAGTCCGCCCCAGTCACCGGTGAGAGCGGCCACCGGCACGTAGACCAGACAGGACAGGAGCGCCAGGGCGAGCACCTCGACCCAGCGGGCACCGACCAGCTCGCTGCGCCGCAGCGGCAGCGCCCCGTGGAGGCGCACCATGCGGTGAGCGGCCTCGACAGCACCCTGGGAGTACTGGGCGCACAGTCCCAGGGCGACCGTCATCATCACCGTCGCCTGTAGACGGCCGACCAGGACGTCCATAGTGATGAACAGCGCCAGTGGCAGCAACAGGAGCAGCAACAGGAGCAGCAGCAGACGACGACGCAAAACGATGAGGTCGAGTCGCAGCACCGCCTCCACCCTGGCGAGCGTCATCCCACCGCCACCCTCGGGGCCGGACTGCCCAGCCGGCGTGGCCCCTGCAATGCCCCACCTACTATTCGGCGCCGCCCCCGTCGTCGTCCCCGTCATCGTGGCGCTCACTGGTCCTGCTTGAGGTAGAGGCGGTGGCTCAGCACCCACAGGCCGATGAGGGCGCCGGCCCCCAGGGCCAGGAGCAGGCTGCGTCCCGTCATCGTCCCCAGTACAAGGTCTCGGACCGGCCCGAAGCTGAGCACCAGCACACCCAACGCCCCCAGGACCACGATCGCAATCACCCAGATGAACAGGCCACGCACCTGCCCGAAGTGCAGCAACACAGGAATTCCCAGGGCCTGGCCCGTGATGAGGACGAGGGGGAGGATGAGCAGCTGACCTGGGTGCACGCCCATAGGGAGACCCATGACGGCGTAGAGGGCCGAGGCGGCCAGGAGGGATAGCACAGCGACTGCCCAGTAGGAGTTGACGACGTCGGCCCGGGAGACGGGCAGGGAAGCCAACAGACGGTTGATGCCGGAGCGCTCGACCATCACTCCCGATAGGCCCCCAACCAGGGCAGCCCCCGCGAGGAATCCGCTGACCAGGGCGATGTTTCCGGAGACGATGCTGACGGCGCCGACGATGAGGAGAAGGCCGAGGAGGGTGGGCAGGGGAGCCCGCAGGCTCAGGAGGTGCAACCGCACCAGGGAGAGCACCCGACCGACTCGCCCGGGCCCGCCCGCGGCGCCTCTCATCGTCGCACCGTCCGGCGCCTCGGCGGCTGCGGCTGCCTCGGCGGGGTACTCACGTCGATTCGTGGTCATGAGGTCATTCACGGCCCGCCTCCTTGGCGATGTGCACGGCGAGGTCCTCGATGGTGGGGGCCTCGACGACGATGTGCTCGGCCAGTGCCTCGGCGGCGTCGGCCGGCATCATGGCCTCCCATCCCAGCGACGTGCTGCGCAGCCCGAGGCCGGCCTGGCGCACGGCGTCAGTCAGGTGCTCGGGGGTACCGCGCACGAGTCGGAAGGAGTCGAGGATCTCCTCAGCCGTGCCATTGGCCACGACCCTGCCTCGGCTGAGGATGACCAGGTAGTCGGCCAACCGATCGAGGTCGGAGGTGATGTGGGTGGAGAACAGGATGGTGCGACCCTCCTCCACCATGAACTGGGCGAGCATGTCCACCATCTCGGTGCGGGCCAGAGGATCCAGCCCGCCGGTGGGCTCATCGAGGATGAGCAGCTCGGGATCGTGGGCCAGGGCCACCGCCATCTGCAGGCGCATGCCCATGCCTCGGCTGAGTTCCTTGACCTTCTTGGTGGGGGCCAGTCCCGCAGCCTGGAGCTCGGCGTCGTAGCGTTCCTGGGACCAGGTGGGGAAGAAGCGCCCGATGCCACGGCCCAGGTCCTTCAGGCGCCATTCGGGATGGTAAGGCGGGGCGTCGAAGACGACGCCGATGCGCTCATGGCCCATAGTGGTGGCCGAGCCGGAATCGGGGTGGATCATGCCCAGGGCGGCTTTGATGGTGGTGGTCTTCCCCGAGCCGTTGGCCCCGACGAAGCCCGTCACGTATCCGGCGGGGACGGAGAAGGTGACGTCGATGAGGCTGAAGTCCGGGTAGTGCTTGGTCAGGTGGGAGATCTCGACGGGGTTCACTGCTTGTCCTTAGAGGTGGCGATGATGGTCTGCAGCATGGTGTGGAGCTCCTCGTCGCTGAGCTGGGCCAGGCGAGCGCGCTCCACGGCGCGGTCGAGGTGCTCCTCGACCTCCCGCAGCACCTGTTCGCGCACCAGCTCGGAGTCCCGGGGCAGGACGAAGTAGCCCTTGCCGGGAACGTTGGCCAGGAAACCTTCGGCGACGAGGTCGGAGTAGGCGCGGGTGGTGGTGATGACGCTGACGCGCAGGTCCCGGGCCAGAGCCCGGATTGAGGGCAGCATCTCGTCAGCCTCCACCTGGCCTGTCAGGATCGCGTCCCTGACCTGCTGGGCGATCTGCTCGTAGATGGGAACTCCTGCCGTGTTGGACAGGACGACCGAGAGCGACACAGCAACTCCTTCTGTACATACACACTATAGACAGTATGTGCACGGGGGAGTCAAGTGCTTCTCCACCTGCGGCTGCGCCAGCCCCCTGGTCGGATGGCTCAGAAGGCCGGGACGAAGACCTCGACACGGCGGTTGAGGCGGCGACCGCCGGGGTTGTCGGAGCCGTCGGGGTTCTCGTTGGGGGCCACCGGCTTGGTCTCGCCGTAGCCGACGGCCTCCAGGTCGGCGGCCACGCCGTCGGCCTTCAGGGCGCTTGAGACGGCCTGCGCCCGCTGCTCGGAGAGCTTCTGGTTGAAGGCGTCGTCGGAGACGGAGTCGGTGTGGCCCTGGACCTGAACCTTGGGGGCCTTGGAGTCCTTGAGGACGGTGGCCAGGTTAGTCAGAGTGGTCGAGGCCTCGCCGCGCAGGTCGGATGAGCCGAAGTCGAACAGGACACTGTCCTCCAGGGTGATGACGGTGCCGCAGGACTGCACGGGCTTGGCGGCGTCGATGGAGGGGAAGGTGCCGACCTTGCCGGCCTTGGGGACGGGTTTGGCCGAGATCGTGGAGCCGTTGACGACGGCGGTGCCGTCACCGTTGTTGGTGATGGAGACCTTGCCGTCGGAGTAGGTGCCCGAGCCGTTGCCGTCGTTGGTGATGGAGACCTCGCCGCGGTTGTAGGTGCCCGAGCCCTTACCGTCGAGGGTGATGGACTCTCCGGTGGTGGAGTCGTTGTAGGTCCCCGAGCCGTCACCGTTGACGGTGACCGAGAGGTGGTCGTCGTTGTAGGTGCCCGAGCCGTCACCGTTGACGGTGATGGAGACCTTGCCGTCGGAGTAGGTGCCTGAGCCGTCCCCGTTGTTGGTGATGGAGACCTTGCCGTCGTTGAACGTCCCCGAGCCGTCCCCGTTGTTGGTGACCGAGGTGGCTCCCGAGCTCGCGGTCATGGAGCCGTCGCCGCCAAGGACCGTGGAGCCGGAGACGAGCGAGCCACTCGCGTCGCAGCGGGCGGGCCTGACGGTGATGCCGGGCTGGGAGGTGATGGAGCGTGTCAGGTCCGGGGTGAAGGCGCCGGTGGACTGGGTGAGCAGGCTGAGGTCGGGCAGGGAGATCATGGGGATCGGGGGGATCTGTCCGGGCTCGTAGCCGGCGACGGCCTGCCCAGTGGAGCCGGAGGTTCCCGTCGCCGGGGAGGAGGCAGGGGCCTGGGCGCTTCCCGCGGAGCCGGCGGAGTCCGAGGCGGCCTGACTGGCCTGGGTCTGCTGACCCTGAGCCTGCGAGGACGAGCCGCCTCCGATGGACAGGGAGCAGCCGCTCAGTGCGAGGGCGGCGATGAGGGAGAGGGAGGGCAGGGAGATGAGTGCTTTCGTCATGCCCGGAACGTTACTGGGCCGTTGTCGCCGCCCGGTTCCCGCCCTGTCGCAGGACTGCGACGGGGACCTGACGGGTTGATGGCGGGCTCGTCGGACTCAGCCGCCGGCGCACCATGCGGTCACGGCGTATCCGCTGGGCCCGCGACGGGCAGGCTCAGCCAGACCCGGGTTCCCACGCCCTCACGAGAGGCCATGCGCACGCTGCCGCCGTGGCGGCGCACAATCGTGGACACCAGTGCCAGACCCAGCCCCGAGCCCGGCAGGCCCCGGGCGTTGCCGGCCCGGGCCAGCTCACTCCACACGGCCGGCAGGTCCGCCTGCGGCACCCCGATCCCGGTGTCGGCCACCTCGATGGTGACGGTTCCGGACTCCTCCCGACCGCGCACCTCCACGGTCCCGCCGGGCGAGGTGTACTTCGAGGCGTTGGAGATGACGTTGTAGACGGCCGAGTACAGCAGGTCGCCGTCGCCGCGCACATGCGACAGCGGCCACGGCACCTGCGGCAGATCCAGGCGGATCTTGGGCCCGCCGCCACGCGCCGTCCCCTCCTCGCCGACCGCCTGGGCGGCGTCGTGGACGGTCTCGGCGATATCGACGTCCTCCAGTGAGAGGGTGGCCGTTTCCAGGTCGGCCAGCTTGCGCAGATCCGTCACCAAGCGCCCCATGCGGCGGGCCTGGGCGTCGACGACGTCGACCCGGGCCTGCAGCTCGTGGGGCGGGGCCTGCGGCAGGTCGGCGACGGCGGCCCGCACCGCCGTGAGCGGGTTCTTCAGCTCGTGGTCCAGCCGGCGCAAGAACTGCTGGTGACGGGACCACGCCTCCTCCTGGGCCTGACGTCGGCCCCGCTGCTCGGCCAGGCGCAGCCTGCGGCGGATCACCGTCGCGGCCAGGGCGAGCAGCAGCACAGCGATCCCGAACTCCGCCACCACCAGCGGCACCGCCGTCGAGATGACCACCGGGGCCAGTCCGAAGGCCGCGTAGGAGACCGCCGCCGCGACGGCCACGACCGCCACCGCCAGCGCCCATCCGATCCAGGTGGCCCGCCGGGGCTTCTGCGTCGCGGGTTCCAGATGTGTCAGGGCGGCTTCGGCAGCGGCCCCGGCCGAGGGATCGACCGGCCGGGGCTCGGCCACCGGCTGCTGCCGGCCCGCCGCCGGGTCGCCCGCCATCGGGTAGACGGCCGGCTGCGCAGCCGGCGCCCCGGGCCGGGTGACCGGCATGGTGCGCGGACCACCCGTGTCCACCGCCGGCCCCAGGAAGCTGGTGCGGCCGTCCTGTGCGGGCGCCGCGCGCGGCGGAACCGAGGGCGGCAGCTGCGGCGGCGTCGGCGGCCGGCTCATGCCCGGACCTCGGCCCGGAAGCGGTAGCCGACGGAGGGGACCGTCTCGATGTAGGTGGGGTGGGCGGCGTCATCCCCCAGGGCCTGGCGGATTTCGCGGACACGGTGATCGACGGCGCGCGTGGAGGTGGCGAAGTCGATGCCCCACAGGGAGGCCAGCAGGGCATCACGGGTGTGGAGCTCACCGGGATGGCTCATGAGGTAGTCCAGGAGCATCGTGGCCTTCGGGGTGAGCGTCACCTCGCGCCCCGACAGGGTCACCCGACGCGAGGTCCGCTCCAGGACGAGCTCCCCAGACATGAGCCGGGAGGCGGAGGTCAGCGGCTGGGCCACGCCACGGGTGCGGCGCAGCACCGCGCGGATCCGGGAGGCGAGCTCGGCGGGGTCGAAGGGCTTGGACAGGTAGTCGTCGGCGCCGTCATCGAGGGCCGAGACCCGCTCGTAGGAGGCGTCCACCTGGGTGAGCAGGATGATGGGGGTCCAGGCCCCACCGGCCCTGACCCGCCGCACCAGCTCGCGCCCGTCCATCCTGGGCATGAGGACGTCGGAGACAATGATGTCCACCTGGTAGGAGGCCAGGATGTCCAGGGCCTCCAACCCGTCCGAGGCGAGCAGGACCCGGTACCCGCCGCGCTCCAGGTAAGGGCCCAGGGAGCGGCGGATGGGGGCCTCGTCGTCGACGAGCAGGACGGTGGCGGACGGAGCCGGTGCGGCGGGCTGGGTCACGGCAGTCTCACTGGGAGAGCTTCCCGGTGGTGTTGTTGGCACCGCCGTCCTGGATCGTCGGGTCATCACCCAGCCAGTGGACGGTGACGTTGGAGCCCTGAATGGTGAGGTGGTCGATGTCGCGGGCGTAGACGGTGACGTTGGAGCCCTGAACGATGAGGTTGTCGACGTCCTCCGCGGCGATCTTGACGTCAGAGCCCTGGACGGTCAGCGTGTCGAGGTCACCGACCAGGTTGAGGGCCGCCCCAGCTCCCTGGACGGTGTACGCACCGGAGACCTCGGTGCGCTGACCCGTGCTCTGGATGTCCTTCCAGGTGGGGTCCGTGATGGGGGCGTCGTCGCCGTCCTTGTCATCGTCGTGATCGCCGTCCTTGCTGCTGGGGGCCGTGGAGGCCTGAGCCGAGCCGCCCGAGGAGGTCTGGGAGTCGGCCGTCGCGGCCCCCTTGGCATCGGCCTTGGACGAGTTCTTGGAGTCGGCGCTCTGCGAGTCCTTCTGCTCAGCCTGGGCGGCCGGCGTGCTGGAGTCCCCGGAGCCGGAGCCGTTGACGGACAAGGAGCAGGCGCCCAGGGTCAGGGACAGGGCCAGGGCGGCGGTACCGGCGAGAACGATCTTGGGCAGACGCATGACGGGTTCCTCTCAGGAATCATGGGGGATGTTGTACACAAGATACAATACCGGCCAGTTGTCCCCTCCTCGTCGCAGTGCTGTCGCAGAGCTGCGACACGGGCCGCGATGATGATCACGAGCACCGGGCTTGCACAGACGGGGGCATTCTGCGCCGTCGGGGACAGGAATCCGATCCCCGGACGCGTGGACTGTCCCCGGCCAAGGCTTGCGACGGCAACCGGCGGCAGTGGCCGGCGACGGCGGCGGTCAGCAACAGCGGCCCGCACCGACGCCGCACGTCCACAGCACCGCCGCGGCCCCTCAGCCCTCCTTCGAGGCGGCCGCCTTGCTCGACGCCGTCTTGGCAGTGGCCTTCTTGGCGGCGGTCTTCTTGGTGGCAGCCTTCTTCGTCGTCGTCTTCTTGGTGGCGGTCTTACGGGTGGTGCGCTTCTTGGCCGGGCCCTTGGCGCGCTTGTCCGCCAGCAGCTCGAAGGCCCGCTCAGCGCTGATAGTGGCCGGGTCCTCGCCGCGGGGCACGGTGACGTTGGTCTGCCCGTCAGTGATGTAGGGACCGAAGCGGCCGTCCTTGATGACCACCGGCTTGTCAGTGGCCGGGTCCTGGCCCAGCTCGCGCAGCGGTCCGCGGGCGGCCGCCTGTCCTCGACGCCGCTTGGGCTGGGCGAAGATCTCCAGGGCCTGCTCCAGGGCGACGGTGAAGATCTGCTCCTCGGTCTCCAGGGAGCGCGAGTCCGTGCCCTTCTTGAGGTAGGGCCCGTAGCGGCCGTTCTGGGCGGTGATGTCCTCCCCCGACTCCGGGTCCTGCCCGACGACGCGCGGCAGGCTCAGCAGGTCCAGGGCCTGCTTCAGGGTCACGGTGGACAGGTCCATGGAGCGCAGGAGGCTGGCGGTACGGGGCTTGGGCTTGGCGGCCTTCGCGGTCTTCTTCGCCTTCGTCGATTTGGCCATCTTCGCAGTCGTTGCTGCCTTCGCCGTCTCCGCCCCGGCCGTCTCCTCCGGCTCGGGCAGGACCTCGGTGACATAGGGGCCGTAGCGGCCGTCCTTGGCGATGATGACGTGCCCGCTGACCGGGTCGACGCCGAGCTCGCGGCCGTCGTCAGCGGCGCGGGTGAAGAGCTCTCGGGCCTTGTCAACGCTCAGCTCGTCGGGGGCGAGGTCGGCCGGCACGTTGGCGCGCTTGCCCTCGGCGTCCTCCAGGTAGGGGCCGTAGCGCCCCACGCGCAGGGTGATGCCCTCGCCGATGTCGATGGAGTTGACGGCGCGGGCGTCGATCTCACCGAGATTGTCCACCAGGCCCTTGAGCCCCTGGGCGCGCAGCGCGGCGGCCGCGGCGTCGAGCTCACCCGAGGCGGCCTGGGCGGCCTCCGGGGCGCCGGCACCCCCCTGACCGTTGTAGAAGCGCCGCAGCCAGGCGACCCGGTCCTCCTCGCCGGCGGCGATCCGGTCCAGGTCGCGCTCCATGGAGGCGGTGAAGTCGTAGTCGACGAGCTCGGTGAAGTTCTCCTCCAGCAGCCGCGTGACGGCGAAGGCGAGCCAGGTCGGCACCAGGGCCTGGCCGCGGTGGTCGACGTAGCCGCGGTCGGAGATGGTGGACATGGTGGCCGCGTACGTCGAGGGACGGCCGATCTCCCGCTCCTCAAGGGCCTTGACCAGGGAGGCCTCGGTGTAGCGCGGCGGCGGCGTGGTCTCGTGGCCGGAGGCCTCGGCGCCCAGGGCGGCCAGCTCCTGGCCGGCGATCATCGCGGGCAGGCGCACGTCCTTGGAGTCCTTGGCGGCGGCGCCGGCGTCGTCCTGGTAGCGCTCGGCGTCGCGCCCCTCCTCATAGGCGGCCAGGAAGCCGCGGAAGGTGATGACGGTGCCCGACGCCGTCAGACCGGCCGTGGAGAAGGTGGGGCCGGAGTCGCGCGACTCGCCGGTCGCGGGCGTCAGCGGCACCTCGACGGTCACCGTGGCGGTCGAGCCGACGGCGTCGGCCATCTGGGAGGCCACGGTCCGCTTCCAGATGAGCTCGTAGAGGCGGAACTGGGCGCCGGTGAGCTCGCCGGAGACCTGCGCGGGGGTGCGGAAGTGGTCGCCGGCGGGTCGGATCGCCTCGTGGGCCTCCTGGGCGCCCTTGGACTTGGAGGCGTAGACGCGGGGGCGCTCGGGGACGTACTCGGCCCCGTAGAGCTCGGCCACCTGCGAGCGGGCCGCGGCCACGGCCTGGCCGGACAGGACCGTGGAGTCGGTGCGCATGTAGGTGATGAAGCCGTTCTCGTAGAGGCCCTGCGCCACACGCATGGTCTCGCGCGGGTTCATGCGCAGCTTGCGGGAGGCCTCCTGCTGGAGGGTGGAGGTGGTGAAGGGGGCGGCCGGGCGGCGCTTGTAGGGCTTGTCCTCCACGCCGACCACGCGGGGCTCGCCCCGGCCGATGGCCTCGGCCACGGCGGTGGCCCCCACCTGGTGGAGGTGGACGGTGGAGGCCTTGAGCGCGGCGGGGCGCAGCTGGCCGTCGTCGTTGAAGTCGCGGCCGGTGGCCACGCGCCGCCCGTCGAGGGTGACGAGCCGGGCGGTGAAGGAGGCCTCCTGGCGGGCAGTGACGTCCACGGCGGACAGGACGGTGGAGAAGGTGGCCTCCACCCCCCAGTAGGAGGCGGAGCGGAAGGCCATGCGCTCGCGCTCGCGCTCGACGACGAGGCGGGTGGCCACTGACTGGACTCTCCCGGCGGACAGGCCGGCGCGGACCTTGCGCCACAGGACCGGGCTGACCTCGTAGCCCACGAGACGGTCCAGGATGCGGCGGGTCTCCTGGGCGTCAACGAGGTGGATGTCCAGCTCGCGGGTGTTGTCCAGGGCGCGGGTGACGGCCTCGCGGGTGATCTCGGTGAAGACCATGCGGCGCACCGGCACCTTGGGCTTGAGGACCTGCTGGAGGTGCCAGGCGATGGCCTCGCCCTCGCGGTCGTCGTCGGTGGCCAGGTAGAGCTCGTCGGCCTCCTTGAGGGCCTTCTTGAGCTGGGCGACCGTCTTCTTCTTGTCGGGGTTGACGACGTAGTAGGGGGTGAAGTCGTCCTCGACGTCGACCGCGAACTTCCCGTAGGGCCCCTTCTTCATGGTGGCGGGCAGCTCGGAGGGCTGCGGCAGGTCGCGGATGTGCCCCACGGAGGCCTCGACGTCGAACTCCGGACCCAGGTAGCCGGCAATGGAGCGCACCTTGTTGGGGGACTCCACGATGACGAGCTTGGTGGACACGTAAAGCCTTCCTCACGGGTGGTGCGCGGCTGGCCGCGGCTGGCGGGTCTGCGGGTGGTTGTCGGCAGGTCCCGGCGGTCTCCCCGTGATCGTGACGATCCGGGCGATCCGGGGCCCTGACGAGGGGGACGGAGGGAGACGGCTCGCACCGGCTCCCAGCCGACTGTAACGCACCACCCACCTTTTCCAACCAGGCAGTGTCCGGAAGAACGACTTTCGTCTCAGATGGGCTCGGCCAGGGCGCCGCGCACGGCCGCCAGGCGCTGAGCGGCGACGTTCTCGTCGTAGGGCAGGTGCAGCCCGCGGCACTCGGCGGCCAGCTCGGCCAAGGAGCGGACCTCGGGGAATCCGCGGGAGGTGAGCTGGGCGACCTCGTCGATGATCGGCGAGCCCGAGGAGCCGGCCCCGCCGCCGCGCAGATCCACCCACTGCCCCAGGCGCCGGGCCGCCCGGTCCAGGCTGGAGGTCACGGTGCGCAGGGCGTCATTGAGCTGGGCGACCTGGCCGCTGACGGTCTGCAGCACGGGGCCCAGGCCGCGGAAGCCGGACTCCAGCGCCTCACACAGGTCCGTCAGGGAGTGCACGGCGTCCACCTCGGTGCCATCGAGGATGGACTGCGCGAAGCACCCCACCATGAGGGTGAGCAGGCGCATGAGGGCCACCGAGAAGCGCAGCTCGGTGACCGACTGGTGCAGGACCTTGAGCCGCGAGGGCAGTGCGTTCAGCTCCGCGCCCGCGACGCCGGTGAGCTCGGTGATGCGCTCGCTGAGCATGAGCACCTTGGTCTGGGCGCTGTCGCCGACGTCGTGGGAGACCAGCTGGCCGATGCGCCCCACCCGCGCCTCCACCGCCCGGGCCGAGTCGTGGGTGGCCTCCATGGTGGTGATGAGGCGCAGGTACTCGTCGAGCTCGAAGACCAGGGCATCGGTGTCCTTCTCCATGGCGGCCGTCGCGTTGAGGATCCGGGCCACGGCGCCCAGCCCCTCGGGGGCGGCCGCAGGGACACGCACCCCGGCGGCCACCAGGGCGGCCACCTCGCGCGGCAGGGTCACCAGCGTCATGTCGTGCAGGGAGGGGAAGCCCAGGGCCGCCAGCTCCGCGGCCAGCTCGCGACCACCGAACTCGCCGAGCTGGTGGCGCGAGGCGCCCCGGGCCTGAAGGTCGCGCTCCTTGGCGCGCACCCGGCGGTAGACCTCCTCGACCCGCTCCCTGGTCGCAGTGTCCATCGGCTTGATCCGCACCGACAGGTACCCCTGGCGCAGCGGCACGATGGTGGCAAAGACCCGGTAGTCCAGGCCGTCCACGGCACGGTTGGTGATGTACCCGCAGGCTGGGCGCCGAGTCTGCAGATCGTCCCAGATGAGACGGAACAGACCCGCCGGCATGTCCAGGTGACGAATGATGTTGTGCGGAGCCCCGATGAGACGCTCGCGCGAGTAACGCGACAGCGTATCGAACGTCCGGTTTGTGTTCTGAATGACGCCTTTGAGATCCGTGGTGGAAAAGAAGATGTCCTGCGGATCGAACAAACGCTCGTAACCGACCTGCGACTCCATGGTGCTTTCCTTCAAAGTGAATAATTCGCGGGAGCACCTCGCCGAGGACTCTTTCCTTAGCTCCTCACACAGTGCCGAGAAGAACCTAGTGACACGCGCGGACCCGCGGAAGACAATTTATGACATTGTCACCAATAAGGTGGGACCTATCTTGTGGATTATCGCCAACTACTCCCCCAGGTGACTCAGGGTCTCGCGGACCGTCGCCACCCGCTGACGGATGACGGGTTCGTCCAAGGTCACAACGACGCCGCGGACCTTGGCGGCCAGCTCGGCCAGTGAGGCCGTCTCCGGGAAGCCCTGTTCACCCACGGCGACGGCCTCACTCAGGGCGGCCTCGGCGTCGACGCCCTCGACGAGCGCCTGAGCCCCCTCGTCCTGAAGAGCGCGGATCCAGCGCTGGAAGGGCCGCTTGACGCGGTCGAGGTTGCTGACCACGGAGCGAAGGTCACCCTCCAGGCGCTCAGCCAGGTTCGCCGCCTCCTGGCAGGAGGGCACGAGCTCTTCCAGGTCGGAGAGCATCGCCTCGGCGAGGTCGCCGATGGCGTCGGCGGACTCCCCCTCCTGGCCGTCCAGGACGGCGGCGGCGAAGATGCCGGCCATGAGGGTGTGCAGACGCATCATCGAGCTGCGGAAGCGCACCTCGGAGGCCGCCTCGTAGAGCGCCACGAGGGAGGAGTTGAGCTGGCGCAGCACCTCGACGGCCTGAGCCCCGCGCTCCTTGACACGCTCGGAGACGGTGGGCACGGAGGACTCGGCGTCGAGGCTGGTCACCTCCCCCATAAGGGAGCCCACGCGGTCGGCCCGGTCAATGACCGAGCGCACCCCTCCGGCCCAGGAGCCCAGGCCGTTGATGAGCTCCTGGTACTCGCCGAGCTGGAAGATGAGCTTGTCGGTGTCCCGCTCGATGGCGGCGACGGCCTGCAGGACGGCGGACATGGGATCGTCCGACTCGGCGCGCGGCGGCACCCGCACGCCCTCGACGACCAGCAGGGCCAGCTCGCGCGGCAGGGCGGCCCGGGCGAAGTTGTGCAGGTCGTGGTACTGAAGCTTCGCGAGCTCCTCGGTCAGCAGCGCGGCCCCGTGCTCGGCGACCTCCCGGCGCCCGTGGCCCTCCTCGGCGTAGGCGCGCTCGGCGGCGCGCACGCGGGCGTAGATCTCCTTGACGGGCGTGAACATGGCGTGGTTGGTCGGGCGCACGCGCACAGACAGGTAGCCGTCGGCCAGCGGGGCGATCGTGGCGAAGACCCAGTAGTCCCGCCCGTCCTTGGCCCGGTTGAGCACGTAGACGCAGGAGGAGCGTCCCTGCTCGAGCTCATCCCACATGAGCTTGAAGGCACCGGCGGGCATGTCATCGTGCCGGATGATGTTGTGCGGAGAGCCGACGAGCTCCTCGGAGCTGTAACGGGACAGCGAGTTGAAGACCCGGTTGGTCCTGCGAATGACACCCTTGGTATCCGTCGTCGAGAAGAACAGGTCCTCGGCACCGAAGCGGCGCTCGTTGCCATCGACGTATTCCATGACTCTCCTGCTGTTGCTGTATGAGGGAAATGATGTCGACGCCGGCTCACCGACGGCGACACACCGGATGAGGGACGGCGGAGATACCACTTGGCCGCCCTCCGGGAGGCTACGCTACGTAGTAACGTTCTGGTGCACGCGAATGTGGAGATCAACAACCAAGACGCATGACCGCTTAAGCATGTCACAGCACTCGCGTCGCCATGTCTCCGTTCGGTCTCAGATCGGTAACACAGTCGAGACACAGGTCGTCCTGTGGTCGAGCACAGCACCTTCCTGTTGAATAGACGACGTGACTAACGCCCCCACCGAGAACCTCACCCGCGCCGACGGCACCCCCCTACGCGTCCTGGTCGTCGACGACGAGCAGATGCTCGCCGACCTGCTCGCCTCCGCCCTGCGTTACGAGGGCTGGGAGGTCACCACCGCCGGGACCGGGATCGCAGCCGTCCGGTCCGCCCAGGAGATCGACCCCGACGTCATCGTCCTGGACATCATGCTGCCCGACTTCGACGGCCTGGAGGTGATGCGCCGGGTGCGCGGCCACCGCCCGAACGTGCCGGTCCTGTTCCTGACGGCCAAGGACGCCGTCGAGGACCGGGTGGCCGGACTGACCGCCGGAGGCGACGACTACGTCACCAAGCCCTTCTCCCTGGAGGAGGTCGTGGCCCGGCTGCGCGCCCTGCTACGCCGCTCCGGGGCCAGTGAGGAGAAGCAGGCCTCCCTGCTGGAGGTCGGGGACCTGCGCATGGACGAGGACTCCCACGAGGTCTGGCGCGGCGAGGACGAGATCCAGCTGACCGCCACCGAGTTCGAGCTGCTGCGCTACCTCATGCGCAACCCCCGCCGGGTCCTGTCTAAGCCGCAGATCCTGGACCGGGTGTGGAACTACGACTTCGGCGGGCAGGCCAATATCGTCGAGCTCTACATCTCCTACCTGCGCCGCAAGATCGACAAGGGCCGCGAGCCCATGATCCACACGATGCGCGGCGTCGGATACGTCCTCAAGCCGGCCGCCGGCACGGATGAGCGCAACTGAGCGCCCGCAGATGTCCCAGCAGCCGGCACCAACCGGGCGGCGGATGGGCCTGCGCTCATGGCGGCCCGGCCCGCTCCCGAGGCCTCCTCGCAGTCTGCGCACTCGGCTGGTGGTCGGGGTGCTCGGGCTGGTCCTGGTCATGGCGGCGGTCATGAGCGCCTTCTCCACCGTCAGCCTGCGCCACACGCTCATGGCACGCACGGACAGCCAGCTGATGGCGGCCGCCCAGCGCGCCGCCGACAAGCGCCACGACCTGACGCAGGAGGCCAGGAAGGCCTCCGAGGAGGCGGCCCAGGAGGGCGCGGACAAACCGGACGACCAGCCCGACGGGGCCGGCGGGGCCGACGGGGCCGACGGCGGACCCGGCAAGGAGGGGGTCCCTCCGGGCCTCGACGCCGCCGGGCAGTCGACCGGGACCCTGACGCTCATTACTCCGCAGACGTCGTCCTCCGGCGGTGAGACCAGTGAGACCGCCGCCTACATCGACAAGAACGGCCACTACGCGGCCATCTCCAAGGAGGACTGCCGGCTGCTGCTGTCCCAGGCCACGGAGGACCACCCAGTTACCGTGCACCTGCACCACCTGGGCAGCTACCGGGTGGTGGCCACCCGTGACGAGGCCTCGGGCAGCACGGTCATCACCGGACTCTCCCTGGAGGGGGACAAGGCCCTCATCCGCACCCAGCTGCTCATCGAGCTGGCGGTGGCCCTGGTGGGTGCCCTCGTGGTGGCCCTGGCCGGGCGGACCATGGTGCGCTCCTCCCTGGCGCCCCTGGAGCGGGTGGCCCGCACCGCGCAGCGCGTGGCCTCTCAGCCGCTGGAGCGCGGCGAGGTGAGCATCGAGGACCGCGTGGAGAAGGCGGACCTGGACTCCTCGGCCGAGGTCGGGCAGGTCGGCGGCGCCCTCAACACGCTGCTGGGGCACGTGGAGTCCGCCCTGGCTGCGCGCCAGCGCTCGGAGACGCAGGTGCGCCAGTTCGTGGCCGACGCCTCCCATGAGCTGCGCACGCCGCTGGCCTCGATCCGAGGCTACACCGAGCTCATCCGCCGGGAGGGGGCCGACGCCGACCTGCCGGAGGAGGCCACCTACGCCCTGGAGCGCGTGCACTCCGAGTCGGTGCGGATGACGGCGCTCGTCGAGGACCTGCTGCTGCTGGCCCGCCTGGACGCCGGGCGCGAACTGCGCCGTGAGGAGGTGGACCTGGTCGGGCTCCTGGTGGACACGGTGGTCGACGCCCGTGCGGCCGGCCCCGACCACGACTGGCAGCTGGATCTGGCCGTCCTGGAGCCGCCGGCCGACGCCACGCCGGAGGAGGCCGAGGACTTCCTGCCCGAGCCTCCGCTGGTCATCGGCGATGAGGCCCGCCTGCGTCAGGTCGTCGTCAACCTCCTGGCCAACGCCCGGGTCCACACGCCGGCCGGCAGCCATGTGACCACGACGCTGGCCCGCGAGGGCGACACGCTCATCGTGCGCATCCACGACGACGGCCCGGGTATCGCTCCCGATGTGCGCGACCGGCTCTTCGAACGCTTCGCCCGGGGCGACTCCTCGCGCGAGCGGCGCACCGGCTCCACGGGCCTGGGCATGTCGATCGCGCTGGCCATCGTCCAGTCCCACGGCGGGAGCATCGACGTCGACTCCTCCACCGCGCCCGAGGACCACGGGACCACCTTCAGCGTCAGGCTCCCGGCCGCGGCCGTCAAGGAGTAGGACCGCCACGTAGGCCGCCGTCGCGTTCGTACCTTATGCCGCGCGTTCGGGGGTTCAGGGTACGAACGCGAGGGCTACCCTACGAACGCGAGGCGCACACGTACCCGACGGCGCCGGGTAGGCGTCAGTCGCGGTGGCGGGCCTCGTGCTTGCGGCGGGTGCGGCCCCAGTCGGTCAGCGAGACGAGTGCGGACAGGGCCAGGCAGGTGACGCCGACGACGGCCACTGACCCGGTGGCGTAGGCGCCGAAGAGCTGCCAGCGCGTCTCCGGGACGTCCAGGTGCCACCACACCCAGGCCCCCAGGCCGAGCGCCCCCAGGGTGCACACGATGCCGGCAGCGGCCATGAGAATATTGCCGACGAGCTGGTACCACAGGCGCGGCCCGGCGGCCGTCACCGGGATCGTCCCCACGGTGGTCAGTCCGGGCACCTCACCGGAGCCCTCCTCCCCGGTTCCCTCGCGCAGGGACCAGGGGGCGCGCCAGGCCCCGCCGGCCACGGCGAGGGCGCCCCAGGCGACGGGCACGAGGATCCCGGCCAGGACGTCTGAGGGGCGGTGCCACTGGCACACGAGGGTGGAGTAGCCCATGGCGATGGTGAACAGTGCCCCGGCCCAGGCCGACAGCGGCCGCCAGCGCCGCCCGGACAGCAGGATGAGGGCGACCGCGGCGGAGGCCGCCATGGTGGTGTGCCCCGATGGCAGGGTGTTGGCGTTGTCCCAGCGCTCGGTGATGTTGAAGTCGGGCCGCCACAGGATTCGGTACTTGAGGATCTGGGTGGTCAGGTTGGCGCCGGCCACGGCGACGACGGCCCACACGGCGCGCCGGTGGCTGCGGCGCAGCAGGCCGATGACGAGGATCGTCACCACCAGGACGACCGCCGCCGGCATGGACACGACCGACAGGAGCCTGCGGGCGTGGGCGCTCACGTAGTGCGCCCCGATCTCCGAGCCCTCCAGGGCCATGGCGTCAAGGACCTGACCGGTGTGGGTGAACACGAACAGTCCCCACAGGCCGAGCGTCGCCGCCAGGCAGGACAGGGCCAGCAGGCCCCCGCGCAGGCGCAGCTGCCCCAGGGAGCGGGAGGACTGCGACTGGTAGGAGGCCACCGGCCGATCGTAGGTTCTTGCACGCACCAACCAACAGGACGTCAGCAGCGATTCCTGTGCGGGACTGCTCACGACTCGCGCGCCTCCAGGTCACTGAACGGGTCCTCCCCCTGGTCGCCCGCGGCCGCGGTGATCGGCCCGTAGGGGGAGGCAGTCCCCGGGTCCGGCTGCTCGGCGGGCGCAGACGCCGGGGCCTGAGAGGCCTCGTTTCCAGCAGTCTCCCCGGCAGCGGCCGATGGGCCGAGGGCCTCGAGCTCACTGGTCTGGTCGGTGAACTGCGCATCGGCACCGGCGGAGCCGACGACGTCCTGCAGGTGACGTCCGGGCCAGTGCTTCGCCGCACCGACGTCGGCCGCGTCGTCACTGCGGCTGCCCTCGCGGGCGGCTGAGTCCTTGACGGCCCGCCCGTTGGCGCCCCGGGCGCGCCGACGACGCATCCACCACAGACGCACGAGGATTCCGACGACGACCGCCAGGATGACGGCGACGGCCACGATGATGGCCTTCATCCAGGTCTGCATGGGGGCGGGCAGGGCCTTGGCCTCCTCGGCCGCAGCGGCCGTGGGGTCCATGGGGACACGCTCACCGGTGACCAGGAGGCGGTGGGAGTTGACGCCGTAGGGCGTGCAGGTGATGAGGGTGACGAGGTCGCGCCCGGGGACCTTGCGCAGGGAGTCGGTCTCCTCGGGCTTGACGACGGTGATGTCGTTGACCTCGTACTTGAGGGTCTGGCCCAGGGAGGAGACGTAGAAGACGTCGCCCTTCTTGAGCTGGTTGAGGTTGTCGAACATGGTCGCGGTGGACAGCCCGGTGTGACCGGTGAGGACCGCGTGGGTGGAGGGGCCGCCGATCGGCAGGCTCGTGCCGAACAGGTGCCCGATTCCCTCCGTCAGGGTGCGGCTGTCGGTGCCGTGGTAGACGGGCAGGCTCACGTGGATGGAGGGGATGACGATCCGGGCCATGACCGGGTCGATGTCCATCTCGTGGAGGTAGGCCTGGTACTGGGGGGTGTCGGGGCGCTGCGACTCGAGCCAGGGGTCGAGGATCGGCGCGCTCTCCAGGTTGTTGTTGTAGGTCTCGGCGGAGGCGCGCTCCTTGGCGACGGTGTCCGGGCCTGCCGCCTCGACGGAGGCGGTGTACATCTTGGCCAGGCGCTGCTGCTCGTCGTTGTTGTGCTGGGTCGCCATGACCGGGTAGAGGAGGACGGCGACGCCGACCAGCACCAGGACCAGCGGGAGCCAGGTCAGGAGGCGCTCACGCAGGACCTTGCGGCGGGCCGCCTTCTTCGGGTCGATGTCCGCAGAGTCTGGGCTGTCCGGGCCGTCCGGGCCGGGCTGCGGGGCCGCGGAGTCGGGATCCCCCTGGGCCTGGTTCATGCGGGACTGGGCGATGCGGTCACGAAGTGATGGGAGTGGCGCTGTCACGAAGAACCTTGCCTTCCTGCGTCGGGTTGTCTGCGCAGTTCGCTGCGAGAGACGGTTGGGGATCGGTTGTGGCTTTAACGATTGGCAGGGAGGATCCCTGTGACGCCCTTGTGGGGGAGACGGGTTATCCCGCCTCCCCCACAAGGAAGCAGTCAGCGTGATGACGGCCGGCTGGGGCCGGTCACCTCAGTGGCTGCCAAGGGCTGTCAGTGCTTGGCAGCGTGACGGCGCTTGTTGGCGTAGGCGACCACCGCGCCACCGGCCACCAGCAGGGCGCCGGCGACGGTCAGGAAGATGACGCCGTTGGCACCGGTCAGCGGCAGGCGGAAGCCGGCGTTCTTCGGGACGTCGGTGACGGTCACCTCGGTCGGGACCTTCCCCTCGGCGTCATCGGCCAGGACCCGGAAGGGGATCGGGTCGGCCTGGAGGCTGTAGCCCTCAGGGGCCTTGGTCTCCACGAGGCAGTAGTGGTCCTCATCGGTCAGCTGGTCCTTCTTGACGCCGTCGACGTAGTCATTGGCGCGCAGCGAGTTGATGGTGACCGTTCCCTGGCCGGCGGTGGTGAAGGTCTTCTCCCCACCGATGGTCAGCGGGTCGACGGTCGGCGTGCTGGGGTCGGCGTCGCGCAGCGTGGCACCGCTGGCGGTCTTGGTGCACTCGTAGACCTGGAACTCGGCGCCGTTGTACTTGGTCTTGTCAGCCAGCTTGTCGGTACCGGTCTTGGTGACGTTGACCTTCCCGTACTTGGTGAGCACGGGGGTGGTGGGGATACCGGGGACCTCCGTGGTGGTGCCGGGGTTGTTGGGGTCCCAGGTGAAGTTGGGGCTGTCGTTGGGGATGAGTCCCGCGGTGTTGGACAGCACGCCCTCGAGGTCAACGGACTTGGGGTCGAAGGTGGCGGTGAGGGTCACCTGGAGCTTGGTCTCGCCGTTGCCGTTGTGACGCGCCTCGGCGGCCTTGCGACGTCCCTCCTCGGTGAGCTGGATGGTGGCCCAGTTGTGGTCTTGACCGTCAGCGGTGATGAGGGTGTAGTCGGTGGTGTCCGCCAGGGTCACCTCGTTCTGACCGACGATCTTGACGACCGGGGCGAGGGTGTTCTTGTTGATGCGCTTGTCGAGCCGGTCAACGACCTCGTAGCGCTTGATGCGCGCGCCACCGGGGTAGTCCACCTTCGGGATGGAGGTGGTGATGGTGTAGGTGAGGTCCTGGCCGGAACCGGGGGCCTTCTTGTCCGCCACCTGCTTGTCCACACCGGAGAGGGTGTTCTTGGGGTAGACGTGGACGTTGTAGTTCCACTTGGTGGTGTCCTGCGGGTTGGTCATCGGCAGGGTGACGACGAAGTCCTCGGCCGGGATGACCTTGTCCGGGGTCTTGGTCTCGCTGACGAGGTAGGCGCCGACATCGGTCTGAGCGTCGGTGAAGGAGGCCAGGCCGTCAGCACCGGTGGTGATCTTCTGGACGGTGTTGCTCTTGAGGTCACCGGCCTTGGCCACATCGCCCTTGATCTCGGCGAGCTGCTTCCAGCCCTCGGAGGTGGTCAGATCCACGTTCAGCTTGGTGATGGTGAACTCGACGCCGGAGACGGGCTTGCACTCGGCCTGGGGGTCCTCGTTACCGGTCCCCTCCGTGACGCCGTTGGTGTCGGTCTGCTCGCACTTGTGGACGGTCAGCGTCGTGGCCGCGTCGGGGTCGATGGTGGATCCGTTCGGGTCAGCTGGTGCCGCCACGCCGGTCGGGGCGATGAGCGCGCCGACGGCGAGCGTCATCGCAGCGGCGAGGCCAAGGCCCCGGCGCGTGTTGAGGGAGTGCATTTCTGGTCTCTCCTGTGTTGTTGGGATGAATGAGGGATAAATGGGGTGACCCGCGCGCGACGGAGCGGAGTCCTGGGTTCTTCTCGCGATCAGGCCGAGAGCCCGAACGAGGAAGTCTTTCGTTGCCGCAGCGCCAGCAGGCCGGCGCCGGCGATGGCCGCGATACCGACGGCGATGTTCATTCCGATGCCGCGGCCGCCGGACAGGGGCAGGGTGCCGACCTGAACGTCTCGGACGGTGATCGTGTCGTCGGACTTGCTGGCCCCGCTGCGCGAGACCGTCAGGGCCGAGCCACCGGGGTCGGGGGTGATGAGCTCGATGCCCGTGTCGGTCACCTTGAAGCGGGCCGGCTTGGCCATGAGCTGGTGCCCGGCGGGAGCCTTGGTCTCCACCAGCCAGTACTCGCGGTTGATGGCCAGTCCTGTGGTGGTGAAGGTTCCGGTTCCCTTGCCGCCGGTGAAGGTCACGCCGTCGGACAGGGGCTTGGCACCCGGAGAGGAGGGGTCCATCGGGTAGATGTCGAAGGCCGCGTCATCCAGGGGGCCCTGGCTGCCGGTCTTGATGATCGACAGGATGCGCTTGCCGGCATTGGGCGAGACATTGGCACAGGCCACGTCGTGGTCGGGCCGGGTGTCGGAGTCCTTGCCCTCCTGAGGAATGACCTTGTTGTACAGGCCGTGGCCGGGGACGAGGCGCTCCTTGTCCGTGGTGCAGGACAGCAGCTCATCGCTGTATCCAGCGGCTGACGGGTCGATCGTCACCGTGAAGGTGATCGTGTAGCGGATCGTCAGGCCCGAGTAGAGCTTCTCATTGTCGGACAGGCGGTAGGAGCCGTCGGGCTGGGCCGCGACCGTCCGGGCCGGTCCCATCTCGCGCTGCACCTTGACCAGGGTCGGGTTGAGCCCGGGGGCGAAGGAGGGCTTGTCGTTGATCGGTCCGGTCGACACGGTCAGCGATCCCTCGTTGACCACGCTCACGGTGTAGACGACGTCGAAGGTCGAGCCGTTGCCCGGCTGGGTGGTGACCTCCTTGGAGAACTTCAGCTTGCCGTCGGTGGACAGGCAGCCGTGGTTGTTCTCCTCGCCGTCGGTGTCCCCCTCCATGGCGATGGTGTTGACCAAACCGGAGGGCTTGCCGTCGGCGCGCTGGTGGCCGCACTGGAAGTCGGACTCGTTGTAGCCCGGGGTGTTCTCGCGAACGGTAAAGGTCATCTGCATCGTGAAGGTGCGGCTGCCACCATCGGCCCCGGCCCGGGGAGCGGCGGCGAGGGACTCGCCGGTGCCCCCCTTGATGAGGGTGATCGGTCCGTTGAAGGTGCCGGTGGTGTCGTTCCTCCCGGGGAGGGTCACACCCTGGGCGTCCACGCCCTTCTCCAGGATCCGCACCTTGTGCAGGTAGGTGCCGGCGGGCATCTGCGGGGTGTCGGTGAGGTCGGCGACCACCGGGCTGGCGACCACGGAGGTGTTGGTGACCGTCACCGTGTAGCTGGAGGTGAAGGTGCCATCGCTGTTGCGGACCACGTCGAGCGGGGTCTTGGAGGCCTTGAACTGGGGGTTGATGGGCAGGGTGCCGCAGGCTGCGGCCTCCTTGGGCTGCCCGTCGCCCTTCGTGGTCACCGAGGCCTTGTTGTAGACGGCCTTGCCCTGACCGACGGCGTCGGGGGTGCAGGTGCCCTGGATGCCGGGCAGTCCGGCGTCGGGTCCGGAGACGTTGAGCACCACCGTGTAGGTGTGCTTCTGGCCCGCGGGCAGGGTGATGCCGGTCTTGGTGTAGGGGACCCCGGCTTGAGGCGTCTCGGTGCCAGCGATGGCGCCACCGGAGATGCTGACCTTGTGGACGGTGACCCCGTTGGGGACCTGCCAGGCGTCATTGAGGTCGTAGGTGAGGCCCGCCTTGGCGGAGGGGTTGGTCACCGTGATCGTGTAGGTCTGGTCGAAGGTGTTCTTGCCGTCGACCTTCTCGGTGCTCTTGGTGACCTTGGCGAAGGTCTTGTCGATACCGGCGTGCGGGACGACGGAGTTGACGACCTTGATCCGCACGGCACCCTGCGTGGAGTCGGGCACGGTGAAGGTGACACCGCCGGCGTTGCCGTTCGCCGGGGCCACGGCGGTGGAGGCGAGCTCCTTCTCCTGGTTGCCGGGGTTGGTGACCACCTTGAAGGCGGCCGGGTCCTTCCAGCTGATGCTTCCGCCGGCGGGGGTTGCCGGCTGCTTGAGTCCCCTGGCGTCACGAGCATCCTCGGTGACGGTGCAGGTGGCGCCCACGTGCTGGGCGGGCAGGTCCGCGACGTTGCCCTTGGCGTCCACCGTGATCTTGCCGGTGGAGGTGCCCTTGCCGTCGGGGCCCGGGGTGCAGGTGTAGCTCAGGGAGTAGGAGCCCGCCGTGGCGGCGTCGGAGGCACCGTCGACGCTCTTGACCGCGCTGACGGGGGTCTGCTGGGGCTTCTGGTGCACGACGCAGGTGACGTTCTTTCCCTCGCCCAGCACGAACTTGTTGTCCGCGCTGACGGGCACGTTGCTGCCGTCGTCGTTGGTGCACACCCAGGGGCCGTTCTGCGAGTAGCCCTCGGGGCCGTTGCTCGTGGACAAACCGTAGGTGCCGCCGGCGGTGTAGACCTTGCTGACGGCGGGCGTGCCACTGGCACCGGTGATGGTCTTCTGTCCGAAGAGCCCCTCGGTGGCGGGCTTGGCGGTCATGGTCCACTGCTCGGGCCTGGCGCTGCCGCCGTCGACGACGGTCACGAGGGTGACGCGTCCACGGCCGACGACGTACTCGTTGTGCCAGACGCACTTGACTCCGACCTCGTCCTGGTGCTCGGCGAGCTGGGTCTCATCGAGGCGGATCGTGCGTTTGTCGAGGTCCACCGAGTCGGACTCGTCCAGGCGGGTGATTCCGTCACGGCGCAGCAACGGAACGTCGCCACTACCCACCGTGCAGCTGACATTGCGCAGGAACCACCCGGATGTCCAGACCTCACCGGTCTTCCGGTCGACGGAGGCCTGCGGACTGGTGCCCGTCTCCTGCACCGTGGCGGCATCGTTGGGGGCCAGCAGGGGGTAGGAGGTGGGGTCGACGTCCTCAGCGTTCCAGGTGGGGGTCAGGGGGCTGGGGGTCCCCCACTTCTGCGCGCCGTAGGTTCCCTCCGGTGAGGCGTTGGCGTACTTGAAGGTGGGGATCGTCAACGATCCTTGAACCGATGAGTCCGCCTTGACGTCCTTGGCGAAGGTGACCGGACGCTCCTGCTCGATGGAGCCGTAGAGGCAGCCGAAGGAGGTGGCGTTCTCGCGAGTGATGAAGCGCTCCTCCAGCTGGGAGGTCTGCGCCTTCTCCAGGTCAGCGAGGCACTGCTGGTCCGATCCGTTGTTGACGAATCCCCACAGCTTGAGCTTGTACTTGATGCCGGTGTTCGGGTCCGTCCAGGCGGTGTCGGAACGGTCGGACTCGATGTCGAGGATGTCGTCGGCGCAGGAACGCCCGTTCTTGTCGGTGAAGGCCTGCGTCATGTAACCGTTGAACCAGACCAGGGATCCGTTCTGGTACATGTAGGTGTAGGTCCGCCCGTCGTAGCGACCGACTTTCCCGTTGCGGTCATAGGCGTAGGGGGTTGCCACCGTGTCCTGTTCAGTGGCGTAGTCGCCGATGACGAGCTTGCCGTCCGACCCGAGCTTTCCGGTGCACGTATTGATGGTGTCGAACTCCTTCCAGGGGAAGTTCGCCTCGATCGTGCCGGCGGTACGGATGTTGAAGCTGCCGTAGTAGGAGGTGCCGCCCTCGGCGGGGTTCGTGACCCGGCTGCTGTCGGTGTACACCGGGCTGTTGACGTGCCTCATCCGACCGACGAGGAAGACCTGACCAACCTTGACGCTCGTCGTGTCGGAGGGCTGGAAGCCCAGCGAGGTCTGGCTCCGGTCGGCGGCCTCCCCCTTGTAGACGTCGGGGCAGCTGTTCTGTTCCCAGCGGGGGCGCCCGTAACCGACCGCCGCATACTGGCCGCTGCTGCCGCGCACCATGTCAGTCCAGTAGAGGTTGCTTCCCGGCGTGTAGCGGATGCAGGCGCGGGTCCTCCCCCACTCCCACGGGTACGAGGTGTAGGAGCGTCCGTCACTCGCGGTGTCAGTAATACGATCACTACTCTGAATAGTGCGCACATAGCCGATCTGTGCCGAGGTGTCCCCCAGAGGAACATCCAACTCTCCGGTGGCGGCGTCCGCGGACGGCGCCGTCCACGGGAGCGACACCATGGTCACCAGGACGATGGCAAGAGAACCGACCACCGCAAAGAATCTGCGCAGTAGTCCTTTGCGCCCGCACCGCGAGCGAAGTGATGACTGGGACATGCCGATGGATTCCGATCATGAGGGACGGGTGCGCGGGGAGCGCACAAAAATGTGACTGCTAAGGAATGTAGGTCATTCGACCTCTTCCCCAACACCTCAGAAGCGGTTCGCGAGGCAACGATCATGCATCATCGCACGTCACAGACGACTTTCCCCTGAAATAGCAGCGGTCAGTCAGAGTTTCATTTCCATATCATTGATGACGAAGATGTCGCGGTGATCAAGAAATGACAACGCTGAACCCGCGTATATCTCGAGATGGAATCATACCCACCGGGCGCTCGACACTATCCGCCTCTCCGAGGCCCAGCAGCTCATCGTCACTTTCCCAGGCGCAGGAATCCCGTGGTCAGAAGATGACGGGCCGCCTCAACCATCTCCGCACGCAGCGCGGCAGCATCTGCTGCGTTCAGCTCACTGAGCGCGGCGACCGCGGAGGCGACCTGTCCGACGCTCAGCTCGCCGTCGGCCACCCCGGCCAGTGCGGCCACCGCCGTCGAGGCCTGCAGAGCGCGCCCCAGTCCTCCGCCCTGACGCAGCAGGATGACCGTGGGCTCGGCTGCACCCGGGATGAGGTGACGCTCCTCGGTGACGTCGGGGGCCAGGAGCGGGTGCAGGTCGGCGACGGCCTCGTCGTCGAGACCGGCGAGCTGCTCGCGCACCTCCAGCACCTCGGCGACATGGGGCCCCAGAACCCCCTGACCGGAGGTGGTCACCTCCTCCAGGAGGCGCCAGGGCTCACGGTGGCGCCGAGGACGGTGGACGATGAGGTAACCGAAGCCGACACCCCGGACGTCACGAGCCTCGAAGTCGTCGATCCACGCCTCCAGGGCGGCGTCGAAGCCCCCGGCGTCACGCTCGGGGGTCAGGCCGCCGTCGCGCAGCCACATGGTGGCGTACTCCACCGGGTCCTGGAGCTCGCGCTCAATGACCCAGGCATCGAGCTCCTCGGGGACCCAGGCGGCCACGGCGTCGCGCCACGAGCCGGTACCACGGTGCTCCCAGTTGCCGAGCATGACGGCGACCGCGCCGGGCTCGAGGTGCTCGCCGAGACCGGCGACGAGCCCCGGCAGGATGGGGCCGCCGGCGTCGCGGTACTCCATGAGGGGCAGGCCGGCCTCGCGCACCGCCGGTGGGGTGAGGACGAAGGGCGGGTTGGAGGCGATGAGGTCGAAACGACGCCCGACCACCGGCTCCAGGAGGGAACCGCGCAGGAGCTCCAAGCGGCCGGAGCCGAGGACCGGCTCGGAGCCGGCGTCGGGAGCACCGGAAACGTTCACGCCGGCCAGGGCGGCGTTGAAGGCGGTGAAGGCCAGGGCGCGCGCGGAGATGTCGGTGGCCACCACGTGCTCGGCGTGACGCAGCAGGTAGAGGGTCTGGATGCCGCAGCCGCAGCCCAGGTCCAGAGCAGTACGGACCCGCGTGCGCGGGGTCAGGCCCGCCAGGGTGAGGCCGGCGCCGCCGACCCCCAGGACGTGGTCGGGGGCCAGGGCCCGGCCGGTGACGAGCTCACCCAGGTCGGAGGCCACCCACCAGCGGACCTCTCCGGCGTCATCAACGGCCTCGTGGGGGCGCAGGTCAACACGGGCACGGACGCATCCGGCCCGGTCGGGCTCGCCGACCAGGCCAATGGCGGCAGCGCCCACCGCAGCAGTGCGGGGCAGGGCGGCGTCAAGGGCGGTGGCGGGGACCGGCTCACCAAGCATGAACAAGGCGGTCAGGACCGCCACGGGCGAAGGCGTGGGCCCGGCGGTCAGGGCGGCGCGCACGGCTCGCAGGGCGGGCAGGCGGATCTCCCGGCGCAGGGCAGCGTCGACGGCCTCGCCCAGGAGGGCGGCCACCGCCTCCACACCCCAACCGGAGTCGGTCAGGTCCGCCCGCAGGCTCGCCGCCTGCTCGGGCGTGGCCGCCGGAGGTGGGAAGGAGGACGACGGATCAGAGGCGGACCGGGCGCTCGCGGGGCTCATGGGACCGACCGTAACGCGGGGCGCCGCTCATATCTGGCGCCCCGCCGCATACAGGACGGCGGCGCTCACCCGCCGGCTCACAGGAGGCGGGCGGCGAGCTCGGCGTACTGGCGGGTCTTGACCTCGACGTCGTCGATGTAGCTGATGAGCATGACCTCCTCGGTGCCGTGGTTCTCGGCGAAGGAGGACAGGGCCTGGGCGACCTCGTCGTAGGTGCCCACGATGATGGCGGTGTCGCGCTCGAGGTAGCGCTCGACCTCGGCGCGGTAGGCGGCATCGAGGGTGGCCGGGTCGCGGAAGCGCATGGGGCGGCCAGTGCGCAGGCTGAAGCGGGCATCGGCGGCCACGAGGGCCTGCTCGCGGGCCTCCTCGCGGGTGGCGGCGGCGCTGATGCACAGGGCGGAGAGGGTCTGGCCCCCGTGGATGGGGCCGCGGCCGGGGCCCTCGGGGAGGTGGGCGCGGTAGTGGTTCATGATCTCGACCTGCTGGCGGCCGGTGAAGAACTGGGCGTAGGCGTAGTTGAGGTCGTGGGCGCCGGCCCAGGCGGCCGACTGGCCAGAGGAGCCCAGGAGCCAGACCTCCGGCATCTGGGCAGGGAGGGGACGGACCTCGATGGAGGCGTAAGGGTGGGTGGCCGGAAGATCGTCGCGCAGGAGGGCGACGGTCTCCTCGATGAGGGCGTTAATGGCGTCGGGGTCGATGACGCAGCCCTGGTTGAGGGCTGCGGCCGCGCGCATGTCCCCGCCGGGGGCGCGGCCCAGACCCATGTCGACGCGGCCGGGATGGAGGGTGGCCAGGGTGGCGAAGCGCTCGGCCATCTGGAGCGAGCCGTAGTGCATGGCCATGACGCCGCCCGAGCCCACCCGGATACGGTCGGTGGCGTCCAGGATGTGCATCATGAGCAGGTCGGGCGCCGAGGACAGGAAGGAGCCGGTGCTGTGGTGCTCGGCCAGCCAGAGGCGGTGGTAGCCGGCCTCCTCCAGTCCGCGCCCCAGGCGGACGAGGTCCTCCAGGGTTCGGCGGGCCTGCCCTCCCTCGAAGAGCGGAACCTGCTCGAGGACGCTGATCCGGCTAAGACGAGGACTCATGGCTTCTCCTGACCTGGGGTGCGCGGGCGTGAGGCGACAGTGGGACAACACCGCGGGGCGGCGACTCATTCCGGCTGCGCGGCCGGAGCAGGCCTGGCAGTGGAGGCAGTCAGCCGACGAGCATCGTTGGGCACCGAGCCGCCCGCCCTCTACCCGGCGCGCCGGCGGGCCTCGCACGCCCCGCCCCGTCAGGAGACCGGCCCGCGGGCCCGAGCAGCCGGCGACCGAGCCGTGTCACCGCACCGACATCAGATAAGGTGAACCTTTATAAAAATAGGATAAGTTTTAGTTGCGCTTATGAGGCTGGCCCCTTACGGTTGGACCGACGGAGCCGCCCTGCGCCGGCCCTACCCGGGTCGGTGCAGGTCAGCGCAGACCCACACCCACTCGCACCGTGATTCGCACGATTCAGGAGGCACCCATGGCCGTTCTCACCATCGGAGACCAGTTCCCCGCCTACGAGCTCACCGCCGTCGTCCCCGGCAACCTCAAGGAGGTTGAGGCCAGCAAGCCCGAGGACTACTTCACCACCGTCTCCTCGCAGGTCCCCGCCGGCACCTGGCGCGTCGTCTTCTTCTGGCCCAAGGACTTCACCTTCGTGTGCCCCACCGAGATCGCTGCCTTCGGCGACCTCTACCAGGACTTCAAGGACCGCGACTGCGAGGTCGTGGGCGTCTCGGTGGACAACGAGTACACCCACTACGCCTGGCGCCGCAGCCACGACAAGCTCCAGGACCTGCCCTTCCCCATGGCCAGCGACCTCAACCGCGAGCTCACCGAGGCCCTGGGTATCAAGCGCCCCACCGGTGAGGCCGACCGCGCCACCTTCATCATCGACCCCCACAACGTCATCCAGTCGGTCTCCGTGACCGCCGACTCCGTGGGCCGCAACACCGAGGAGGTCCTGCGCCAGCTCGACGCCCTCCAGTCCGACGAGCTGTGCGCCTGCAACTGGCAGGCCGGCGCCGCCACCATCGACGCCCTGAGCCAGATGAGCTGACGGGCCGCCGCCCCAGCCCCCTGACCTTCACCACCTGAACGACGACGAAACGAGAACACATGAGCATCGACAACCTGCGTTCCGCCCTGCCCGAGTGGGCCAAGGACCTCTCCCTGAACCTGTCCACCCTGTCCCGCTCCTCCTCGCTGACCGAGCAGCAGCAGTGGGGCACCTTCGTGGCCGCGGCCGCCGCGACCCGCAACGAGTCCGTCCTGGTCCAGGTCATGGAGGACGCCCGCACCCACCTGTCCGAGGAGGCCATCAGCGCCGCCCTGGGCGCCGCCTCCATCATGGCGATGAACAACGTCGCCTACCGCACGCGTCACTTCCTGGGCTCGGCCTACGACAACGAGCGCATGGGCCTGCGCATGAACATCATCGGCTCCTCCGGTGGCGTGGAGAAGGTCGACTTCGAGCTGTGGAGCCTGGCCGTGTCCACCATCAACGGCTGCGAGAAGTGCGTGACCGCCCACGAGGCCACGGTGCGCGGCGAGGGCCTGAGCACCGAGCAGGTCTGGGAGGCCGTGCGCATCGCCGCCACCCTGACCGGCGTGGCCCAGGCGGTCGGCGTCGTCGAGACCCTCGACTGACCCGATCACCACGATTCAGACGGCGGCCGCCGGCTCCCTCTCTGGGGGGACCGGCGGCCGCCGTCTTGTCTGCGTATCTGCGCCTCCGTGCCGCTCAGCTGCGGGGGTCGGCGTCGATGGCGCCCTGGGTGTCGTTGAAGATCAGGTTGGAGATCTCCACCTGGACCGTCTCCACGTGGGGGACGTCGTGCAGGAGGAGCGGGTCATCGGCGGAGGTCTGAAGCGCCAGCGTGCCGCAGCCGAAGAAGCGGTCGGTGACGTCCTTGTCCAGCTGGATGTCGGAGATCCGGGTCAGGGGCAGGTCGTGGCCGATGCGGCTGATGATGCCCGAGCGGGTGATGATGCGCTTGGTGGTGATCGTGTAGGTGTGCATGTACCACTGCAGCCACGGCAGGAGCAGCAGGGGGATGCTCACGACGAGGATCGCCACCCAGATCGCCAGGATGCCCCAGGGGCGCCAGGTGGCGGGGGCCATGACCGAGGCGACGACGCCGACCACGAGCAGCAGGATCTCAACGACGAACCGCCACAGGAGGACCTTGATGTGGGTGTGCATGTGCCGCACCACGACCTCGTCGCGGCTCAGCATCTTCTTCGACAGTGCCATGCCCCCATCGTGCCAGGCCGCCGGGGGTCCGCGCACCTGAAAGGGCAGGAGTACCCGCTTGTGCGGGTATCGGACGGGGTGCCTTCACCTGGTGAGCATGCTCATGCCGACTGAGGCGACGACCGGCGCGATCCCCAGGATGACGAAGGCCGGCAGGTGGCAGGCGCCCAGCGGCAGGACCAGGCGCACCGCCAGGCGCTCGGCGGCCTCCTCGTCGCGGGCGTGCCGCCCCGCGCGCAGGCTCGCCGCCGTCGCCTCCAGGAGGGCGGCCGGCGAGGCACCGTCCTCCCAGCCGGGGCGCAGGCAGGACTCCAGGCGGGAGCGCCGCGCCCTCCACTGATCGTCCTCGGGCGCCTGCCAGGCCTCCTCCCACGGGGCTCCCAGCAGCAGGGCCCGCCCTACGACGCCGGCACCCTCCTCCTCCAGGGCATGGCCCAAGGCGGTCAGCACCCCGGGCACCGAGGCCCCGGCGCTCAGGGCGGCGGCGGCCAGGTCCAGGACCAGGGCCTCGTCGACGACGTCGCCCTCGGCGGTCGCGGCGCGGATGAGGCGCCTGGTCACCAGGTGCCCCACGACCATGAGCCCGATGCCCAGCGCCCCCACGGCGCTGCCGAGTCCGCCGTCGAGCAGGAGGGAGGCGGGGTCGGCGCCCACGAGCATCCCCAGTCCCAGGCCGACCACGGGCAGGCAGGCCAGGATCCGGGCGGTGCTGCGGGGACCGGCCAGGGCGGCCCGCCGGGAGGCCTCGGCGCGACCGGACTCGGCCACCCCGCCGGCCACGGTCTGGAGGATGTCGGCCAGGGGCGCCCCCAGGGCGGTCGACAGGCGGCAGGAGGCGATGGCGCCCACCGCCCCGGCGGCGGTGGCCCGCCGCTGCCGAGCCCGCCGCCCCCGCGAGGGCGGGCGCCAGTGCAGGTGCCCGCCACTCCATCGGGGCAGCCACGAGTCGTGCTGGAGGTTCGCGAGCGCGCGCAGCACGGGTGGGACGCCGTCCTCGTCGGGCTCGACGCCCTCGGTGAGGCCGGCGCGCAGGCAGGCGCGCGTCCAGGCCCGTTGCGCCGTTGCGCCGGCGCGCAGGAGGCTGGCGACCTCGGTGAGCAGCAGGCCGAGGTCCGGTTCGGGCGCCCCGGTGCGTCGGGAGCGCAGCGCGGCAAGCGCCGCCTGCCGCATCGGCGGGCGAGCCTGGGCCACGGGGGTGCCCGTGATCCAGCTGCGGGGCAGGCCTCGGCGGGCCGGCAGCAGGAGCACGGCGGCGGCCAGAGCGACCAGGACCGCCGCGATCCAGGCGCCGGGCACCAACCCGCCCGCCGACCCACCCAGCTGCCCGGCCAGGTGCCCGGCCGGGGGCAGGGGCGCGACGCCCACCGCCATGGAGGTCATGCCAGTCATGCAGGCCGTGCCGGTCATGTGGGTCTCCTCTCCCCCAGGCCCAGCTGTTCGTCGAGGCCAGTGCGGGCGAAGACCTGCGGGCCGACCCGCTCCCGCAGCGCTGATACGGCCGGGCCGGGGCTCAGGCGGCCGTCGCCCGTCACGTGCAGGGCCTCCTCACAGATGAGGACCGCTCCGGCCGGGGACGCCTCGCGCCGCAGCACGCCGATGGAGGCGACGTAGCGGCGTGCACCGGAGGCCCCGGCCTGCCGGCGCAGGTGGACGACGGCGTCGAGGGCGCTGGCCGCCTGGGCGGCGACGGCCGCCTCGTCGAGTCCCGCGAGCGCCCCCAGGGCGGTCAGGCGGGCGGGGACGTCGGCGGGCGAGTTGGCGTGGAGGGTGGCCCAGCCGCCCTCATGCCCGGTGTTGAGGGCGGTGAGGACGTCGCGCACCTCGGGGCCACGGCACTCGCCCAGGACGATCCGGTCGGGCCGCATGCGCAGGGCGGTGCGCACCAGGGAGGTCATGGAGACCGCCCCGACGCCCTGGACGTTGGCGCCGCGCTCCTGGAGGTGGACGACGTGGGGGTGATCGGGGCGCAGCTCGCTGGCCTCCTCGATGCACACGATGCGCTCGGTGGCCGGGACGAGTGAGAGCAGAGCGGCCAGGAGGGTGGTCTTGCCGGTGCCGGTGGCGCCGGTGACCAGGCAGCTGGCGCGGCCGGTCACGAGGGCGGCCAGGACCTCGCCCAGGCCGGGGGCGATCGTGCCGGCGGTGGTGAGCTCGTCCAGGGTGAAGCCGCGGCGGCGCTTGGTGCGCAGGCTGATGAGGGTGCCGTCGGCGCTCAGGGGCGGCAGGACCGCGTTGAGGCGGGTTCCGTCGGGCAAGGTGGCGTCGACGACGGGGCAGGCGTCGTCGAGGCGCTTGTGGGCGGAGGCGGCCATGCGCACGGCCAGGGCCCGCACCTCGGGCTCGTCCATGGTCGCCTCGGGGACGGGTTCGAGGCCGTGTCCCCGGTCGATCCAGGTGCGCCCGCCGCTGACGAGGACGTCGGTGACGCCGTCGGTCTCGATGAGGGGCTGGAGGAGCGGCCCGGCGCCGTCGACGTCGGCACGCACCCGCTGGCCCAGGCGCGCCATCCCCACCTGTCCGGTGGCGGGGGCGGCGGCGTCGTTGAGGGCCTCCTCCAGGGCGACGCCGCGGGCCAGGGCGCTGCGGACGCGGGCCAGCTCGGGGCCGTCTGTCCCGGTCCCGCCGGAAGAACCGGGAACTCTAGGCTGATCGGGACTCACCGGGACCATGACTGCCTCCTCGACTGATGGCCTGACTGGTTTGCTGGCTGGTTCGCTGACCGGCTCGCTGAACAGCTCCCCGGCGTCGTGGCATCGGCGAGCCGGGGCAGTAGCTCCCTGGCCAGGGAGCCGGCGGCGCGCCTGATGGCCGAGCGGGCCCGCACCGGGTCCTCCCCGAGGGCCACCCGCTTGGCCAGGACCCGGTCGGTGGGGACCTGCCCCAGGACCGGGCAGCCGGTGATGAGCTCGAGGTCCTCGGCGACGACGTCCTCACCCACCTGGCGCGCCACGAGCCAGACCGGTACCCCCGCAGCGGTGTCGGCGGTCTGGACGACGGCGGCCTCAGCGTCGGCGGCCTGGGCAGCGGCAGGCGCCGTGCCTCGCAGTCGCGAGGCGATGCTCTCGGCGGCCACGGCCGAGCGCAGGTCGAGCCCGGTAAGGATGAGGACCCCGGCGCCCGGGGGCGGGGGCGCCCCTCGGGGCAGGTCCACCAGCACGACGTCGTGCTCGGCCCGCATCGCCTCCAGGACCGCCTCCGCGCAGGGCAGGGGGCCTCCGCGCACGTCCCCGGTGAGGACCGGCATGGCGTGCCACACGGGCAGGGCCCCGACGAGGTGGCCGGGTCGGAAGGCCGACTCCTCGGCCGGCAGGTCCGCCCAGCGCAGCCCGGTCAGGACGCTCTGCCCGCACAGGAGGTCCAGGCCGCCGGTGGGGTCGAGGTCCATCATCGCTACCCGCCTGCCCGCGCGGCCCAGCGCCCATGCCAGGTGCAGCAGCAGGACACTGGTCCCCAGTCCCCCGCGGGCGCCGGTGACGGCCAGGACCTGGGCGGCGCGGCCCGAGCCCGTCGCCCCTTCCCCCGCCTGCGCCTCACCACCGGGCTGCGCAGGCCGGCCGGCGGTGGGTCTCAGGGGAGGGAAGGAGACGTCCCGGCCGTCCCACACCGGCCTGCGCCCCATCGCCGGCCTGACCCGGGTTGCCCGCGTCGCCTTGGCCACCCCCGTCGCCTCCGACGTCGGGTCCTTCTCCCCCGGCTCCGGTTGTCCCCTGCCGTCCCCCGCGGGAACGGGCGTCTGCCTCACGGGCATCCTCACCGGCATCGTCCTCTCCTCACACATGTCTCGACGTTGTCCCGCGCCCTTCCCCGCGGCCTGCCGGCCGTTCCCGCAGCCGTTGCCACAGCCGCCCTCTTGGTTCCCCGGCCGGCGCCCTGTATGGCGGTACCGCGGTGCCGCAGGCGACTCCCCACCAGGGTGGGGGCCCGCCCGCGGCTGCGCCCGGCGGCGGCGTCAGGCCTGTGGAGACGGGTCGCAAAATCGGGCCTGTGGCCCCGCGTCCGCCGCGAAGGGCTGCGGCCGATCGGGAGCCGGCGGTGATGACGGAGGCAACCGCGGAGCTGACACGCCTGACACCGGCGGTCCCCTCATGATGAGATGGGTCCATGAGCGCGCAGGACCGCGCAAGCGTCCCCTCCCAACAGCCAGCGACGTCACCGGTGACGGCACCGACCGCCCCACCGGGGGCGTCGGAGCGCCCCCCTGCCGGCCCGCCCCCCACCGGGCACCGCGCGGCGGCCTACTTCGATTTGGACAAGACGATCCTGGCGACGTCGTCGACCTGGGCGCTGGGCACCCCGATGCGACGCAGCGGCCTCATCTCCTCCCGCGCCCTGGCCCACGGGCTCATCGCCCAGATTCCCTACCTCCTAGTGGGCGCCGGCTCCCAGCGCTCCAGCAGCCTCATGGAGCACCTGGCCCTCATGTCCGCCGGTATCAGCCGCCGGGACCTGGTGGAGGTCGTGGAGGGCGCCCTGACCACGGCCATCGAGCCGGCCGTCTACGCCGAGGCCCTCGACCTCATCGAGGGCCACCGCCGGGCCGGGCACGACGTCGTCGTGGTCTCGGCCTCCATCACCGAGATGGTCGCCCCCATCGCCCGTCTCGTCGGGGCCGACCGGGCCGTGGCCACCCACATGGAGGTCGGTGAGGACGGCCTGTTCACCGGGCGCATCTCCCGCTCCATGCTGCACTCGGAGAAGGTGGTGGCGCTGCGCGAGGACGCCGCCGCCCACGGCATCGACCCGTCCCGGTGCTGGGCCTACTCCGACTCCATCTCCGATGAGCCGATGCTCAGCGCCGTCGGCCACCCGGTCGCAGTCAACCCCGATAGGGACCTGCGGCGCCTGGCGCAGGAGCGGGACTGGCCGGTGCGCGACTTCGCCCGCCCGGTGCGGCTGCGGCCGCGCTGGGAGCCACCGAGCCTGTCGACCCGGGCCTCGATCATCGCCCACGTGGCCAGTGTGCTGGCCGTCGGGGGCACCGCCGCCTGGCTCATGGCCCGACGCGGCCCGCGCGCCGCCCGCGGCCTCTGAGTCCTCCGGCCGGACTCAAGCCGGGCTCGCCCCGAGTTCGCCCGGAGTTCGCCCGGCCCGCCCCGGGATCAGCCGGCCCGCCAGGTGCCGGCCTGCACCGCCCGGCACAGGCGCTGGGCCTCCTGAACCCCCGCGAGCACCGCCTCGGCCTGCCACACCACCCAGGCCACGACCCCGTCCATGGTGCCCGAGGCGTAGGCCCCGGCGGCCTCGGCGTAGGCCGCCGGCACCCGCCCGGGGTAGAGGTCGGTGACCGCCGTGCCGGTCGGCTCAACCCCGTCACGCACCAGGAGGTGACGCACGAGCAGCCTCCCCACTGCGGCGTTCCCGGCGGTGAAGGGACGCGCTGCCAGCATCTCGGCGTGCACGACGGCCGCCCGCACCAGCGCCGGTACCCGCTGCGCCTCGATGAGATCGATCAATCCCGCCAGTCTCACCGCCAGCTCCTCACCCTGCGGCGCATCCCCCGGACCGCCCTCCCGGGCACGCACCTGCCCGGCGCGTGGCACGCCGACCTCCCCCAGCCCCACCCGGCCGCCGGACGCCAGGGGGCCGACGACGTCGCGGTGCAGCGCCGCCAGCAGCGAGCGCGCCGGGGGCACCGCCGGCCGCCCCCGCCCCACCAGGTCCGGCATCCAGCCCACCAGGCGGGTCCCGGCGCGCCACAGCCCGGCCACGGCATCCAGGCCCGGGTCACCGGTGGCGGCCTGGGTGAGGGCTCCGGCGGCCACCTGCCCGCGCAGCACCTCGGCGGAGACCACCGCCCCCTCGACGCCGCCCGAGGCGATGGCGCCCCGGACCGCGGCCTCGGCGCGGGCCTCTCGCCACCGGCGCCGCAGGGCCTCGTTCCAGCGCAGCTCGGAACAGGCCTCACGCACCGCCGCCTCGGCGGCGCGCACCCGCTCGTCGGCGGCCACGGCCCTGAGCGCCTCCAGCGCAGGATCCTCGGGCGAGAGGGCGCCGTCGGCGGACGAGCCAGCCGCCGCGCCTGCGCCGACCCCACCGGTATTCGACCCTCCGGTCGACACGCCGGGCCGGCCCGCCACACCCTGACCTCCGGGCCTCCTCAGACCGCCCGGCTCCGACGGCCCGATTCCCACAGACATTCGCACCACGCCCCCACTGTGGCACACCGCGGTCACCGCCGGCCACAGGCACCGTCAGTCGGCCTGAGGCCCCGCATCCCGACGAAACCAGCACGAGGCGAGCGCACCCCCTAGACTCGATCAGGTGAGTGACTCCCCCTCCCATCACGCCCCGGGCTCCGGCCCGCCGCCCGCGACCCCTGGAGCATCGGGTCGGCCACCGCGCAGTCGCCGCCCCGACTACGTGCTCACCGCCGTCGTCGGAGTCCTCTTCGCCCTGGGTGCCTCCGCCCTCCTGGGCCTGACCGCCGACCAGACCTCGGTACTGCGCACCGGCCTGCTGCTCGGCGCTCTCCTGCTGCTCTCCTCGGCCGCCGCCGTGCTGTTCGCCAGTCGCTCCTCGCTGGGCGCGCTCGCCACGGGGCTGACCGCGCTGACCGCCCAGTCGATGGTCTTCCTGGCCCCCATTCACGCGGCCTCCTTGACCGAGCCCTGGCTGCAGCGGCTCGTCAGCACTGGTTTCATGCTGGTCCTGGCGGGCCTGTGGCTGGGCGGCTCCTGGGGGATGCGCCTGGCCCGCCGCGCCGGCCAGGCCCAGGGGCACGCCGCCTTCCGCCTCACCGAGGCCGACCGGACCGTGGGCTCCACTCCGACGCCGCCGCCTTCGCGCCGTCGCGATCACCTCCTGTCCCTGCCCTGGGTCATCGGCGGGCTGGCGCTGGCGGCCTTCCTGCTGCCACGCGCCTACCTGCGGGCAGTCGCCCCCGGCGTCCAGACCGGGCCGCTGCTGCTGGCGGCCGTCCTCGTCTCCTTCCTGGCCCTGGCCGCAGCCGGCGCCTCAACGGCCCACTCCACCCTCGGTGCGCGCGTGACCGGCCCCGTTCTCGTTCTTGCGGCAGTGCCCGCGCTCAGTAACGATATGATCCCTGGCGGCCATCTGGTCTCCAGGCTCCTGCCGTACGGCCCGAACGCCGTCGTGCTCGCCGCCACCGGCATCGAGCTCATGGCGATCGGCTGGGGGGCACATGTGGCTCGCCGGCAGGGCCGTGCCAACGCGCTGGCCAGGCTGCGATCCGGCGTCTGAGGGCCCCATGCCCGACTCCGTGTCCCGGAGTTGACCGGTCCCTTCCGGTATCCCCGCCCCTACTACTACCGTGTGCATGCGTAAGGAGACCTCGTGAGCACCGACAACACAGACCGCACCGCGCCGCAGGCACCACCCGTCCCCTCCGACGACGTCACCCCGTCCTCAAAGGCGGCGTCGACACCCACAACGCGGACACCGGCCACGGATCCCCGCTCGGGAGAGGCGACGGTCAACCTGGCCGATGAGGCCCTGGGCTCGGCCTCCCTCGCGAGCCTCGTCGGCAAGGTCACCCAGGTCTCCCAGGCCGCCTCTCCCGCGCCTCGGGCGACGGCGGCCCAGGACGGCGAGGCCGCTGCGGTCAGTGCCGCCGACGCCGATGAGGCAGAGACAGCCGATGACGGGGCCGGCGAGGCAGGAGCAGCGGCCGCTGACGACGAGGCCGACACCTTGAACCTCCGCGAGCAGGCGCCCTTCGCCGCCTCCGGGAGCCGCGCCACCCAGGCCGTCGAAACCGTCAAGACCGCCGCCAAGGCTGCCGCGAACACCGCCCGGGTGGTCGCCGGCACAGCCACGGACACAGCCGATGAAGCGGCTGAGGACACCGGCGCTCCTTCCGAGGAGCCGACGTCCTTGGTGCACCAGGACCCTCACGGCGGAGACCTCCCGGCCGACCGCCCCGTCCAGGCCCCGTTGCGTCCCACCGTCGACGACGCAGTCGTGGAGACGGCCGTCAGGACCACTGCGGCCAATGGCATGCCACGGTCGATTCCGCCGTCGTCGGAGCCCGGCGAGGTGGAGGAGAAGCCGGCACCGGTCGCCGACGCAGCCCAGGCCACCACGGAGGCCACGACCGAGCCGGCGGCCCCCGAGGGCGCCGGCGCCCCGAAGGCCCGTGCTGAGACTGTTGAGGCCGGCACCACCCAGGTCGCCGTACAGACCACGGCGCCCACGGCTCCTGAGTCCACCCGCCCCGAGGAGCCTCAGGACTCGGCCGCCACAGCCGCTACGCCTCCAGCAGCCACCGCAGCTACCGCCAACAGCACGACCAACACAGCCAGCACAGCCAGCACGACCGCAGCCCTCAGCAGCTCCGCCGGCTCCGCCCCGGAGGCGCCCTCGCCCGCCGCGGTGGACGACGAGGACGAGGCCCCGGCAGTGAGCACCGAGCCCACCCGTCAGCCGGCAGGCGCACCGGACACCCGGCCAGTCGGCCGGCCGATCAGCCATCCGGCCAGCCAGCCGACCATAGCATCCGCCGCAGTGCCGACGACAGCGGCCGCGGACAGTCAGGGACGCGCGCCCGCGGCCGACACCGCCGAGGCTCCCGCGGCGCCGCAGAGCCTCATCGAGACTGAGGACTTCGAGGACTTCGAGGACTTCGAAGACCTTGAAGAGTTCGATGACTCCGAGGACTCGTCCCTGCCGGAGGAGCCCACCGGGACCGATGACCTCGACGCCCCTGAGGCGGAGGCCGACCTCGCCCCCGCGTCCCCGGCGATTCCCACCCCCGTGACCGGTTCCCCCGCCGTGAGGGCCGTACCCGTCTCGGTGGCCACCGGTGCGGCCCGGGCCGCGAACGAGATCACGGGCACCACCCCGCAGACCCCCTCCACCGCAACCGGCACCACGGATGACGCGGCGGGCGTGGACGACACTGACAACACCAATATCGACGACACCGACGACATCAAGGACTTCGACGGCGAGCTCGACGCGGACAACGACGAGGCCAGCGAGGTCGGTGAGGCCGAGCAGGTGGCCGGGACCGACGAGGAGATCGAGGACGATGCTCAGAACGTGACCGAGAACGCTGTCGAGGAGGCTGCGCAGCCGGCAGCCGCCTCGGTGCCCGTCTCGACAGCCGCCGTCGATGACCGTGAGGACGATGAGGACGTCGACGACACCGATGACGGCTTCGTGCCCGTTGAGGCTCCCGCCACCCCTGCGGCCTTCCCGACCTCCTCCGCACCGTCAGCGGCCACGATGACACCGGCCGCCCCGTCACCATCGGTGACGTCTCCGGCCGAGCCGGAGGCACCGGAGTCAGCGGCTCCGACGGCGCCGGTGAGCGCTTCGGCGGACAACCGCCCCTCGGCCCCGTCCTGGCCGGCGACCCCCGCGGCCCAGCTGGCCCGGACGGGCTCCGCCGCCAGCGCCCCCTCGGCGCGTTCCACCGAGTCGGCGCCCCGAGCCGTCTCGTCCCCGTACATCGAGCTCTCCGACCTCCACCCCGAGGCCTCCGCCTCCGCGAGCGCCCGGGACTACCGCCCGACGCCGGCAGCCTCGCCGTCGGCCCCCTCCCCGCAGCAGACGCCCGACTGGTTCCCAACCGCCCCCACCGCCCGGGGACTGTCCGCGAGCGCCGACGCCGGGCAGAGTGACGACCCGGAGGAGCGCGGCCGCTCGCGGGCCCGGCAGGCCGCCATGGCCATGACCGGTGCCGACGAGGACGACGACTCCATCCTCCTCAGGGGCGCCAGCGCGCTGAACGCCCCGGGCTCGCGAGTCGAGACCCACTGGGCCGGAGTACTCGTCGCCATCGTCCTGTTCCCTCTGGCCTGGTTCCTCGTGCACGACGGCGCCGCCACCCTGACCGGCGGCAACCCCTCGGCCTGGCCGGCGGCCGCCTCCCCGATGGGCGCGCTGGAGATCCTGGGCGGGACCGCGGCCTGCGCCGCCGCCCTGCTCATGATCTCGCGCTCCTCGCTGGGGGCCTTCGTCGTCGGCGCCATCAGCACGGTTATCGGTCTGCCCTTCGTCCTCACGCCGGGGGTCACCAAGTCGATCCTGGGGCCCACGGTCGATCGGCTCCAGGCCCACTCCGACCTGGGCAAGGCCCTGTCCACCTACGTCATGGACGACGGCCTCTCCGGCCGCTTCATCCTCATGGGCGTGCTCACGATCATGGTCGCCGTCGTCGCCCACCTGGCTCGCCGGGCCGGGCAGCGCAAGCAGGACGACGTCCGCGGCCCGCGTGACTGAGCCCGACGCCGCCCCGCCGCCCGCCGGGACGGAAGGGACAGGGGCGCCGTCGGCTCGACGGATGCAGACCCTCGCCGATGCGGCCCGTGACGCGGTGCCCATCGTCGTCGGATACGTGACGCTGGGGCTGGCGGCCGGGATGCTGCTGGTCGCCGAGGGCCTGGCCTGGTGGTGGGCGCCGGTGTGGAGCCTGGTCATCTACTCCGGGACCATGCAGATGCTGCTGGTGCCGCTGGCCGGTGGCGGCGAGCCGCTGGCGACCATCGCCCTGTCCACCGGTTTCGTCTCGGGCCGGCACGTCTTCTACGGGCTGGGCTTCCCCCTGGAGCGGGTGCGGGGCAGGGCGCTCACGCGCCTCTACGCCGTCCACGCGATCACCGACGAGGTCTACGCGCTGCTGGCGGCGCGCGACCGGCGAGCCATGAGCGGGCGCTACCTGGTGGGCGTGGAGGCGATCAGCCACGCCTCCTGGGTGGTGGGCACGACCGTCGGGGCACTGGCCGGCACGGCGCTGGCCTCCGTGGTGGGTGAGCGCATCGAGCTGCTCGGCTTCGTGCTCACGTCCCTGTTCGTGGTCCTGGCCATCGAGAACTGGCGCAACCACCCCGATATCGGGGTGCTGTGCGTGGGGCTGGTGGCCGGCGGGATCGGCCTGGCGATCGGTGGTTCGGCGGCGCTGCTGACCGCATTGGTGATCCTCGCCGTCGGCCTGGTGGGGCTGTACGCCTGGCGCGGCCGCCGCCCCGGGGCGAGCGCGCCGGAGCCGGGGCGGAGGGGCAGCTGATGCTCACCAACCCGCAGATCGCGGTCGCCGTCGTGGTCGTTACCGTCATTACCTTCGTGTGCCGGATCATGCCCTTCGTGCTGCTGCGCGGACGCCAGGACAGTGCGCTGCTGGCCTTCCTGTCCCGGGCGATGCCGCTGGGGGTCATGATCGTCCTGGTGGCCTACACGCTGGGCGGGGTGAGCCTGTCGCCGTCGAGCTGGCTGCCGGCCGCCTGCGGAATCGGGGCGACGGCGGGCCTGCACCTGTGGCGGCGCTCCATCGGGCTGTCACTCATCGGCGGCACCGGTGTGTATGTGGCCCTCAGCCTCCTGCTGGGCTGACCCGCCGCGGCCGGTGGCCGACCATGTAGAAGACGATGAGGGCCACGTAGGTGGCCACGCTCAACCAGGCGCTGACCAGCCCCAGCAGCGCGGCCAGTGCGTACAGCCACGGCCCCATCGCGAAGCGCCGGGTCATGGACCGAACCTCCGCCTCGGAGACCCACGGTCGCAGTCGGCTGCGGTCCTGGATGGATGCTCGCCACAGGGCGTTGAAGAACAACCCGCCGACCACCATGACCATCCCGTAGAAGACGGCGCCCGTGCGCTCGTCGTGGCCGGACTCCAGGGACCGGGTGAGCACCGAGGTGGCGAAGGGTAGGAAGGCGACGTCGAGCAGGAGGAAGAGGTTGCAGATGAGCATCCACTGGTCGACGCTGCACACTCGCACGAAGATGGCGTGATGGTTGAGCCAGACCTGCCCCACCAGGAGGAAGCTGAGGACGAATCCCACGTAGCTGGACCACAGGGAGGCGAGGGAGTGCAGGAGGCTCCCGCCGTCGTCGGGCAGCTTGATCTCCAGGCTCAGCAGGGTGATGGCGATGGCGATGACCCCGTCGCTGAAGGCCTCCAAGCGGCCGGTCGTCATGAGCCCCGGCCCGTCCTCTCCTCCAGTGCCGCCGGCACCGGCGGCCGCCCCCTCCTCGGGAGCCGGGTCGGCGACAGTGTCTGAGGCCGCGACATCCGCGTGCGCACAGCTACAGGAGTCAGTGCCAAGGCCCTCGGTGAGGTCATCGGCGGAGCCATCACCCGAGTCATGGCGGCGCTGGGCAGTCATTCCTTCCCCTTCCCTCCGCGATCAGCAGCGGCATCGAGCCCAACCTCCAGCTCCGGCACGGCTCCGGGAACCGGTTCGTCCCGCTGCGTGTCCAAATCGGTGACAAAGAGGATATCCAGACGTTCGCACCATTACCTGAACCGCGGAATCATGCGGTTTCCTTTCCTTGTTCTCCGCCTCGTCGCGACCTTTGTCTCCGTTTTGGACATTCCCTGCCTCCGACGGCGTCGTGGACGCACGGGAGAGGGGCGGAGACGGCGCGCAGCCGGCGCGCCGCCGGGGACGGGTCGCATCGAGGACTGCCTGTCTCCACAGACGGGGACATCCTGCGCCGTCGGGGACATTCCGGTACCGACGGGGACACTCGACGCCGTCAGGGACCGGATTCCTGTCCCCGGCCGCGCGTCCTGTCCCCGGCCGCTCGAGAACGTCCCCCGGGGGCGCCCCTGGGGCGGTGCAGGACGACGTGGGCGGTGCAAAGCGACCCGCGGGCAGTGCCAGGCGCCCCCTCTCCGCCGCGGGCGCCCATGCGAGCACTACCGGCCGACCCTCGGACGTCTCGTCGTCGGTACGGGGCGCCGACCAGTAGGCTGCGGGCGTGCCTGTTGACGTCAACCGCCCCGGCCCCTGGACCCATCGCAACCTCACCGCCCGCGGCACCCGTTTCCATGTCGCGCTGGCGGGCCCCGAGGCCCCGGCCGGAGCCGGCCCCCTCACCCTCCTGGTGCACGGCTTCCCCGAGTGCTGGTGGACCTGGCGCCACGTCATCCCCGCCCTGGCGCAGGCCGGGCACCGCGTGGCGGCTCTCGACCTGCGCGGCTTCGGCGGCTCGGACCGGCCGCCGTCGGGCTATGACCTGGTGACGCTTGCCCAGGACCTGGCCGCCGTGGTCCGGTCCCTGGGACACGAGCGGGCCGTGGTCGTCGGCGCGGGGCTCGGCGGCCAGGTCGCCTGGGCGCTGCCGCGCCTGGCCCCGGACCTGACGACGGCGATCGTCCCGATCGGCGCCCCCCACCCGCTCGCGCTGCGCTCACTGCGAGCCCGGGCGCTGTCCGGGCCGGCGCTGCAGTACGTGAGCCTGCGGATCCCGGGGCTGGCCAAGCGCCGCCTGCGCAGCCGCAGCGCCCTGGAGGGCCTGCTGCGCTCCTGGGCCGGGCCGTACACGCGCGAGGCAGTGGCCGAGGAGGCTCCCTACTATGCCGAGCTCCTGTCCCGACCCGGCGCCGCCCGCAGCGCCCTGGAGCCGCTGCGCAACCTCGTGCTGTCCCGGGCGGAGACTGCGGCCCTGGACAAGCCGGCGACGGTGCCCGTCCTGTCGGTGCAGGGCGAGCTCGACCCGGTCCAGCCCGCCCAGGCCTACGCGCGCGACACCCACCGCGTAGCCGGCAACCTGCGTCAGGTGACGGTCCACCGCTCCGGCCACTTCCCTCAGGAGGAGACCCCGGCCGGGTTCGTCCGGGCCCTGCTGCCCTTCCTGGCCGACGTCGCCCCACCCGCCTCCGCCTGATGCCGCGAGCCGGGCATTTTTCGCGTAGCCCAACCGTATTTCTGTAGGGCTACGCGAAAAATGCCCGGCTCGGCGTCGGCCTAACGTCGGCCTGCACAGGCTCGGCCCTCAAACGCCCACCTGCGGGCACAACCCGGCCTCGAGCAGCGCACACTGGCCGCAGCGGGGCGAGCGGGCCGAGCACACCCGGCGCCCGTGCTCGATGAGCCGGTGGCAGCCGTCGGTCCAGCGCCACGGCTCCCACAGGGCCGCAATGTCCTTCTCCACCCGCAGCGGGTCCTTCGACGTCGACCACCCCAGGCGGCGCGAGAGCCTCCCCACATGGGTGTCCACGGTGATGGCGGGCTGTGCGAAGGCGTTGCCGAGCACGACGTTGGCGGTCTTGCGCCCCACTCCCGGCAGGGACACCAGCTCCTCTCGGCTGCGCGGCACCCGTCCCTCGAAGCGCTCGGTGAGCGCCTGCCCGATGCCGAGCAGGTGCCCGGCCTTAGCACGCTGGAAGCCCAGGGGCCGCAGGATCGCCTCGAGGTCCTCGCGCCGGGCGGCCCCCAGGGCGGCGGCGTCGGGATAGCGCCCGAAGAGCTCGGGGGTGACCGTGTTGACGCGCGCGTCGGTGGTCTGGGCAGACAGGACGGTGGCCACGAGCAGCTGGAAGGGACCGTCGTGGTCGAGGGCGCAGGCGGCGTCGGGGTAGAGGGCCATGAGCTCATCGTCGACGGCGCCCGCCCGCCGGGCCGCCTCAGTCAGGGTCTCCGCCTCGGCAACCTCGGTCGCCGTCCCGGCCGCCTCAACCTCACTACTCACTGCCCTGCGCACTGTGTCCTCTCTGTCCTCTCTCCGCGATCTCATCGGCGGCGTCACCGGCACCACCAGCCCCGCCCCGCCTCAGAGCGAGCCGTCCTCCGAAGACCGCCATTGCAGTCGATCCCGCCGCCGACCCGCAACCTCACGGATAGGACCGTGTCACACGACGCACCCGATTTTGCTCACTTCCTTTTGACCTGCAACACACGGAGGCTACAATGCTCGACGGCGTGCCACAGGTCACAAGCCGTGGCAGGATAGACCCGAGGGCTCCCGCATGCGGGATGCCAGCCCCCTAACCACCAGGAGGATCTCCGTGGAAGACAGCATTATCTCCAGGATCCCGCTCTTCGAGGGCCTGAGCCCGGAGGAGCAGGAGGAACTGCGCGCCATGATGACGCAGACGACTCTGCGCCGTGGCGAGACCCTCTTCAACGAGGGCGACTCAGGCGACCGCCTCTACATTCTCCTCTCCGGGAAGGTGAAGCTCGGCCACGCCAGCGCCGACGGCCGCGAGAACCTGCTCGCGGTGCTCGGCCCCGGCGAGATCGTCGGCGAGCTGACCCTGTTCGACCCGGGCCCGCGCTCCACCACCGCGACCGCCGTGGCCCCCACCGAGCTCCTGACGCTCGACCACAACCAGCTCATGACCTTCGTGGAGTCCCACCCGCAGCTGGCCAAGGACATGCTGCGCGCCCTGGCCCAGCGCCTGCGCCGCACGAACACCGCGCTGGCGGACCTCGTCTTCTCCGACGTGCCCGGCCGCGTGGCCAAGGCCCTGCTGGACCTGGCCGACCGCTTCGGCTCACCCACCGACGACGGCGTCCACGTTCCCCACGACCTCACCCAGGAGGAGCTCGCCCAGCTGGTGGGCGCCTCGCGCGAGACGGTCAACAAGTCGCTGGCCGAATTCGTCTCCCGCGGCTGGATCCGCCTGGAGGGCCGGGCCGTCACGCTGCTCGACGTCGACCGCCTGCGCCGTCGCGCCCGCTGAGGCCCCGCCTCGGGTCGCGAGCCCTCAGCACAGCGCACCGGACGAACCGCCGAGCGCTGACGCCCGCATCAACGTCACAGACAATGCCGCGCCTGCGGCCGGGACCTACCGGACCGCAGGCGCGGTCGTCGTGCGCGCTGGCGCCGCCGAGCGGCCCGTCAGGACCGGGGGCGCTTGAGGTAGGCGATGAGGTTGTCCGTGCCGGACGGACCGGGCACGACCTGGACGAGCTCCCAGCCGTCAGCGCCCCACTGATCGAGGATCTGCTTGGTGGCGTGGGTGATGAGGGGGACGGTGACGTACTCCCAGATGGTCGGCGCGGCGGAAACGGGCTCAGAAGATGCAGTCATGAGCCTCAGCCTAGGACTCGCCGCCAGGCGCCGGAAACCCGGAACGCGGGGACGGCCTTCAGGAGGCGCAGCGCACCCGGGCCAGGATGCGGGGGGCGCGACGGGCGTGGATCTCGGCAACGAGCTCGTCATCCTCGCGCTCGAGCCACCGGCCCCAGTCGTCGACCTCGGGGAAGCGTCGCAGCAGCGCCCGCCTCTCCCGCTCGGTCAGTCCGCCCCAGACGCCGAAGCTGGACTCGGAGTTGAGTGCCTCGGCCAGGCACTCCATGCGAACCGGACAGGCGAAGCACAGTGATCTCGCGTCGCGCTGCTCAGCGCCCTTGCCGAAGAGCTGGTCAGGCTCGACGGCGGCGCAGGCCGCTTGGGCCGCCCAGGTCTGGTCGTCTTGAATCATGCTCACTCCCGATCCATTCAACGGCCGACGCCGTTGTCGGTCACGTCACAGTCGTTACCGTATGGCAACCGAGCATCACACACCAAATCCTCACCCTGTGACCCGGGCAATCCGATCCCCGCAAGCCCCCGACAACGCACCGACGATCAGCGCAAACAAGGGGGGTTCTCTGATAGCGAGCCGATTGCTGGGCGTCGAGCCCGCCGCCCGCCTTACCTTTCCCACGGCTGAGGAATCCAGTTCTCACGGACGTCAGGCGGCACCCAAGCCGCACCCCTCCTCAAGGAATCGTGATGCCACCGTGACTCTCGCCTGAATATTTCCTAGGAATTATCTGAGTATCAGAGTTGTCTCGCTATGTGTCTGAGCGCCCCGCCACCGAGCGCTCGCCGCGACGTCGAATCACCCCGCAGCCCCGCCGAACGGAAGGCGCCGAGCCTGCCTCTAAGGGTCTTCCCAGCCCGAAGAGGGCCTACGCCACTGCATCCTCCAGGCGATTCCACGTAGGCTGGCGCCATGGCGAAATCCTCTGCGCGCGGGCGCTCACTGACACCACCCCAGGTCGTCTCGATGCTCGTGGTCTTCCTGACTCTCTCGTGCGTCGGCGGCGTCCTGTCAGCGGGCTTCGCCGCCCCCTTCGTGGGCGCCACGGCAGCGCTGACCAAGGCGTCGGCCGAGCTCTTCGAAGAGCTTCCCAGCGACTTCAACGTCCAGCCACCCAGCCAGATCTCCACCCTCCTGGCGGCCGACGGCACCGAGATCACCAAGTTCTACGCCGAGAACCGCATCGTGGTGCCTCTGAGCTCGATCTCGGTCAACATGCAGAACGCCATCGTCGCCGTCGAGGACCAGCGCTTCTACCAGCACCAGGGCGTTGACCCCACCGGCATGGTGCGAGCCCTGGTGTCCAACAACGCCGGCGGCTCGCGTCAGGGCGCCTCAACGCTGACCCAGCAGTACGTGCGCAACACGCTCATCGAGACCGGCTTGAAGAACGATGACCACAAGATCATCAAGGACGCCACCGAGAGCACCGTGGCCCGCAAGCTGCGGGAGATGAAGTTCGCCCTCAGCCTGGAGCAGAAGTACTCCAAGCAGCAGATTCTCGAGGGCTACCTCAACATCGCCGCCTTCAGCCCCTCCACCTACGGGGTCGAGGCCTCCGCCCGGCACTACTTCAGCAAGTCGGCCAAGGACCTGACGGTGGCCGAGGCCGCCCTCATGGCCGGCACCACCAACGCCCCCAGCGCCTACGACCCCGTCACCCAGCCGGAGCTGGCCAAGAACCGCATGAACTGGGTGCTCTCCAAGATGCTGGAGGAGAAGTTCATCACCAAGCAGCAGTACGACGAGGCCGTCGCCACCCCGATCGCGAGCATGCTGCACGTCTCGGAGTCCCCGGCCGGATGCGGTGCTGCGGGAGGCGCCGCCTACTTCTGCACCTACGTGGTCAACGAGATCCTCGGGTCGGAGAACTTCGGGCCTGATATCGCCTCCCGCCGTCAGCTTCTGACACGCGGAGGCCTGAAGATCACCACCACCTTGGACCTCCAGCGTCAGAGCGCCGCGGACAGCGTCATCCAGTCCAATGTCCCCACCGGCGACCCTTCGGGAACCGACACGACCATCGTCTCGATCGAGCCCGGCACGGGCCGGATCCAGGCGCTGGCCCAGAACAGCAACTACGGCGCCGGCGGCCCGGACAGCACCGACACCCAGCTCGTCTATGCCGCGGACGCCAAGCACGGCGGCATTGAGCTCAGTGACGGAACCGTCGGCTTCCAGCCGGGGTCAACCTTCAAGGCCCTCATCCTGGCCGACTGGTTCAAGAACGGGAACTCCGCCAGCGCCAGGCTCAGCGCCGTCCCCAGAACCTTCCACTGGGACATCCCCTGCGCCCCGGAGAACAACGACCCGAACTGGGCCCCGAAGAACGTTGACCCCTCCCTCAACCGCGCCACCAACGTCACCGAGGCCACGAAGCTGTCCATCAACGTCGCCTACGCCGAGATGCTCAGCCGCCTCAACGTCTGCGACGTCACCAGCTTCGCCGCCTCCATCGGAGTGACGAAGGCCGACGGGACCCAGCTGGACCCCCGCCCCTCCATCGTGCTGGGCTCACAGAACGTGCCGCCCCTGAGCATGGCCAACGCCTACGCGACCTTCGCCGCCGGCGGCAAGTACTGCAAGCCCATCGCCATCGACCAGATCCTGGACGCCAGCGGCACCTCCATGGCCGTGCCCAGCGCCGACTGCACCCAGGCCATGGATCAGGGGGCCGCGGACCTGACGGCGACCACCTTGACCGCCACGTCACAGAGAGGCGGAACGGCTCAGCAAGCCGTCTTCGGCCGACCGATCGGCGGCAAGACCGGAACCACGGATGACAACAATGACGCCTGGTTCGTCGGCTTCACCCCGCAGCTGGCCACCGCCGTCTGGATCGGTCACGCCGGCAGCCCCAGGACCCTCAACTACCAGCAGATCGGCCCGCACTACATTGGCATCATGTACGGTAGCGACCTGGCTGTGCCGATGTGGCGCGACTACATGTCTCAGGCCGTGGGCAACGACCCGGTCCTGCCCATTCCCTCCCACGGGTGAGCGGCTCTCCCCGCGAGAACGACAACTGCACAGAAGAGGACCCGACTCCCCATGACGCCCTGCCCTGCCGGCCGCACCGCCCTGTCCGTCGTCGGCACCACCGCCGCTCTGGGGGCGGCCACGCTGGCCTACAGCCTCATTGAGGCCAGGCGCCCCGTACTGCGGCGCATCGATGTGCCGGTGCTCGCCGCCGACGAGGAGCCCCTCACGGTGCTGCACCTGGCCGACCTTCACCTGACGGGCCGCACCGAGGCGCGGGTCGCCTGGGTGCGCCAGCTGGCGCAGCTGCAGCCCGACGTCGTCGTCAACACCGGCGACAACCTCTCCCTGGCATCCGGGCTGGAGCCGCTGCGGCGGGCGCTCGAACCGCTGACGAGTCTGCCTGGGGCCTTCGTCATGGGCGACCACGACTACCGCTCCACCGTCTTCCGCCTGCCGACGCGATACCTGCACCGGGACCCGCGCAAGGCCTCCAGCCTCGTGCGCGACGAGGACATCGAGGCCCTGCCCTGGGAGGAGGTCCGTGACCTGCAGGCCGCCGGCGGCTGGGTGGACCTGACCAACCGGCGCGGCTCGCTGACCGTGCGCGGGCGGCGCATCGACCTGGTCGGCGTCGACGACCCGCACGCCAACCGCGACGTCCTGCCTGTCCCGGAGGCAGCCGGCTCAGCGGAGTCGGCCACCTCCCTGCCGGCGATCCGCGACCACGAGGGCCGGGCTCTGCGGCTGGGGCTCACGCACGCCCCCTACCGGCGGGTCCTGGAGGCGATGTCGGCCGACGACGTCGACCTGGTCCTGGCCGGGCACACCCACGGCGGGCAGCTGTGCGTGCCCGGGGTGGGGGCGCTGGTGACCAACTGCGACCTGGACCGGGGGCGCGCCTCGGGCCTGTCGCAGTGGCCCGGCCGGCTCGGGGACCCGCGGGCCGCCGACCACATGTACCTGCACGTCTCCGCCGGACTCGGCACGAGCCCCTACACGCCCGTGCGCCTGGCCTGCCGGCCCGAGGTCACGCTGCTGCGCCTGCTGCCGGCCTGAGGGCGGTGCGCCGCCAGCGCTCTGCCACGGCACTTCAGTGCCCCGCTAACACTTCGACAGAATCTTCAAAATCGACGCTGAGCCGCGTCTTCTATGAAGTTTCGGTCGAAGTGTGTGAGAGGCGCGGGGCGCAATGGGACAGGGCAGCCAGAGCGCACAGGTACGCCGGCGCCTGTGCGCGGCTGTCAGCGGCGCCAGCGGGCGAAGCCGCCCTCGGAGTTGATAACCTGCCCGGTGATCCAGCGAGCCTCGTCGGTGAGCAGCCAGGTGATGAGGCGGGCGGCGTCGTCGGGCTCGCCCCAGCGCCCCTGGGGGAACATGACGGCGGTCGCCTCGCGGTCCGCCTCGGTGACGTAGCCGGTGTCGACGGGGCCGGGGTTGACCGTGTTGACGGTGATGCCAACGTCGATGAGCTCCTCGGAGATGGTCGGGGTGAGGCCGGCGATGGCGGCCTTGGCGGCGGCGTAGGCGATCTCCCCGGGCAGGGGGCCCAGGCCCTGGCCCGAGGTGAGGAAGACGATGGCGCCGCGGCGGCGCGCCGAACCGGTCGGGGCGGGCGAGGCGAAGCCCTCCTGGGCGGCGAAGGCCTGCGCCAGGAGGATGGAGGCGCGGGCGTCGACGGCCCAGTGGACGTCCAGGACGGCCTCGGTCATCTCGCTGAGCGCCCCGTCGGGGCTGCTCATGGCCTGGTTGCACACGAGGGCGTCGAGGTGACCGGCGGCGGCAGCGGCCTGCTCGACGACGCGGGCCGGCTCCCCGGGGGCGGCCAAGTCGGCGGGGATGTCGATGAGCCGGGCCGGACCCACCAGGTGGGTGCGGATGGAGGCCATGACGGCGTCGATGTCGTCGGCGCCCCAAGGTTGGGAGGCGTCGTGCGGGCGGTAGTGGTGAGCGACGATGCTCGCCCCGTAGTCGGCGGCGCGGCAGGCGATGGCGTGACCGATGCCGATGCGGCGGCTGACCCCCGTCACCAGGACGGTGCGCCCCGCCAAGGGCAGGGGGTCGCGTCCGGCGGGACCGCTAGGACCGGCGGCGCTGCTGGGGCCGCCCGGAGCGGTGGAGGGGCGTCCGTGGTGAGCGTCGGTGGTCATGCAGGTGAGTGTAGAAGAGCGGGCACCATGGGAAGGACTCCCCAGGCGTGTCATCGAGATTCCCGCGAAAGAGGGCTCATCGGTGTCACCGCCCTGCCCTATCCTCGGCCTCATGAGCTCACCGACCATCGTGCCCTGGAGCACCGAGCAGGTCACCGCGCTGGCACCGGACAAGCAGGTCGCCACGGCCGGCCTCAAGCTGGCCTCGCCCACCAAGTGGTCCGACACCGGCGTGCACGAGGCGTTGGTGTGGGGAAGTGCCTCAGGGTCGGGCAAGAAGCCGTACCGGGTGTGCGTGGATCTGTCCGGTCCGGCCTTCAAGTGCTCCTGCCCCAGCCGCAAGTTCCCCTGCAAGCACGCCGTCGGCCTGCTGCACCTGTGGAGCCAGGGCCAGGTGGCTGGTGGGGAACCGGAGGCTTTCGCCGCCGAGTGGCTGGAGGGCCGAGCCAAACGGGCCCAGCAGAAGGCCGCGCGGCAGGAGTCCGCGGACCACCCCGAGGCCCCGGCCCGGGCGGCCGCCTCCGCAAAGAGCGCCGCGGCTCGAGCTCGCACCCGCGAACGGCGCATCACCGAGGGGCTGGCGGACCTGGAGCGGTGGCTGGCTGACCAGTTCCGCCAGGGGCTGGCCAACAGTTCGGCCCAGCGCCCCAAGCAGCTGACGGCCTTCGCCTCCCGCATGGTCGATGCTCAGGCCCCCGGAGTCGCCCGGCGCCTGACGGCCCTGTCACGACTGACGGACTCCTCCCCCGACTGGCCCGAGCGACTGGTCGACGGGCTCGGGCTGCTCCACCTGCTCATTCGGGCCTGGACCCGCCGTGAGCAGCTGCCCGACGACCTGAGGGCCACTGTCCACTCCTACGTAGGGATCACCGTGCGTACCGAGGACGTCCTGGCCTCGCCCGGCGTCGGCGACACCTGGGTGGTCGTGGCCGGCCGGGACACCGTGGAGGGCAGGCTCGCCGAGCGCCGCCTGTGGCTCTACGGCACGACCACCCGGCGCTGGGCGCTCATCCTCGCCTTCGCCCCCGTCTCCGGCGGTTTCTCCACCACTGTCGTTCCCGGGACCCGGTTCGACGCCGTCGCGCACTTCTACCCGGGGCGCGGCCAGCTGCGCGTGGCCCTGTCCGATGAGCAGCCCTCCCGGCCCGTGACCGGCTGGGTGCCCGAGCCCTCAGGGACGGCGTCCGCTCGGGATGCCTGGAGGCTCGCCGTTGCCGCGGACCCGTGGGTGGAAGCCGTACCGGTGCTGGTCTCAGGGCGGTTCCGTCGGCTCGGCAACGGCGAGCCGGCTCTCGGGGACGCAGACGGGGCGCTGCCGCTCATCATGCCCGACGATGCCCGATGGGTTCTGCCGCTTCTGGCCGACAGTGACGAGGTCACGGTTGCCGGTGAGCTGTCGCCCGCAGGCCTGCGGGCTCTGAGTGTTGTCACCGATGGAGAGGTGCGTGCCCTGTGAGTGACCTGCCCCCGTTGGCCCAAGCCGCCGTCATGGGAACACGTGCGAGACCCTTCTCCTCGAAGCCCCTCCCCAGAGCCGTCACCGAAGCCCTCCCCGCCCAGCAGGAGAAGACAGAGGGTGGGGATGCGGGCGACGCGGCGGACGGCACCGGTGTGCTCCTGGACGCGGCCGCCGCCTACGGGGCGGTGCATCGGGCCACGATCCTCTCGGTCCCCTCCTCCGCCGCCCGAGACACCGGTTGGCCGACGTCGTCGCGCCCCCTGGCGCCGCAGGCGCTGCGCCCCGTCCTCGAGCAGATTCTGGCCAGCAAGCCCCAGCAGCAGCTGCTGGCCACTGCACTGGGGCTGGTGGCCGAGTGCGGCTGGAGGCTGCCGGCCCCGCTCCTCGTGCGCGTCCTCAATGAGACCGCCTACAGGCACGAGGAGCGCGAGGCGGTCCTCGGCGTCATCGACGAACGCGCCGCAGCGGTGCTCCGCGAGCATCCGGTGTGGGGCAAGCGGGTCGAGCCCCTGGTGTCCCTGCTCGGCGGCGGCTCCGGGGACGACTCCGTGTGGAGACTGGGCACCACCGCCCGGCGGCTCGCCTACTTCAGGCGGCTGCGCGCCCAGGACCCGGCTGCAGCACGGACCCTCATGGTGGCGTCATGGAAGAAGGAGAAGGCCGAGGCCCGCGAGGGGATCGTCGAGGCGTTGGCCACCGGTCTGGGGGAGGCGGACCTGCCTCTGCTGGAGATGGCCATCACGGACCGCTCCGGAGGGGTGCGCCAGGCGGCGGCCCAGGTGCTCCTCCATCTGCCCGAGTCCGGCCTGGTCCAGCGCGCCGAGGCCCTGGCCGCCTCGCATATGAGCGTCACCAAGCGGTTTCTGCGCACCACCCGGGTGGACTGCCGACCCATCGAGGTGACCGACGAGGTCCTGCGTGACGAGTACGGGGAGCGCGGCACCGGGGACCCGTCCCGGGTCGACGTCGGCCCACCGGCCGCCAGGAGAGCGTCTGCCGGATACCCGCCCGCTCTGCTGGAGGAGGTGGTCGGACGCGTCCCGATCGACCGCTGGCCGGCTCTCATCGGGCTGTCCGCCGGTCAGCTCCTCGAGGCCGAGGTGACCTTCGAGGGCGAGCCGCTGGATCTGAGCAGCGCCCTGTTCACCGCGGACCGTCGTGGCAGTGGCGCCCTCATCGAGGCCTGCACGGCCGACGCCTTCAAGCGGGGTGATCTCGATCGCTTCACCGACATGCGCCGCTTCTGGCCGCACCCTTACTCCGCGGAGCACTCTCGCCGCATGGTCTCCTTCCTCCGGTCCGCCCTCGGCTCGCACCGACCCGAGGACATCGGCCACTGGACCACCCAGGAGACCACCAGGCTGCCGGTCTCCTGCCACGCGGCGGTCCTGCCCGAGGCACTGACCCTGATGGAGGAGGTCTCCCGTCCCGACTCGGCGCCGACCTTCGTGACCGATGCCGTCGAAGGGCTGCGTCTGAGACTCCGGCTGGAGGCTCTGCGCACTCCGCCGTCCTAGCCGCACCGTATGCCCCACGCCCTGTTTCTTCCCGACCGTCCGCCGACCACCCGCCCATCAGCCACCGAGGAGCTCCCGTGACCAGCACCCAGACCATGGATCAGACCAGCACTGACAACGCGCCCCTGCTGCGCCCGCACGCCGAGCAGCGCTACGCCGAGGAGCTCGCCGCCCTGGCACGTCTTGACGAGCGCACCCGGCCGGCGAGCTGGCGGCTCTCCCCCTGGGCGGTGGTCACCTACCTCATGGGCGGCACGTTGGAGGACGGCACCGTCATCACCCCGAAGTACGTCGGCAATCGGCGTCTCATCGAGGTAGCCGTGGCGACCCTGGCCACGGACCGGGCCCTGCTCCTTCTGGGGGTGCCGGGAACGGCGAAGTCCTGGGTGAGCGAGCACCTGGCCGCGGCGATCTGCGGCACCTCCACGCTCCTGGTTCAGGGCACGGCGGGCACCTCGGAGGAGGCGGTGCGCTACGGCTGGAACTACGCCCGGCTCCTGGCCGAGGGCCCCTCACAGGCGGCACTCGTCCCCTCCCCCATCATGACGGCCATGGGAACGGGCCGGATCGCCCGGGTCGAGGAGCTCACCCGTATGCCCTCCGACGTTCAGGACGCCCTCATCACGGTGCTCAGCGAGAAGACCCTCCCGGTGCCGGAGCTGGGCACCGAGGTGCAGGCGCACAGGGGCTTCAACCTCATCGCCACCGCCAATGACCGCGACCGCGGCGTCAACGACCTCTCGGCAGCGCTGCGCCGCCGCTTCAACACGGTGGTGCTGCCGCTGCCGGCCTCGGCGGAGGAGGAGGTGAGCATCGTTGCTCGCCGCGTGGAGGACCTCGGTTCTGCACTCCAGCTGCCTGCCGCGGAGGGCGCCCTGGAGGAGATCCGTCGGGTGGTCACCGTCTTCCGCGAGCTGCGCCAAGGTGTGACGGAGGACGGACGCACGAGCCTGAAGTCGCCGTCGGGCACCCTGTCCACGGCGGAGGCGATCTCGGTGATCACCAACGGTCTGGCCATGAGCGCCCACTTCGGCGACGGCGTCCTGCGGCCCTCGGACGTGGCCGCCGGGATCCTCGGGGCGGTGGTGAGCGACCCGGTGGCCGATCAGGTGGTGTGGTCGGAGTACCTGGAGGCTGTGGTGCGCGAGCGCCGCGACTGGTCCGACTTCTACCGCGCCTGCCATGAGGTCGGGCAGTGACTGTCGGCGCAGGGCTCAATTCCGGGGCCGACGTCGGAGCCGAGTCCGCAGGCGTCACTGCAACCGGGGCCGAGGACCCGCGCCCACCTGTGCGGGTCCTGGGGATCCGTCACCACGGTCCGGGCTCGGCACGGGCCCTGGCCACGGTGTTGGAGGACTACCGGCCCGACTGCGTTCTCATCGAGGGGCCGGCAGACGCCGATGGTCTCATCGAGTGGGCGGGCCGAGGGCTGGAGCCGCCGGTGGCACTGCTCGCCTGGGACAACACCGATCCTTCGCAGGCCTCCTTCTGGCCGATGGCCGTCTTCTCCCCCGAGTGGCAGGCGCTGTCCTGGGCGGTGACGCACGGGGCGCAGGCCCATTTCATGGATCTGCCGGCTGCCGCCGTCCTGGCAGCTCGGAAAGCCGAACGGGAGCGGGCCCGGTCGGAGGCCGACGCCGAGGCCGGAGCCGAGGACGAGGTGGAGACCGAGGAGCCTCTTGACGATACGAGTGGCTCGGAAGACCCAAGCGACTCGGGCGGCTCGGAGGGGACGGACAGCCCAGCGGATAGCGGATCGGAGGGCGTGGACGTCGCGGCCCGGGACGCGGCCCAGCCGGTACGGACCGACCCGATCGCGGAGCTGGCGCGCCTGGCCGGCTACGAGGACCCGGAGGCCTGGTGGGAGGACGTCGTCGAGCTGCGTATGGAGGGAGACCCCTTCGACGCACTGACCGAGGCGATCGGGCTCCTGCGGGAGGCCTCCCCGGAGACCGACGAGGCCACGCTGCGCCGCGAGGCGCATATGCGCAAGGTTCTCCGGGCGGCCAGAAGGGCGGGCCACGAGCGGATCGCCGTCGTGTGCGGGGCGTGGCACGCCCCGGCGCTGGCCGGCAGGCCGCCGAAGGTCGCGCAGGACAACGCCCGGCTCAAGGGCATGGCGAAGGTGAGGACGTCGCTGACCTGGGTGCCGTGGACGCACCCGCGCCTGGCCGGGGGCAGCGGTTACAGCGCCGGGGTGGAGTCGCCGGGCTGGTACCACCTGCTCTTCACCGCACCGGACCGGCCGGTCGTGCGCTGGCTGACACAGGTGGCCGCGTCGCTGCGCCGTCAGGACCTGCCGGTCTCCTCTGCCCACATCATTGAGGCGGCGCGGCTGGCCCAGAGTCTTGCCGCGCTGCGCGGGCGCCCCATGGCCGGTCTCGACGAGCTGAGCGAAGCGGTCCTGTCGGTCATGTGCGATGGCAGCACGGTGCGGGCAGCCGCCGCGACCCGTGAGGTCCTCATCGGCGAGGCGCTCGGCAGCGTGCCCGACGGCGTCCCCATGGTCCCCCTGGACGCCGATCTGCGCTCGACCGCCAAGAGCCTGCGCATGGCCTTCGCGGCGGTTCCCAAGACACTCTCCCTGGACCTGCGCAAGCCGCGGGACCTGGCCAAGTCCCAGCTGCTGCGACGCCTGGAGATTCTGGGGATCACCTGGGGCAGACGGCAGCGGGTGGCCTCGAGCGGCACCTTCAAGGAGGTCTGGGAGCTCGAGTGGGACCCGGAGATGTCCGTGCAGGTGGTGGAGGCCGCGGCCTTCGGCACCACAGTGGCCTCCGCCGCCGGGAACGCCCTGCTGGGCGCCACCGACTCCCTGCCGCAGGTGACCAGGTCGGTGGAGAAGGCGCTGACGGCCGGTCTGTCCGAGGTCGTGCCCACGCTGCTGGGAATCCTCGACGAGCAGGCGGCCCGCGAGATGGATATCGTCCGGCTGCTGGGCTCGGTGCCGGCCCTGGCCCGCTCCCAGCGCTACGGGGACGTGCGCGGCACGGACGCCTCCAGTCTGGAGGCGGTGACCCGAGCCGTCCTGGTGCGCGGGTGCGCGGGGATGCCTGCGGCGGCCGCGAACGTGGATGCCCAGGTGGCCCGCACGCTGCGTACGACGATCGACGAGGTCCAGGACGTCATCGGCCTCCTGGACGAGCAGGCCGCGACGCTGTGGAACGGTGCGCTGCGCTCCGCGCTGGCCACCCGGAGCCTGCCGGGTCTGCTGGCCGGACGTATCACCCGGATGCTCCTGGACGCCGGGGAGCTGGACCGCGACGACGCCGCCTCGAGGCTGTCCCGGGCGCTGTCACAGGGCACGCAGGCCGAGGAACAGGCCGAGTGGATCGAGGGCTTCCTCGCGGGGGACATCCTCCTGCTCAGCTATGACAACACCCTGCTCGAGGTGCTCAACGAGTGGCTGGCGCGCATCGGGGACCAAGCCTTCGTCGACGTCCTGCCCGCGCTGCGACGAGCCTTCGGCCAGTGGCCGAGCCCTCAGAAGACGGACCTGGCCCGGCAGATCCGGGACCTCGGGTCCCCCACCCCGGACGGGAACGGCCCGGTAGAAGAGGCCTTCGACGACGTCGAGGCGGTTCTGGACACCGTGAGCATGATCCTGGGAGGTACCCGATGACCGCGTGCGAGCGCACCGACGACGAGAACCAGCCGGAGCAGCACGCCGGCCAGGCAGTCCCAGCGGACCCGGCCAGCCAGGCCGACCGGGCTGACCGGGCCGACGTCGAGCCCACCACGATTGAGCAGCGCTGGCGCCTGGCCCTGGGCGTGGACGCGCGTGGCTACTCCACCTCGCTGTCGGAGGGCCACAGGGCGATGGACGCGGCACTGGCGGACCTGTACGACGTCGACCCGCAGGACAAGGAGCGCGGGGGCCTGGGCGGCTCCGCGCCCCATGTGGCTCGCTGGCTGGGGGACATTCGCAAGTACTTCCCCTCACGAGTCGTGCGGGTCATGCAGACCGATGCCATTGACCGCCTGGGGCTCACGACTCTCCTGCTGGAGCCCGAGGTGCTCCAGGGCGTGGAGCCCGACGTGCACCTGGCGGCGACGTTGGCCACCCTGTCGGAGATGATTCCTCAGGAGGCCAAGGCGACGGCGCGCACGGTCGTCGACAAGGTCGTCAAGGAGGTGGAGGAGCGGATCGCCGACCGGCTTCAGCAGTCGGTGCGCGGTGCGCTGGACCGCTCCAGGAGGACCTCGCGGCCCCAGCCGGCCGACATCGACTGGAACCGGACCATTGCCGCGAACCTCAAGAACTACGTGCCGGAGCTGGGCACGGTCATCCCGGAGAGGCTCGTGGGGCACGGCAGACGCCATCGGGGCATTCAGAAGGAGTTCACCATCTGCATGGACCAGTCCGGGTCCATGTCCTCCTCGGTCATCTACGCCTCCATCATGGCGGCGGTCATGGCCTCGATCCGTTCACTGCGTACCACGCTGGTTGCCTATGACACCGCTGTCACGGACCTGACGCCGCTGCTGTCAGACCCTGTCGACGTCATCTTCGGGACCCAGCTCGGCGGCGGCACGAACACCTCCCCGGCCATCGAGTACTGCCGGCAGACGATCACGCGGCCGGCGGACTCGGTGTTCATCCTCATCAGCGACCTGTACGACTCCGACCCGAAGCAGATGCTGGGACGGGTAGGGGAACTGCTGGGAAGCGGGGTGCAGGTCATTGTACTACTCGCCCTGAGTGATGACGGCGTCCCCAGCTACAACCACGACATCGCCAAGCGGCTGGCCGCGATGGGGGTGCCGGCCTTCGGGTGCACGCCGGACGCCTTCCCGGGTCTGCTGGCGGCCGCGATCCACGGTGAGGACCTGGGCCGGTGGGCTGATGAGCAGGCGGCTGCGCAGGCCGAGGGCGCCTGAACCGGCCGGCAGCGTCCCAGTACGGGCGGGGCGTCCCACGCGTACGGGAGCGTTTTCTTCCGGCCGGGGACATTCCACGCGGGCGAGTTCCTTCGCCTCCGGGCGGGGACAGGGCGCGCGGTCGGGGACGGGATTCCAGTCCCCCGACGCGCAAGATGTCCCCGGCCGCATTGGATGCGGCCCGGCCGCCTCAGGCCTCGGTGCGCGCGAACTCGCGGGCGAAGGCCTCGTGGTTGACTTGCGAGGACAGGACGAAGCGGATGAGCCCCAGGCGGCCGACGGCGCCGGGATCGGTGCGGGAGCGCTGCTCGACGGCGCGGGCCGCAGCCACGGCGATCTCGGCGACCCGGGTGATCGGCCAGCCGTAGACGCCTGCGGAGACGGCGGGCAGGGCGATGCCGGTGCAGCCGAGCTGGATGGCGAGCTCCATGGAGCTGTCGAAGCAGGCGCGCAGCAGGGCGGGGTCGTCCTCGCCGGCGTGGAGGTTGGGGCCCACGGTGTGGATGACCCAGGCGGCAGGCAGGTCGAAGCCGGGGGTGGCCACGGCTCGGCCGACCGGCAGGCCGTCAGGCAGCTCGGTGTCGCGCACCTTCTGGCAGGCGTCAAGCAGGCGGGGGCCGGCGGCGCGATGGATGGCTCCGTCGACTCCCCCTCCGCCCAGGAGGGTGCTGTTGGCGGCGTTGACGATGGCGTCGACCTTCTCGGTGGTGATGTCGCCGACGACGGCCTCGATGCGCATGGGAACTCCTTGTCTGCGGCGGGTGCCCTCCGTCTTGTCGGCCCTTGCGCCTCTCGGGCGGGATGGGGCCCGAGGATGACGGTGCCTGGGCCGGTCAGGGCGCTTCGGGGTGCGGGCCAGCAGGCGGACCGGCCATGGAGCAGCCTGGCACGGTGGGCGTCTCGGGCCAACCAGGTTCCGACAGGGAGCGAACATTGACGTGACAGAGGACTCAGCCGATCCGATTTCCTCCCCGCGGTGGGTGGAGGCTATGCTGTCGCCTGCTGCACACGGGGTGTGGCGCAGTTTGGTAGCGCGCTTCGTTCGGGACGAAGAGGTCGTGGGTTCAAATCCCGCCACCCCGACGACGAGGACGTCCGCGAGCTTGCTCGTGAGACGTCCGAGGAGGAAGGGGTAAGAGGCCGCCAGGCCGAATACCCCGACCAAGGAAGAAGCCCATGAGCTTGCTCATGAGGTCTTCGAAGAGGAGGGAGTAAGAGGCCGCCAGGCCGAATACCCCGACGATGAGAAGGCCCGCGATGTCGCGGGCGGGTTATCGGCGTGAACGTGGTGCTTTAGGCGGCGTGTCCTGGGGTTAGTGGGCGTGTCCGGGCTCCCCCTTGGGTGAGCGCCTCGCGTTCGTAGGGTAGGTCACGCGTTCGTACACTGAACCCCCGAACGCGAGGCATAAGGTACGAACGCGACGCCGGCCTACGCGCCCAGCTTCGCCGCCAAGGCACCACGGAGTCGATCCCGCCCTCCGCCCAGCGTCCACTCCACGAGGGCGGGGCACCACTGCACGAGCGTCGGGTGTACTCCATGGGGGTCGGGGGCTCGTACAGTACGCACAGCCCCCGGCCAGTAGATCCCCACCCTCGTGCAGTAGGAGCCCTGGATGAGGCTGCCGCCCGAACGCCTTAGTCTGAGGTGGAGACACCACCGGGAAGGAGACCCGCATGCCGGATCCCGGCACCGAGCTTGAAGAGCTGCGCCGCAGGGTCGAGGAGCAGTCCCAACGAATCGATGAGCTCCAGGACGCCCTCCACACACTGACGATCGCAGTCCAGTACCGAAAGGAGGAGCCGTACCTGGCCTTCTTGGCGGAGCACGGCGTTGCTGGCCGACGGCGGGTTGCGCTGAATGGGGTCATCAATGGGGTGCTGTCCCGGGCGCGGGGTGATGCTCCCTCCCCGGGCCAAGGCGCCCGCGCTGAGCTGCTGGAGGACTTTCCCGCGCTGGCCGAGGCCTACCTGCCCGAACCGATCGACCGTGACGAGGCTGTCCGCATCGTCGGCGAGGTCCTGGGAAGTGAGCGCCTCGGCGCGCAGGCGCTCGAGGCCCACCGCGCCCGCGGCCTGGGGCGCGAAGACCATCAGGCACTCACCGGCCGACCAAACGCCCACCACCACAACACGTAGGCCACGTTGCTCCAGACACCCGAGGTACTCGACGTCGACGCACTCACCCGCACCATCCCTTCGAAGAACGTCACCCGCTGAGTAAAGCCGGCACGTGAGACGACCGTCCGCGGGCTGCGGATCATCCATTCCGAGCGCTCACACAACGTCACGCCGAGGCGTGCAGCTCAGTCTCAGTCGCAGACCGCTACTTCTCCTGCTTCTTAGCCTTGATCGTAAAGGGCTTCTTGTCGGAGCCGGTTCCCGTGAGAGTCAAGGTCTGGGTCTTCTTGTCCCACGACAGCGGGACATCCATCTCGTCAGCACTCTCATACCGCCACTTGAAGGACTCCGGAACCTCGTCGGTATTCACCTTTTCCGGAATACCCAGGCCAACACCCTCGGAGCCCTCATTGAAGAACCACTCGGCATCTCCGGTCTCTTTGAGCGTCAAGGTCGTGCCCGACAAGCTCCAGGTTCCCTCCGTCTGACGATCCTGATCTCCGTTCTTGGGGGCGAACGTCCATTTTCCGTCCGCCACCGTCACCGTGACCTCAGGGGCCTTCTCCAGGCCGTCCATGGTGACCTCCCAGGTCCCGGCGGCGAACTTCTTGAAGGCCAACGTGGATCCGGAGCAGCCGGTCAGAGGGACAATAGCCGCACCGACGGCCGCGATCGACAGGTACTTGAGCGTCTCACGACGGCCAAGGGCGTGGGTGAGGAAGCGAATCTGCTGTCGCATCACATGCATCCTTCGAGGTAAGTCGGGGAAATGGGCACCACGAGGCACCCTGAACTGGCCAGCACAATGTACCCAGTTCCCCCTCCCCCGCAGGCGATTAAGGCCGACGACGCCATTCACGCACACTCGCACGTCACCGAATTCGTCAGACAACACGGGAAGCTGACGGAAACAGTTTCACTCCGCTCACATCGCGCCACCTCTGCTCGCCGAAATCAAGAATCCCTGACGCATCCACCACCCCCTTTCGCGACCCCTCGCCCCTCCTTCTCCTTTCGTCAACGCGCCCCCACCGCAGCCCCCGGGCCGCGACCGCCCCACGTACCCCGCACGGCCGGCCGCCCTACGACGCCGTCGGAACCGGTCGCCCCCTCACCCACCCCGCCCCTCGCCACCCACAGCCGGGACATATACCGCCCACAGCCGCAGCGGCTAGGCTGACTCCCGAAAACTCACCCCGGGGAAAGGACGAGCGAGCGTGACCCAGCCTCCACGCGACTCCGCCGCCTCTACCTCCGCCTCCCCCCGGGCCCCACGACGCCTGAAGTACGTCGAGGCCGTCCTGTGCATCGGCTTCACCCTGGCCTTCCTCGTGTGGACCTACCTGAGTGCCCCGGGGCCGCTCGCCCCCTACGCCACGCAGCACTCCCCCGCCATTGACGCCTTCCTGCCGACCCCCGACGCCCAGCTTCGCTCGGCCGCCGGGCAGCTCGCCGAGGCCTTGGCGACCTTCACCCACCCCATCCTCATCCTCGGGCTCATCGGGGCCGGGGTCGCCTACGCCTACACGGCCCGTATGCGCCGCCTGAGCGTCTCGCTGGCCATCGCCGCCGCCGGCATCCCCACCCAGTACCTCATCGCCCTGCACCTGGCCCACCCCAACCCGGGCCGCGCCTTCTCCGACTCCATCGCCGCCTTCGAGTACTCCTACCCCAACGCGCACATCACGGCGATGACCCTGGCCTCCTGGGTCCTGGTGACCCTCGCGCGCGCCCACCACCGCAGCGCCATGGTCGCCGCCGGCACCGTCCTGGGCTACGCGGCCGTCGCCGTGACCGCCGTCAGCCAGTGGTACATGGGCCTGGCCGCGCTCAGTGACCTCATTGGCGGCTTCCTCCTGGGCGCCGCCTTCGCGAACCTGGCCCTGTGGGTCGGCGGCATCGACGCGATCCTCACCAGCTGGGTCAACCGCCGCCTGTCACGCACCAGCAGCGAGAAGCGCGCCGCCGTCATCTACAACCCCACCAAGTTCGACGACCTCTCGCTCCTGCGCCGTCGGGTCGCCGCCGAGGTGCGCACCGCCGGCTGGCTGCCCACCGTCTGGCTGGAGACCACCCCCGACGACCCCGGCCGCTCCATGGCCCGCCGCGCCCTGGAGGCCAGCGTCGACCTGGTTATGGTGGCCGGCGGTGACGGCACCGTGCGAGCCGTCTCCTCCGAGCTGGCCGGCACCGAGATGCCCATGGCCCTCATCCCCTCCGGAACCGGCAACCTCCTGGCCCGCAACCTCTCCATCCCCTTGGACACCGACGCCGCCATCCGCCTGGCACTGCACGGCCGCCTCAAGCCCATCGACATGGTCACCTGCGTCTTTGACGACGGTCAGGAGCGCTTCGTCGTCATGGCCGGCATGGGCCTGGACGCCCAGATCATGGAGTCCACCGACTCGGGCCTGAAGAAGGTCATCCGCTCGGGCGCCTACGCGGTGGCCGCCGTCCAGAACGCGGTCCCCGACCCCTTCACCGCCACCGTCACGCTCGACGACGCGCCCCCGGTGCGCCGCCAGATGGTCATGGCGCTCATGGGCAACGTCGGCACCATCACCGCCGGCATGACCCTCTTCCCGCGAGCCACCCCCTCCGACGGCCTGGTCGACCTGCTCCTGGCCAGCCCCGGCAAGGTCGTGGACTGGGCCCGCCTGGGAGCGCAGATCCTCACCGGCCAGGAGATGGAGGGCTTCACCCTCACCCGGGCCCGGAAGGTCCTCATCGAGGCCGACCGTCCCGTCCCCTTCGAGCTCGACGGCGACACGGCCGGCTCCACCCGCACCCTGCGCGCCGAGGTCGAGGACGGCGCCCTGCACGTCGTCGTCCCCCGGTGAGCCGCCGCCCCGCGAGCGCCTCCGTCCCTCGCGGCCCGCGCCGGCCACGTGAGCATCGTGACGCATCCGTGACCGGCCCCGCTGCCCTAGACTGACGCCCAGTTGGTGCCCATATGGACAACAACAGCCGCCCACATGGGCACCCGCGCCCCGATCGCATCGTCGGTGCGCCCCTCTTCAGCCAGCAGGAGTTCCATGCGTTCTCGTCTTACGGTTGCCCTCGGCCGCACAGCGCGCCTGGCCGCCCGCGTGCGCGGCGGCGGCAGCGGCGGCACCGCCTTCCCCGGCCTGGTCATGGAGCGCACCGACCCCGGTTTCCTGGAGCGCACCCTCGGCCGTCTGCCCCGCGGCGTCATCGTCGTCTCGGGCACCAACGGCAAGACCACGACCACCAAGATGGTCGTCCAGCTCCTGCGCGAGCAGGGCCTGAAGGTCTTCACCAACCGGACCGGCTCGAACTTCGTGCGCGGCGTGCTCGCCTCCCTGCTCACCGAGGTCGACGCCGCCGGCAACCTGGACGCCGACATCGCCGTCCTCGAGCTCGACGAGGCCCACGCCGTGCACTTCGTGGCCCGGGTCCGCCCGCGCGCCTGCCTCCTGCTCAACGTCATGCGCGACCAGCTCGACCGCTTCGGCGAGATCGACTACACCGCCTCCCTGCTGCACTCGATCGCCAAGGCCACCAGCGACGTCGTCGTCCTCAACGGCGACGACCCGCGCCTGGCCGCCCCCGCCTTCCTGGAGGGCGTCAGTGCCCGTGTCGTCTCCTTCGGCGCCGGCGAGGACCTGCGCTCCCTGTTCCTGTCCGACGACGACCTGCGCACCGGCGTGGTCAGCCCCCGTCAGGCCGGCCAGGCCCCCAGCCCGCGCGTCACTCTGGAGGCCATCGACGGCCAGCGCGCCACCGTGCGCGTGGACGGGACCTCCCACGAGGTCGACTTCGCCATCCCGGGCGTCCACAACCTGCTCAACGCCTGCGCCGCCCTCGGGGTGGTCCTGGAGGTGCTGGGCGAGGACGCCGACCTGCCCGGGCTGCTGACCACCTTGGGCAATGTGCGGGCCGCCTTCGGCCGCGGCGAGGTGCTGACCCTGGATGGCCGCCCCGTCCAGCTCTCCTTGGTCAAGAACCCGGCCGGCTTCCGCATGGGGCTGCTCTCGGCGGCCTCCCAGGCGCAGGACGGCGAGGTCGTGGTCGTGGCCATCAACGACGAGTACGCCGACGGCCGGGACATGTCCTGGCTGTGGGACGTGGACTTCTCGGCCCTGCGCGCCGGCGGGGTCGCCGTCGTCACCGGGGTGCGGGCCTGGGACATGGCCCTGCGGCTGCGCTACGACGAGGTCGAGGTCGCTGACGTCGAGCCCGACCTGCGCCGGGCCGTGGCCCTCATGCGCCGGGTGGCCGCCGACACCGACCGCCCCATGCGAATCTTCACCACCTACACCGCGATGCTGGCCCTGCGCTCGATCCTGGGCGAGATGACGGACGTTGAGGAGGTCATGTCATGACCGCGCGCTACGAGCACACCACCGACGGCCCCGCCCGCGGACACCTGCGCCTGCTCCAGCTCTACCCGCGGGACATGAACATCTACGGCGACTGGGGCAACACGCTCGTGCTGGCGCGACGCGCCCAGTGGCAGGGCTACGACGTCGAGCTCCTCTCCTACGACCCGGGCGATGAGCTGCCCGGCGACGTCGACATCCTCGTGGGCGGCGGCGGCCAGGACTCCGGTCAAGAGCGCATCAAGGAGGACCTGGTCAAGGTCGGCCCCACCCTCAAGGCGTGGGCGGCCGACGGCGTCCCGATGCTCGCGATCTGCGGCCTCTACCAGCTCTTCGGGCACGGCTTCACCACCGCCAAGGGCCAGGAGATCCCCGGTATCAGCCTCATGGACGCCCACACGGTGGCCGGCGACACCCGCCTCATCGGCAACATCGTCCTGGACACCGAGGACTTCGGCGCGGTGGTCGGTTACGAGAACCACTCCGGCCTGACCACCCTGGGGTCGGGCGCGCGCCCCTTCGGCACCGTGCGCATGGGCGACGGCAACAACGGCAAGGACTCCACCGAGGGCGGGCGCGTCCACCACGTCATCGGCACCTACCTGCACGGCTCCCTGCTGCCCAAGAACCCGGCCGTGGCCGACTGGCTGCTGGCTCGTGCCGCCGAGCACGCCGGCGCCGCCTGGGAGCCCGAGCCGCTCGACGACACCTGGGCCGAGCGCGCCCGCGCCGTGGCCATGTCCCGGCCCCGCTGACCTCTCGGCAGCGCCAAGGCGTGACGACGAATCTGCCGGAGGGCAGCAGGGCCTCTCCTCTACAGGCCGTCGTCACACCTCTGTTATTTTCACAAGAGATATCGGACCTAATGCGAGAAAAGTGAGGAGAGGTTCACGTCACTCCTATTCGATATCGAGCATTTTCTAAGGTTTCTCCCATGGAGTTGGGAGGAAAGTGGCGGACATCCCACCCCTCCGAAACACAGAAGCCTCACCTCAGGCACGTTCGCCATACGATCACTCACTGCTGGACACTGATTTATTCAGGCCGTCATCCCAACGCGACACCAGCACATCAGACATTGCAGAACGCCCGCCATGACAGCCCAGAATTCTACTGGTTTCGATCAGCCGCTCCCGCCTCACCAGGCACCTCAAGTCCCCTCATGACTCTCGGGGACGCGGAACACAGGGGAAGAGCTCTCGGCTTCATGTGAAATACCCCCGTACGACCATCTCGATATTTTATCGATCAGCCGCCTCCTGCTTCCGAAAGAATGACGCCATGCAGAAGCAGGAGCTGGTCGCACCACATTTTATACGGTCCGGCTCCATGATCGGACCTCGCCTGAGGCAGCCACGGCCCCCGCTCCCAGGATCCTATAAGAAATCGTTCCCCCCTCCCACCGCGCCTCCGGCCGGAAGGCTCGCACTGAGGCAGAACGCCATCTGGTCTGCTGTGAGACAGAGAAGCATTCCCTTAGACTCCTATCGACGAAGCCACCTTCATGTCGACCCGAGGACACCATGGATTTCGCTGTTCCACGACACCGTGCCCCCGACGGCACCACGTACCTTCCCGAACCGGGTGCCGCCACCTTCGCACTGTCGGACCTGAGCCCCGGCACCAGCGGACGCATCACCGGCCTGCTCGACGACGGCGTCGGCGGGGTCCTCGTCAAGCGCCTGCGCAACCTGGGATTCATCCCCGGACGGATCGCCACGCCGCTGCGCCGCGCCCCGATGGGGGACCCGGTGGTCTACCGCGTCTCCGACTACGAGCTGTGCCTGCGGCGTAAGGAGGCCCGACTCATCCAGGTCACCACCGTGGAGGCCGAGAACCGCATCATCCTCCAACCCAGGCCGGCCGGACGGCACGCGGCCGACGACCCCGCAGCACCGAACACGGGAGAGACTCTGTGAGCACCCACGACACCACGCGGCACGCCACCGGGCAGTCGCAGCACCGCGAGCAGCCCTATGACGGCGCCGACTGCCACTGCGGCTCAGGAAGCTCCAAGACCCTGGTGGCCGACGCCCCGCGCGTCGCCCTGGCCGGGGCCCCCAACGCCGGCAAGACCTCCATCTACAACGCCCTGACCGGCCTGCACGCCAAGACCGGCAACTACCCCGGCGTCACCGTCCAGCGGTCGATGGGAACCTGCAAGGTCGGCGGTAAGACCCTGACCATCGAGGACCTGCCGGGCGCCTACTCCCTGGACCCGATCAGCCCCGACGAGCAGATCGTCCACGACGTCCTCACCGGGACCTCGACCACGGTCAGCGCCCCGGACGCCCTGGTCATCGTCGTCGACGCCACGACGCTGCAGCGCGGCATGAACTTCATCGCCGAGGCCCTGTCCCTGGGGCTACCGACCTGCCTGGCAGTCACCATGACCGACGAGCTCAGCCGCCGCTCAGGTCGACTCAACGTCGCGGCCCTCGGGCAGGCCCTGGGGATCCCCGCCGTGCGAGTCATCGGGCACCGCGGCGTCGGCATGCCCGACCTGCGCGCCCAGCTCGCCCAGGTCGAGAACTGGCAGCGCACCCCGCTGCCGCCGCCCACCACCCCCGACGAGATCACCTCCTGGGCCGACTCGGTGCTGGCCGCCGCGGACTACCAGGCCCCCGAGAGCGACCAGATCACCTCCGCGGTCGACAAGGTCCTGCTGCGCCCCGTCCCCGGCACCATCGTGTTCTTCACGATCATGTTCTTCTTCTTCCAGGCGATCTTCACCTGGGCGGCCCCCTTCCAGGACGCCATCGAAGGAGGCTTCGGGGACCTGGGGCAGCTGGTGCACGACTGGCTCGACCAGTCCCACCCGCTCATCGCCGGGCTCCTGGGCGACGGCCTCATCGGGGGCGTGGGCGCGGTACTCACCTTCATCCCCCAGATCATCATCATGTTCCTCATCATCGCCGTCCTGGAGGGCGTGGGGTACATGTCGCGCGCCGCCTTCCTCATGGACAAGGTCATGAGTATCGCCGGGCTGGAGGGGCGCGCCTTCGTGGCGCTGCTGTCCTCACTGGCCTGCGCGATCCCCGGGATCATGGCCACCCGCACGCTGCCCAGCACCAAGGACCGGGTGGCCACGATGCTGGCCGCCCCACTCATGACCTGCTCGGCCCGCCTGCCCGTCTACGTCATCATGATCTCCTTGACGGTCGACAGCAAAGCCAAGGTCGGCCCCTTCGGGACGCGCGGCCTGGTCATGTTCGCCCTCTACCTGCTGGGCGCGGTCTCCGCGATGGCGGCCGCCTGGGTGGTCAAGCAGCTCACCGACCGCGGCAGCATCCTGCTGCCCTTCTACATGGAGATGCCGCCCTACCGCATGCCCCGCCTGCGCACCGTCCTCATCATGGTGTGGGACGCCTGCAAGGGCTTCCTGAAGAAGGCCGGCACGATCATCACCCTGACCACCGTCATCCTGTGGGTGCTGCTCAACGTCCCCATGCGCTCGGACGCCCAGTTCGAGGACTTCTGCGCCTCCGACAAGGAGTGCGCCGCCATCTCGGCGGCCGTGGACAAGCCGGAGTCGTCGACCGTCAAG
>NZ_MSKS01000009.1:128506-194071 GCF_001937445.1 Actinomyces oris | reverse complement strand
CACAAACAATCTGACACCCTCCGTGTCGGCGTTGATGAGGGCCACCACAATCTCCCTTCCTTGACTTCCTTATCCGCGCGATAGTTCTGTCAATCGGTCAGAGGAGAGGCAATGAGTGACGAGCAGACAGGTATCCCGGCGGAGCTGTCCGAGGCGCTGTCGGAGAACGAGGCGGCGGGGAGGATATTCGAGGCTCTGCCTGCATCGCACCGCAACGAGTACCTGCGATGGATCGGTGAGGCGAAGCGCGCCGAGACCCGTCGTCGTCGGGCCACCAAAGCAGCAGAGATGATGGTGGATAAGCACGGGTAGGCCCGGCTCGGCGTTATCCGCGGATCGCCGTTGACGCGCTTCCTCAGGCGCGCTTGGCGAAGTGGTGATGCTGGTCGGCGTGGGGGCCGAAGTGCTGGGGGCGGTGCTGCCCGCGGACAATGACCTGATCGTCGACCCAGCGCTCCCACCGTGTGGCGTGCTTCCTTTCGCCCGCACCCAGTGGTGCGGCCGCACCGGCGTCAAGGAGGTCGTCGAGAATGAGGAACGAGGGCTCGGGAGTCTCGACGTCCCAGTTGATGAGCCCCCACGGCCCGTCGGGGCTGAGGAGAACCAGTGAGCGGTTGAGGTCGTGCAGGTCGTTGAAGTGCTCGTCCTTGCCACTCGTGGAGTTCCAGTACCAGCGTGCCAGCCGGAAGGACTCCGACACCTGCGTCCAGCTCCGATAGCGCTCCCGCAGCCCCCGATCCAGGATCGCGAGCGTGTCCCAGGTCTCCTCCTCGGTCAGCCAGCCCAGCACGAATCCGCAGCGCGTCAACATGGCGGCGCGGACCAGGTCCCATGCCGAGAAGTCCACGTTGCGGATGTCCCGATCGTTGTTGAGCATGCGCTCGAGGCGCCACAGTGTCTCGGCCGCGTCTGAGGATGACTCGGCAGACTCTCGCAGCTCGTGGCGCTCAGCCTCCGCCAGGGAGGTGTCGACCCAGCGGGCGCGCTCCGCGTCGAAGCCGCTGCGGTGGCCGGAGGTGATGAGCCAGTGGACCTGGGAGAGGAGATCGGCGCGGGAGCACACTTCCCAGTCGAGGGAGAGCGTGGTGCGGGTGCCGTCAAGATCGGAGCAGGCGAGACGGTCCCACGGGTCTCGACGGCACAGGGAGTACGGCGCGCAGATCGCCAGGAGCCGCTCATGCGGACCTGCGGTGAAATCCTGGGGGGCAGAGTGTCTGACGGGCCGATGGTGCTCAGTGAGCTCATTCCAAGTGGACTCCTCGCCTCGGTGCGGGGCGGAGGAGGCCTTATCGCGGCGCAAGCGTATTTTTTGATGAATTGATTTGGAGATCTCGATGGTGGCGATCGCCCCAAAAACTACCAGCGCGGCGGAGAGGAGCAGGGTCTGCAGGGACATGACGAGAATTGTGCAACATGTGAACAGGTGAGTGCCACATTGATGCACACGGCTCGATACCGGATTATTGAGTTGAATGCCTGTTTATTTACAGGTTGTTGATGAAGGTTTCGAGGCGCTTCATTCCTTCGTGCAGCTCGTCGCGGGAGGCCGCGTAGGACAGTCGCACGTGGGAGCGAGCCGTGGTCGTGGAGAAGTCCAGCCCAGGAGTGAGAGCCACATGCGCCTCTTCCAGGGCGCGGTGACAGAAGGTCTGGGCGTCGAGCCCTGTGGAGGAGACGTCGAAGTAGACGTAGAAGGCGCCGTCGGGCAGGACCGGGACCGTGAGGTCGATGCGTTGCAGCCCGTCGAGCACGATGCTCCTGCGGGCGAGGAGCTCTTGGCGACGCTGCTCGCACACGGAGATGGATTCGGGGGAGAAGGCCGCCAGTGCGGCCTGCTGAATGGGCGTCGAGGCGCACAGGAAGTAGTTGACCGCCAGGTTCTCGGCGGGGGCCACGAGCTCCTCGGGAAGAATCGCCCAGCCCAGGCGCCATCCGGTCATCCCGAAGTACTTGGAGAAGGAGTTGATGACGATCGCCTCGGGATCGGTCTCCAGGACGGTGCGTGCCGGCGTGCCGTCCTCGCCTGGATCGGCCAGGCCCAGGTAGATCTCGTCGACGATCCTCCAGGCGCTGCGTTCGCGCGCCAGTGCGCAGATCGACGCCAGCTCCTCGAAGGGGATGGACGTGCCCGTGGGGTTGGACGGGGTCGCCAGCATCACCGCGCTCGTCTGAGGAGTCCACGCCGCCTCGGCTGCGGCCCGGTCCATCTGGTAACGGCTGGCAGGACTGGTGGGCGCCAGAACGATCCGGCCACCGTAGGTCTCCACCAGCTGCCGGTTGCAGGGATAGGACGGATCGGCGATGACGACGTCGTCACCGGCTTGTGTGGTGGCGGCGGCCACCAGCAGGAGCGCCGACGACGCACCCGTGGTCACGACGATCCGGGCAGGATCGACTTCGACGCCGTGCCTGTCCCGGTAGAAGCCGGCAATGGCCTCACGCAGTGCGAGCAGGCCCAGGGCGGGGGAGTAGGGCAGTGGTCGGCCGTCCATGACGCGGCACATCTCCTCGCGAACCGCGGGAGGGGCGCCGAAGTCGGGCTCACCCAGGCTGAGCTTGGCGATCGAGTGGCCCTCCGCCTGGAGGACTCCAGCGCGTTCACCAATGCTCATCGCATAGAAGGGCTGAGCGGCTTTGGCCCGGGCGGCGATCTTCATGACGGCTCCTTGACTCGAGGCAGGACAGGCCCAGTGTCCCCCTTCCCATAGCGGGAGGGCAAAGGTTTCGTGAGGGAACGGCGACGTTTCGAGAACCAGAGGTGATGGTTTGTATAGCGATGCTGTGGTGCCTCCGGCGGGACTCGAACCCGCACGCCCGTAGGCAGCGACTTTTAAGGTCGCGGTGTCTACCGATTCCACCACGGAGGCAAGACGTGCCCCAATGTTTGAGTAACTGGGGCGTCAGTACACCTCCGCACCATCGCTCCTAACAACCTAGCGGTGCTTCTGGACTTCCGAAGGAAGCTGGCCGCCGGTGAGGGCGGCCAGGTGTGTACCGACCCCAATGTAGCGCATCTGCCGGCTACTGACGGGTCGGATGGCGCGGTGGGCGATGCGGACGAGTCCAGGCCATCTCACGGGGCAGATGCGGCAGAGCCAGAAGGCGAGCCCCTGCAACGACGATGCACCGCACCGGCCAGCAGCGTGGGGGAGTGGCCGAACGATGAGAGTGATGCGCCCGACACCGCATCACGGTCGCCGCGCAAGGTTGACCGCATCAAGCAGACGAAGTTCCGCCCCCTGACGCCGGAGCAGCGCCAGCAGGTGGTCGACCTGTACCGCGCCGGCGTCCCCGTCAAGGAGATCGTCCGACAGACGGGCGTCAACCGCTCGACGGTCTACCGGCTGCGCCGGCAGGCAGGACTGGAACGCAACCACCGTTTCACCGACGACGACCGTGCCCAGGCGATCCTCCTCCGCCAGCAGGGCCTGACCATCGCTGAGATTGCTAAGCGGCTGGGCTTCAGTGGTATGACTATCGGGCGCCACCTGGCGGCTGCTCGCGAGGAATGATGGCAGCGGCGGTGAGCGTGGTGCCTCTATCGTCGAAGAGCACCCAGAGCCATCTGGAGTGCCGATAGGTTTTTGCCACCGACTGGATCAAAGTCGCTATGCGGCGACTGGCACCCCATGCCTATGAGAAGGCCGACAACAGCGCCATTACATAAAGAAGGGGCTTTGATGGTTATGAGTCCGAGTCTTGCCTCGACTGCTCCTCCGCAAACGCCCTGAGGTCGTCCAGCATTTGCGTTGCTTCGGTCATGAGGCGTGCGATGTACTCCTGCGGAGTGTCCTTCCCGAGTTCTTCCTCGAGATAGGCCTGTCCACTGCTGCCTGACGAATGTGCCGCAATGCGGGAACGCATCCTCTGGATTCTTTGCAGAAGACGGACGTCGCGTTCGGTATGTTGGTATGACTGAGCCTCGAGGAATTTTCTGAGTTTAGCGATCCCTTTATCGTTCTTTGTGTCCGAAAGGTACGAGGCCAACTTTCTCTCGTTGAGATAATCTACTAAGACAAGTGCGAGGTTGATCGACTGTGCGCGCAGTTCTGCATCGGTGTCATTGACGGGGATACGCAGGCGCTGAAGTACGCCAGCGTCCGGCCCTTCTGCTTTGCGATGGAGCCGCCGCCCCCAGTGCTCGTCCCAAGAACTCTGTAGTTGGTTGTGCGCCAGTTTAAAGCAGTGTTCTTGGTTTTTGCTATTGGTTGGCTGGTTAAGGAATGCCCGACGAATAGTTACTTCACTCATTTCTGTGTCGGAGGAACATTATAGGCAAGCCAATGAGTCCAGTGCTCTGATGGGATATCTCGTCCAATGTCTCCAAGAAACACCAATATGATGTCGAAGAACTCATTGTCTATTTTAACGCCCCACAGGTGGGAACACGATAGGTATCCGTCACTCACCGTGTACAGCTCGGAATCATCATAGTATCTTTGGAGTACTTCTCGTTTAAAGAACACGGGCGTGAGGTAAGGAGGTGCGTCCGGATTCTTGCCGAAGTAGTTGGCAAGACGATCTGGATCGCATGTGTACTTGACTGGCTTGCCGTGGTCGTCTTCACCGATGATGAACTCTGGATAGTCTGCAGGATCAGCCTCGTCCCAAGGCCAGATTCCGCAGGTGTCTTGGGGTGGAGCGGGAATAATTCGTTTTGCTAACACTCGAGAGAAGACTCGTCTCTCTTCTCCTGATATCTGACCAACATTCAACGAGGCAAAAAGTAGGTCGATGTTGCTGTGGCCCTCAAACTCGAGATCGGAGAACTTGCTCAAGTTTTCGTTGCATGGCATGAAAGTAACGGAATCGACCAATAGAACTGCATCGAGTTGTCGCGCAGCCATGTAGCGCTTTAGTATGGGTGTCCGAACTTCAATCCTATCGTCTTGGAATCTGATGGCAAGATCTGTTGAACCGTCATTTTTGACTTCGTAGTAGTTGCCGGACTTTGGGTCCTGCCATAGGTTCATCAGGAGTCTGAATTCTTCGGACACTATCCAAGCATCTGGTACAACGCCGTGAAATTGGTGAAAGATAACCAATGGTTCGAAATCTGGCAGTTTATTGCTTCTCGTGTACGATATTTCGCCTCCACTAGTTGCAAATCCAGGAAATCCGTCACCCTTCGTGAAGTCCCAGCCGGCGTCTGAAAGAATTTTGTTGCGCATTCTTGGCTGAGCAAACGCCATGTAGCGACCGCCGTTGTTCTCATTGTCGAGATGCCAGTCGTCGTACACGACTGTCCATGGGCCATCGCCGTTGGTGAAGGCCGATTTGATCGTCCGCTCTTGCTTGAGTCGATCCCGTATCTGCTCATGTTCGTCGTCGTCCAGTTCGCTGTGCTTTGTCATGATGATTCCTTTAAATCAGTTGCGCTTTGCCCGGATAACGCGTTGTGTGTGGGAGGAATGTCTGTCTTTGCAATATCTTCAACTGCTTCGCCAATCACTGATTCTTCTATTTTACGAGATTTGTGCGGAAATGTAGCGGCCTTCAGGGCTATTGTGCTGGAAATGATCTTGTTCGCGTCCGACTGTTTGTCTGACTGCCTGAACCAGGGGCACCAGCACTTTTCGCAGCGCCGATAAGTCGTCATCGTCGGTGCGAGACGTTTGCGTTGATATGCGACGTGTTGTGTGATGTGATGGCCGCATTTGCAAACTGGCTCTATGGTTAAGAGTTGTTTTCTGCGGTTGATCCGTGTCTTCTTGCCGAGCACGACACTCCCATCGCCGAGGAGAGCATATGGTACGAGTGGTAATGGCCCGCCTGGCCTGTTCTTGTTCACCCATTCATAGTATCTTTTCCTGATTGCATCTCGACCTTCAAGTTTGTAGGCAGGAAGTCTGTTGCACGATGGAAGTGGCTGTGGAACGACAAAGTATAGATTTCGGCCAGGTTCGCAGTTTTTATTGACTACAGCCGATGCAGTGCGGGTAGATAGTGACTCTCTTAGATTTCTTTTTGAACTAAAGCGTTTAGTAAGTATAGATCGCAGCGGCCGTATTTTTGCTGGCATGGAGCCGATTGTGGCGATGTGGTGGTCGATAGACCCGAAGTTAGTGACATGAACACAAAAGCCTTCATTGTCCGTCGTTGGTTCAAGGAGAAGGCGTAGCCCTTTTGGTAAGAAATATCCTTTTATAGCTCTCCATATTCCATAGCAGATGGATGATAGCCCAAAGATCGTGCTGACAATCGTGGCCCAGTTGGCGGCTGTATTCAGCATGACCGTCCTGTCTGCTTTGGGGGAGCACAGACCAGTGGTGGTGCTGGTGGCCTGCGTGAGAAGAGTCGCCGTCGCTGAACAGCCTGGCGTCATCGCGTCTGTCTGATCTCATACGGCGACCCCATCATCGTACGTCGCCTGGTGGTGCCATCCCTGCGCCTCCGCGGCTGACATAGGTCGCACTCTAGTAACGGTGCGAGGTGCATCCACCTCATCCGCCGTACCTTGGGAGAAGCGTCCCTTCCTTCTCCCTACACCTCCAACCCACTCACCAGCCCACCGGCGTCGGTGTCGAGGGCGTGGGCGATGCGGAGGATGTTGTGGAGGCTGAGGTTGCGTTGGCCGCGTTCGACCTGGCCGATGTATGACCAGTGCAGGGTGGTGCGTTCGGCCAGCTTCTCCTGGGACAGGCCCAGCTGTTCGCGGCGGGCGCGCACACGCCGGCCGAACTCACCGGTGGCTGGTGAGAGTGGCGGCTTGCGGTCGGTGGGCACGGCTCCATCTCAACCGGCCAAGGACTCCCAATCCAGAGACTATGTATCTCAAGATGATGTATCCTGTGATTGTCCATGGCGGTCGAGCTGGTGAGGAGGTGAGCCTGATGGACGGTGGCGAGTGACCATTCGCAGAGATCCTCTACCTCTCTCGGGAGGATGCTGCTGCCTCAGGCTGCTCGGTCTGGGGCAGCTCCTCGTTCAGTGTCCAGGTGAAGGCAACGCCGGAGCCTGGCATGAGCCAACCAGCCGACTCGAGGGCGATGACCTTGCCTGGGACGGCTTCTGGCGATCGGACGATGCGGGCCGCTGGTGCCGTGGCCACGGTGTCGTTCACACGCATATCGCCGATATTGGTGTCGGTGTAGTCCAATCGCAGCGACCAGCCTCGGGTTGGTTGTCTGACGGCGAAGTACAGCCGGTGGCTCCACTGCGGGGTGATGGTGCGGAAGACCTGGCGGATGCGCACTGGCTCACCGTTTCTGGCGTCTTCGTCCAGGTCGACGCTGTAGGTCTGGCCGGTAGCGCGGGTACTGCGGCGGATGGGCTGTGGTCGGCCATCGACGGTCAGCTCCAGCAGCTCGTATGCCTCCCGGCGTCGGGTGTCCATGCCAGGGCGTGGTGCCATGAACCAGGTGGAGGTAGCCGGGACGTCCTGGCGCAGTTCGTTGTACTCATCCTGGTCAGACACGCACGCGAAGCGCCGGGTGGCACTGCTGGGTACGGTGGTGTATTCCCACTCCACCGTGACGTCGAGCAGAGGAGTACCTGCGGTACTCCTCTCTACTGCAGTAGAGAGCCGAACGCGCACCGCCACGTCGTACCACCGCTCGGCGGCGCGGATGGCTTGGTCGCGGATGTCGCGGTAGATCTCTCGGGCGAACTGCTCGTCGCCCAGGCGCAGCGCCATCACGTTGGCGGCGATGTCGTCCAGCAGCTCCGGCGTCGCCACGCGCTTCAAGTCCTCAGGATGGATGGCGAAGTCCTCCACCACCGCATCGCGCATCGCTGGAGCCTCCTCACGGATGATCTGGCGGGCCAGGTCCAGGTCGAATCCCGTGAGCATCGACAAGGCGGCCGCGTCCTCGTCCGAGGTGCTGACGGCTCTCAGGGTGTGGGGCATGGTCCTGGCCGCGCCGGCGATGACGGCAGCGTCCTTGGCGTCGGTCTTGGCGCTGCCCGGCGTCAGGTCAGCGATGCGGCGCATCGACAGTCCGGGCAGGTAGCCCACGGTGATGCCCATGTCCTGAGCCACCGCCACGGCCAGGGCCCCGATGGTGGCGGGCTGGTCGACCACCACCAGCAGGTTCCCGTGGTCGGCCAGCTTGCCGTAAAGGGAACGCAGACGTGCCTCGTCATTGGGAAGGGGCTTGTCGAGGACCTTCCGCCCGTCCCGGCTCAGGGCCGTGGCCCAGTGGTCCGTCTTGCCGACGTCGATGCCGATGAAGACCTCGATGTCCTCGATATCCATCTCTCCTGCCGCCTCTCGGTCAAGTCGATACGGGGCCAGCCGGTGGACGACCGGTTCCGCACCCACGCCTGCGAAAGACCTCACACGCGGTGGGCCGTTCCCCTTATCAGCGGTCACCAGCGCCCGGCTGCCGCAGGTGACTTTCGCCCCCCGGATCATCTACGGACAGGGGCAAGACATCATGCCCACAGCAACTGGCCCAGCCCCCGGCACCTACCACCAGGGACCACCAACAAGGTAACGGGGTGGCGCCCAGACGATGCTCCATTGGTGTTTCTGGGGCTGTGCCGCCACGGGGTGCTATTGGGCTTGGTCTGCCGCGCTGTGGCTTGCTGCTGCGTTACGTCGTGCCAGCAGGCCCAGATGAAGATGGCCATGGCCGTCAGGCTGATTGCTCCGACGAAGGCCAGGCCGTTGATAATCCAGTGCATGCGGTATATCCTCCTGATTCGCATGGTGTGGTGGTCTGTGCGGGTCTGTGTGGTGGGAGCGGCGGCAAATGCTGGGCTGCGCGGGTGGTGGTGCGACTGCATCAGGCCTGCGGAGGCTGGCAGTGCCGTTTCTTTGCATCGGCCCTGCGGCAGTCGCACCATCCCGGCTTCCAGACGCGGTCCTCGTTGGCTCTCGGTCCGCTTCCGCCACGACCAGGATCACCTCCAGCCGGTGCCTCATTCCCCGGGCGCACCTGGGATCGGGCACGGTGGACAAGACCTGCATCAGGCTCGACTGGCGCCCAGCAACACACCGACGACCTGGGTTGGTGCGGGCGGAGCAGTAGGTTGTATCAGCCACAGCTAAGTGATTCAAGAATAGCTGTATAACAAGAGCGCCTGTTAATTAATAAAAATTTAAAAGAAACACCTATTGTCGAATTATCTATAGCTATGTCATAATCCAGCACGTATTCTCAACATTATTGGAGGAAATCGAAAAAACTTTTGAAAATACTTGCACCACCAGGACGACAGTGGCAGTATACCGAACATGTTACGAAGACATCTTGACATGACCTATCGGTTCAAAAACGTCATATAAGGGTCATTGAAATGTTGCGAGTCGTGTCAACATGATTATTATTAACTGACAACCGGCAGTATTTCCTAGACAACTCATGCTCAAACTGTTATAATGGCCAACACAGGCGAGAAAAGATGTCATGTATCGAAATCAAACAAGCATCCAAGGAGTGTCAGGATGACAGGTATAGCTGTTTCAGCACACAATCTGCGCAAGTCATTTCCAGTTCCAGATGCGACTTCTGTTGAAGTTCTACACGGCATATCCTGCTCAATTGAGCAAGGAAGAATGACGAGTATGGTCGGGCCGAGCGGATCAGGGAAATCAACAGCATTATTATGCCTGGCAGGACTAGAATCAGCCACCTCAGGCCAAGTTACGCTGATGGGAAGGGACCTCAATGCTCTGTCGCCCGCGAAAATCGCAAAGTTGTATCGAGACAAGGTTGGTTTTGTTTTTCAATCCTACAACTTAGTCCCATACCTGAGCGTGCGTGAGAATATTGCCATATCGGATACGTTAGCAGGGCGGCGTTCTGATCAAAGACGTCTAGAAGAAGTGCTTTCTAGACTGAGATTAGAATCACGAACCAATTCGTTGACTAGTACGTTGTCGGGGGGTGAGCAGCAGCGAGTAGCTTTAGGTAGAATTCTTTACAGGCGCCCGGCTATCGTATTTGCCGACGAACCAACGGGCGCATTAGATACTAGATCCGCTTCTGTCGTTCTCTACGAACTTCGCCGCTTAGCCGACGATGGCGTCACAGTTGTGTTGGTCACTCACGATTTGAATGCCGCTTCCTTGGCTGACTCAGTAATGATTCTGCGTGACGGACATATCATTAGTCGCTTAGACAGTGGAATTAGTTCGGAGATTCTACTCTCGATAATGAATAACGCTGTTGAGGGAGAATAGAATTATGACACGGTACATATTGCGCTCCTTGCTATCTCAATGGAAATCATGGTCTGGTACAGTGTTAGTGTTAGCTTTCGCTGCAACATTAGTAAATGTGTGTCTAGCCCATAGATTTTCAGTCATCAGGCCTGAAGTAGTAGCTACTGCTAGAGCATCTGGGGTTAGTCCGGCGGAACTTGAAATGAGTGGACTATCGATCTACATTTATTCGGCATTAGTTGCTATCCCAGTGGTTGCCGTTGTCGGACAATCATGCGTACAGGCACTACGCACGAATTGGGCTCGCTGGCGATTAGCGGGAGCCGTACCACGGCAAGTGTTCTTGAGCGTCATTATGACTATAGCGACACTAGGTTTAGTGTCGTGCATTCCCGGTATACTAGTGGGGATCCTAGTTGATCAAACTTTTTCTTCGATCCTCACCCGTATAGCGTCCGAAAAAATGGGCGCCATCGAAGTGATTCAAACACCGACCACGATTCTTTTTACAGCCGTTTCGGTAGTAGGAATCGCTGTTCTGGGAGCTTTCGGGCCAGCAAGAACAGCTGTTAAAGTTCCAGCTACTGAAGCTATTCGCGAAATGAGTCTCTCTATTCGTCGTATGAGTCTAACTCGATGGGGTCTGGGCGCGTTATGGAGTCTGATCTGCGCAGGCCAGCTATTCCTGGCGTTCACCAGTCAACCACGGAAGATAGACGATGGATTACCCGCTGGCGGTGGTCAAGCAATGCTTGCAGCCATATTGATCTCTATTCTGTCTGTTATTATTGCTCCGGCTCTCGTGCCGGGTCTATTAAAAGTTTGGTCGTCACCATTGGCGCATCTTGGTGGACCATGGCTTGTCGCCCGTCGCTCAACGAGCTGGCGCGCATCGCTGTCTGGTAGCGCTGTGGCATTACTTGGATTAGGATTCTCATTTACCGCCGCTTTAATGACCAATTTGTACACTACAGAATCTGTAGTGGTATCAGCTCACCTTCCCAATAAGATCAATCAACTCGATACTCTCGTTATGATTGCTATTCTCGGTTTGATGGCGCTTTTAGGAGCTATCGCCGTGGTGGCTATGACTTCTCGTTCCCGACAGCGAGAGTTTGCCATCCTTCGGTGTGGAGGAAGTACCATCAAGCAAATCCGGAGTCAAGCAGTTATTGAGTCTTTACTATACACCTGCACCGCCTTATTGCTGTCGAGCGTACCTCTCATTGTGACCGCAGTAGGAGAAGCACTATTTTTCTATAAGGCGGGCCTAGGCTTCCTGCCGGATCCAGCTATCGGCCCACTGATGGTTGTAGCTAGCGTTTCGTTTATCTCATTATCTATCGTTCTTTTGGCACCAGTTAAAAAGGCGTACAGTGCTCCGATTGGACATACTCTGGCGAACGAATAGGACTTGATCTATGTAGTCTTTTCAGCTCTCAGTATTATTTAATCCGCAATGTGACCGACGTTGGCGAAACGTAAGGAGATATATAACCTGACTCGTGACACTTTGGTGGGGTCTGGGTTTTGAGGTGGGTTTTTCGTTAATATCGCGTGGTGGTTGTGGGTGTGCTGGCACACTAAGGGGCCGGTAGGGTCGTGGAGGTGAGCCCGTTTCTGCGTAAGGTCAAAACAGCCTCGGGGGCGATGGCGGTGCAGATCGCGGTCAAGGAAGGGCGCCGGGACAAGGTGATCGAGCACCTGGGATCGGCCCACACTGAGGCCGAGCTGGCTGCTCTGATGGAGATCGGCCGGCACCGCATTGCCCCGGACCAGCTGGCCCTGGAGCTGACTCCCACGCCACCGGCGGTTTCGGGACTCCTCACGGCCTCAGCCCCGGTCGGCACTGACGCGGTGGTGGAGTCCAAGCGCTCGGGCCTGCTGTGGGACGTCCTGCACGGGTCGTATAACTGCCTGGGCCTGGGGGATGCTACTGGGGGTGATCGGGCGTTTGAGCAGATGGTTCTGGCGCGTCTGATCGAGCCGACATCCAAGGCCCAGGTGCCCCGCGTGCTAGGTGACCTGGGCCTGGAGCCGGTCAGCGTGCGGACCCTGTTCCGCTCCCTGGCCCGAGCCCAGGAGCGGGGCTACCGCCAGGCGCTCTCTCAGGCCCTGTTCGAGCACGTCACCGCCAGTGGGGGCCTGGCCCTGTGCCTGTACGACGTCACCACGCTCTACTTCGAGGCCGAGCGTGAGGACGACCTGCGCAAGGTCGGCTACTCCAAGGAGCGGAGGGTCGACCCCCAGGTCATCGTGGGCCTGCTGGTCGACCGGGCCGGCTTTCCTCTCCAGGTCGGCTGCTGGGAGGGAAACAAGGCTGAGACCACCACGATCATCCCCATCGTGGAGGCCTTCCAGGCCGCCCACAGTATCGAGGAGCTCGTCATTGTCGCTGACGCCGGCATGCTCTCGGCGGCCAACCTGACGGCCCTGGACGAGGCTCGGCTGCGGTTCATCGTCGGCGCCCGCACCACCCGGGCCCCGGGCGACCTGGAGGCGCACTTCCACTGGGAAGGCGACGCCTTTACCGAAGGTCAGGTCATCGACACCATCACCCCCAAGCGGGGCTCGCGGAGTGAGCGGGACAAGAGCCGCAAGGCCGAGCCGGTGTGGGACCCGGTCACCCATCCGGGTTCGTGGCGGGCGGTATGGGTCTACTCCAAGCGCCGTGCGGCCCGGGACAACCAGACCCTCACCGCTCAGGCCAATCGCGCCAGGGCCGTCATCGCCGGCGAGAAGCGTCCCAAGGGCACGCGGTTCGTCACCGTCCATCAAGGCGATCAGGTCCTTGATGAGGCCTCCATCGCCAGAGCCCGGTCCCTGGTGGGGCTCAAGGGCTACGTCACCAACATTCCCTCGCATCTGATGGACGCTGGTGAGGTCGTCTCTTCGTATCACGAGCTGTGGCACGTCGAGCAGTCATTCCGGATGAGCAAGCACGACCTGAGAGCCCGCCCGGTCTTCCACCACACCCATGACGCCATCGAGGCCCACCTGACCGTGGTGATGGCCTCCCTGGCCGTAGCCCGCTACCTCCAGGACACCACCGGTATCAGCATCAAACGCGTCATCCGCGCCCTCAAACCCCTCCAAGACGTCACCATCAACCTCAACGGCCACCACCTCGCAGCCGCACCGCGTCTGACCGACGCCGCCAACAACATCCTCACTGCCCTGAGCACCCCACCCCCGGCACACTAAGCGTCATGAGTCAGGTGGGCCTCGGTGAGCATGTCGGCGACTTGCGGGAAGGAGGGGCGTAGGGAGTCGATGACGTGCTGGTACTGGGCGGTGACGGCCTGCCGGCTGGTCTGAGCGAAGATCGTGGAAATCAGGGCGTTCACGGGCTTGGAGCGGGCCGAGCCGAGCCTGGAGGTGATGTTGCGGGCGAAGTGGACCCGGCACCGCTGCCAGGCGGCGCCGGGCAGGATCGCCTCGGGCCGCGGCCCGGATACCTGGGTGGGCGTCACTGGTGACCAGCACGACGCCCTCGGGGTCCTGGTCGGTGGCGACCCTCAGTCCCCGCTCGCGCAGGGAGCGCAGGAAGGAGGTCCAAAAGTCGGTGGTCTCAGCGTCGCCGACCGCCATGCCCAGGATCTCCCGACGTCCTTGAGCCGAGACCCCGGTGGCGACCACCAGGGCCTGAGAGACCACTCGGTGGTTGACCCTGACATCCACGTAGGTGGCGTCGACGAACACGTAGGGGAACCAGGTGTGGTCCAACGGGCGGGTGAGGAACTCGCCCACTGCCTCGTCGATGTCCTTGCAGATCCTTGAGACGGTGGATCTGGAGATACCGGACTCGTTGCCCAGGGCCTTGACCAGGTCGTCGACCTTGCGGGTCGAGACCCCTTCGATCCAGGCTGAGCAGATCACGGCGTACAGGGCCTTGTCGACCCGTTTGCGTGGGCAGAGCAGGGACGGGAAGAACGACCCCTGCCGCAGCTTGGGGATGGCCAGGTCCACCTCCCCGGCAGTGGTGGCCAGCTTCTTGGATCGCTTGCCGTTTCGTCGGTTGGAGCGCTCACTGGAGCGCTCATAGGGGCCTGCGCCGATCGCGGCGGTGGCCTCGGCGTCGATCAGGTCCTGCAAGCCGGCCTGAAGCAGACGACGGAAGACGTCATCATGCGCCAGGTCCGGGTCGGACAGGACTTCCTGAATCAGGACGGACACGGCAGACTGGTCACTGGGCATCGTGGGAGCACTCCTGGTGAATCTTGGTCGAGAATCCGGGTCCCACGATGCCTCCCTGTGTTCTCAGGCAGCTACACCGGCCAGGGAAGCCCCGCAGGAATTGCCACCACACTAAGAGACCCACCCCACGGCAGAGGGTACGGCCCGTCCTACCTGGCCGGCTCACTCGCCCTCACGTCGCCCGCCGCGGCCGCGTCCTAGGCGGTGCGCGCAGCAGCGACCGGTTCGGTCGGACGAGCGGCAGCCGTGAGCGCTGGAATTGAGCGGGCTCTGGCGGCCTGTGCTAGCCGCCTGCCGGACTGAGTGCGCGGCACGACAAAACGTCCGCAGGTCGCTCTGGCTGGTCGCGTTGGCGGGGCTGGAACGTGCGGCAGCCGTGAGCAATCGTCAGCAATCCTCACCCACATGCCACGTCATTTCGCCCACTTGTTGCAAAAACTACAGCACCGACTTTCGTGGCCACTAAGTGGCGCGTGTGTCCATTTTGTTTCCTGGGGTAGCACCACAGAAACGGCTCAAGAACGGGGTGTGTCGCGTCGCTTCGCAATCTGAATTGGGAAGCCTTGCAACACGCGAGTGTTCGTGGAATGTATGGGATAAGGGCAACTTGCTGTCAATGTGCGAAAAGATGGCAGCTGGCTCGCCCGGAGCAACTAGCACGTATGAACAAAAAAGGAGGGACGACATGCAGCAGACGAAACAGACAAGACAAGCGTGCGCTGGGGGAGCAGCCTCTCGGCACAGTGCGGTGGCCAGGCAGGCGGGCGCAGCCGTGAGACCAGCTGCTGGCGTGCCGCGACCTAGCGACGCGGTGAGCGCTGGAGCTGCCACCAGTGCTGCGGTGCTTAGCCAAGACAGTGCAGGCAAGGCCGCCGGTTGCGGCGGGAAAGCCGGTGTGCCGACTGAGGGCGCTGGCTCATCGCCCACCATCTCCGGCCTGCCGCCTGGTGGCTTTGCCACCATCCTGGTCGATCCGCCCTGGCCCCTTCAGGGCGGTGAGAAGCACTACCGGACGATGAGCCTGGCGCGGATCAAGGCTTTGCCGGTGGGAGCTTTGGCGGCCCGCGATGCCCATCTGTGGCTGTGGACGACCAACGCGCTCTTGCCGAAGGCGTATGAGGTAGCTGAGGCCTGGGGCTTCACGGTGCGCAGCCCACTGACCTGGGTGAAGTTCCGCCTTGGCCTGGGTGGTCGCTACCAGCTGCGTAACGCTACCGAGCAGCTGCTGTTCTGCACCCGGGGGAGAGCGCCACTGGGTTCGCGCTCCCAGCCGACCTGGTTCAACGCCCCCGTCACCGAGCACTCGCGCAAGCCGGCTGAGCAGTTCGCCATTATCGAGCGGGTCAGCCCCGGGCCGTACCTGGAGCTGTTTGCCCGCCGTCGGCCAGAGTCGAACCAGCCCTGGGCGGTGTGGGGCGACCAAGTGGACTCCGACATCCGTATCCCCGGCTTTGCCGTGCCGCGGTATAGCGAGCGGGCGCAGGAGGCAGAGGCCGAGACAACGACCACGGCAACGGAGCGGACAGAACCGGCACAGACGGCGATGGCTGGTGCGTCCCGTGGTGACGCCAGAGATGACAGTGCTGACGGTAACGGTGAGGAGGTAGAGCAATGAGTCGGCCGTGGCGTGACAAGTACCCAATTCGCAGTCTTCGAGGAGATGGTGATGATGAGCGATTCGAGGCGTTCTTTGCCCGGCAGTCTGCTGCGATGCGGCGTCGGCCTGCTCCTGATCGCGATGGGGCTGAGGTGGATCGTCGCCATCGTGCAAAGCAGCTGGCCCTGGCTCGTCGGGCTGCTCGCCGTGAGCGCCGCCGCCTGGCTGGCAGTGCGCTGGTGGCAGAGCCGACGGGAATGGTGAGGAAGTCCGACACTGGCCACCACTGCGCTCAGCCTGCCGGCGATGACCGGCTACGGACTGGGCGGCGGCCTCGCTCCGTAAGGAGGCACTCATGATGGCCCGCTACGGCGGTGGTCGCCCTGGTTCGTCGCGGCGGGTGCGGCTGGTGCCGGTGCGGCGAAGCGGCATGGATCACCGGGCGGTGGCGCGGATTGTGTTGGCTTTGGCGCGGCAGATGGCGGCAGACGAGGCTGCGCAGTCGGCGACGGATGAGGCTGTGCAGTCAGCAGCGGTTGAAGCGGCTTCCTCAGGTGCAGAGGTCTGCGCGAGGAACGAGCCTGGTGCCAGCGATGTGTCGGCTGCTGCGAGTGGTGATGCTGCGGCTCCATGGGCTGGCGCTCATAGCGGCCAGAGTGCCTGCGGTGGCCCCTCGGTGGGGCGTTGCGCTGCGAATGAGTCCTTCTTGGCATCGCCTAGTGGTTACTTGGCTGGACGGCGTTCTCACCAGCGTCATGACGGCGCTCACCACTCACCTCACGGGAATGCTGCTCCGTTCTCTACCCCGGGAGGCACCCCGTGATGGCCCGCCCCACTCAGCCCCTGGTGTGGCATCAGCTGCGCTTTGCTCTGCCGCTCGCCCAGGACGCGGCGGTTGGTCTGGTGGAGCGCATTCTGGCGGATGGTTCGCTGGGTCGGGTGGTGCTGGAGCTGCGCGCTGCGGGTGGGTAGGCCACCTGGGCGGTGGGCTCGCGGGTGGGTGAGCGGTTGGCGAGGGTGGTGCGTGAGCTGGTGCCGGGCTGCCGGGTGTCGCGTGGAGTGTCGCGGCGGGCGGTGAGCCAAGCGGTGGTGGTGTCGGCCCGGCCGGTCGGGGCGGGACTGGCGACGGAGCGTTTGGTGGCGGTGGTGCGAGCTGTCCTGGCGGCACTGGCGGTGACGGCTGAGGGGGAGGAGCTGGTGGTTCAGCTACAGCTGGGGCGGCGCTTTTCGCCGCAGGTGCTGGGGCGGGTGGAGCCGCAGGGCTGGCTGGAGCTGCTCGGCCTCGTACCGATTCCGTCTCTTAGTGGTGAGCGGGGTCGGCGGATGCGGGCGCAGGTGGGGCGGCATCGGGCGGCGGTGTGCCTGCGCTTGGGGGTGCGGGCGGCCTCGCCGCTGCGCCAGCGGGTCCTGCTGCAGGGATTGCTGGGGGCGCTGCGCCTGCTGGAAGGGCCGGGGGTGCGGCTGCGCGCCCGCACGGAGCACCCCGCCAAGCTCAACGGGGTGCGGCGGCCGTGGCGGGCGGGGCTGGAGCTTGGTGCCGGAGAGATTGTGGCGATGGCGGGCTGGCCGGTGGGTGAGGGGGCGCTGCCGGCGACGCCGTCGGCTCATCCGCGGGTGCTGGCGCTACCCCAGGCGCGTGAGACGCAGCGGGCGTTTGCCACGGGGGTGGCGGATCAATCTGGTGAGCGCCTTGGTATCTCGATTGGTGATGCGCTCTACCACACGGTGCTGCTGGGGCCGACGGGGGCTGGTAAGTCCACCGCCTTGGCGCATCTGGCGTTGGCGGATATTCATGCTGGTCGGGGTGTGCTGCTGATTGATCCGAAGACGGATCTGGTGGCGGACATTCTGGCGCGGATTCCTGAGCAGCGGCGCGATGACGTGGTGGTGATCGACCCGACCAGTAGCCGGCCGGTGGGGATCAATCCGCTGGCCCGAGCGCAGGCAGCGTGCAGCGGTGCGTTGTCGTCAGGCGGTGGCGTGCTAGGTGGTGGTGCGTCGCCGGAGCTGGTGGCGGATACGGTGCTGGCGACGTTCAAGGGGGTGTTTGCTGAGTCCTGGGGTGTGCGGGTGGAGCAGGTGCTCACCAGTGCGCTGGTGACGCTCGCGCGCACGCCCGGGGCGACGCTGGTCGATCTACCCCTCTTGCTGACCAACGCGGCCTACCGTCAGCGGCTCATTGCGGCCTCGGGGGCGGATCCGCTGGGGACGGGGCAGTTCTGGGCGGCCTATGAGGCACTCAGTGAGGCGCAGCGACAGCAGTGGGTTGGGCCGGTGCTGACGCGGCTGCAGCCTTTCCTGATCCGCCCGCACCTGCGGGCCACGCTGGGGCAGGCCGCACCGTCGTTCGACCTGGGGGAGGTGTTCACGCGGCGGCGCATTGTGCTGGTCAGCCTCAACAAGGGGGTGCTGGGGGCGGAGTCGGCTCGGCTGCTTGGGTCGCTGCTGGTGGGCCAGCTCTGGCCACTCATCCTGGCCCGGGCAGCGGTGGAGCCGTCGCGGCGGCACGTGGTCAGTGTCTTCATTGATGAGGTACAGGACTACCTGCCGCTGCCGGGCAGCCTGGCCGACGCCCTGGCCCAGGCCCGCTCACTGGGGGCGGCGTTCCATCTGGCGCATCAGTACCGCGGGCAGCTGCCCCCAGCGCTCAAGGCGGGGATCGATGCCAATGCGCGCAACAAGATCATCTTCTCCCTGAGCGCGGCGGACGCGGCCGAGCTGGCCCGTCAGGCGATTGGCCTCGAGGCGGCCGACTTCCAGCTGCTGCCGCGCTTTGGCGTCTACGCCCGCACCATGCACCACGGGCGGGAGAACCCCTGGTGCCACGCCACGACCCTGCCACCAACCCCACCAACCCAGGACGCCCTGGCACTGCGCGCCGCCAGCCAGGCGCGCTACGGCCAGGACGCCGCGCAGATCGAGGCCGCCCTGCTCGCGCGAATCGGGCAGAACGGTGAGATGACCGGTGATGACGCGGCTCAGATAGCAACGGACGACGCGACAGGTGAGCGCGGGGGAGCAGCCACGAGCGGAGACAGCGGGCCAGCGAACGGCGTACCTGGCTCGACGGCTGGTGTGGTGTTCGGCCGCAGGCCAGATAAGCGGAGCGGAGGAACAGCATGACGGGCGGAGGGACTGAGCGTGTCCGCGGCGCGTCAGACCAGCACTGGGGCTACGAAGTTCGCTGCGAAGTATCGCCCCTATCTGGCCCCTGCGCTTGTCTCCACCACTGGCTTGCCGAGACGCGTCGGGAGACGAATCGCCAGACGCATCGCTGCAGCGAGCAGGCAGGGGCTATCGGCGCAGTGGCGCGGCACCGGCGCGGTTACGGGAGGCGACTGATGGCCCCTTCTGGCCATCCCATCACCACTGGCAACGGCCCCAGCCTCACAACCTCTGGCTCGCAGCAGCGACTCGATCAACCACATGACGATCACGAAGGAGGAAACCGCCATGAACACAGCGATATCGGAATACGCGAGCGTCGGGACAGGCACCGGTCTGGTACTGCCAATGTCCGCGACGACACCAACGACGATGAAGGGAGCAGCGACGACAGAGGCAGCGAAGTCTCAGCGCCAGGTTCCGGCCCGGATTGGCCGCGCCCAGCTGCTGGCGATCGCCGAGCGGCTCGATACCACCGATCGCGAGCTGCTGGCGCTGTTGGCGGCCCATCGCTATGCCACGACGCGCCAGCTGGCGCAGATTACTGAGCTGTCTGGGCAGTATGGTTCGGCTCGTTCGGCGCTGCGCCAGACCAGTCGGCGGCTGCGACGCCAGCACGGACTGGGGCTGGTTGCTCACCTGGCACGGCGGATCGGTGGCACGCGGGCTGGCTCAGCAGGGTACGTCTGGTACCTGACTGCAGCGGGGCAGCGCCTGACGGACGAAGGACGCGGGGCGCGGCGGCGGTTTCAGGAGCCGTCGGCGCTGTTCCTTGCTCATACGTTGGCGATCACGCAGGCGCGGGTGGTCATCGAGCAGGCCATTCACGCCGTCGGTGGGCACCTGGCCCGGCTGCGTACCGAGCCGGCCTGCTGGCGCTCCTGGCTGCGGCTCGGTGGGGCACTGGGCTGGCTCAAGCCGGATCTGGAAGCAATCACGGCAACAGACACAGGCGCAGAAGATCACTGGCTCCTCGAGGTCGACCTGGACACCGAGCATCCAGCACGGCTGCTGGCCAAGTGCCACGACTACCAGGCCCACCTGGCCAGCGGCACCTTCCAGGCCCAGCACGGCTACTACCCGCAGGTGGTCTGGCTGCTGACCAACCAGGCACGGGCCGGCCGCCTGGCTGAGCAGATCGCCGCCGACCAGACGCTGACCCCGGAGCTGTTCAAGATCACTGCCGCCCCCGAGCAGCTCGCCGCCCTGATCCAGCGCGGCCCATGACACAGCGAAAACACTCCACCCGCCCTGGCGTTCTCAGTGCGCTTTTCTCCGCAAAGAGAACAGTGATGCAGAAAAATGATGCAGTATCGGCAGAAAATGGCGCAATAGCGCGGAATGGTCGCTCGTGCAGGATCAGTGAGATCGTTTCTCGGGGGTAGGTAAAACCGGGCTGGACTTTTCCGTCCATCTGAGCGTCAATAGAAAGAGGAGAAACACTGGAACAACGGATAGAGAGTAAGGAATACGAGAGGAGGATGCAGATGACAACACAGATAAAAACGAACGCACGAGATGAGCACCCGGCGGTACTGGAGGCGGTACCCACCACCGCGCTCGACGGCCAGGCGGGCAATGGGGCGATCGCCATCTTCTACGGCGCGGCGCTCTACCCCTTCGAGCTGGCCCGGCAGCGTGACCTGGTGGAGGACTATGCCGACGCGACCGATCTCAATCTGGTCACCGAGTTCCACGACCGACACAAGCGCCAGGATGGGTTGAAGATGCTACTGGACGCCTGCCAGCGCGGTGGAGTGGAGTACGTCATCACGGCAGGCTGGCCCACCCCCAACCTCACCACCAGCGAAGCAGACGCGGTCGTCGACCAGCTCGCCCAGGCTGGCACCCATCTGGTCTGCCTCAACGCCTGGCAGCCGGGCGACGGCACCCCACCAGCCTGGTGGAACGACGAGGAGGGCGTGTGGATGCGACAGCTCGATGCGCTCAGAGAGGAAGACCGCCGACAGTGTGAACAGGCCAGCGAAACCGGTGCGGACAGCCAGGTCAACCAGGCCGGTCGAACCGGCAACGCCAGTGAACCCACCGAAACCAGCAAGGAGGTGCACTATGCCTGACGCACTCGCTCCCGATCCCTTTACCGCCATGGCGGCCCAGCTCACTCCCAAGCGGGCCGTCTCGTACATCCGTGTCTCTACCCGCGAGCAGGCTCAGCGTGGTGGGTCGGAGGAGGGCTTCTCCCTCCCCGCTCAACGTGAGGCCAACAAGCGTAAAGCCCAGTCGACGGGTGCGCTGGTCGTCAAGGAGTTCGCCGACCGCGGTGGATCCGCCCGCTCCGCTAACCGCCCTGAGCTGCAGAAGATGCTGGCCTACCTTAAGGAAGATGGTGGGATTGACTATGTCATCGTCCATAAGCTGGACCGGCTCGCAAGAAACCGGGCGGACGATGTGGAGATTAACCGGGCCTTTGAGGAGGCGGGTGTGCGGTTGGTGTCGACCAGTGAGAACATCGACCAGACGCCCGGCGGCATGCTGCTGCATGGCATCATGAGCAGTATCGCTGAGTTCTACAGCCGGAACTTGGCCAACGAGGTCATGAAGGGGATGGGCGAGAAAGCCAGAAACGGCGGGACGCTGGGCAAGGCACCACTCGGTTACCTCAACGTCCGCGCCAGAGACGAGAACGGCCGAGAAGTCCGCACCATCGCCCTCGATGAGGAGCGCGCACCACTCATCCGGCTGGCCTTTACCGAGTATACGACGGGGCAGTGGACGACCAAGAGGCTCGCCGCGCACCTCCATAGCCATGGCCTGACGACCGTGCCGACAGCCCGCAAGCCGGCCAAGGCAGTGACGGGTGCCCAGCTGCACCGCATGCTGCGCCACCCCTACTACAAGGGCGTCATCTCCTTCCAAGGCGTCGAGTATGCCGGGGCACATGAGCCCTTGGTGGATGAAGAGACCTGGAGCCAGGTGCAGGCCGTGCTGGACTCCCATCGCTTCGGGGAGCGGGAACGCCAACACAACCACCACCTCAAGACGACGGTGTGGGGTGCGTGGTGCCCGCCTGCTGGTGCAGAACACGCGCAACAGCAAAGGCGACCTCTACCCCTACTTCATCTGCGCCAGGCGGCAGCGAACCCACGACTGCGCCTTCCGCGCCGTCCTGATCGACGTCGTCGAAGAGCGGATGAGCGCGCTGTACCAAACCATCCAGCTCAGCAGCCAGGATCGCCAGCTGGTGGAGCAGTATGTGCGGGAGGAGCTACACCGCCTTGAGCGCGACAAAGACCGGACAATCCGCTCCCTCACCACCAGGCGGACGAACATCGAGGACAAGCGCCGCCGCCTCCTCCACGCCCACTACGAAGGAGCCGTCCCCCTAGAGCTCCTCAAAGAGGAACAGACCCAGCTCACGGCCGAGCTGAACCAGATCGAGCGCCAGCTGACCGCCTACCAGGCCGACATATCCGAGGTGCGGCAGCGCCTCACCCAGGCCCTTGACCTCCTCGAAGACTGCCACCGCCTCTACACGGCAGCACCCGCCCACCTGAAGAAGCTGCTCAACCAGGTGTTCTTCCAGCGGGTGCTGGTCAACCCAGCGGTGGATGAAGACGGCCGAGTCATCCTGCCGGAAGATGGAACGAATGATGGCAGAGGTAGGAACGCGGCCGATGCAGCAGCTGGCGACTGCCCGATAGGGGAGAGCGACGGGCCATTGCAGCACGCCACAGCACCGCGCCTACTGGCCGACGCAAGCAACAACGCCAGCCTGGCAGCCGACCTCCGGCTGCCCTTCGCCTGCCTGACCAGCCGCCTGATGCACAACGTTGCACAGCAGCACCGTGCGACCTTGTTGCAAGACAACCCACCAGAAAACTGGGGCAACCAGATGGACTGCCCCATCAACAACACCGTCTCTAACGACGAAGCGCTCACCAGTGGTGGTGAGCGCTTCATATATTCATCAACCAACCCAGACCGTGTTACTCATGACCTAGGTTTGGGTAAGGCTATCGTGGTACCCCCACTGGGATTCGAACCCAGGACCTTGTGCTTATCAGGCACGATACGAGGTATAAGCTCGCTGCTCTAACCGCTGAGCTATGGGGGCGCGGCCGCGACATCGACGGCGTCGAGGAGGCCGACGCTGCCGGCACCGGAGGGGCCCAGCAGCGCGAAAGTAGGTTACCCCAGATGGCGGCCGCGTCGGTCGTTTTCCTCACTGTGTTCCGTCAGGCACGCCCTCACGCAGGCGCCGCGGGCATCCGAGCTCCTCACGCCTCAGGAACTGCCCGCTCTACCGCTAGCCTGGTCGCATGAGTCACACGTCTGCACCCGCATCTCCTGAAGCCGGCCACGAGCCCTCGCGCAGCACGTCGGAAGGCCACCTGACCGTCGGTGACGTCGTCGCCCTCGTGGAGGCCGCTGCGCCTCCCGGCCTGGCCGCCTCCTGGGACTCCAACGGGCTCATCTGCGGCGACCCCGCTGACCCGGTGCGCAGCATCCTCCTGGCCGTTGACCCGGTGGCAGCCGTCGTCGACGAGGCCATCAACGCCGGCGTCGACATGGTCATCACCCACCACCCCCTCTACCTGCGCGGAACCGACCACGTGGCGGCCACCGACCCCAAGGGTCGTTGCATCCACCGCCTCATCCGCGCCGGCATCGCGCTCCTCAACGCCCACACCAGCCTCGACGCCGCCCGCGGGGGAGTGGCCGATGCCCTGGCCGAGCGGGTCGGGCTCGTCTCCACGGTGCCGCTCGAGCCTGACCCTGCCTCCCCGGATCAGGGCATCGGACGGATCGGCACGCTCCCTCAGCCCGTCACCCTGCGCCGGCTCGCCGAGGATGTCGCCGCAGCCCTGCCCGACTCGGCCCCCGGCCTCCTCGTGGGCGGGGACCTGGACGCCATCGTCGAGCGCATCGCCGTCTCAGGTGGGGCGGGCGACTCTCTTCTGCAACGGGCCCGCGAGGCTGGAGTCGACGTGTTCCTCACCGCCGACCTGCGCCACCACCCCGCCTCCGAGCACCTGGAAGCCGGCCGCCCCTACCTCCTGTGCGGCACCCACTGGGCCACCGAGTGGGTCGGCCTGGAGCCCCTGGCCCGCAGGCTCACAGAAGACGCCCACACCCGCGGAGCCTCGCTGTGCGTCCAGGTCTCCCGCATTGTCACGGACCCGTGGGCGCTGCGCCTACCCACCGGACCAGACCGGGCATGAGAGGATTCGCAGCAACAACTTGTACGCACCTGAAGGAGCACACGCCGTGACAAGCGCCCCCATCGCCCAGCAGCGCCTTCTCATCGACCTGCAGGACCTCGACTCCCGCCTGGCACGGCTGCGTCACGAGCGCAAGCACCTTCCGGTCCTCACCCGCATCGAGTCGGTCGTCGAACGCCTCAAAGTCAACAAGCGCGCAGCTATCCAGGCGGAGGCCGCCCTCGACGAGGCCAAGAAGCAGGCCACCCGCAGCGAGAACGAGGTCGCTCAGGTGGTGCGCCGCGCCGAGGTGCTGCGCGAGCGCCTCCACTCCGGAACCAGCGCGGCCCGCGACCTCTCCGCCATCCAAGGGGAGATCGACCAGCTCGGCCAACGCCAGTCAGCCTTGGAGGAGGCGCAGATCGTGGCCATGGAGGCGCTCGACTCCGCCCGGCAGGAGGCGGAGCGCCTCAGCCAGGAGGAGTCAGAGATCCGTACGGCCGGGCGGGAGCTCACCGCCAAGCGCGACGCCGAGTTCGCCCGACTCGATGAGGAGATCGAGTCCCTGGAGAACCAGCGGGCAGACCTGGCCGGAACCATTGAGGCACCCCTCCTGGCGGATTATGAGGCCGTGCGCACCTCCACCGGCGGGCTCGGCGCAGTGGCCCTCAGGGGACGAACCGTTGAGGGTGGCGCCGTCGAGATCAGCCCCCAGGAGCTGGCCCGCATCGTGGCCGCACCGGCCGAGGAGGTCATCCACGCCGAGGAGAACGATGTCATCATCGTGCGCATGGACATCTGACGGCGGCCGCATCTGACGCCGGCCGCCACCGGCCTCAGCGAGTCACCAGGGTGAGCACCCGTCGCCCCTGCCGGTCCGGCTCGCAGACCTCGACGTCGTCGATACCCTCCAGATGGCAGGCGATACTCGCGACGTCGTCCACGTGCACGTGCGCAGGCACGGACCCGTCGGCGACTGCCCTGAGAAGCTCCCCGGTGAGCAGCCCGCGAGCGTGCTTGGCCATGTGGGAGACCACCTTGCGCGAACCGTCGTCCGCGGTGCGCACCACGCGCACACTCACGACCTCGACGCCGTCGTGCGCGGACGGATTCCACGCGGCCGCATAGTCCGCCGACCGACAGTCAACCACCAGCCCCTGTGCAGCCATGTCGGTGAGCGACGGCGCCAGGTGCGGCTTCCAGAACGCCGGCAGGCGCCCCAGTCCGGGCAGGGACGTGCTCATCGACAGGCGGTGGTCGGGCACCAGGTCAGTGGGGGACAAGATGCCCCACAGCCCCGAGAGAACGACGCAGTGATGCTCCAGCGCAGCCCGTCCAGCCGCCTCCTCGGCGATCGAGTCGAGCCCGGCGGCCTCGTACAGGACCCCGGTGAACAGCTGATGAGCGGGGGAGCAGGGTGAGGTCTCCAGCTCCAGGTTCGTTCTTACGTGCTCGGCGCTGCGCGGCCCCAGCCCCAGGACGGAGGCTCCCTCGGCGCTCCGGCTCACCTCAGCCAGCGCCGACATCACCTCGCGACGCGCAGCAGTGAGTCTGTCCGCGCCCAGAAGCGAGTCGAGATCCAGCGACGGTCCACTGGCAGGAGCGGTCTTTCCCTCAGAGGGAGGAAGCAGGATCAGCACCCGCACATGATAGGCGGCTTCCAGCAGATCAGGGGCCGACGGTGGGCGAGACCCCTCACTGACGCCCCACGGCGCTACACTGAACCGCGCGGACGAGCCGACCGGGCGGCCGCGGTACCGGCCACCGCCTTCATCGCGGCGGCGGGCTGAGGAACGTCCGGGCTCCACAGAGCAGGGCGGTGGCTAACGGCCACCCGGGGTGACCCGCGGGACAGTGCCACAGAGAGTAGACCGCCCATCGGATACCGGTGGGTAAGGGTGAAAGGGTGGGGTAAGAGCCCACCAGCGCGGCGGGTGACCGTCGCGGCTCGGTAAACCCCGCCCGGAGCAAGACCGCACAGCTGGCGTTTGAAGGCTGCTCGCCCGAGTCAGCGGGTAGGTCGCATGAGGCCGCTGGCAACAGCGGTCCAAGATGAATGGTCGCCACCGCCCAAGCCGGCAACGGCGGACGGCAACAGAACCCGGCGTACAGGTCGGCTCGTCCGCCCTATCGAAGGTGTTGAAACGGGTGTGGCCCGCCAGGATCCTGGCGGGCCACACCCGACGTCGTATGAGGCGGATGGTGGTGTGGCGTTACTTCGCCGCTACGTAGACCTCATTCTTGTTGTCCACCTGAGAGAAGGCGCTCACCGCGAAGGCGCCCTTCTTTTCGTTGGCGGCGGACTCGTCAACGAGGAAGATGAAATCGCCTTTCGCCTTGCCTCCGTCGCGGGGCATGCTCTGGCGGCTGAAGAGCGACTGCCCGCCGACAAGATACTCCGATTCTGCCGTGTTTCCGTCGTGGGTGAATCCGATTTTCAGGTCGTACTCATCGAACTGTCCTTGACCGTGGTAGGTGATCTCAACGGGGACGCGGATGTACACCTTGCCAGCGGGGGGCTCCTTGTAGCTGTACTGGCTCGTGGCAGCCTTGACGGACTCATTGGCGTTCCACTCGACATCCCCGAAGGTCACGTCCACTGAGGCGTTAGGGTCGTCGTCGTACTTGCCTGCATTCAGCGTGATCGCCCCGGCCTTCGGGTCGATGGGGTCCTTCTCACTCGACCCGGGGCCGTTGTTGTTCGGGCTGCTGGTCTTGGTGGTCTTCTTCGGAGCCGGGCTGTCAGTCTCGTCAGGGTCGCTAGTCTTCTTCTTGGAGTCGGGGTCGGACTTCTTCTGGTGAGTTGGCTCCGAGCTTGACGTGCTGTCCGCCTTGGTGTCGGAATCGCTGGAGTCGCCCTTGAACATGAAGATGCCACCGATGACCAAGGCGACTACGACGACTGCAGCAATACCGGTCCAGAACCACCACTGCTGGGTCAACGGCTTGGAGCCGTTGCCGGGGCCGGCCGGGGCGGCGGCGTTGGGCTGCCACCCGCCGGTGGGAGGCTGCATGCCTCCTGCCGCCCCCTGGGGCTGGAAGGGCGTGGGCGACTGGGCGTAGTCCATGTTGGCCGCGTAAGGGCTGCCACCCGCAGTTGCGGGAGCGCCGGCATAGTCCCCGGAGGGGGCGGAGGCCGACATGCCTGTCGGGTCGGCAACTGGTGAGGCAGTGCTCAACGAGGCTGTCGGGGCGGTCGACACCGCCTGGGTTGGAGCCCATGCCGGGTCGGCCTCGGCGGCGGCACCTGCGGCCGAAGCCGCGGAGGCGCTGGAGGCGGCGGAGTCGTCGACCCAGATCTGCCAGCCCTCAGGAGCCGGCCCCCAGGCAGGGTCGGGCTGCCAGCCTGCAGGCGGTTCGAAGCCCTCGGGTGGCGCGGGCCAGTTCGGCGGTGGATTGAAGCGCAAAGCCATGAGAACCTCCGTGAGGAAATGAACGGGGAGAAACCCGCATGGGCTTCCTGTGCAGAATAGAGATGTCCGCTACCGAAGGACCTTACGTCGTCACCTTATCGTGAGGCAACGTGACGGCGCTCGATCGTCCCGGATGTGGATGGGTAGCAATACCCGCTGCCTCAAGGCAGGGTGAGCACCTCGGCACCCTCATCGGTCACCACGAGCGTGTGCTCGAACTGTGCGGTACGAGAACGGTCCTTGGTGACCACCGTCCAGCCGTCGTCCCACTGCTCCCACTCGATGCCGCCGAGTGTGAGCATCGGCTCGATGGTGAACACCATCCCTGTCTCGATGATCTCGTCATGGAGGGGAGCGGCGTCGTAGTGGGGGATGATGAGCCCTGAGTGAAAGGCCTCGCCGACGCCGTGTCCGGTGTAGTCGCGCACCACCCCGTAGTTGAAGCGCTTGGCGTAGGCCTCGATGACGCGGCCGATGACGTTGACCTCGCGCCCCGGCTTGACGGCCTTGATGCCCCGTTCCATCGCGGTGCGGGTGCGTTCGATGAGCAGCTCCGTCTCACGATCGACCTCGCCGACGGCGTAGGTGGCGTTCGTGTCGCCGTGGACCCCACCGATGTAGGCGGTGACGTCCAGATTGATGAGGTCTCCCTCATTCAAGCGGGTCGAGTCCGGGATGCCGTGGCAGATGACCTCGTTGATCGAGGTGCAGATCGACTTGGGGAAACCCATGTAGCCCAGGCATGAGGGGTAGGCGCCGTGGTCGCACAGGTACTCGTGGGCGATCCGGTCCAGCTCGTCGGTGCTCACCCCCGGGGCGATCGCCTTGGCGGCCTCGGCCAGGGCGCGGGCGGCCAGCCGTCCCGCGACCCTGATCCGCTCGATCGTCTCGGCGTCCTTGATCTCCGAGGCCGTCACCCGCTCGGGGCCGTCATGGAACATGTACTCGGGGCGTGCGATAGACGCCGGCACATGACGCTCAGGGCTGAGTGTCCCGGGAGTCAGTGTGCCGCGCGGTGCGCGATCGGCCGGCGAGGAGGAAGAAGCCGAAGAACTCATGGTCGTAAGCATAGAAGGAGGCATCCGGTTCGCGTGACCTTCCACCCAGCCAGCGGCTCAGGGCCTCCACCATGACGCTGTGGGTCTTATCACTGCCAGAACCGTCAGGAGCTGAACCAGTGCTTCTCTGAGGGGAAGGACTCCTCGCGCACCGCGGCGCCGTAGTCGACGGCCGCCTGCCGCAGGGCCTCGCCGATCTGCCCGAACTGGTGGGCGAAGCGCGGTGACCAGTCCGTCATCCCGGCCATGTCCGTCCAGACCAGGACCTGCCCGTCGCAGCGCGCGCCCGCGCCGATACCGATCGTGGGGATCGTGAGCGACTCGGTGACGCGGGCGGCCAGGGGCTCGGGCACCATCTCCAGGACGAGGGCGATCGCCCCCGCCTCAGCCAGCGCCTGCGCGTCGGCCAGCAGCACGTCAGCGGCCTCGCCGCGACCCTGAACCCGGAAGCCGCCGAGCATGTTGACGCTCTGCGGGGTGAACCCCAGGTGCCCCACCACCGGGATACCGGCCTGGGTCAGTACCCTCACACTGGCTGCCCGGGGGCTGCCGCCCTCGAGCTTGACGGCGTTGGCCCCCGCCTTCATGAGGCGCACCGCGCTGGCCAGTGCCTGCTCCGGACCGGCCTCGTACGTGCCGAAGGGGAGGTCGGCCACGACCAGGGCACGCTTGGTCGCCCTGGCCACCGAGCGGGTGGCCACCACCATCTCATCGAGCTCCACCGGCAGCGTGGAGTCGTGCCCCAGCATGACATTGCCGATGGAGTCGCCCACCAGCAGCAGGTCGGTTCCCGCCGCATCCAGGATCTGGGCGGTCACGGCGTCGTAGGCGGTGAGCATGACCAGCTTGGTGCCGTCCTTCTTGGCGGCCGCCAGGTGATGAACGCGCACGGGCTTGCCGCCTGCGACGACGGGGGCGGACGTACCGTAAGGGGACTCGGGTGTAGCCATGGCATGAGGCTACCTGAGGTGTTGCAGCGCGCCAGCGCCTCGGACGGACCACTGACGTCCTTCGCCGAGGGTGTTCTGCGAAACCTGTCTGACGCACCCGCGCACTAGGCTGGACCCGGCAGAACGTCTCGGGCGCAGGACCACCGGCCACGTCGTCGGCGGGCTAGCGCGCCACCATGCTGAGGAGGCCCCATTGGACAAGCAGCAGGAGTACGTGCTCCGCGCCATCGAGGAACGCGACATCAGCTTCATCCGCCTGTGGTTCACTGACGTCTCCGGACAGCTCAAGTCCGTGGCCATCGCGCCGGCCGAGGTCGAGAGCGCCTTCGAGGAGGGCATCGGCTTCGACGGATCGGCCATCGAGGGCCTGACGCGCGTCTTCGAGTCCGACATGCTTCTGGCCCCTGACCCCTCCACCTTCCAGATGCTGCCGTGGCGGGACGGGGACAACGGCGTGGCCCGCATGTTCTGCGACGTTCTCACGCCCGACGGCGAGCCGGCCCGCACCGACCCGCGCTCCGTGCTCGAGCGTCAGCTCGCCAGGGTCGCCGAGGCCGGATTCACCTGCTACATCCACCCGGAGATCGAGTTCTACCTGGTCAACTGTGACGCCGACGGGCGCATCCGCCCCACTGACGACGCCGGTTACTTCGACCACGTGCCCGGGGGTACCGCCCACGACTTCCGCCGCCAAGCCATCCTCATGCTCGAGCAGATGGGGATCTCGGTGCAGTTCTCCCACCACGAGGGCGGCCCGGGCCAGAACGAGATCGACCTGCGCTTCGCTGATGCCCTGTCCATGGCGGACAACATCATGACCTTCCGTGCCGTCGTGGAGGAGGTGGCCCTCAAGGAGGGCTGCCTGGCGACCTTCATGCCCAAGCCCTTCCCCGACCAGTTCGGCTCGGGCATGCACACGCACTTCTCCCTGTTCGAGGGTGACCGCAACGCCTTCTTCGACCCCGCCGGCCAGTACCAGCTCTCCGCCACCGGTCGCTCCTTCATCGCCGGTCTGCTGCACCACGCCTCGGAGATCACGGCCGTCACCAACCAGCACGTCAACTCCTACAAGCGCCTGTGGGGAGGGGACGAGGCCCCCAGCTACGTGTGCTGGGGCCACGACAACCGCTCCGCCCTGGTGCGCGTCCCCATGCACAAGCCCGGCAAGGCCCAGTCGACGCGGGTGGAGTTCCGCGGTATCGACTCCTCGGCCAACCCCTACCTGGCCTATGCGGTCATTCTGGCCGCGGGTCTCAAGGGCATCGAGGAGGGCTACGAGCTTCCCCCGGAGGCCGAGGACGATGTCTGGGCCCTGTCGGAGATGGAGCGCAGGGCGCTGGGCATCCACGCCCTGCCCACCTCGCTCAAGAGCGCGGTGGCCGCCATGGAGCGCTCCGACCTGGTGGCGGACACCTTCGGTGAGGACACCTTCGAGTTCTTCCTGCGCAACAAGCGCCGCGAGTACCGGGCCTACGACGCCCAGGTCACCGACTTCGAGATCGGCCAGTTCTTCCCTCGTGCCTGAGCGCAGCAGGAGACAGCTGTGAGAGACCGCAGCGAGAAGCGGACACCGATCGGTTCCCCCTCCCGGCACAGCTCCTCGCCCAGGACCCTGCTGCTGCGGGCCGGGTTCCACAATGCCGCCCGTGCCGGGGAGCTCCTGGGTGACCCGGCGCTGCTGCCCTTCCTGCCGGAAGACGCTCAGGACGACGACGCCGAAGAGGCGGGTGACCCCGGCGGGCGCACCTCAGCGGACCACTCCAGGCGGCTAGGCGGCCGGCCCGCTGACGTGCGACTCGGACCGGCGCGTGAGGAGCTCATCGACTCCCTGGCGCTCACCGCCGATCCCGACATGGCTCTGCTCAGCCTCGTCCGACTCGCCGAGGCCGCGTCCGCAGCCGAGTCGGGTGACCTGGCGTCGGCAGACGGTGTCGAGCCCGGGTGCACGACGACGCCGGCAACACTTCTACGCAGCATCATGAACGATCCGGCCGCGGGGCCGCGTGAGCACAGGCGCCGCCTGCTCGCGGTCCTGGGCGCCTCGCAGGCCCTGGGCGACTTCCTCGTGGCGCATCCCGAGCGCCTCACGGCGCTCGGGATGCGCAGGGCGTGGAGCTCCCCGGAGGAGGCCGGTCCCGGCGAGGTGCTGCAACGAGTGGTCCACGACGCGCTGGGGCAGACCGCCCCTGCGCAGGCCGCCCCCACAGACAGCGATAAGAGACCCCCTCACCCGGGAGACTGCGCTGTCAGCCGGGCGACCGCGGCGCTGCGGCGCGCCTACCGGGACCGGCTCACGGCAATCGTCGCCGATGACCTCACCAGCGCCGACCCGATCGAGCACGTCCCCACCGTCTGTCGCCGCATGACCGACCTCGCCGATGCCGCCCTGGACGCGGCCCTGCTCATCGCCCGCGCCGCCGTCGGACCGCAGGCCGATGAGGTGGCCCTCGCCGTGATCGCCATGGGAAAGACCGGGGCCCGCGAGCTCAACTACATCTCGGACGTCGACGTCGTCTACGTCGTCGGCCCCGCCCACGAGCCGCAGGGCGCTCACGAGCCGATCAGCGAGGAGTACCTCGTGGAGGTCGGCACGCACCTGGCTACTGAGCTCGCCCACGTCGTCTCCGCCACGGCGCCCGAGCCGCCTCTGTGGCCACTGGACACGGCGCTGCGCCCCGAGGGCAAGGACGGCGCGCTCGTGCGCACTCTTGACTCCCACCTGGCCTACTACCGCAGGTGGGCCGCCTCCTGGGAGTTCCAGGCCCTGCTCAAGGCCAGGGCCTGTGCCGGCCACGCTGAGCTCGGCGCCCGCTACGAGCAGGGCGTGGCGCCCTACGTGTGGGAGGCCAGCCGACGGGAGCACTTCGTGGAGGACGCCCGTGCCATGCGGCGCCGGGTGGAGAAGGAGTCCGTGCCGCGCGGCGGAGCGGACCGGCGCATCAAGCTCGGGCCCGGGGGCCTGCGAGACGTCGAGTTCACCGTCCAGCTCCTCCAGCTCGTCCACGGTCGCTCCGACGAGAGCCTGCGCGTACGCGGCACCCTGGAGGCCCTCGACGCTCTCAGCGCGGGCGGATACGTCAGTCGCACCGACGCCGCGGCCTTGAGCGGCTGCTACAAGGCCCTGCGACTGCTGGAGCATCGCAGCCAGCTCTTCCGGCTACGCCGCACCCACAACCTTCCCGACAAGGAGGAGGACCTGCGCCGCATCGAGCGGGGCATCAGCAACTGCCTGGGCCACGGAGACAGCCTGTGGGAGGACTTCAAAGACCTGCGCCGGCGGGTACGGGCCCTCCACCAGGAGATCTACTACCGTCCCCTGCTGGCCTTCGCGGCCGCCCTCAGCGCCGACGAGATGGCCCTGAGCCCTCAGGCGGCGCGCGAGCGCCTCATCGCCGTCGGCTACACGGACCCCGACGGGGCCCTGCGTCACATCCAGGCCCTCACCGAGGGAGTCAGCCGTCGCGCCGCGATCCAGCGCCAGCTGCTGCCGGTCATCATCGGCTGGATCGGTGAGGGAGCCGACCCTGATTTCGGTCTGCTCTCCTTCCGGAGGCTGTCTGAGGCCATCGGGGGCTCGCACTGGTACCTGGCCATGTTGCGGGACTCGCCGGTGGCGGCACGCCGGCTGTGCCAGGTCCTCTCCAGCGCCCACTGGGCCACCGAGCGCCTCGCGGAGTTCCCCGAGTCCATCGCCTGGCTCGACGACGACGACGAGCTCGCCCCCCGCCGATCCGGCGCGCTGGCGGAGGAGGTCGCCGCCGTCCTGCGCCGTCGCAGTCTCACCGGACCCGATGACACGGCCCTTACCGAGCAGGCGCTCGAGGCGGTCCAGGCGATCCTGAGAGTGCGCGCCCGCGAGGAGGTGCGCGCCTCACTGGCGGACTGCCTGGACGGCATCGACCCCGAACGCACCGCCTCCATCCTCTCCGACGCCACCGACGCGGTCCTGGCCGGGGCATTGACCGTGGCCACCGGGCTGGTCATCGCCCAGCGCGACGGGGTGGAGGCAGTCTCCGCGGGGCCCGACGCAGGCGGGTGCTGGCAGGCCGCCCGCGCCCGCCACACCATCATCGCCATGGGACGCCTGGGAGGTCGCGAGATCGGGTACGCCTCAGACGCAGATGTCCTCTTCGTCCACCAGGCCCGCGACGGGGCGGGGGAGGAGGCCGCCGCCCAGGAGGCCGAGGCCGTCGCCAAGCAGGTCATGGGGCTTCTGGCCTCAGCGCTCCCGCACCCCCTTGAAGTGGACTGCGACCTGCGGCCCGAGGGCCGCAACGGCGTCATGAGCCGTTCACTGGACGCCTACCGCGAGTACTACGGCCGCTGGTCCGCCCTGTGGGAGCGCCAGGCGCTGCTGCGCGCCCGCTTCTGCGCCGGGGACCGTGACCTGGGCCGGCGTTTCGAGGAGCTCATCAACCCGCTGCGCTGGGCGCAGGAGGGTCTGGCGCCCCAGGACCTGCGGGAGATCCGCAGGATCAAGGCCCGGGTGGAGGCCGAGCGCCTGCCCCGGGGCATTGACCCGGCCCGCCACCTCAAGCTCGGCCCCGGTGGGCTCAGTGACGTGGAATGGAGCGCCCAGGTGCTCCAGCTCGCTCACGCCGGTCGGATACCCCAGCTGCGAACCACCTCGACCGTCGCTGCCCTCCAGGCCGCGGTCCAGGCCGGGGTGCTGAGCGCGGACGGCGGGGGAGAGCTGGTCGCGGCCTGGATCCTGGCCAGCCGCCTGCGCTCAGCGATCGTCCTGGGAACCGGGCGCACCTCGGGGCCGCGCTCTCAGGTCCTCCCCATCCAGATCCGGGAGATCCGCCTGGTGGGGCGCCTCATTGGCCTGGGTGCGGGCAGGGAGCGAGAGCTTGAGGACCTCTACCGTCGCAGCGCCCGCCACGCGCGCGCAGTGGCCGAGCGCATCGTCTTCGCCGACGCCGACGCCGACGCCGATGCCCAGGGCTCCACCGCATCGACGCCGTCGAGCACCGCCTCGCAGGCTCAGCCGCACAGCTCGGAGTCACCGCCGCCGGGTTCATCAGGCCCGGCCCGGACCGCTCGCGCGCAGTCCCGTCGGGGTACTGGGGCGGCAGCCTCCAAGAGCGCCAGCTCCAAGGGCTCCAGGCGGGCCGGCCGCCCCCGTGCCACCAGAAGGCGGCCGGAGGGGCCCTACCCCTGGAGCTGACCGGGCGCGGATCGCACCGGACACGGGCCTGTAGGCGATGAGGATCGCACTGTCGCCCTGGGTCCCCGCAACTGAGAACCTGGCAGACTTGCCGCCGTGAGGCTCATTCTCGTACGCCACGGTTGCACCGAGGCCAATGTCATGCAGGCACTCGACACCGCCTTCCCCGGAAATCCCCTGGATGAGGTAGGGCTGGAGCAGGCCGACGGATTGCCGGACCGTTTGGACAAGGCCGGCCTCCTCCACGGGCTGGGGTCGCTGTGGGTCTCCCCGATCCTGCGCGCCAGGCAGACCATCGCCCCCATCGAGGCCGCCACCGGCCTGAGCGCCACCGTCGACTCGGGACTGCGTGAGGTGTTGGCCGCCGACCTGGAGATGAACACTGACGCGCGCTCGGTGGCCTGCTACGTGGACACCACCCGGGCCTGGATGGCGGGGCGCCCCGCCTGCCGCATTCCCGGATCCCCGGAGGACGGGCACGACACGCTTCAACGCTTCGACAAGGCCGTCGGCCGTATCTGCGAGCAGGCCGCCCGGGCGGGAGACTCAGCGGCCCTGCTCGTCTCCCACGGCACCGCGCTGCGCCTGTGGACCTCCCTGAGGGCTGCCGCCGGAGGCGGCGTGGACCCGCTGTGGGTCGCCGACCACCCCATGCACAACACCGGGATCACCGTCGTCGACGGCGATCCCGGTACCGGGTGGAGCCTGACCTCCTGGGATGACGGGGCCTGGGACCGAGCCGCCTCCTGACCGGCCCGCGCTACAGGACCGAGGAGAGGAAGGCCCGGGTGCGCTCGGCCTGCGGGTCGTCCAGGACCTTGACGGGGTCACCGGACTCGCAGATGACGCCACCGTCCATGAAGACCAGCTGGTCGCCGACCTCCCGGGCGAAGCCCATCTCGTGGGTGACCACGACCATCGTCATGCCGGAGGCGGCGAGGTCCTTCATCACCTGCAGCACCTCACCGACCAGCTCGGGGTCCAGGGCCGAGGTCGGCTCGTCGAAGAGCATGAGCTCAGGGTCCATCGCCAGAGCCCGGGCGATCGCCACCCGCTGCTGCTGACCACCGGAGAGCTGGGAGGGGTAGTGGTCGAGGCGATCCCCCAGCCCCACCCGCTCCAGCAGCTCGACGCCGCGCTCGCGGGCCTTGGCCTTCGGAATCTTCTTGACCAGGACCGGTGCCTCCATGACGTTCTGCAGAGCCGTCATGTGGGGGAAGAGGTTGAAACGCTGGAAGACCATGCCGATCTTGGCACGCTGAGCAGCACGGGCCTTGTCCGACAGCGCGTGCAGCTCGGTGCGGCCACCGCGCTCGACCTCACGCATCCCGATGAGCTCGCCGTCGACCTTGACCCGGCCGGCGTCGATGGACTCCAGCTCATTGATACAGCGCAGCAGCGTCGACTTGCCCGAGCCCGACGGGCCGATGAGGACCGTCACCGAGCCGGGTGGGACGATCAGGTCGATGCCCCGCAGCACGTGCAGCTCACCGAAGAACTTGTGCAGGTCGCTGATCTCGACCTTGGGCGTCCCGGCCGCGGTGTGGGCGGATGTGCTCATGGGGTGACCTCCAGGAAAGGACTGTCCTTGGTGGTGTGCGCATCGAGGATGGCCTGCTGGCGGGCCGACAGGCCCCGGCCCGAGGAGGCGGAGGACTTGTCAGGGTCGAAGCCCTTGCCGTAGTAGCGCTCGATGTAGTGCTGTCCCACCATGAGGATCGAGGTGATGATGATGTACCAGATGGCCGCGACCAGGAGCAGCGGAATGATCTGGTAGGTCAGCGACGCGTAGGAGTTGGTGACGAAGGTCAGATCCAGGGCGAAGGGGACCGCCAGCACCAAGGAGGTCGTCTTGAGCATGGAGATCGTCTCGTTGCCGGTGGGCGGGACGATGACCCTCATCGCCTGCGGCAGGACGATCCTGCGCAGGATCTGGCCCCTGCTCATGCCCAGGGCCCCGGCGGCCTCGCTCTGGCCCTTGTCCACCGAGTTCAGGCCCGAGCGGACGATCTCGGAGAGATAGGCGCCCTCGTTGATGCCCAGCCCCAGGACCGCCGCGACGAAGGGGGTGAAGACCGTCGTCGTCTTGAAGGTCAGCAGCTCGGGGCCGAAGGGGACTCCCAGACTCAGCTTCTGGTAGAGCGCGGACAGCGCCCCCCAGAAGACCAGCTGGGTGTAGATCGGGGTACCGCGGAAGAACCACAGGTAGGCCAGCGCCACCCAGCGCAGGACCGGGTTGGAGGACTGGCGCAGGATCGCCGTGGTGACCGCCAGCACGATACCGATGGCCATCGCCATGAAGGTCAGCAGCAGCGTCCAGCCGACGGCCTTGACCACGTGGACCTCACGCAGGAAGAACCAGACCGTGGACCAGTGGAACTTCTCATTGGTGACCAGCCCGTGGATGAGCATGGCCCCCAGGACCGTGACGATCGCGGCACTGATCCACGTCCCCGGGCGGGGGACGGGCTTGGGGTTGTTGAGGACGACCTTGTCGTCCTCAGAGGCGGGTGAGGCGCTCACGGCTCACTCCTTCACTGCGGGATTGAGTTCTGCGGTGGTCAGGGCGGCGTCCTTCACGCCCCAGTTGTCCAGGATCTTCTGCCAGATGCCCCGGTCCATGAGGTACTGGACGGCGGCTTGGATCGCGGCGGTGAACTGCGGATCGGCCTTGGCGGTCACCACCCCCTGGGGGGCGGCGTCCTCGATGTCACCGAGGGTGACGATCTGGCCGTCGGTCAGCTCGACGGCGTAGCCGGCCACGGTGGAGTCCGAGTAGGTGGCGTCGATGGTGCCGCCCACCAGGCCGGTGGTGGCCTCGGACTGCTTGGAGTAGGAACGCACCGACAGCACCGGCTTGCCCGCCTGGGCGCACTTCTCGGCGGCGTCGCGCATGGTGGTCTCCTGGGCGGTTCCCACCTGGACGCCGATGGTCCGACCGCACAGCTTGAGGTGGTCGGAGGTCTCGACGCCCTTGGGGTTGCCTGCCTGGACGTTGAATCGCGAGCCCACGTTGATGTATGCGGTCATGTTGACCTCCCCGATCCGTTCGGGGGTGACCGTGAAGGAGGAGATACCGGCGTCGTACTTGGAGCCGACCGAAGCGATGATGGAGTCGAACTCGGCGGTGTGCACCGTGCCCTTGACGCCCAGGACGGCGGCGATCGCGTTGGTCAGGTCAACGTCGTAGCCCACGGCCTTGCCTGAGGGGTCGAGGAACTCGGCCGGTGCGTAGTCCGTGGAGGCGGCCACGTCGAGGACACCGTCCTCAAGGGCACCTTGGGGGAGCTTGGCGATGATGTCGGGCTGCGCCTGGATCGACGAGGTGTCGAAGGAGTGGATCTGCGAGCTCCGGTTAGCGTTCCAGTCAGCGGCGTTAGTACACGCGCTGAGGACCAGGCAGGCTGTGGCTGCCAGCCCGAGGGCGGCGTGTTGGCGGATCCTCATCGTGGGATCTCCTCTTCGGCATGGATCAAGACGGAGAAAGAATATCCGCAATACAGTATAGATATGCAAGCCGGGAGGGTGGCGTTCAGCACGACGGCGGCCCTGAGCCTCGTGCGTAGGAGGCTCAGGGCCGCCGTCTGAGCTGGGTCAGCGGCTCACAGGTCGTAGTAGAGCTGGAACTCGTAGGGGTGAGGGCGCAGCCGCAGCGGCTCGATCTCATTGGTGCGCTTGTACTCGATCCAGGTCTCGATGAGATCCGGGGTGAAGACGTCCCCCTCGGTGAGGAAGTCGTGGTCGTCCTCCAGCGCCTCCAGGGCCTGGTCCAGGCTGTCGGGGAGCTTGTCGATGTCGAAGTACTCCTCGGGGGCGAGCTCGTAGAGGTCTTTGTCGATGGGCTCACGGGGCTCGATGCGGTTGCGGATTCCGTCGATTCCCGCCATGAGGACCGCGGCGAAGCACAGGTAGGGGTTGGAGGAGGGGTCCGGCACCCGGTACTCCACCCGCTTGGCCTTGGGGGAGGAGCCGGTGACCGGGATGCGGATGCAGGCCGAGCGGTTGCGGGCCGAGTAGACCAGGTTGACCGGCGCCTCGAAGCCGGGGACCAGGCGGTGGAAGGAGTTCACTGACGGGTTGGTGAAGGCCAACAGCGCCGGGGCGTGAGCCAGGATTCCGCCGATGTACCAGCGGGCGAGGTCGGAGAGCTGACCATAGCCCCGCTCGTCGAAGAACAGTGGCTTGCCGTCCTTCCACAGCGAGTGGTGGGTGTGCATGCCCGAGCCGTTGTCGCCGAGGATCGGCTTGGGCATGAAGGTGGCCGTCTTGCCGTTGCGCCAGGCCTCATTCTTGATGATGTACTTGAACTTCATCATGTCATCGCCCGCGGCGAGCAGAGAGTTGAAGCGGTAGTTGATCTCCTGCTGGCCGGCAGTGCCGACCTCGTGATGGGCCCGTTCGATCTCCAGTCCGGAGCCGAGGCAGGTGCGGACCATGCGATCACGGATATCGGACATCTGATCATTGGGTGAGACGGGGAAGTAGCCGCCCTTGAAAGCGGTCTTGTACCCCTTGTTGCCGCCCTCCTCCTCACGGCCGGTGTTCCAGGCCGCCTCGCAGGAGTCGATGGCGTAGAAGGACTCGGCCGGTGAGGACTCGTAGCGCACCGAGTCGAAGAGGTAGAACTCGGCCTCGGCGCCGATGTAGCAGGTGTCAGCGATTCCGGTGGAGCGCAGGTAGTCCTCGGCCTTGGCTGCGATCGAGCGGGGGTCGCGGGAGTAGACCTCGTCCGTGAAGGGGTCGACGATCGAGAAGTTGACGACCAGGGTCTTCTCCTCGCGGAACGGGTCCAGGAAGGCGGTGGTCACATCGGGAACCAGCTTCATGTCCGACTCGTGGATCGCGGTGAAGCCCCGGATTGATGAGCCGTCAAACATGAGGCCGTCAGTGAGTGCCTCATCCTTGAAGGCGGCCACCGGAATAGTGAAGTGCTGCATGACGCCGGGTAGGTCGCAGAACCGCACATCGACCAGCGCGACATTCTCCTTCTCGATGAACGTCAGTGCCTCGGATGCGTCCTTGAACATATCTCCTCCAAGTGGGAACGGCGCACATACTCCACGCGTATGCACTGCGGCTGACAACGGCCACTATGGCCACTATATTGACGCTACCGTGACAAAGGAATGGCGTCAGTGTTGCTTGAGTGTTTCGCCCCTTCGTCGCCGAGCTCCTCGAGCCCGTTGAGCACTGAGTGATGGGAGACGGAGGTGGCCTGGGGAAGTGACTCAGCGACCGCGCATGGCGCGGCGGTCGGGGCGGACCCGATTGGGGTCAATGTGCTTGGGAATCGGCAGGTTCTTGCCCGCCATCGACGTCAGGCGCTTGGAGACCTGCGTGATCTCGCTGTCAGTCAGTGATGTGGGCTTGGTCGGGAGCTGACGCAGCGTCTTGGACAGGTCGGTCAGACGCACCTGCCCGGCGTCGGTGCCCACCTGAAGGGTGTGGATGGGGACGGTGGACAGCAGCCGATGGACCTTGCGCTCCTCCTCGGCCAGCATGCGGCGGGTGCGGGTGCTCGGACCCTCGGCGACGAGAACGACCCCGGGGCGTCCCACCAGCCTCCACACGAGGTCCTGATCCTTGGTGAAGGCCACAGGCTCGGACTCGACGTACCAGCCCCGACTGAACTGATCGAGGACGACCTTGGCGGCCCCCGGTCGACCTTCGAGCTGGCTGTAGGAGGCGCGGCGCACCAGGAACGTCAGGAGTCCCATGTTGATCGCAAACGCGAGCATGAGGCCTAAAACCAGCCAGTACCACAGGTGCAGGCCGTAGCCAAGGGCGATCGCGGCCCCCAGGGCGAGGCACGTGGCGAGTACCGCCAGCATCGCCCACCCGATCCACGGATAGCTTCGCCGCGAGACCGTGTAGGAGTCCTTGATGTTCTGAAGGTACTGAGCCAGCCGGCGCTTCTTCTTCGGCTGGGGGGACTGGGCACTGCTCACGGGCACACCATAGACGACGGCGGTGTGCCGGCACACACGGTCTCGCCGTCAGCGTGGCCGGCGCACGCCGGGAATCCGGCCGGCTGCCTGGGACTCGTGACTCGTGTCGAGTCGTCAGCAGGCGGCGGCGAGGTGGGGATGGGCTCCCAGCAGGGCCGAGGCCTCCTGGCGAGCGGTGGCCGGCTCGGCGAGCTGCGAGAGGTGCTCGGGAATGGGCCGGCCGCGCTTGACCATGGCCCGTCCCCACAGCATGCCGGCGCGGTAGGAGGAACGCACCATGGGGCCGCTCATGACAGCGGCGAACCCGATCTCCTCGGCCAGTTGGCTGAGGTCCACGAACTCCTGGGGCTTGACCCAGCGGTCAACGGGGTGGTGCAGCTTGGAGGGGCGCAGGTACTGGGTGATGGTGAGGATGTCGCAGCGCGCCTCCACCAGCGCGGCCATGGCCGCCTCGATCTCGTCTCGGGTCTCGCCCATGCCCAGGATAAGGTTGGACTTGGTCACCAGTCCCGCCTCCGCGGCGGCCGTGATGACGTCGAGGCTGCCCTGGTAGGAGAAGGCCGGACGGATTCGCTTGAATATGCGCGGGACTGTCTCCAGGTTGTGGCCCAGAACCTCGGGGCGCGAGGAGAAGACGTCCTCAAGCGCGTCGGGGTTTCCCTTGAAGTCGGGGATGAGCAGCTCGACCCCGGTGCCCGGTGAGAGCTCGTGCACCTGGCGGGCGGTCTCGGCGTAGAGCCAGGCGCCGCCGTCGGGGCGGTCGTCGCGGGCCACCCCGGTCACGGTGGCGTAGCGCAGATCCATCTCCGTGATCGAGATCGCCACGCGCCTGGGCTCGTCGACGTCGTACTCGGTGGGACGCCCGGTGGCGATGTCGCAGAAGTCGCAGCGCCGGGTGCACATCTCGCCGCCCACCAGGAAGGTGGCCTCACGGTCGTTCCAGCACTCGTAGATGTTGGGGCAGTTCGCCTCGGCACACACCGTGTGCAGGCTCTTCTCCCTCACCAGACCGCGGACCTCCTGGTAGGTGTCGGAGACGACGGCGCGGGTGCGCAGCCAGTCGGGCTTGGACTCAATGGGTGTCTGGGCGTTGCGCGCCTCGACCCGCAGGAGCTTACGTCCCTCAGGGGCCACGGTGGTGCTCACGTCTACCTCTCCTCGCCGACGACGGTTCCATCGGGAGTCTAGTACTCGCCCGGGGTTTATAGGACCTCCGACCTAGGAGTGGGGCATGTTGTCACGTGGCATCCGCCACCAAGGGGGCCAGGTGGTTCTCCAGGGCGCAGACCAGAGCCTCTGCGGGGGCGCCGGTCGCCAGGTGCCGGCCGGTCTCCGCTGCCAGTGAGGTCACCCCGGCGTCGTCGATCCCGCAGGGAATGATGCGATCCAAGGAGAAGGCCTCCAGGTCGGGGTCGACGTTCAGGCCGATCCCATGCATGGTCACGCCACGGGCGACCCTCACGCCCAGGGCGCAGATCTTGCGCTCCGGGCGCGGGAGGCGGCCGGCCCTCCCCACAGTCTCAGGATCGGCCGGCAGCCAGACCCCGGAGCGCCCCTCGACGCGGACCGTCTCCAGGCCGTAGAGGCCGCACAGCTCGATGACCGCGGCTTCCAGCGCCCGCACGTAACGGATGACGTCAATCGGCTGGGTCAGGCGCAGGATCGGGTAGACGGTCAGCTGGCCCGGCCCGTGCCAGGTGGTCTTGCCGCCACGGTCCACGTCGACCACCGGTACGTGACCCGGCTCGACGACGTCGGCGCTGGGCCGCTCCCAGGAGTGGGCCCGTCTGCCGACGGTGTAGACCGACTCGTGCTCCACGAGCAGGAGCGTGGAGGGCCGCCGTCCCTCCACGACCTCGCTATGGAGAACCCTCTGCCGCTGCCAGCCCTCACGGAAGGGGATGAGCCGGGAACCGAGCCCCATGTCCTCACGCAGCACGGGCGCAGTCTACGTGACCACAACCGGCACCGGAGCCCGAGTTATCCACAGGCCGGTCGAAAGGGCTGGTCATCCGGGAGCGCCGTGATGACCATGGAGTGTATGAGCCCAACGACGTGCCCCCGCCCCGCCGACCGCCCTGGAGAGGGCGCCTCCAAGCGTGCCCGGCCCCGGCGCCGTCCCGTACCTCGACGTCGGCCCCGGCCTCGCCGCACGGGCTCCCCCCGCCCAGCCTCGCTGCCGCCCTCCGACGCGGAGCCGAGCATTCCCGACTCGGCGCTCAGCACCCTGTCGCAGCAGGGTTACACCATTGGTGAGGTCATGGGACGTTCCACCGCCCCCAGCGCCCCTCGCCGTGGGCTCGACGCGCAGGGCCGTCATGTGGTCATCCGGGTCGTCGACCTGCCTCGCGGGCGTGCTGGAGCCCTACTCCTGCGGCGCTTGGCCGATCTGCGCGTCCTGCGCCATCCCGGCCTGGTGACCGTGCGGGAGGTGGTCTCGCTGCCCGAGCACCGGGCGGGCGTCATCATGGACCTCGTCGAAGGGGCGGGACTCGACGTGGTCCTGGGGGCGCGCGGACGGCTGAACATCTCCTGGCTGGCCACGCTCCTGGACGTCCTGGGCTCGGCACTGGCCTACCTGCACGAGCACGGAGCGACCCACGGGGACGTATCGGCCGGCAACGTCCTGGTGACCACTGACGGACATCCGGTCCTCGTCGACCTGCTGGGCTCCGTCATGGAGACGGGGACGCAGGAGTATGCGGCGCCGGAACGCCTCGCCGGTGCCCCGGCGTCCGCAGCCGGTGACGTCTACGCCCTGGCTCGTCTGCTGACCGAGTGCGCGGGACAGGGCGGCACCGCCTCCCGGCGCCTGGCGGGAATCATGACGGACGCGCTGGCCGAGGACCCCGCCGACCGTCCCACCGCCCGGGACCTTGCGGCCCGAGCGCCTCAGCTGGGGCAGACCTCACCCATCGAGCTGCCCGACGGCGCCCGCCTGGCTGCCGGCTCCCTGCGAGCAGCGGCCCGCACCCCGACTCGCACGGTCGGCTCCAGGCTCAGGCCCAAAGCGAGGGCAGGTTTCCGACCGAGGACGAAGAGCGAGCCCCGAAAGGAGCTCAGTACCGCTCACCGCACCGGAGCAGTACCCGCAGCCATACGCTGGGGGAGAAGGGCAGGAACGAGGCGCAGACGCAACCGCACCTGGGGGCTCGCGGCGCTGCTGCTGGTGGCCATCTGCCTGGCTGCCTGGGGGCCGGCCAAAGCTCTGGTGGCGCACAGGCCCGTGTGGGCACTCGGCGCAGCCGCAAGCCCGTCAGGCCCAGAGCGATCGTTGGCGTCCGCCCGCTCCGGTGCCCCTCCCGCAGGCAGCCCCTCTCCCGCCGTTACCAGCAACCCCGCCGCAACAGCGTCGACACCGGCGGCTCCTGGCGGGAGCGGGGGCGCCGACATGGCCAGTGTCGTAGTCGGACTGTCCGCGGCTCGAGACCAGGCTCTCATGGCCGGCGATGCCACCGCTCTGGCGGCCACGACGGTACCGGGGTCGCCCGCGGCGCAGGCCGACACCCAGGTTCTCACCGAGCTGCTTGACTCCGGTGAAGGCGCCGGGGAGCTGCACACCTCCATCAGCCAGGTCACTGAGGTGGCGCTGCCTGACGACGCAGCGGCTCAGTGGCCCGGCGCGAGAGCGATGCAGGTGACGCTGTCCCAAAGTGCCTCAACGCGTTCGGGACCCGCGGGAACTCGGACGGTTCCGGCCCTTGCGCCCCGCCGGGTCGTGCTCATCGTCGTCCCGGAGCCGTGGCGCGTGGCAGACATTCGAGCCGTGGAGTGACCTCAAGGTGCGCCACCCGCCAGGCACGCTCGATGATCGGGGCGGATACGGCCCGTGCAACGCTCAGTACGGCTCTGTCAGGACTGACGCATAGCCCTCGCGCTCGAGCACGTCTCGTGTGTCTGCCACCATCGCCGCCGAACCGCACAGGTAGACGTCCGTGTTGTCGGGATCGAGCCGGAGGTCATGGGCGAGCGCGGGCAGGGCCTGGGTGACTCGTCCGTGGAACGTGTCCGGCGCCTCCTGGCGGCTCAGACAGCGTACGACGGTCCCCGGCATGGGAGAGCTGATCCTGGCGGTGAGATCCTCGTCCTGGTGAGAGCACCCGAAGAGCAGGGCGTCGCGCTCCAGGTCGGGAGCCTGAGCGAACATGGCCAGCATGGGTGCGATTCCGGTGCCAGTGGCGATGAACAGGCGGCGCCTGCCCGAGTCGATGAGCTCGAATCCACCCAGGGGCAGCTCCACCACTGTCTGCGTGCCCGTGTGCGCGTTCTCAATGAACCGGGAGCCTCGGCCGCCTGTCCGGGTGGAGACGAGCAGCCGAAGGCGATCGTCCTCCAGCCCCGCGATCGAGTAGTCACGCCAGGCGTTGTCACCCACGTGCAGGCGGGCGAACTGCCCCGGCGCCCACGGGCCGATCCCGCCGTCCAGCTGCAGCACCGCCTCCCACACGCTGGGAGTCAGACGTCGCTTGGAGACCAGGGTGGCGCGGTACTTGCCCTCGGGCAGTGTGTGTCCTCTGCGAGCGGCGGAGGCAGTCGGGGCCGTGTGCAGGGCGGAGGTGATGGTGGAATACCCACGCGGTCCGAGGACCTGGCAGGCGGCGGCCACCCCGCCCATCATGGCTCCCATGATGCCGGCGCTCCCGGCGTCCTGGCCGGAGAGGAGCAGGCCGGCAACGGCTGTGCGCGGCCCCAGGGGGCGGGAGCGGTATCTCAACGGAGTGGCCGGAGGCCCGTAGAAGGCCCCCGCAGGATGGGCGGTGTAGTGCTCGTAGGTCAGAGGGGTGGAGGTCTCCGCGTAGTCCACGAGTGCGGTCAGCCCCGGAGCCGCGCTCTCAGCCAGCTCCAGCATGCCTCGGGAGATGCGTTCCTTGAGAGCGGAGTACTCGGGGCCGCGGTGTCCTCGGGAGTGCTCGGCCCACTTCCGGAAGGCCCTCGCGTCGCAGAAGGAGATGAGTTCGGCGGTGTGCGGGGACTCACCGGACTTCAGGGAGGGGAAGGAGACGAAGACGTCACGGGGGTGCCCCGTGAGCAGCGAATCGCTGAACCGCTGTGCGCCCTCGTGATCGAGGTCCCGGTTGACCCAGATGTTGCCGCCATCGATGCCGATGCTGCGTGGGTCGTCACGCAGGCGCAGGAACACGGTGACCGCGGACGTGCCCGCGCCCAGGTGCTCCAGCGTGCGGCGTGCGGGCCCGGTGCGCCGCCCGATCTCACCGAATGTGGGCAGCAGGCGGTTGAAGGTGTTGGAGGCGCCGATGGCGGAGACGATGACCGGTGCACGGTAGATGCGCTCGCGTACCCGAGCGCCGCGGTGGTCCATGACGCGGACCCCGACGGCCGCCCCGTTCTCGGTGAGGATCTCGGTGACCTCCTGGGCGACGCGGACAGCGCCTCCGGCCTGCTCGATGCCCTTCTCGAAGGTGCGGGCAATCCGAGCGCTGCCGCCGCGGGGGAACCAGGCGCCCTGGAGGTAGTGGGAGACGATCAGCGCGTGCACGGCAAAGGCTGATCGGGACGGCGGTAGACCGTAGTCCCCCCACTGACTGGCCAGAACGGCCTTGAGCTCGGGGGAGCGGAAGTGGGCATCCAGATACGCCTGCGTCGTCGTGGTAGCTCGCCGTCTTCCCAGCCACTGGGCCGCTGTGAGCAGCGAGGCCGCAGGTCGGGGGACCATTCCCTGGATGAAACCCAACCTCACCCACCGTGTCACCCGGCGAATGTCCTGGAAGTAACGGTGAATGGCTCTGGCCTCGTCAGGGAAGGCGGTGACCAGATCGCGCTCGTACCGAACCGGATCGCTGCTGACGCGCAAGTCCACTCCCGGGTAGACGAACCTGTCGTAGGCGTCGGGCATGCGGTTCCACTCCAGCTCGCCGCCGGAGAGGTAGTCGAAGTAGGCACGGCCCTGGCTCCCGGGGTCGAGCTGACCGATGTAGTGCACCCCCACGTCCCAGGAGGCGCCGTCGCGCCGGAAGGTGTGTGTCAGTCCGCCCGGTTCCGTATGCCGCTCCAGGACCAGAACTCGCTTGCCGGCGGCGCGCGCCAGGAGGCCGGCGGTCGTCAGGCCTCCGATACCCGAGCCGATCACGATGACGTCGTAGGACATTCTTACCCCTCACGTGCTAGACAGTGTCAAGTCAGCATAGCAGCCAACTGGACACTGTCTAGTAGTTCGGTTCTAGACTCCTCCCATGATCTCTGAATCGACAGGCGCCTCAGGGCGCCGCGGCGGCCGGGACCTGCGCTCCGAGCTGCTGCGAACCAGCAGACAGCTCCTCGATGAATCCGGCCCCAGTGCGCTGAGCATGCGGGAGGTCGCGCGTCGCGCCGGCTGCACGCACCAGGCGCCGTACCACTACTTCGCCAATCGTGAGGCCATCCTGGCGGCGTTGGTACGTGAGGGCTTCGATGAGCTCGCGGACAGGCTCGCCTCGGCGCACGAGGGGCTTGGGAGCACGGATCTGCGCGCGGTCTTGACGGCCTCGGGAACCGCCTACGTTGAGTTCGCGCTACATCATCCCGGGGTGTTCCGGGTGATGTTCCGGCCCGACGTCTGTGACCCCGAACGCTTCCCGGAGGTGGTGCAGGCTGGAGAGCGTGCGCGCCATGAGCTGGCCCGTCTGGCGAAGGCCGTCATGGGTGATGGTGCTCAGCTCGAGGTGGAGGTCCTGATCTGGTCCAGCGTGCACGGCCTGGCCTCACTGCTGCTCGACGGTCCCTTGGCGGGCGAGTTCAGCTCCACGGAGGATCGCATCGACTTCGCCCGCCGCGTCGTCGGGCTGGCTGGGATCCCCTTCGCCGGCAGTGAGTCGACAACGGCCGAGGAGTCCTGAGCCTGAGCGGACGGGGCCGGGCGCGTCGCACCTCCTCACTCCTGAGCCATGTGAGCGTCATGGCTTCTAATGCGTTCGCAGGGATGCTCGCTCGGGGTGGGCAGGTTGCCTTGGAGACGACGGTGGGCTGATGGGCAGGGTCTGAAGAACCGCCGGTGTCCATGGCGCTGACATCAACCCCGCACCGGCGCCGTACGCCGGGGAAAAACCGCAGAATTTCAACGACCTTCAGGGGGGCGCTTCAACGGCGGGCTCGTTGATGTCAGCACGGTGGACACTGGGCTGCCGGCGGGATCGACTTCGTAGGGTCCTGGCGGCGAAGCCGGGTGCCCTCACCTCGGGGAGCGGCTTCACCCTCCCCTGCCAGGCCTTCTCCGACTCCTGCCCTGTGGGGCCCGGAGGAGTCGGTGAAACACCGGCCCTGGCCGCCTACGTCGTAGAGCGGCCCACTCCACGAGGGTGGGGATCCACTGTCCAAGGGTTGTGCGTACTGCACGAAGGCCCCACCCACCTGGAGTACCCCCGACCCTCCTCCAGTAGCGCCCCACCTTCGTGCAGTACAGGCCAGGCGCTATCCAGGCGACCGCGGGTAGTCGCACCGGCCCCCGCCGGGGAGGCGAGCAACGAGAACCAGGCCGGGTTCGTCCGCCGTACCGGTGTCCTGGGACGACGGGCGCCCCGCGCTCGGGCAGACGGTCCTGCTCTTGCTCATCGCGCCGGTGTCTTGAGATGAGGCGCTCGTCGTGCGTCTGAGCACGGAACTCGAGTAGTGGGCAAGACAACGGGGCCCCGCACCGTGATGGTGCGGGGCCCCGTTGACGGCCTAGCGGGCCGAGCGCTGGCTCACAGACCCAGCTCGCCGCCGAAGTCGCCCTCCTCGAGGCGCTTCTTGACCGTCATGAGGTAGCGGGCCGCGTCTGCGCCGTCCACCAGTCGGTGGTCGTAGGACAGGGCCAGGTAGCACACCGAGCGGATGGCGATGACCTCGCCGCCGTCGGCGTCCTTGATGACGCGGGGCTGGCGCTGAATGGCGCCCAGGCCCAGGATCGCGACCTCCGGCTGGTTGATGATCGGGGTGTCGAACAGGGCACCGCCGCTGCCGGTGTTGGTGATCGTGAAGGTCGAGCCGCTGAGCTCGTCGGGGTTGACCTTGTTGTCCCGGGTACGGGCGGCCAGGTCGTTGATGCGCTTGGCCAGCCCGGGGATGTTGAGGTCCCCGGCGTTCTTGACCACCGGCACGAGCAGGCCGCGCGGCGTGTCCACCGCGATGCCGACGTGCTCGACGTCGTGGTAGGTGACGTTCTTGCCCTCGATGGAGGCGTTGATCTTCGGGTGGGCCTTGAGGGCCTCCGTGGCCGCCTGGACGAAGAAGGGCAGGAAGGTCAGCTTGGTGCCGTTCTTGGCCAGGAAGTCATTCTTCGCGCGGGCCCGCAGCGCGGCCACGCGAGTCACGTCCACCTCGACAACGGTGGTCAGCTGGGCGGAGGTCTGCAGGGAGTCGATCATGCGATCGGCGATGACCTGACGCAGTCGGCTCATCTTCTCCGTGCGGCCGCGCAGGGTGGTGTCCACCTCGGGCTTGGCCGAGGCCGACTTGGCCGCGGTGGGCGCCGGCGCCTCAGCAGCCGGAACTGGGGCGGCCGCAGCAGCGCGGGCCTCCTCGGCGGCCTTGGCCGCGGCCTCCACGTCCTGCTTGCGGATGCGTCCGCCCACACCTGTACCGGTGACGGTGGACAGGTCCACGCCCTTGTCCTTGGCGAGCTTGCGCACGATCGGCGTGACGTAGGAGCCCGAGGCTCCAGTGCTCACCGGCGCCGGGGCGGCGGGTGCCGGGGCCTCAGCGGCCGGGGCCGGTGCGGGAGCCGGAGGCTCGGGGGCGGCCTGCGGCGCGGGGGCGGCCGGGGCTGGGGCGGAGCCCGCCTGAGAGGGGTCGCCGATGATGGCCAGGACGGTGCCGACCTCGACGGTCTCGTCCTCGGGGACACGGATCTCCAGCAGGACGCCGGATGCGGGGGAGGGGACCTCGGTGTCGACCTTGTCGGTAGCGACCTCCAGCAGGGGCTCGTCGGCCTCGACGGTGTCTCCCACGGCCTTGAGCCAGGAGGAGACCGTCCCCTCGGTGACGGACTCACCCAGGGCGGGCATCTTCACGGACTCTGACATTGCTGTCTTCCTTACTCTCGTCTAGCTGGATCAGCCGTGGTTGTGCAGCGGCTTGCCGGCGAGGACCATGGCGGCCTCGCCGAGGGTCTCGTTCTGGGTGGGGTGGGCGTGGACCAGGGAGGCGACGTCGTCGGCGTCGGCCTCCCAGGACACCATGAGCTGGCCCTCTCCGACCTGCTCGCCCATGCGGGCGCCGATGGCGTGGAAGCCCACGATGGGGCCGTCCTTGAGGGAGACGAGCTTGACGAAGCCCTGGGTCCCCAGGATCTGGCTCTTGGCGTTGCCTGCCACGTTGAACTCGGCGGTGGTGATGTTGTCCTTGCCGTGGATCTCGGCGGCCTTGGCCTCCGACAGCCCCACCGAGGCGATCTCGGGCTCGCAGAAGGTGACCTTGGGGACCAGGACGTCGTTGACCGGCGTGGGGTCCAGGCCCGCGATCTTCTCCGCCACGACAATGCCCTGGGCGAAGCCGCGGTGGGCGAGCTGGACGCCGGGAACGATGTCGCCCACCGCCCACACGCCGGGGACATTGGTGCGGCCGTACTCGTCGGCCAGGACGAAGCCACGGTCCATGGAGACCCCGACCTCCTCGTAGCCCAGGTTGGCCGTGGCCGGTCCGCGCCCCACGGCGATGAGGAGGACCTCGGCCTCGTGGGTCTTGCCGTCCTGGGTGCGCACGGTCACCCCACCGTCGTGGCGCTCAACCGACTCGAACATCGTGTTGGTGCGGAAGGTGATCTTGCGCTTGCGGAAGGCGCGCTCGAGCTGCTTGGAGATCGCCTCGTCCTCGTTGGGCACCAGGTGGGGCAGCCCCTCGATGATGGTGACCTGGCTGCCCATGGAGGCCCAGGCCGAGGCGAACTCCACCCCGATGACGCCGCCGCCCAGGATCACTGCCGAAGCGGGGACATGGTCCATCTCCAGGGCCTCCTCGGAGGTGATGACGCCTCCGGAGATCTCCTGCCCGATGGTCTTGGAGTAGGAGCCGGAAGCGAGGATCACATTGCGGCCGGTGATGCGGCGACCGTCAACGTCGACGGCGTCGGCAGCAACCAGACGTCCCCAGCCCTGGATCAGATCGATGCCCCGCGAGGAGACCAGGCCCTCAAGGCCCTTGTGCATCCGCGAGACGATGCTGTTCTTGTACTTCTGGACTCCCGGCATGTCCACGCCCTCGAAGGCGGCCTTGATGCCCACCGTGGCGGCCTCGCGCACGGCATCGGCGGTCTCGGCGGCATGCAGCAAGGCCTTGGTGGGCACGCAGCCGCGGTGGAGGCATGTGCCCCCCAGCTTGTCCGCCTCGATCAGGGCGACCTTGAGGCCCAGCTGGGCGCCACGCAGGGCGGCGGCGTAGCCCCCCGATCCCGCGCCCAGAATGACCATGTCGTAGACGGTCTCTGTCACGAACTCACTCCTTGTTGCTTGGTCATGTCGCCCACGGAGGGCGGCTCGGCACGGGGCCATTGTTCCATCTGAAGAGGGCGTACAGGAGCCAGGGGGGTTGCTGTTGAGGGACCAGAGTCCTGAAAACGGGGTGAGACGCATCACTGTACATGGGCGGTACTGATAACGAACCCGTGCCGGGGCGCTTACGCAAGGCCCCGGCACGGGTGTCGTTGACCCGTCTCCGACGAACGAGGGTTCAGGAAAGGATGCTGACCTCGGCGGACAGAGAACGGAGCAGCTCCACCAGAGTGGAGACCCCCATGCCCGTCCCGCCGGTCGGAGTCAGTCCCCAAGGCGAGGAGTCGTTGTAGGCGGGGCCTGCGATGTCGAGGTGGGCCCATGGCCGCCGCCCGACGAACTCGCGCAGGAACAGCCCGGCCGAGAGCATCCCGCCGGCGCGCGAGCCGACCTTGGTGTTGCGCAGGTCGGCGAAGGGCGAGTCCAGGGTGGCACGCAGGTGTGCGGGCAGCGGCATCGGCCAGAAGGACTCTCCCGCCCGCTGCGCCGCGGCGACGACCTCCTCTCGAAGGTCCGGTGTCCCCATGACGGCGGCCACGTGATCGCCCAGGGCCACGATCTGCGCCCCGGTGAGGGTGGCCACGTCCAGGACGGCATCGGGCTCCTCCGTGACGGCCCGGGCCAGGGCGTCGGCCATGACCAGGCGGCCCTCGGCGTCGGTGTTGGTCACCTCCACGGTGGTGCCGTCGAACATCGTGATGACGTCGCTGGGGCGCTGGGCGTCTGCCCCGGGCATGTTCTCGGCCAGCGCCAGCCACGCGGTGACGCGGATCGGAAGCGCCAGGCGCGCGGCCGTGACGATGGCGCCCAGCACGGTGGCGGCCCCCGCCATGTCTGACTTCATCTCCGGCATGGAGGAGGCCGGCTTGAGGGACAGGCCGCCGGAGTCGAAGGTGATGCCCTTGCCGATGAGGGCGACGTGCTTGGGGCGGCCGGCTGCGCCGTCGCCCTCGGCCTGTGAACTCGCCCGCCCGCCGGCGGCCTCGGCTGCGTGCACCGGCGACCACTCCAGACGGACCAGGCGCGCCGGGTGCACCGAGCCCCGAGCCACGCCGAGGATCCCCCCGAAGCCCTGCTCGACCAGTGCCGGGGCGTCCCAGATCTCTACACGGATGCCGGCCGCCTGCCCGGCTGCACGGGCCCTCTCGGCGAAGACCTGCGGAGTCAGTCGGTTCGGCGGCTCGTTGACCAGATCCCGGGTCAGCGCCGTGGCCTGGGCCAGCGCCAGTGCTCCCGCCATCGCCTCCTGCCCCTCGGGGGTGTCGGCCAGGGGGGAGACGATGAAGATGCTCTTGAGCGGGGAGGTCCACTTCGAGGTCTTCTCCTGGCCGGGGCGGTCCTCGTTCTTCGTCGCGCTCCAGGAGTAGGCGCCCAGAGCGGCTCCGTGCACGACGGCGGCGAGCTGCTCCTCGCAGAGCGCGGGCAGTGCCAGGACCGCGGAGTCGGTCCCGGCCAGTGCTCGGGTGGCGCGTCCGGCGGCCCGGCGCAGGAGACCGGTCTGGTCGTAGCCCAGCGCGGCCTCGTCGTCGGTGATGACGGCGAGCGGGTCGGTGTCGGCCCAGCCTGTTCCGACGCCGACTATGAGGATCGTCGCCGGTCCCCGGTAGCCCTGGCCGGTCACCGAGGAGGAGGGCAGGCGCACCACGGAGTCCTGGGCGCCTGAGAAGCCCAGAGACGGCAGCAGGGTCACGAGTGCGTTGATGTCCAGGTCCTCCAGGGCGGTGCTCGAGGGCGGCTGGAGGCCCTCCAGGAGGATCTCGGGTGCCTCGGCCCCGTCCCGGCCCGGCGCTGCGGCCAGGACGAGCACGTCGGCCTCGGTGCCGGAGGCGTCATCAGGCCCGACTCCGGACGGCGCATCGGATTCGCTGCCCGTGGCGGTGGCACCGTCGGTATCGTCCTCCTGGGCCTCGGAGGTCTCCTCGTCGCCGTCGGAGTCCTGCTTCAGGACCTGCTCGGCGGCTTCGGTATCTGTCGAGCCGGCTCCGTCCCTGGCGGCGGGAGCCTCGGAGCTCTCGGTCTCCTCGACCGTGTCGACCTCGGCCTGACTGCTGAGGTCGGTATCCTTGCGGTCATCCTCCGCCGAGGCGCGTGCGTTCAGGGATTTGGTCAACTTAATGGTGCTCACGTTGTGAATAGTAACGTTCTGGCATTGGTTGGAGGTTGAACCGGTGCTGCGCGTGCCGAAGGTCATCACATGGAAAGGTCGTTCCTCATGGACGAGCGCTCATCGGTACGTCCGGTTCAGGACACCCGTCGTCCCGCGTACGGGTGGGGACGGATCCTGGTCGGCGTCTTCGCCGTCTTCGGGGCGGTCGTTCTTGTCCCCTCCCTGACGACGCTGCTGAGAAGCCCCGATGAGGAGCCCGCGGTCTGGTCCTTCAACCTGCTGGGGGGCGGCCTGTACATCCTGCTGGCCGTCTGCGTGGCCCACAACGGGCGCCGGATGCGCAACATCGGCTGGATGTGTCTGGGGGCTCTGGCCACCATGGCGGTGCTCATCGGCATCCTCACCCTGCCCGCCTCCTCGCCCGGCGAGCTCAACGACTCGGTGTGGGCCCACTGGGGCCGGTCCCGGTGCTACCTGCCGGCGATCCTCCCGGTGGTCGCCGCTGCGTGGATGTGGATGTCCGATCCCCGGCGCATCGTGGCCAATGCCGAGCGCATCACGGAACTGTCCGACACCCTCACCGAGAGCATCACCGAGAAGGCGCGAGCGGTTCAGGAGGGCCGGACTCACAAGACTCCGCGCAGTGGTCGGGATCGGTGAGGCGCTACGGCGTGCCCTGAACGGCTTCTGAGCGCGTCGAGCCTCCGGCGGACTCTCATCGGCGCCGGGAACGGCGCGAGCTGCGCGGGCTGATTCGGCTGATGCGGCTGATGCGGCTGATGCGGCTGATCCTTCCGATTCTGCGCGGAGGAACAGGGCGGGAGTGCCACTTGTCCTGAAGCCGTGAGCCCCAGGAGGTGTAGGTGGCGGCGGCTGCACGGGCCTGCGCCTGGACCTCGTAGAGCCGTTCGACGACGATCCTGTGGGACACCCAGCCCACCAGCTCCTCCGCACCGGAACCGGCTGCCCGGGCAACCACCGGAAGCCCCTCCATGCGGGTACCGGTCAGGGCCTGAAGCACGTCGGTCGCCTCGTCCTCGCAGTGCAGACGGTCGCGGACCAGCGGCAGGTCCGCCAGCGTCGCCGGCCGGGCAGAGGCGTCGTCGGACTCATCGCTCAGGATCGTTCCGGCGAGCTGAGCGGCCGTCACACAACCAAGCAGCTCGCCGGTGCCATCCTGTCCGCCGGTGACCACGGGCAGGGCTGAGACGCCACGCCGGTTCATCACGGAGGCGGCCTGGCTGAGCGGCGCCGTGGCCTGGAGCACGTCGGGCGGGTCCACCATGAGCCGGGAGGCGTGGGTGCGCCCCAGGAGCGTGGTGGACATCGGGTCCTCGACATCCTCTCCGCGACGACGCAGCTCCTCGGTGAACAACGTGCCGCGTGACAGGAACCTGCTGATGAAGGTGGCCAGTACCGTGGCCAGCATGAGAGGCACCAGCAGCGCGTGCTGCCCGGTCATCTCGATGATGAGCAGGACCGCCGTCATCGGGGCGCGAGCCGCACCGGCGAAGACCGCTCCCATACCGATCACCCCGAAGACCCCGGCGGCCGGCGCGTAGCTGGGAGCCACGAGGGTGCCGAAGGCCGCGCCGAGCGTCCCACCGATGAACAGGGACGGGGCGAACACCCCGCCGATGAAACCCATCCCCAGAGTCAAGGAGGTCGCCAGCATCTTGGCCACGCACAGCACCAGCAGCAGCGTCAGGGCGTAGCGTCCCGCCAGCGCCCGGTTGAGAGTGGCTGACGACTCGCCGTACATCTCGGGCAGAATCAGGAGAGTCGCACCGACCGCGAGCCCGCCGATGCCCGGACGCGCCCAGATCGGAACGCCCAGCCGCTGCCAGGCGCGGGTCAGGGCGTCGAGGATGACGAAGCGAAGACGCATGAAGCCGATACCGACGCCCCCGCCCACGACTCCCAGCAGCGCGACCCAGCCCAGCTGGGCATCGCCGGACAGATCCAGGTAGGGAAGTGACAGCGACAGCGTCGTCCCCAGCAGGTGGTGAGACAGGACCGTCGAGGAGACACAGGCCAGGACAATGACGATGAAGGCGTCGGCGCTGAAGCCCATGAGGATGACCTCCAGGGCGAAGAAGGCCCCGGCCAGCGGCGCGTTGAAGGCGGAGGCGATGCCGGCGGCCGTCCCGGCGGCCGCCAGGTGACGGATCGAGGACCTGGGCAGCCGCAGCCCCCGTCCGATGATGTTCGCCGTCGACGCGCCCAGCTCGGCGATCGGCCCTTCCGGACCGACCGAGCCTCCGCCGCCGATCGTCAGCGCGGCCGACGTCGTCGCGGCCAGAGCCGGCAGGGGCGCCATGGTGCCGTCGCCGTGGCGAGTCGACCAGATGACGCCGGCCACCCCGTGGCCCGTGGGGGTGTGGCCCAGTCGGGACATCAATGGTCCTGTCAAGAGACCGGAGAGCACCGGGGCGACCAGGACGAACCAGCTCCCCAAAGGCGCCAGAAGCCCAACCGAGGGCCCCATCGACATGGTGTAGTCGTCAGCTCCGCTCAGCAGCCGGGACCAGGCGTCGATCCCCAGCCGGAACAGCACCGCCCCCAGGCCCGAGGCGAGCCCTACCAGCACTGCCAGGATGTAGAGGCCGAAACGATGATGGCGGAAGAGGCTGCCTGCGCGTCGCGACAGGGGGCCAGACAGCCTCTCCCACACGCGATCCATCAGTGCAGGTTCTCCACCTTGACCGTGAAGGTCTCCTCCTCACCCCGCCCGTCGGCCTGGGAGGACGCTGCGCCGATCCTCCACACCTGCCGGTAGAAGCTGAGCTCAGCCTCATAACGCCGCCGGATGTTCGCCGCCAGACGGAAGCCGTGGCCCTCGCCCTGGAAAACCTCCAAGGCCACCGGTGCGCCGGCCTCCTTGAGGGCCTCGTACATGGCGGTGGCCTGCTCGGCCGGGACGATCGGATCCTCCGAGCCCTGGATGAGCAGCAGCGGAACGTTGATGTCCTCGATGTGGTTGATGGGGCTGCGCTCATCGAGCACCGGGTCGTCGATGTCCTGGGTGCCCACGAGCTGGCCGATGTAGTGCGACTCGAACTTGTGGGTGGTGCGCACCAGCCTCTTGAGATCGGTCACGCCGAAGCAGGAGCTGGCCGCCGTGAACACCGAGGAGCGGGTGATGGCCGACAGCACCGTGAAGCCCCCGGCCGAACCTCCACGGATCGCGATACGGCGTGGGTCCACGAGCCCGGCGTCAACCAGGTGCTGGGCCCCGTTGACACAGTCGTCGACGTCGTAGACGCCCCATTTGCCCTCCAGGGCCTTACGGTAACCCGTCCCGTAGCCCATGGAGCCGCGGTAGTTGACATCCAGGTAGCCGAAGCCCCGACTGGTCCAGTACTGGATACGCAAGTCGTAGCCGGGGACGGCCGTGGCCGTCGGCCCGCCGTGGACGTTGACGATCAGTGGCGCCAGCTCGCCGTCGGGGCCCGTGTGAGAGGCCGAGGTCGGCGGGTAGTAGAAGCCGTGGGCGGTGGCGCCGTCGCTCGTGGGCCAGGAGACCGGCTCGGGGAAGGACACTCCGGCCCCCTCAGGCACGAACTCGCCCGAGCCGCGCAGCACCTGCACGGTACCGTTCTTGACCTCCACGATGCTGGGCATCGACATCTCGTTGGAGGCCAGCATGACGACGCGACCGGCGTTGGAGGCGACGTTGCCGATCGGCTGCCACCCCACGTTCCACTCCTCGAGCTCCCCGTTGGCGAGCTTGATGGTCCCCAGGTGCGAGATCGCGTCATGGGCCCATGAGGTGATGATGTGCTCGGAGTCGAGCACGTCGAAGGAGTGCGGCCCCAGCTGCCAGGCCGGGTTGGTGAAGGTGGCCTCGGCCGGGTGCAGGGGCCGGGTGCGCAGCTTCTCCGACCAGCCGGCGCGGTTGGTGCCGCGCACCGGGAAGCCCTCGGTGCGGTAGAGGTTCCAGAAGCCCGAGGCGTTGGAGCCGTGCACCAGCTCGCACTCCTCGGTCCAGCGGGGCTCGGAGACCGAGTGCCCGTCGCCGCCATCCACCCGCGTCTGCTCGCCGAGAGTCCCGTCCTGGCCGAGGTCTCCCACGTGCAGGCAGGCGTTGTCCCACGGCATCCCCGGGTGGTCCCAGGTGATCCAGGCCAGGTGCTCACCGTCGGGGGACAGCGTCGGGGCGACCACGAAGTCCGTACCCGACACCAGCGTGCGCACGCGGGAGTCATCGCGGGCGGCCGAGCCGTCCAGAGGAATCGCCGCCAGGGTGTTCACGGCCTCGCCGTCGCCTCGGTGGTCCTCGCGGACGGCGTAGACCAGTCCTCGGCCCGTGTCGATCTCCAGGTCGCCGTGTCGTACGTCTCCGTAGATCGTGAGCGGGACCAGACCGCGCATGCGGTGCGTCACGTCGTACCGGTAGAGGCGCCCGTCCCCGGCGTGCGAGACCACGATGATCCCACTGTCGACGGCGTAGGCCCGCCCTCCGTACTCGTGCACCCGGGTGCGCACATCGACCAGCTCGTCGGCGGGCGTCAGCGGAAGCACCTCACCGATCTGGCCGTCGCCGTTGCGGCGAAGCAGCACGTTGCGGCCCGCCTGCGAGGCGCGCTGCTCCACCCAGTAGGTGTCTGCGCCGTCCACACGGACCTGGGAGAGCAGGACCGTCCGGGTCGTGATGGTGCCTGGAGTGATGGGCGAGGGCCAGGTACCGAAAGGGGCTGTGGTGCTCATGGTTCCTCCTGGAAGGCAGTCCTAAGGGGCGGTCGGGCGATCGGAACGACGCCGTGGAGCGGTGGGCGCGGACGGCTCGACACCCAAGGCATACAGTACGTGCTCAGCCGTGACCCGCGTGACACGCGGCCGCACAGTGGTCGGCGCGGCTCTATGCCGAGCGCCCCTGGACCGCTCAGGAGCGTCTATCCGGGGAGCCGTGCACGGTCACCGGGGCGGGGAAGGGACCGCGTCAGGTGACACTTGCGCCGCGCCAACGGCTACCCTGTTCCGAGTGCCGCTCGGCGACCCGCCGGCTTGCTCATGAGCGGCACGAACGACTCGTCACCACCTTCCTCAAGGAGGCGCACCGTGCCAGCAGCTGCTGAGCGCCCTGGAGGGCCCGCCGGCAAGGCGCTCCTGCCCTGCGTGCGCAAGCCCGCCGACCTCGATCGGCTCACCAGCGAGCAGCTGGTGATGCTCGCCTCGGAGATCCGCCAGTATCTTGTCGCCTCAGTGGCGCGCACCGGCGGCCACCTCGGCCCCAACCTCGGCGTCGTCGAGCTGACGATCGCACTGCACCGGACCTTCCGCTCACCGCGGGACACCATCGTGTTCGACACCGGGCACCAGGCCTACGTCCACAAGCTGCTCACCGGCCGTCAGGACTTCACTCATCTGCGAGAGCGGGGCGGCCTGTCCGGCTACCCCTCGCGCGCCGAGTCCGTCCACGACGTCGTGGAGAACTCCCACGCCTCCACCTCCCTGTCCTGGGCTGACGGCATCGCCCGGGCCAACCACCTGCAGGGCCACGACGAGCGCCACGTCGTCGCCGTCATCGGGGACGGGGCCATGACCGGGGGAATGGCCTGGGAGGCCCTGGACAACATCGCCGACTCCTCGGATCGCCACCTGGTCATCGTCGTCAACGACAACGGCCGCTCCTACGCCCCCACCATCGGGGGACTGGCCCACCACCTCGACGCGCTGCGCACCAATCCCGGCTACGAGCGCGTCCTGTCCGGGATCAAGCGCACGCTCCTGTCGCAGGGCGTCCCCGGCCGGGCCGCCTTCGACGCCCTGCACGGCCTCAAACAGGGGCTCAAGGACGTCCTCGTCCCCTCGGCCTTCTTCGAGGACCTGGGGATCAAGTACACCGGCCCGGTCGACGGCCACGACATCACGGCAGTCGAGTTCGCCCTCACTCGCGCCCGCGAGTACGCCGAACCGGTCATCGTCCACGTCATCACCGAGAAGGGGCGGGGCTACACCCCGGCCGAGGAGCACGTCCCCGACCGCTTCCACGCCGTGGGGAAGATCCATCCCGAGACCGGCTTGCCGGTGGTGGCAGAGCGCTTCGGCTGGACCGCCGTCTTCGCCGAAGAGATCCTCTCCCTGGCCCGCGGTGACAAAAGGATCGTCGGGGTCACCGCCGCCATGCAGGCCCCGGTGGGTCTCCAGCCTCTGGCCGATGCGATGCCTACGCGGGTCGTCGACGTCGGCATCGCCGAGCAGCACGCGCTGACCTTCTCCGCCGGGCTCGCCTTCGCCGGCATGCACCCGGTGGTGGCCCTCTACGCGACCTTCCTCAACCGCGCCTTCGACCAGGTGCTCATGGATGTCGCCCTGCACCGGGCGGGAGTGACGATCGTCCTGGACCGGGCCGGAATCACGGGAACCGACGGGGCCAGCCACAATGGCATGTGGGACATGGCGCTCCTGGCGCACGTTCCGGGCCTGCGCCTGGCAGCCCCCCGCGATGAGGCGACGCTGCGCGAGAGCCTGCGCACGGCCGTGAGCATTGACGACGCCCCCACCGTCGTGCGCTACCCCAAGGGCGCGCTGCCCGAGCCATTGACCGCGTTGCGCCGCCTCGGTTCGGGAGAGGAGGACCCCGGGCGCCGTGAGGAGGCGGCGCACGAGGACGCCCGGCCGGCCCCCTGTGCCTTCGACGTCGTCGACGTCCTGCTCGAGAGTCTGCGGCCGACTGGCGCCGCGCGCATCCTGCTGGTGGGGGTGGGCGCCATGGCAGCCGAGGCCTATGAGGCCGGCCGGCTTCTCCAGCAGGAGGGCCGCGCCGTCACCGTGGTGCATCCGCACTGGGTCATCCCGGCTCCGGCTCCTCTCGTGGCGGCCGCCGCCGATGTCGATGTCGTCGTCGTGGTCGAGGACGGTCTGGTCGACGGCGGTATCGGTTCCCAGCTGCGTGACGCGGTCGAGGAGTACCAGGCCGTCCGCAGCGGTACAGGAGGCTCGCCGGTCTTCCGCCGCATCGGTATTCCCCGACGGTTCGTTGACACGGCCACCCGCGCTCAGCTGATGGAGGACTTCGGCATGCGCGCGGTCGATATCGCCCAGGCGGCCCGCAGAGCGGCCGACGGCGTCGCAGGTGCCCGCACCGACCAGGACCTTGGGGCCGAGTAGGGAACGAGTAGGGAGGCGGAGACGGCAACTCGGCTCCGGTTCCCGGCCGGGGGCCCGGAGCCGTTGGGACACCTGTCCTAATCGCCTTGGTCGGACGACGTGCGCAGAACGCGGCTCCATTCGTCTCCGTTGCCGAAGGCCGGACGGGGTTATCGGCCGGCGACGCACTTCCTTCCAGGGGGTCGATATAAGGACTTATGTCCTGGATTGCGGTGGCGTTGATCGGCCTGTGAGTCATCTAACCGACTCTTCTTGGGACCAGTGGCCCACAAGCCATCCTTTGGGTTCTAGTCTGAGACCGACGGCGCGCCGATGTGCCGCCTCGCCTCACAAGGGCGATCGCAACCGGGTGGCTCTCCGGTCACCCACATGAGGAGGGCACGGATGACCACTGAGGTCACAACATCTGCCACCACGGCGAGCGGCAATGACGCCTGGGAGGGCTTCGTCACCGGACCGTGGACCGAGGACATTGACGTCCGCGACTTCATCCAGCGCAACTACACCCCCTACGATGGCGACGCCTCGTTCCTCGCCGGCGCCACGGACAAGACCCTGCGCCTGTGGGACACCCTGGAGAAGAACTACCTCTCCGAGGAGCGCAAGGTCCGCATCCTCGACGTCGACACCCACACTCCCGCTGACATCGACGCATTCCCGGCCGGCTACATCAGCGAGGATGACGACGTCATCGTTGGCCTGCAGACGGACTCCCCGCTGCGCCGTGCCATGATGCCCAACGGCGGCTGGCGCATGGTGGAGACCGCCATCAAGGAGGCGGGCAAGGAGGTCGACCCCGAGGTCAAGAAGATCTTCACCCGCTACCGCAAGACCCACAACGACGCGGTCTTCGACATCTACACCCCGCGCATCCGCGCGGCGCGCTCGAGCCACATCATCACCGGCCTGCCCGATGCCTACGGCCGTGGCCGCATCATTGGTGACTACCGCCGTGTGGCGCTCTATGGCGTCGACTTCCTCATCGAGCAGAAGCAGAAGGCCAAGGACGCCGTGGCCGACGAGCCCTTCTCCGAGCACTGGGCCCGCTACCGCGAGGAGCACTCCGAGCAGATCAAGGCGCTCAAGAAGCTCAAGGTGATGGCCGCCTCCTACGGCTACGACATCTCCGGCCCGGCCAAGAACTCCCATGAGGCGGTCCAGTGGACCTACTTCGCCTACCTGGCCTCCGTGAAGTCCCAGGACGGTGCCGCCATGAGCATCGGCCGTCTGTCCGCCTTCCTGGACATCTACTTCGAGCGGGACCTGCGCAACGGGGTCATCGACGAGTCCCGCGCCCAGGAGCTCATCGACAACATCGTCATGAAGCTGCGCATCACGCGCTTCCTGCGCACCATCGACTACGACCAGATCTTCTCCGGTGACCCCTACTGGGCAACCTGGTCGGACGCCGGCTTCGGTGAGGACGGCCGTGCCCTGGTCACCAAGACCTCCTTCCGTCTGCTGCAGACCCTGCGCAACCTCGGGCCGGCCCCGGAGCCGAACATCACGATCTTCTGGGATGAGAACCTGCCGCAGGGCTACAAGGACTTCTGCGCCCTCATCTCGATCACGACCTCCTCCATCCAGTACGAGGCCGACGAGCAGATCCGTGAGCACTGGGGCGACGACGCCGCGATCGCCTGCTGCGTGTCCCCGATGCGCGTGGGCAAGCAGATGCAGTTCTTCGGCGCTCGCGTCAACTCCGCCAAGGCCCTGCTCTACGCCATCAACGGTGGCCGTGACGAGATGACCGGCAAGCAGGTCGTCACCGGTCTGCCCGGCATCGAGGGCGATAGCCCCCTCGACTTCGATGAGGTCTGGGACAAGTACGAGAAGATGCTTGACTGGGTGGTGGCCACCTACGTCGAGGCCCTCAACATCATTCACTACTGCCACGACCGCTACGCCTACGAGGCGATCGAGATGGCGCTGCACGACTCCGACATCGTGCGCACCATGGGCTGCGGCATCGCAGGCCTGTCGATCGTGGCCGACTCGCTGGCGGCCATCAAGTACGCCAAGGTCACCCCGGTTCGCGACGAGACCGGCCTGGTGGTCGACTACGTCACCGAGGGCGACTTCCCGATCTACGGCAACGATGACGACCGCGCCGACGACATCGCGGCCACCGTGGTCCACACGATCATGTCGAAGATCAAGGCCCAGCCCTTCTACCGGGATGCCATCCCGACGCAGTCGGTGCTGACGATCACCTCCAACGTGGTCTACGGCAAGGCAACCGGCTCCTTCCCCTCGGGGCACCAGAAGGGCACCCCCTTCTCGCCCGGAGCCAACCCGGAGAACGGGATGGACACCCACGGAATGGTCGCCTCGATGCTCAGCGTCGGCAAGCTCGACTACAACGACGCCCTCGATGGCATCTCGCTGACCAACACGATCACCCCGCAGGGACTGGGCCGCACTCTCGACGAGCGCGTCGCCAACCTCGTGGGCATCCTCGACGCCGGCTTCGTCCCCGACGACTGCGCCGAGATCTGATCGAGCCGCTCACCCGGCCGATCACACCGCAGCAATTTCTCACACATCGATAACATCACCTCAGAAAGGGGCCATCATGGCCACGTACGAAGAGCGCCTCGCCTCCATGAAGGCACAGCGTCAGGACAACGGCGGCGTCAAGGGCCTGTACCACGCCAACATCAACGTCCTGGACCGCAACACCCTCGAGGACGCGATGGAGCACCCGGAGAACTACCCGAACCTCACGGTTCGTGTCTCCGGCTACGCCGTCAACTTCGTCAAGCTGACTCGCGAGCAGCAGCTTGACGTTCTTCACCGCACCTTCCACTCCCAGGCCTGAGCCCTGGAGCACGGCGAGCGGTCATGACGCAGGCCACGACGACCGTGCGCGACGGCGGTCGGGACCAGGACTTCCTGGCCCCGGCCGCTCGCTTGCGCGGTGCGGGTATCGGCGGGCTCGAGGAGCTGACGGATCTTCAACGCTCGGAGCGCCTGGCCCGGATGCGCGATGGCGACCTGGGCTCGATCCACTCCTGGGAGCTCGTGACCGCGGTGGACGGTCCCGGCACACGGATGACGGTCTTCCTCAACGGATGCCCCCTGCGGTGCCTGTACTGCCATAATCCCGATACCTTCCTCATGAAGGACGGGGAACCTGTGGAGGCGTCGGAGCTTCTCCGCCGCATGCGCCGCTACCGGGGGGTGTTCCGCGCGTCCAAGGGCGGGATCACGTTGTCGGGCGGTGAGGTCCTCATGCAGCCGGCCTTCGCGGGCAAGCTCCTGGCCGGGGCCAAGAAGATGGGCATCCACACCTGCATCGACACCTCAGGGTTCCTGGGCGCCAATGCCAGCGATGAGATGCTCGATGACATCGACCTGGTCCTGCTCGACGTCAAGAGCGGTGACGAGGAGACCTACAAGAAGGTGACGGGGCGCTCCCTGGCTCCGACCATCACCTTCGGGGATCGTCTGGCGGCTAAGGGGATCGAGATCTGGGCCAGGTTCGTGCTGGTTCCGGACCTGACGGACGACCCTGAGAACGTCCATAATGTGGCCCGGATCATTGAGCGCTGGGGCTCGGTCAGCCGCGTCGAGGTGCTGCCCTTCCACCAGATGGGTACCGACAAGTGGGACGCGCTGGGACTGACGTATCAGCTTCGTGACACCAGGCCCCCGGAGCCGGAGCTGGTGGAGTCCACTCGCGCCATCTTCCGTTCCTACGGTTTCGAGGTTCACTGAGGCCTGCGTAGGCCACTGGTTTCTCGTGCCGAGTTCTCCTGGCGAGACTTCCGTCGTGCGCCGTCCACGTCACCGTGGGCGGCGCACTGTGGTAGGCGCCGGGCCGGGCGACCTGTCAGCCCAGTGCTGCCGCGAGGGCGGGGGAGGCCTGCTCGATCTGCCACGGTCTGGCTCCCATGGCGGCCAGGCGCTCACTGATCTCCTGAGCGGTGATTCTGCTGGTTCGTCCGGCCTCGATCTCCTCGCCGAGGTCCCAGGCCAGGTGACGTTGGCACCCGGGGGTCAGGAGGAGCTCCTGGGGCACGCGGATTTCCTCAGCGTGCCGCCTGATGGCGCCGCGTACGTCGGTGAGCAGCTCGGCGGCCGCGGCGTGGTGGCGCTGCCACGTGCGCGGGTGGGGGAGCTCGCCGGGCGCCAGTGGCGCGCGGGTGGGGGGAAGTTCGTCGTCGGGCAGCTCCAGGGCGCGTTCGATGGCTCTCCACCAGCGTTCCTGGTTCTGGCGGGCCTGGCGGGAGGAGAACTCCTTGAGGGCGCTCATCTTGCGTCGTGATCGGGGCCGGGCGACGGCGGCGGCGACGAGCGCCTGGTGGGGCAGGACCTTGGAGGGGGTGCGGTCGAGCTCTGCGGCCAGCTGCTCGCGCGAGTTCCACAGCTCGCGCAGGATGGCCAGTGAGCGGGGGGAGCGTACGGCGCTTCCTGCTCGTGGGGTCTTGCGCCATGGGTCGACCTTGGCCGGCCTGGCCGGTTTGGTGCGCACGTGCTCGAACTCCTGGGCGGCCCACTGCTCCTTGCCGGCTGCTTCGAGCTCAGTGGCCAGGGCGTTGCGCAGGTCGATGAGCAGCTCGACGTCGAGGGCGGCGTAGGTGAGCCAGGAGGTGGGCAGGGGCCGGGTGGACCAGTCCGCTGCCGCGTGGTCCTTGGCCAGGCGCAGTCCTAGCGTCTCCTCGATGACGGCGCCGAGCCCCACGTGCTGGCGGCCCAGGAGGCGGGCTGCCAGTTCGGTGTCGAACAGGGAGGCGGCCTTCAGGCCGAGCGCAGTCAGGCAGGGGATGTCCTGGTCGGCGGCGTGGAGGATCCATTCGGGTCCGTCGAGGGCTGTGGCCAGCTCGGTCAGGGGCCCGGTGGTGACCGGGTCGATGAGAAGGGTGCCGACGCCGTCTCGGCGGAGCTGGATGAGATAGGCGTCCTGTCCGTAGCGGAAGCCGGAGGCCCGTTCGGCGTCGACGGCGACGGGGCCCTGTCCTCCCGCCAGGAGCCGAGCAGCTCGGTTCAGCTGGGTGGGGGTGGCGGTGATCTCGGGGAGCCCGTCCCGGGGGCGGGGGTAGTCGACGATGTCGTGCGGGCTGATGGGGTGGTCCGTCGTCCCGGGGGGGACGGCTGGGCGGGGCACGGCC
>NZ_MSKS01000009.1:0-128383 GCF_001937445.1 Actinomyces oris | reverse complement strand
GACGCAGCTGGGCGGGGCACGCCGGTGCGGCGGGGCGTCACCTTCCGGCTCCGGCGAGAGTGAGGGGGTGGACTGCGGCTGGTTCATGGCCGGAGGCGACCAGCAGCAGCTCGTGCCAGGCGGTGAGGTGGGGACCGAGCTGGGGGGTCGTGGGGGACCACGATGCCCGGATCTCGGCGTGGGCGCAGGAGTCAGTGAGAGTCAGCCCGCCGAAGGTCTCGGACAGGACCCTGGTGACGGTTCCGACCAGCGCGTGGTAGCCGGCGCGGGAGTCCTCCAGGCCGTCGGTGAGCCAGCTCCAGGCGGCGGACTCGAAGACGGGGTCCACGCCGATCTCGTCGTCGATGCGGGCGCGCGCCTGGACCACGATGCGGAAGTCTCCGTTCCAGGCCTCCTGGCCGTCGGGGTCGTGGAGGACGACGAAGCGTCCGGTGGCCAGGGGGGTGGCGCCGACTGTCTCAACGGTTTCGGCGCTCAGGGCGGCGGAGTAGGGGGCCAGGTTCTTGGGGGCGGGCACCTCCTCCATGAGGAGCCCTCGGGGGCGGGGCGCGTCGCGAAGGGACAGGAGCGCTTCCTCGAATCGTACGGGGATGCCACCTGCCTCGTTCTGACGCGGCCTACCGTTGACAGTCACGGATGCCACGCTAGTGCGCTACCGCAGCGGGCACATGAAGCCACGCCGCTGGGAGGGTTGCATTGTGTCAACGAGGTGCCTGCCTTTCTGAACGGATGTGCATCGGTTGCCTCCGGTGTACTGGCATCCGGTCGGTCGGGATGCCGCCTGGCGCGGCTCGTCAGCGTCGAGCGATGAGCGTCTGTCCGGGCGGCAGGCAGGACGGGGCGGAGCCGACGGGGTCCCAGGACAGGAGCACCTCGCTCAGCTTGGGAACGGGCCGTGGCCTCCCGGAGAGGTTGGTGACCACGACGATGTCCTCGTAGGTCACGGTGACAACGTCGTCGGCCTCATCGATCTGCGGCCACGCGGTGCGCTGGGACCAGGCCAGCTCGCGGCGCAGGGCGGTTAGTGCCCGGTACCAGGCCAGCATGCGGGCGTGGTCGGTCTTGTCCAGCTCCGACCAGTCCAGGCGCGAGGTCTCGACGGTCGCGGCGTCCTGGGGGTCGGGGATTTCGTCGGCGTCCCAGCCGAAGCCGGCGAACTCCCGGGCGCGCCCCTGGCTGACGCTGCGGGCCAGGTCCTCTTCCTCGTGGTCGGTGAAGAACTGAAAGGGAGTGCGGGTTCCCCACTCCTCGCCCATGAAGAGCATCGGCGTGTAGGGGGACAGGAGTACCAGGGCGGCAGTGGCGGCCAGGGCGGCATCATCGAGGCCGGCCGAGGGACGGTCCCCGACGGCCCGGTTGCCGATCTGGTCGTGGTTGGAGCCGAAGACGACGAAGCGCCTGGGGTCGGTGTCCTCGGGCACGGGGGCGCCCCAGACCCGGTCTCGGAAGGTGGACCAAGTGCCGTTGTGAAGGAAGGCGCCACCGTAGGCCTTGGTCCATGCCCCGGGCTCGGCGAAGTCGGCGTAGTAGGCCTGCGCCTCGCCGGTGATCCGTACGTGCAGGGCGTGGTGGACGTCGTCGGCCCACTGGGCGGTCATGCCCAGGCTGGGTGTCGCGGCGGGGGGCTCCTGGTCGGTGGGGGTGATGACCCCGACGTCGTTGAGGTCGGCCTCGGCCACCAGGCTCAGGGGACGGTCCAGCTCGTCGGACAGGGCGGCCACGGCGTCAGAGAGCTCGGCCAGGACGTGCGCCTGCGGCGGGTCGGCGGCCCCGGCGTCGTCCTTGATCTCGTGGATGGCGTCCAGGCGCAGGGCGTCGATGTGGAAGTCGCGCAGCCAGCGCAGGGCCGAGTCGATGACGAAGGCACGCACCTGATGACTGCCGTCGTGATCGTAGTTGATGGCCTCGCCCCAGGGGGTGTGGTGGGCAGGGGTGAAGTAGGGGCCGAAGACGCTGAGGTAGTTGCCCGACGGGCCCAGGTGGTTGTAGACGACGTCGAGGCACACGCCGATGCCGGCGCGGTGGGCGGCGTTGACGAAGCGCATGAGGGCCTCGGGGCCCCCGTAGGCCTCGTGGACGGCCCACAGGCCCACCCCGTCGTAGCCCCAGCCGGCTCTGCCGGGGAAGGCGGCCAGCGGCATGAGCTCGACGATGTCGACTCCCAGCTCAGCCAGGTGACCCAGCCGGGAGATGGCGCCGTCCAGGGTGCCCTCGGGGGTGAAAGTGCCCACGTGGAGCTCGTAGATGACTGAGCCGAGCAGGTCCTTGCCCGTCCAGTCCTGGTCGGTCCACTGCCAGGCGCTCGGGTCCACGGTTCGTGAGGGGCCGTGGACGCCGTGAGGCTGGAGGGCGCTGCGGGGGTCGGGGCGGTCGGGGGAGCCGTCGACGCGGAAGGCGTAGTCGGTGCCCGGTTCCAGGTCGAAGGGGGCGGTCCACCAGCCGTCCGGGGCCGGGACCATGTCGACCAGCCGGTCGTCCGTCCGCTCATTGCCGGGCAGGTGCAGCTCGACCCTTTTCGCCGCGGGGGCCCACACGGGCACGCGGGGGCCCACGGGGAGGGCCGGGGAACGCCAGGTCTGGGGGGCCGCCGGGCTCATCGGGCGGCCTCCTGGGCGGCGTGCTCCGAGTCGGTCTGGGAGTCGGGGGAGACGACCCTGGCCAGGACGACGACGGCATCGTCCCCGACTACCTCGGTCAGAGGCTGGTTGCCTCCCTCCACGGTGCCGCTGCGCAGGACGTGCTCCCAGGTCCCCTCCGGCAGCACGATGCTCTCCTCGCGCCAGCCCCCCAGCTGCTCGAGCCGCCGGGCCAGGCGCCTGACGATGACGACGACGTCGGGGACCTCGTCGAGCAGACGGGCGTAGGCGAAGGCGAAGGAGGTGGTCACTGGGATCGTGCGGTAGCCCGAGCGGGGACCGACGAAGGTGTGGGGGCGGCGGGCACGTAGGCGAGCCAGGCGCGAGGTGAGGAAGAGCTTGTCCTCATCGAGACTGCGCGGTGCGGCTCCGGAGTCGAGGCGCTCCAGGGCGCTGATGAGGCCCGAGGGCCCGGTGTAGTCGACTGCGCGGCGGTTGTCGGGGTCCACCAGTGAGGTACGGGTGGTCTCACTGCCCTGATAGATGTCGCTCACGCCCATCCAGGTCAGGGCCAGAGCCTTGCCGGCGAGGATCGCGGTGCGCACGGACCTGGCTGTCAGGGCCGCGAAGGCCTCGAGCTCGCCGGAGACCTCCTCGCTGGTGAGCAGATGGGTGGCGTAGTCGGTCAGGGCCTGCTCCCGAGCCAGGTCCGGGGCGGTCCAGGTGGTCCAGATCTTCTGCTCCCGGGAGGCCTTGATGAGGTAGGCGCTGAGCCGCTCGGGGGTCATGGGGTCGTCGCTGTCGGGTGCCCAGGTTCCCCACAGGGTCTGCCACAGCAGGTTCTCGCTGCGGCCGTCGAGGTCCGGGGGGCGGACCTGCGCGGTTATGGCGCGCAGCCGGTGGATGAGGTCGCTCCACTCCTCGGCGTAGGAGGCCAGCACGTCCAGGCGGGCGCGCACGTCCTCACCGCGCTTGGTGTCGTGGGTGGTGGAGGTGACCATCGTGTCGGGCCAGATGTTCTGGACCCGGTCGGCCCAGGCGTGGGCCTCGTCGGCACTCAGCGCGAAGCCGGCCGGGTTGCCGCCGACCTCGGTGAGACTGGTCAGGTGGGTCCAGCGATAGAAGGCCGTGTCCTCCACACCCTTGGCGGTGACGGCTCCGCACACCTGCTGGAAACGGATGATGGCCTCGGCTCGCTCGGGGGACTCCGACAGTCCCTCGGAGCCGACCGGCTCACCCAGGAGGATGGCGACCACGAGGTCGAGGGTCTCTCCCTGGTCCGGCTCGAGGCGCTGGCGGGCCCGCTCGGCGTCGGCCTGGAGGACGGCGGCCGTCTCCGGGCCGGGAGGCGTGCCGGGAACGACATAGACCCGGTACTGGTCCGCGGCCACGAGCAGCTCGACGACGCAGGCCCGCAGGTCGCGCAGGGTGTGGTCGCGCAGGCGCACGTCCTGTGAGGTCAGGCAGTCCAGGATGCGGGCCAGGCGGTCGACTTCGGCTGCCAGTGAGCCGGCGATGACCTCGCGCTTGGCCTCCTCGACGATGCTGTCGTAGTCCACGGGTGCGTCCCCGGTGAGCTCATGCATGAGTGCGCCCAGGCGGGCCGCGCCGGCGGGGTCCACCTGGAGCTGGTCGATCCGCCAGGCGGCGTCGTAGCCGGTGGTTCCGGCCACTGGCCAGGAGGTGGGCAGGGACTCGTCGGGCGCCAGGATCTTCTCCGCAGCGATCCACGCCCCGCCGGTGGCCTGAGCCAGCTGAGTGAGGTAGCCGCCGGGGTCGGCCAGGCCGTCGGGGTGGTCGACCCGCAGGGCGCTGATGACTCCGTCTCTCATGAGGTCGAGGATGAGGCCGTGGCTTCCGGCGAAGACGTCGGGATCCTCGACGCGGATCGCGGCCAGGGTGCCGACGTCGAAGAACCTCCGGTAGTTGATCTCCTCGTCGCCGACCTTCCAGTAGGCCAGGCGGTAGTGCTGGCGGTCGACGAGGACGTGCATCGGCAGTGACTCGGTACCCTGGGCGACGGGGTAGACGTGGTCGTAGTAGCACAGCACCCACTGCTCGCCCAGGTCCTCCTGGCCCGGAACCACCATCTGCTCCAGGGTGAGCTCGTCGTCGGCCAGGACGGCGCCGATGCGCTTGCCCAGGACCGGCATGAGGATGGGCTCGTCCAGGGAGAGGTCGAACCAGGCGGCGTAGGGGGAGTCCGGTCCCTCGCGCAGCACCGACCACAGGGGCAGATTGTGCCAGCCGGGGGTGGGCACGGCCATGTGGTTGGGAACGATGTCCACCACGACGCCCATTCCATGGGCGTCGGCCTCGGCGGCCAGGGCCTCCAGCTGTTCCCGCCCGCCCATGACGGCCGAGACCCTGCGGTGGTCGACGACGTCGTAGCCGTGGGTGGAGCCCGGCGCGGCGGTGAGGATCGGGGAGAGGTAGAGGTCGGTGACTCCCAGATCGGCCAGGTAGGGGACCAGGGCCTTGGCATCGGCGAAGGTCAGGTCCTCACCGAGCTGGAGGCGGTAGGTGGTCACCGGCGTGCGGTGCTCCGGAGCCGGCACGTGCCCCGACCAGGGCGCGTAGGCGGGTGTCTCCGCGGAATCCGCCGAACCTGCCTGATCCACTGCTGCGTCCACTGCGTCGGTCATGTCACTTCCTGAAGCTCGTCTGGTCTGCGTCGGGTGGTGCTGCTGATGGATGATGTGTCTGGTTTCGTGCCGCAGGGCCGCGGAGAGTCCCTACCTCGGGTGCCGCTCCGTGGTGGCGTCGGAGTCGGGGGCGTCGATGAGGAAGAGCATGGAGCGGGCCTCGACCACGACGGTGTCGTCAGCGGCGAGGACCGGGTCGGAGTCCCCGTCCACCGCGGGAGCCGTGTCCAACGCGACCTTCCAGGTGGGGGCGTAGCCCTCGCCGGGGAGGGTGAAGGTGATGTCCTCGTCGGAGGCGTTGATGAGCACGAGGAAGGAGTCGTCCACGATCCTCTGGCCCCGCTCATCGGGCTCGGCGATCGCCTCCCCGTTGAGGAAGACCATCATGGCCCGGGCGTACCAGGTGGTCCAGTCCTGGTCGGTCATGGACTCACCGGCCGGAGTGAGCCACTCGATCTCGCCGAGCTCGCTCTCCCCGCCGTGGCCGGCGTCCCCGGTGAAGAAGCGCCGACGTCGCAGCACCGGGTGATCGCGACGCAGCCACATCATGGTGCTGGTGAACTCCAGCAGGTCTTTGTCCTGCTCACTGAGGTCCCAGTTGACCCAGGAGATCTCGTTGTCCTGGCAGTAGGCGTTGTTGTTGCCCCCTTGGGTGCGCCCCAGCTCATCGCCGTGGCAGATCATGGGCACGCCCTGACTGAACAGGACAGTGGCCAGGAAGTTGCGGGTCTGGCGCTGACGCAGCTCGATGATCGTCGGATCGTCGGTGGGCCCCTCGGCGCCGCAGTTCCAGGACCGGTTGTTGTTGCTGCCGTCGGCGTTGCCCTCGAGGTTGGCCTCATTGTGCTTCTCGTTGTAGGAGGCCAGGTCGTGCAACGTGAAGCCGTCATGGGCGGTGACGAAGTTGATGCTGGCCACCGGGGTGCGTCCGGCGTGCTGGTAGAGGTCGGAGGAGCCGGTGATGCGGGAGGCGAACTCGCCCAGGGTGGAGGGCTCCCCGCGCCAGAAGTCGCGCACGGTGTCGCGGTACTTGCCGTTCCACTCGCTCCACAGGGCCGGGAAGCCGCCCACGTTGTAGCCGCCGTCGCCCACGTCCCACGGCTCGGCGATGAGCTTGACCTGGGAGAGCACCGGATCCTGGTGGATGATGTCGAAGAAGGCGCTGAGCTTGTCCACCTCGTGGAACTGGCGGGCCAGGGTTGAGGCCAGGTCGAAGCGGAACCCGTCGACGTGCATCTCAGTGACCCAGTAGCGCAGCGAGTCCATGATGAGCTGGAGGACCGCCGGCGAGCGCATGAGCAGTGAGTTGCCGGTGCCGGTGGTGTCGAAGTAGTGGCTGGCCGAGCCGTCGACGAGGCGGTAGTAGGAGCTGTTGTCGATGCCGCGGAAGGACAGGGTGGGGCCCAGGTGGTTGCCCTCGGCCGTGTGGTTGTAGACCACGTCCAGGATGACCTCGATGCCGGCCTCGTGGAAGGCCTTGACCATGGACTTGAACTCCTGGACCTGCTCGCCCTCGGTGCCGTAGGCGGCGTAGGTGTTGTGCGGAGCGAAGAATCCGATCGTGTTGTAGCCCCAGTAGTTCGACAGGCCCTTCTCCTGCAGGTGGGTGTCGTTGACGAACTGGTGAACCGGCATGAGCTCGATGGCCGTGACACCCAGGTTCTTGAGATGGTCGATGACGGCGGGCTGAGCCAGACCGGCGTAGGTGCCCCGCAGGTTCTCGGGAACCATCGGGTGCAGCTGGGTCATGCCCTTGACGTGGGCCTCGTAGATGATCGTCTCGTGGTACTCGTGGCCCGGGGGACGGTCATGGCCCCAGTCGAAGTAGGGGTTGATGACCACCGAGCGCATGGTGTGTCCCGCCGAGTCCTCCTCATTGCGCACCTCCGGGTTGTCGAAGGAGTAGGAGTACAGCGTCTGGGACGGGGTCACCTCGCCGGAGATCGCCTTGGCGTAAGGGTCCAGCAGCAGCTTGGAGGGGTCGCAGCGGTGACCGGAGGCCGGGTCGTAGGGGCCCGCCACCCGGTAGCCGTACTTCTGGCCCGGCAAGATCCCGGGCAGGTAGGCGTGCCAGACGTCGCCGTCGACCTCCTTGAGCGCCACCCGCTCCTCATGGCCCTCGTCGTCGAACAGGCACAAATCGACGCCGCTGGCGGCCGAGGAGTAGAGGGCGAAGTTCGTCCCCGAGCCGTCGTAGGTTGCCCCGAGTGGATAGGGGTAGCCCGGCCAGATCGGGCGCTGGGGGACTTCCTGAGGTTCCTGTGCGGCCTGAGGCGTCGGTGTCGTCGGCGTGGTCATAGGGACTACCCTGCCACGACTGAGGTGAGAAGGCAGGACAGTAGGAGAAAGACATGTCACGTCCGAGCGTCTCCTGAGAAGTCCCCGGGCGCTGCCCGGTGAGCGAGGCGGGTCGGCGCGGCGTGAGACACCTCATGGGACACGGGCTCGGGTGCGTTTTGCCTCCGAGGGATACCTCTGCTAACTTTCTTCCCGCACCCCACAAGGGTGTCACGCGGATGTGGCTCAGTTGGTAGAGCATCACCTTGCCAAGGTGAGGGTCGCGGGTTCGAGTCCCGTCATCCGCTCGGGCGATTGGCGCAGCGGGAGCGCGCTTCCCTGACACGGAAGAGGTCACTGGTTCGATCCCAGTATCGCCCACCAGAACCGACGGTCGAAACGAGCCCGGAGCCACAGCGGCCCGGGCTCTTGTCATTCTCCGGGGAGGTGGCTGCGCACCGGGTGGCATGTGTCACCGTCAGGCCGCGTTGTCGTCGTCGAGTCGCGGACAATCGCCTGGATTCCTGCTGGATTGCGGGTGTGGGGCGGCAGGGTTAGGGGGTGGCCCCGTGTCCGGATCGTGATGTTCCTGGGGTGGTCGGGAACGGGGCGTCCCGGCGTGCTCTACCATCTGGGGAGGAGTTGGTCCCTGCGGCAAGAAACGGATGGTTATGACGCAACGCTTCAGGCACCTGCTGCCCGTGGTCCTCGGCGGCGATATCGGCGCTTACGCCCTGGCTCGGCAGCTTCACGAGGTCACCGGCACATCGGTGACGGTCGTGGCCTCGGAACCGATCGTCGCGATCTCCGAGTCGGTCTACATCACCGTGGTCCACCAGGAGGCCGGGGCCCCACCGGAGCGGACCATCGCGCTGCTGCGACGGCTGGTCCAGGGCAGAGGGCCCCGCAGTGCCGTGCTCATGGCCAACACCGATGCCGCGGCCGCCATGATCTCCGCTCACCGCAGCGAGCTCGAGCCCACCTACGTCCTGCCCTTCCCGGACATCGACGTGCTCGACGCCGTCAGCGACAAGGCCTCCTTTTCCCGTCTGTGCGCCGAGGTGGGGGTGCTCACGCCCCGGGAGGTCGTCGTCGACCTGGCCGACCCCGAGTGCGAGCCGCCGACCAGCGTCAGCGAGCTCGGCCTGGAGTTCCCGCTCGTGGCCAAGGCGGCCATCGGCGCCGACTACGACCGCATCTCCTTCCCCGGCAAGCGCAAGATCTGGTTCATCGACGACGCCGCTGAGCTGGCCGGCATGTGGAGGAGCCTGAAGGAGGCCGGCTACCGCTCCACCTTCCTGGTTCAGGAGTGCATCCCCGGTGACGACACCGCCATGCGCTCGGTGACCGCCTACATGGACTCCACCGGTGAGCTGCGCCTCATCGGCTCGGCGCGCGTCCTGCTGCAGGACCACGCGCCCACCATGATCGGCAACCCGGTGGCCATGATCACCGAGGCCTTCCCCGACCTGTGGGAGGCCACCGGCCGCCTGCTGCGTCACGCCGGCTACCGCGGCTTCGCCAACCTTGACATCAAGGTCGACCCCCGCGACGGGCGAGAGCTCTTCTTCGAGGTCAACCCCCGCATCGGCCGCAACTCCTTCTACCTGACAGCCGCCGGCGCCAACCCCATGGCCGTCATGCTCAAGGATCTGGTCCTGGACCAGCGTGACGAGCCCATCGAGGTCTCCCGGCAGGTCCTTTACTCCCTGGTTCCCGACGGCGTCATCGCACGCTACGTGTCCGATGCGGCGCTGCGCCGCAAGGCCAAGGGCCTGGGGCGGGGCATCGACCCGCTGCGCGACCCGGCCGAGCGCTCGCTGCGCCGCCGCGTGACGATCGAGCTCCAGCGCCTCAACCACTACCGCAAGTTCGCCCGCAACTATCCGCAACGAGTCGACAGGTCCCGCTGAATGCCCGAGAACGAGAACATGCCCGACAGCACCACCCCCGACGCCACGACTGATTCCGCGACTGACGCCACGGTCGAGGCCGGCGCACCGACCCCCGAGAAGGCTCAGACGGCTCAACTCAAGGAACCCAAGGAGAAGGGGCACAAGGACGACGGGCCCGAGCAGCCCAGGCAGAAGGTCGACACGACCGACAAGCCCGCCCAGCCCGCCAGGGCCGAGAAGGCTGACAAGCCCAAGGCGCCTCGGCTCACGCACCCCGAGCCGGTGCACTCCACCCCGGACCGCTCCGAGACCCTGCGGCGGGTCGATGGGCGTGAGATGCGCCTGGCCGTGGGCAACAGCCCCTTCCCCGTGGAGCAGACCGAGGCCTGGGAGCGCTTCGAGGAGGCCATGGGCCGCCCCCTGTGGGGCCGCTACCTCTATGAGGACGAGGGCAAGCCCGTGGCCGCCATCGCCCTGTACCGCTACGAGATGGGCGGCCAGACCTTCCTGTGGGCCAAGCACGGCCCGGTCTGGCTCAAGGAGCAGTCGCCCGAGCGCGAGGCCCACCTGCGCCGTCTGCTGCGCTCAGTGGTCAAGGAGCGCAGCCGCTCGGTGCGCTTCATCCGTATGCACGCCCGCTACCGCGCTGCCGACCTGCGCGAGCTGCTGTCCACCATCACCTACGACCGCACCTACGTCATCGACCTGGTGCCCAAGACGCCGGAGAAGATGGCGGCGGTCATGCCCAAGGACGGGCGCCGTGCGGTCAAGCGCGCCGAGCGCGTGGCCCGGGAGGCCGGCTGCACCATCAGCGACGAGACCGGCCTGAGCCGCGAGGAGTTCGACGAGGTCTACGAGGTGCTGCGCGAGACCGCTGAGCGCGACGGCTTCAAGCCCCACGACGCCGAGGTCTACTGGACCATGCTGACGTCCCTGGGGGAGGGCAACGCCCGCCTGTTCGTCCTGCGCAAGGACGGCGTGCCCCACGCCTGGGACCTCATCCTCACCTCGGGCAAGGACGCCGTGGCCTACTACGGCGCCTCCTCCAACGAGTCGCGCACCTTCCGCGGGGCCGAGGCCCTGGACTGGTGGGCCGCCTGCACCCTGGCCCAGGAGGGCTACCGCGGCCTCGATCTCATGGGCGCCGGCTCCACCCGCGTCCCCGCGCTCTACACGGTGGGCCAGTACAAGAAGCGCTATGCCCAGCACGTCACTGAGGTGGACGGGGCCTGGGACGTCCCCGTCTCCCGCGTCATCTACTCCGGGATGTCCGTCGCCAAGCGCCTGCGTGACGCACTGCGCGCGCGGCGCGGCTCACGGGAGGACTGAGCCCGCGCGACCACGACGTAGACTCGCGGCCGAGCCGGGGTGCACCAGTACAGCGCCCCGCACCGATGCAGTAGAGGAGACGAGCCCGTGTCAGACCAGCCCAAGATTGAGATCACCCTCGACGGCGCGCCCTGCACCATTGAGGCGGGCAGCACGGGGGCGCTCCTCCTGCAGGACGCCGTCAAGAAGGACGGCGTCGTCGCGATGCGCGTCAACGGCGAGCCCTGGGATCTGGAGCGTCAGATCCCGGCCGGCGCCGTCGTCGAGCCGATCACCCTGTCCAGTGAGGACGGACTCAACATCCTGCGCCACAGCGCCACCCACGTCATGGCCCAGGCCGTCCAGGAGATGTTCCCGGGCGTCAACCTGGGTATCGGCCCCTTCATCACTGACGGCTTCTACTACGACTTCGGAGCCATCGACGCCGTCACCCCCGAGATGCTGCGCGAGATCGAGAAGCGCATGAAGCGCATCGTCAAGGAGGGGCAGCGCTTCGTGCGCCGCGACATCACCGAGGCCGAGGGGCGTGAGGAGCTGGCCGACCAGCCCTACAAGCTCGAGCTCATCACCACCAAGGGCGCGGGTGCCGAGGGCGCCTCGGTCGAGGTCGGCGCCGGCGGGCTGACCATGTACGACAACGTCCGACGCGACGGCAGCGTCGCCTGGACCGACCTGTGCCGTGGCCCGCACCTGCCCTCGACCCGCCTCATCGGGCAGGGCTTCGCGCTGACCAAGTCCTCCTCGGCCTACTGGAAGGGCGACCAGTCCGGCGACTCCCTCCAACGCATCTACGGCACTGCCTGGGCGACCAAGGACGAGCTCAAGGCCTACCAGACCCGCCTGGCCGAGGCCGCCAAGCGTGACCACCGCAGGCTCGGCGCCGAGCTCGATCTCTACTCCTTCCCCGAGGAGATCGGCCCCGGCCTGGTGGTCTTCCACCCCAAGGGCGCCATGCTGCGCCACCAGATCGAGCAGTACGTCGTCGAGCGACACCTGGACTACGGCTTCGACTTCGTCCACACCCCCGAGATCTCCAAGGGCGGGCTCTTCCACACCTCGGGCCACCTGCCCTACTACGCCGACACCATGTTCCCGCCCATGCTCGCCGACGAGGAGCGCGACGCCGAGGGCAACATCACCAAGGCCGGCCAGGAGTACTACCTCAAGGCCATGAACTGCCCGATGCACAACCTCATCTTCCGCTCCCGCGGGCGCTCCTACCGCGAGCTGCCGCTGCGCTTCTTCGAGATGGGCCACGACTACCGCTACGAGAAGTCCGGCGTCGTCCACGGGCTCACCCGCATGCGCGGCTTCACCCAGGACGACTCCCACACCTACTGCACCCCGGAGCAGGCCGGTGAGGAGATCCGCGCCCAGATCGACTTCTTCCTGTCCATCCTCCAGGCCTTCGGACTGACCGACTTCTACCTCGAGCTGTCCACCCGCGATGAGGACGGAGCCAAGAAGGACAAGTTCATCGGCTCCGACGCCGACTGGGCCGCCGCCACGCAGGCCCTCCAGAACGCCTGCGACGCCTCCGGCCTGAAGGTCGTTCCCGACCCGGGCGGCGCCGCCTTCTACGGCCCCAAGGTCTCGGTCCAGGTCAAGGACGCCATCGGCCGGACCTGGCAGATGTCCACCATCCAGTACGACTTCAACCAGCCCGAGCGCTTCGACCTGGAGTACACGGCCGCCGACGGCACCCACCAGCGTCCCATCATGATCCACTCGGCCAAGCTGGGCAGTGTGGAGCGCTTCATCGGGGTGCTCACCGAGCACTACGCGGGGGCCTTCCCCACCTGGCTCTCCCCGGTGCAGGTCCGCCTCATCCCCGTGGCCGAGGCCTTCGACGCCTACGTCGACGACGTCGCCGCCCAGCTGCGCGCTCAGGGAGTGCGCGTCGAGGTGGACCACTCCGATGACCGCTTCGGCAAGAAGATCCGCAACGCCTCGAAGGACAAGATCCCCTTCACGCTCATCGCCGGGGGAGAGGACGCCGAGGCCGGTGCCGTCTCCTTCCGGTTCCGTGACGGTCAGCAGACCAACGGCGTGCCCGTCAAGGAGGCCGTGAGCCACATCGTCAGTGTCATCAACGCCCGTATCAACGACCCGGCAGGGGAGAAGCTGCACAGTGACTGAGGAAGCGACTGGAGCGATGATCAGCGCCCCCGGAGCCGGTGACCACGTCGAGGTGGAGGCGCCCTTCTACCACGAGGGCGCTCCGCAGGCCTTTCAGCGTCTGTGGACCCCGCACCGCATGGTCTACATCGGGGGGCAGAACAAGCCCTCGGACGACACCCCCGCACAGTGCCCGTTCTGCACCGGGCCGGAACGCGATGATGAGGAGGCCCTCATCGTCCACCGGGGCCAGACCAGCTACGTCATCATGAACCTGTACCCGTACAACACCGGTCACCTGCTGGTGTGCCCCTACCGACACATCTCCGACTGGACTGAGGCCACCGCGCCCGAGCGTCAGGAGATCGGTGAGCTGACCGCCACGGCCATGAGTGTCGTGCGCTCGGTGAGCCACCCCCACGGATTCAACCTGGGGATGAACCAGGGCGAGGTCGCCGGTGCGGGGATCGCCGCTCACCTCCACCAGCACATCGTGCCACGCTGGAAGGGGGACGCGAACTTCATGCCCATCATCGGCCGGACCAAGCCCGTGCCCCAGCTGCTCGGCGAGCAGCGGGACATGCTCGCCGCCGCCTGGTCCGCCCGGACCGGGCAGAGCGGGGACTGATCTCCTTGGCCCTTCTTGACGCACTCCGCCAGGATGAGGGCAACACCCTCCGTCCCAGTCTATACCGTGCCATCACGGCTCGTCTCTCTGACTGCTCCACCCGAGACCTAAGGATCTCATGCTCGGCAACCACGGCCGCGGCCTGACCAAGGCCCTGTTCACCCGTCCCGCCCTCGCGCTCGGGCGGCTCGGGGTGACCCCCAACATGCTCACTGTCACCGGAACGGTCCTGTCCGTGACGGCAACGGTCACCCTGCTGCCGCAGGGACACTTCGTGGCCGGGCCCCTCGTCCTGCTCGTGGTGCTGGTGGCCGACTCCTTCGACGGCATTCTGGCCCGAGCCACTGGGAAGAGCTCAGTCTTCGGAGCCTTCCTGGACTCCACCATGGACCGCCTCGCCGACGGGGCCGTCCTGGGCTCCCTCGCGGCCTGGGCGGCCCTGTCCATGCCCACCGGCGTGCTGCGCACCGTGACTGTCGCAGCGGCCCTGGTCGCCGTCGTCATGGCGGCCACGGTTCCTTACGCCCGGGCGCGGGCCGAGTCCATCGGCGCCACCGCCTCCGTGGGGATCGCCGAGCGCACCGACCGGCTCCTCGTAGCGCTCGGCGCCACCTTCATCGTGGGGCTCGGGGCTCCCCAGTGGGTGCTCACCATCGGTCTGCTCTATGTGGCGATCGCCTCCTTCATTACCGTGATCCAACGCGTGCGCACCGTCTCCCAGCAGGTCCGTCAGGCGGATGATCCGGCATGAGGCTGCGCCTGCCCGCCGTCTCCGACGCCTACCGCCTGGCCTGGCGCGGTACCCGCCACCTGCCCGCGCCGGTGGGCTACGGCCTGGCGCACACCGTCGCGGACGCGCTGTGGGCCTGGCAGCGCCTCAGGCGCTCAGCCACCGGGGTGGGACAGCTCGAGCGCAACCTGGCGCGCATCCTCCCCCCGGGGACTCCGCCACGTGCTCTGCGCCAGGCCACCCGAGCCGGCATGCGCTCCTACATGCGCTACTTCTACGAGGCCTTCGCCCTGCCCGGAATCACCCCGGAACAGGTCCTCGCGCGCGTGCGCACCGACATCGACCCCCAGCTCCATGAGGACGTGCGCGCCGGCAGCGTCGTCATGGCCCTGCCGCACATGGGCAACTGGGACCTCATCGGAGCCTGGGCCTGCCGTGAGCTGGCCACCGTCCTGACCGTCGCCGAGCGCCTGGAGCCCGAGGACCTCTTTGAACAGTTCGTGTCCTTCCGTCAGTTGCTGGGCATGCGCATCATCGGCCAGGCCCACGGGGAGAAGGTCTTCGACCGCCTCCTGCAAACGGCGAGCCAGGGGCACTACGTCGTCGCGCTCCTGGCCGATCGGGACCTGTCCTCGGCCGGCATCACCGCGCGGCTGGGCGGCGCCACCGCCCGGGTGGCCGCCGGTCCCGCGGCGATCGCCCAGCGCCTGGGACGCCCCCTGTACGCCGCCTCGATCCACTACGAGCCACTGAGCGGCCGGCGACGCCGCCTGGCCGGATCGCCCTGGGGGCTCGTGCTGACCGCCCGCAGGGTTCCGGCGCCCCGGCACCTGGAGGGACGCGAGCAGGTTGTAGCGCACACTCGCGCCTGGGTCGCCGCACTGGAGCCCCTGATCGCCGAGCACGCTGAGGACTGGCACATGCTCCAGCCCGTCTTCGACGCCGACCTGGACCAGGAGCGCCTGGCTCGCAGCCACGCCCGTGACCAGCAGATCGCCCACGAGGAGGACGCATGAGGATCGGTATCGTCTGCCCCTACTCCTTCGACGCTCACGGAGGAGTCCAGGTCCACGTCATGGACCTGGCCAGTGAGCTCTTCCGCCGTGGCCACGAGGTCCAGGTCCTTGCGCCGGCCTCCCAGGACACCGACCTGCCGGACTGGGTCACCAGCGCCGGTGACTCCATCGCCATTCCCTACAACGGCTCGGTGGCGCGGCTCAACTTCGGTGCCCTCGTGGCCAGGCGGGCCCGACGCTGGCTCGATGCCGGGGACTTCGACATCCTTCACATCCACGAGCCCATCACCCCCAGTGTCGGGATGCTGGCCCTGCAGGCCGCCACCGGACCGGTTGTGGGCACCTTCCATGCCGCCATGGACCGTTCGCTGGCCCGCGAGCTGTTGAGTCCGGCGACGGTGCCGCTCATGGAGAAGCTCTCGGCCCGCATCGCCGTCTCCGAGGAGGCCCGCCGCACCCTCATCCAGTACCACGGCGGTGACGCCGTCGTCATTCCCAACGGTGTCAATGTGGGGCCCTTCGCCGACGCGCCCAAGGACGACCCCCGGTTCCGGGGCACGGACGAGGCCCCCACCATCTCCTTCCTGGGGCGCCTGGACGAGCCCCGCAAGGGACTGCGGGTCCTGGCCGACGCCATCCCGACGGTGCTGGAATCGGTGCCGGGAGCGCGCTTCCTCGTCGCAGGACGAGGGCAGGCCCAGGAGATCCGTGAGGAGCTGGCCCGCTTCGGTGACTCCGTGGTCTTCCTGGGAGGGGTCAGCGACGAGGACAAGGCCGCCATGCTGGCCTCGGCCAGCTGCTACGTGGCCCCGCAGACCGGAGGGGAGTCCTTCGGCATCGTCCTGGTGGAGGCCATGGCCGCCGGTACCCGGGTCATCGCCTCCGACCTCAAGGCCTTCTCCGACGTGCTCGGCGAGGGCCGTTACGGGGCGCTGTTCCACAACGAGGACGGCGGCGACCTGGCCCGAGTCATCATCGACACCCTGCAGGACGCCACCGCCGCCCAGGCCCGCGTCCAGGCGGCCAGTCAGGTGGTCGGCCGCTACGACTGGTCCGCGGTCACCGACGAGGTCCTTGACGTCTACGACATGGCTCTGTCCACCGCCCACACCCGGGTGGAGCCCGCCCCCGGTTCGCGCACCATGCTGGGCCGGCTGCGCGATGCCCTGGATGACTAGCAGCTGATCTCAGGAGTGATGAGGAACCGACCATGGCAGCAACCATGACGACGGCCATGACGCAGCCCGTTGATATCCCGGCCGGTGCGACTACTGCCCTACCAGCGCTCTCCTCCGCGGGGGCCGGTGTGACGACTGCGCTGATGTGGAGCATCGTCGTGCTGCTGGTCGGGCTGGCCGTGGCCACCGGGTGGGCCCTCTATGCCAGGGCGGTGCGAGTCGACCGGCTGCACCGGCAGGTGCTGGGAGCCCGAGCCACGCTTGAGGCCCAGCTCGTGCACCGGGCCGAGGCCGCGGCGGAGCTGGCCACCGTCCCGGCCCTGGATCCGGCCTCCGGACTGCTGCTCAGCCGGGCCGCGCGCGAGGCACTGGATGCCGAGGGGCCTCTCGTCGACGACGGTCTGGACACCTCCACGCCTCTTGAGTGCGCCCCCTCCTCTCATCCTGCCTCAGGCGGTGCAGCGCTCCCGGCGCCAACCACCCGCAGCCGGGCCCTCATCGAGTCCGATCTCAGCAGGGTTCTGCGGACGGTGGTCTGCGAGCCCGCACGCCGCGAGCTGTCCGCCGACCCGCTGAGCGTGCCCGCGCTCAACCGCCTGGACCGGGCCTGCTCCCGCTTGGTCCTGGCCCGAAGGTTCCACAACACCCACGTCAGTGAGGCCCAGGCGCTCAGGGGACGGCTACTCGTCCGGATGTTCCACCTGGCTGGGCACGCGCCCATGCCCCAGACCTTCGATGCCGACGACGACACTACCCCCGAGACGCAGCCCGAGCGCGACGACGAGGTGCAACCGAGGTGAATCCATGAGCATGCCCCCCAGCCCCTGGGCCCCCCGCCCCGGATACCGGCGCTCCAGCGCCCTGCCGCAGATCTCAGCCGATTCCGGTCCCCTGACCGGAGTCGGGCAGCGTTACCAGGTTCATCGTGACTCTCAGGGCACGCCTCCTTCGCGGGACTCAGATTCTCAGGATGGCCGGCAGCAGCACGCGCAGGTGGCCTCCCTCATCCCACCTGGCATCCCGGCGAAGGTCGGGGCACTCGTCATGCTGACCGCGATCGTTCTCTTCTCTCTGTACACCCTGTATTTCTTCTCAGGGCTTCATAAGGACTTCGGGCCGGTCGTGCTCCCGTCGTTTCTGTTGGCACTCATCCCGCTATGCGGTGTGCTGGTGGTCACGATGCTGCTCGCGGGAGTGTTCTGGTACGTTCGCTGGGAGCCTAGGCCTCCCGGGGTGTTCACAGCGGTCACTCTCATAGTGGCATTCCTGTGGGGGACGAGCGTGTCCACCCTGTGCTCCATGGTGGTCAACGGCTGGGTGGCTCGGGTCATCACCGAGGCCATGGGGGACCCGGGTGCAGCTGGTGTGATTTCAGCGCCTCTGGTTGAGGAGCTGACCAAGGGGCTGGGTGTCCTGTTCGTCTTCCTCATCTGGCGCCGCGCGATCAATGGGACGATTGACGGGGTCGTGTATGCGGCGTTCACTGCCGCCGGATTCGCCTTCGTTGAGAATATTCTCTACTTCGTTCAGGGATGGGAGTACGTGAGGACCATTTTCGTCATGCGCGCACTGCTGTCTCCATTCGCTCACCTGACGTTCACTGCCTGCACTGGGGTCGCCATCGGCGTCTCCTCTCGCAGGCGGTCCCAGTACGCTTGGGCGTGGATGGCTCCTGTGGGCCTGGTCGGTGCCATTGTGCTTCACGCGACCTGGAACGGGTTCGTCGCCGAGAACTTCGGGGTGTATCTGCTGCTTCAGTTCCCCTTCTACGCTCTGTGCGCCGGGCTGGTCTCGTGGTTGCGTTGGAGTGAGCGTCGGTCCATGCGCCGGGGGATAGAGGACTACGCCCACGCCGGCTGGTTCTCCCCGGCCGAGGTTCAGATGCTCACCACCGGTGGGGGGCGTCGGGCGGGCAGACGGTGGGCCGTCACCAGGGGGCCGCAGGCCGCAGCGGCCATGAACACGTTCCAGAAAGGCGCTGCGGAGCTCGCTCAGCTGCGCCAGCAGGCGGTGGACAGCCATGTTCAGGGTGAGCTGTCGGTCAAGGAGACCGAGCTGCTCACCCGAATCAGCTCGGCGCGCCGATCCTTCCTCGGGGCCGGTTAGGAGGCGTCAGGAGCCGAATGTCCTGCGACGGTTCAGGTCTTGCTGCGCGAGCACCGGGGACTGTTGCGCAGGCACGGAGTAGCATGCGTGGCGTCAGCATTTTCACGGAGACGTTGCTGTCGCCCCCCGAGCGGCAGCCACGGCTCACGGCCAGAGGACCACGATTGAGCACAGAGCAGATCACCCCCAGCACCGGCACCCTCACCGTCAAACGCGGCATGGCGGACATGCTCAAGGGTGGAGTCATCATGGACGTCGTCACGCCCGAGCAGGCCCGTATCGCTCAGGACGCGGGAGCCGTCGCCGTCATGGCGCTCGAGCGCGTCCCCGCCGACATCCGAGCCCAGGGCGGCGTTGCCCGTATGAGCGACCCCGACCTCATCACCGGCATCATCGAGGCGGTCTCCATCCCGGTGATGGCCAAGGCCCGTATCGGCCACTTCGTGGAGGCCCAAGTCCTCCAGAGCCTCGGCGTGGACTACATCGATGAGTCCGAGGTCCTCACCCCGGCCGACTACACCCACCACATCGACAAGCTGTCCTTCACCGTTCCTTTCGTGTGCGGAGCCACCAACCTGGGCGAGGCGCTGCGCCGCATCACCGAGGGCGCGGCCATGATCCGCTCCAAGGGGGAGGCCGGAACCGGGGACGTCTCCAACGCAGTGACCCACATGCGCACGATCCGCGATGAGATCCGTGGCCTGACCTCGCTGCCTGAGGACGAGCTCTATGTGGCCGCCAAGGAGCTCTCCGCTCCCTACGAGCTCGTCGCCGAGGTTGCCCGCACCGGCCACCTGCCGGTCGTGCTGTTCACCGCCGGTGGCATCGCCACCCCGGCCGACGCCGCCATGATGATGCAGATGGGGGCCGAGGGCGTCTTCGTGGGCTCGGGCATCTTCAAGTCCGGTGACCCCGCCAAGCGGGCCGCCGCCATCGTGCGCGCCACCGCTCAGTTCGACGACCCCGACGTCATCGCCGAGGTCTCGCGCGGACTGGGCGAGGCGATGGTGGGGATCAACGTCGACGAGATCCCCGAGCCCCACCGCCTGGCGGAACGCGGCTGGTGACCGGCTCCTCGCAGGACGCCGGTCACCTCGTCGTCGGTACGGATAACGGTTCCACCGGCCGCCTGGTCGGTGGACGCCACCCGGTGCTGGTCCCCGAGGACTGGGACCAGCACCTCGACGCCACCGAGTGGAGCCTGGGGGAGGACGGTCTGCCCTTCAGGACAGCTGCCCGGGTTCTGGCCGTGACCCAGGACGGCGAGGTGCTGCTGCTGGTGGGGCACGACGCCGCGGACCCGGCTCACAGCTGGATCTTCACCCCGGGAGGAGGAATCCACAGTGGTGAGGACCCCCGTGCCGGGGCCGTGCGTGAGCTGGTTGAGGAATCCGGGATCGAGGTCGCCCCCGCGGACCTGGAGGGGCCCGTCGCCCACCGGGAGGCGATCTTCCGCTTCGCCTCGGTCACGTGCCGTCAGGACGAGATCTTCTTCCTCCTGCACCTGCCGACCCGGCGCCCGGTCAGGAAGGACGGCTGGACGTGCCTGGAGCGCGACGTCGTCGACTCCATCTCCTGGTGGAACGTCGAGCAGCTGCGGGCCGCCCAGCAGCGGGGGCGGGAGATCTACCCCGTGCGCCTGCCCGAGATCGTGGGGGAGCTCGCCTCGGGCTGGAACGGCCGACGCCTCGACCTGACCGATCCGGTGGACTGCAAAGTCCTGGCCGAGCTCGCGAGCAACCCGGCCCGTCACTTCGACCCCAGCACTTGAAGGAACCCGATGACCGACCAGAGCCATGCCCACCGCCCGGTCCAGACGATGGACGCCCACCACCCCCGGGCGCTGTTCCCCGCGCTCGCAGCACCCGACTCCCGCCCCACGATCGGGATCCTGGCCCTTCAGGGCGACGTGCGTGAGCACTCCTTGGCCCTCGAGGCGGCCGGAGCGCGACCCGTCGTCGTACGCAGCGCCGCCGATCTGGGTGACGCCCCCGGCGACCGGCTTGACGGCCTGGTGATCCCCGGTGGGGAGTCGACCACCATGAGCACGCTGCTGGTCGCCTTCGACATGCTCGCGCCCCTGCGTGAGCTCATCGGTGCGGGCCTGCCCGCCTACGGGTCCTGCGCCGGGATGATCATGCTGGCCGACCGCGTCGAGGGGGCGCAGGAGGGCCAGGCCTTCCTGGGGGGCATCGACATGACGGTGCGCCGCAACGCCTTCGGCCGTCAGGTGGACTCCTACGAGGAGGACCTCATCGCCCCGGTACTCGGTGCGGGGCGGGACCGACCGCTGCGCGCCGTCTTCATCCGGGCGCCCTGGGTGGAGGAGGTGGGCCCGGGCGTCGAGATCCTCGCCACGACCCGCGCTGGACGTGCGGCTGGGGTCGGTGGGGCCGACGGCGGTAGGATCGTCGCGGTTCGTCAAGGGGCCCTGCTCGCCACGTCCTTCCACCCGGAGGTCGGAAGCGACCACCGGGTCCACGACGTCTTCGTCTCCATGGTGACGCGCCGGGCCTGAGTACGTTCGGCCGCGCCCTCAGCATCGACTCCCAAGGAGCATTAATGTCGGGTCACTCCAAGTGGGCCACCACCAAGCACAAGAAGGCCGCCATTGACGCCAAGCGCGGCAAGCTCTTCGCGCGCCTCATCAAGAACATCGAGGTCGCCGCCCGCACCGGCGGCGGTGACCCCACCGGTAACCCCACTCTGTTCGACGCCATCCAGAAGGCCAAGAAGAACTCCGTGCCGGCGGACAACATCACCCGCGCCGTCAAGCGCGGCAGTGGCGAGGAGGCCGGTGGCGCCGACTGGCAGACCATCATGTACGAGGGCTACGGCCCCGGAGGGGTTGCCTTCCTCGTCGAGTGCCTCACCGACAACCGCAACCGGGCCGCCTCCGACGTGCGCGTGGCCTTCTCCCGCAACGGCGGGAACCTGGCCGACCCGGGCTCGGTGGCCTACAACTTCACCCGCAAGGGCGTCGTCGAGGTCGCCAAGGCCGACGGCGTGGACGAGGACTCCATCCTCATGGCCGTCCTGGAAGCCGGCGCCGAGGAGGTCGAGGACATGGGCGAGTCCTTCGAGATCTACTCCGAGCCCGGCGACATCGTCGCTGTGCGTACCGCCCTGACGGAGGCGGGGATGGACTACGACTCCGCCGAGGTCCAGTTCGTCGCCGGCACCAAGGTGGAGGTCGACATCGAAGGAGCCCGGAAGGTCTTCCGCCTCATCGACGCCCTGGAGGACTCCGACGATGTCCAGAACGTCTACACCTCGGTGGACCTCAGCCCGGAGGTGGCCGCTGAGTTCGCAGGCGACGAGGACTGAGCCCCCTGGACCTCGCCGACTCCCGGCCGCGCTCGGCTCGCGCCGTCGTCGCCCAGCAGCGGGTCCTGGGAATCGATCCCGGACTGACCCGCTGCGGTCTGGGATGCGTGGACGTCGACCCTCGCCGTCAGGTCCGCCTGGTGGAGGTTGGCGTGGTTCGCACGCCGCCTTCCCAGAGCCCCGAGCTGAGGCTGCTGACCATCACGGAGGCCATTGAGGACTGGATCGCCCGCCTGGGCCCCTCCGTGGTGTCCATCGAGCGGGTCTTCGCGCAGGACAACCTGCGCTCCGTCATCGGGGTCGCCCAGGTCATGGGCACGGCGATGGCCACGGCGGCGCGCGCAGGCCTGGAGGTCGCTCAGCACACGCCCAGCGAGGCCAAGGCCGCCGTCACCGGCTCGGGCACGGCTGACAAGACCCAGGTCCAGGCCATGGTCACCCGCATCCTCGGCCTCGACGCCCCGCCCCGGCCGGCCGACGCCGCCGACGCCCTGGCCCAGGCGATCTGCCACGGCTGGCGCGGCGGCGGAACGGGGACGGACGATGCCACCGAGATGGTCTCCGCCGGGGGAGCGGTGCGTGTCTCAGCCCGCACGCCGGCACAGCGCCAGTGGGCCGCCGCCCAGGCCGCGGCCCGGCGCACCGGTGCCGTTGACCCGCGACGGGTGCGGCGCTGAGGGCACCGCCGGACTCAGGCTGCTAGGATCCGAACGTCTGTTCGAGCCCCGTCGGCGTCCGTCAAGTCGACCTGAGGGCGCTCAACCCGCTGAGAACCCCAGGAGAAGTCGCCCATGATCGCCTCCCTGCGCGGCACTGTCCTCAGTGTCGGCCTCACCAGTGCCGTCATTGAGGCCGGCGGCGTCGGCATGAGTATCCAGGCCACGCCCACCACGCTGTCCGGCCTCAAGGTCGGTGAGGAGACCCTCGTCCACACCGAGATGGTGGTCCGTGAGGACTCGCTGACGTTGTTCGGCTTCGCCGACACCGATGAGAGGGACAGCTTCCGCACCCTGATGAGCGCCAAAGGGGTTGGGGCCAAGCTGGCGCTGGCGATGCTGGCCGTCCACACACCTAACGCGCTCAGGCGGGCCATCGCCTCGCAGGACGTCGCCGCCCTGACGCGGGTGCCAGGCCTCGGCCCCAAGGGTGCTCAGCGCGTCATCCTGGACGTGGCCGACAAGCTGGGTCCTGTCACCGGGGATGATCTCGGGACCGCGCGGACCGCTGCGCAGACAGCCGGGGGGACGGAGACGATGACCGCAGGCGGTCCCGAGCCCCACGCCGAGGTCGTCGCCGCCCTGGTGCAGCTCGGCTGGAACGAGGCCAGTGCGCGCCAGGCCGTCACCTCCGTGACGGCTGATACCGTCCAGGCCGACCAGGAACCGGACATGGCGGCACTGCTGCGGGCCTCCCTGAGGTGGTTGGGGGGTGGGCGCCGTGGCTGAGTCCGATGAGCTCGACCGGCAGCGCCTGGTCGGTGGCGGCGCCGATGCCACCGAGCGTGCCGCAGAGGCGGCCCTGCGGCCCAAGCGCTTGGAGGACTTCACCGGGCAGGAGGTGGTGCGAGGCCAGCTCTCGGTGGTGCTGCGCTCGGCTCTGGCCCGCGGGGTGACGGCTGACCACGTCCTGCTCTCGGGGCCGCCCGGGCTGGGCAAGACCACCCTGGCCATGATCATCGCCGCAGAGGTGGACGGCTCCCTGCGCCTGACCTCGGGACCGGCCATCCAGCACGCCGGAGACCTCGCGGCCATCCTGTCCTCCCTGGAGGAGGGCGACGTGCTGTTCATCGATGAGATCCACCGCCTGGCACGGACCGCCGAGGAGATGCTCTACCTGGCGATGGAGGACTTCCGCGTCGACATCGTCGTAGGAAAGGGTCCCGGGGCGACCTCCATCCCCCTGTCCCTGCCTCCCTTCACCGTCGTCGGAGCCACCACGAGGGCGGGTCTGCTGCCCGCGCCGCTGCGTGACCGTTTCGGTTTCACCGGGCACCTCGACTACTACGGGCCGGGCGAGCTCACCCGGATCCTCACGCGCAGTGCAGGTCTGCTGGGCGTGAGCCTGGAGGCTGACGCCGCCAAGGAGCTGGCCTCACGCTCCCGCGGCACACCTCGTATCGCCAACCGGCTGCTGCGCCGCGTCCAGGACTGGGCGGAGGTGCACGGGCGGCCCGGCCGGCTCGACCTGGCGGCGGCCCGCGGCGCCCTGGACATCTTCGAGGTCGACGCCCTGGGCCTGGATCGTCTGGACCGCCAGGTGCTCGAGGCCCTGTGCACGCGATTCGGCGGTGGCCCGGTGGGGCTGACGACGCTGGCGGTCAGCGTGGGGGAGGAGCCCGAGACGGTGGAGACCGTGGCCGAGCCCTACCTGGTGCGCGAGGGGCTGGTGGTGCGCACCCCGCGGGGGCGGGCGGCCACGCCGGCGGCCTACAGTCACCTGGGACTTGAGCCCCCTGCCGAGGGATCATTGTTCTCCTGAGCGACAACCGGGTAATGTGATCACTTTGTAACCGGCTGGTACCCAGTTGTGCCCGACCACTCGCCAACGGTAGGTAAAGCTCTGGCCCACGTGCCATAGACTCGCCACTGCCGGCCTGTGACAGTCGTAGGTCTGCATCAGCCGAGACTGCCTAGTCGAAACGGAAGAGGCCTCCATGTCGTCGTATTTCCTCTGGATCATGCTCATCGGGATGCTCCTGATGATGTGGTTCGTCAGCCGCAGGCAGCGCGCGGTGCAGGAGGAGCAGAAGCGCCGTACTGAGAAGGGCCTGGTGCCCGGCAACTGGGTTCGCACCATCGGAGGCTTCTACGGCACGGTCGTTGAGGTCGACGGCGATGTGGTCACCCTGGCCACACCGCTGGGCGACGAGACCCTGTGGAGCAAACGGGCGATCGCTGCTATCGAGGAGCCGCCCTTCGGTTCCGCCTCCGCCCATGAGGAGCCCGGTTCAGACGTCGAGCAGGCTGACGACGACAGCCGTGAGCCCGAGCAGGACGCGGCCGAGCCGCAGTCCTGACATCGCGAAACGACCGTTCACCCACGATGTGAGCGCGGCGGCTCCCAGCGGAGCCCCGCAGACCCCACTCGCGCTTGGCGACCCGACTCGCCGAGTCCACCGGAAACGGTGCGTCTCATGGTGGTGCCCGCCTAGCATCCCAACCCCCACACTCACCTCAGCCTTCGGGCCATGCGCTCGAGCACACTCCACCCCAGGAAGGGACCACGTGTCCAGTAAGCAGCGAAAGCGCCCAGGGCGCCGCCTCCTGATGTTCATCCTCGTCCTCGTCATCGGTTTCGGTGCGCTCGTGGCGGGAAGCATGAGGCACAAGGCCTCGCTCACCCCCGGACTCGCCCTCGATCTCGAGGGTGGTACCCAGCTCATTCTGACGCCCACCACCTCCGACGGCTCGGCCATCAGCGACGAGGACGTCGAGCAGGCCATCGAGGTCATCCGCCAGCGCGTCGACGCCTCCGGCGTCTCCGAGGCGCAGATCTCCCGCCAGGGCGGACAGAACATCGTGGTCTCGCTGCCCGGCAAGCCCAGCCAGGCCACCCTGGAGCTGGTGCGGACCTCCGCCGTCATGTACTTCCGACCGGTCCTTCGCATCCTGCCGGGCAGCGCCCAGCAGGCCGCCAAGAGCATCGCCAGCCAGAACCCCTCCGGTGCGGCGACCCCGGCGCCGACGGCTCAGCCCAGCCCGAGCGCCACCAGCGAGGCTACTCAGCCGGCAGCGGACTCGGAGGGCGCCGAGGAGGAGGGCGCAGGCGAGGGCGAGCAGCCGGCCGCAACCCCGGCCCCCACCGCGCAGCCCACGGCTCAGTCGACGGCACAGCCCAGGACTCCCGAGGAGATCGCCAAGCAGCTGGCGGACGTCAACCAGGACGGCGTCATCTCCTCCGCCCCGCTTCCCGCTCAGGACAAGACGAACTCGTCGGACTCCTGGATCACCGAGAAGCTCCTCTACGACGGCTACATGACCGACTGCTCCGACCCGAAGAACCTCACGGGGCAGACGCAGGACCCCAAGGTCGCCGTCATCTCCTGCTCCAAGGAGGCCGGCTCCCGGCAACACGGCGCCTACATCCTCGGCCCGGCCGAGATCACCGGGACCGAGCTCAAGAGCGCCAACTCGGGCCTGGAAACCGACTCCCGAGGGCAGGCCACCAACCAGTGGGTCGTCTCGCTGGCCTTCAACGCTGACGGCACCAAGAAGTTCGCCGAGCTGTCCAAGCGGCTGCTGGCCTACCGCGACCAGGCGAGCGCCGCCGGCGCGCAGGGCGCTCAGAACCAGCAGGCTCAGAGCAGTGGTGACAAGGCCCAGTTCGCCATCGTCCTGGACGGCCTGACCATCATGGCCTCCGGTTTCAACGAGACCGTCCACTCGCCCATCACCGACGGGCGGGTCCAGATCACCGGTGGCTTCACCCAGAACCAGGCCAACACGCTGGCCAACCAGCTCTCCTTCGGCTCGCTGCCGCTGAGTTTCACGGTGCAGTCCGAGCAGCAGATCTCCGCCACCTTGGGAACCGAGCAGCTGCGCAACGGCCTGATCGCCGGGCTCATCGGCTTCGCTCTCATCATCCTCTACCTGGCCTGGCAGTACCGTGGCCTGGCGGTGGTGGCCGTGGCCTCCCTGGTGGTGGCAGCAGCCGGCACCTACCTGGTCATCGCGACCCTGAGCGCGACCATGGGCTACCGCCTGTCCCTGGCGGGGGTCGCCGGACTCATCATCTCCATCGGCATCACAGTCGACTCCTTCATCATCTACTTCGAGCGCATCCGTGACGAGGTGCGTCAGGGACGGACCCTGAGGACTGCGATCGATGAGGGATGGAAGCACGCCAGGCGCACGATCCTCGTGTCCGACGCCGTCAACCTCGTGGCCGCGATCGTCCTGTACTTCCTGGCCGTCGGCGGGGTCCAGGGATTCGCCTTCACCCTGGGGGTGACCACGTGCGTGGACCTGGCCATCATCATCTTCTTCACCCACCCGATGATGGAGTGGATCGTCCGATTCCGTTTCTTCGGTGAGGGGCACCGCCTCTCCGGCCTTGACCCCGAGCACCTCGGGGCGACGTCCTCGACCTACGGCAGGGGGCGCGAGGCCGTCGCCGACCGCGTGGCCGGGTCGCTGGCGCGCCGAAAGGCCGAGGCCCGCAGGAACGCCGAGAGCCCGCAGCGCGCAGCTGAAGAGTCCGACGGTGAGGCTGAGCAGCAGGAGGGCGACGCGGTCGATGTCGCGGCCGACAAGGGAAAGGACGGTGAGACGAAGTGAAGTCTCTCGCCACGCTCGGTAACGAGCTCTACTCGGCTAAGACATCCATCGCCTTCGTCGGCAAACGGAAAGTCTGGTACCTCATCGCCGTCGTCATCATCCTGGGCTCGGCCACGCTCCTGAGCACCGTGGGACTCACTCCGGGCATCGACTTCAAGGGCGGTTCGGAGATCACGGTCACCGGGCTGTCCTCCCCCTCAGAGCGTCCCGCCAACGAGGTCCTCTCCAAGAGCGACCTGGCGGCCGGCTCCTCGGTGACCACCATGGGGTCGTCATCGGTCAGGGTGCAGACCACTCAGCTGAGCAAGCAGCGCCTCGACTCGTTGGCCGGTCAGATTGCCACCGCCTACAAGACCGACGCCTCCAACGTCTCAGCGACGACCGTGGGACCGACCTGGTCCTCCGACGTCACGAAGAAGGCGGTTCGAGGGCTGGTCCTGTTCTTCATCTTCGTCGGGCTGCTCATCTGGGCGTACTTCCGCACCTGGAAGATGGCGGCTGCAGCCCTGCTCGCTCTGTGCCACGACATCATCGTCACCGTGGGCATCTACGCCCTGTCCGGATTCGAGGTCACCCCGGCCACGATCATCGGTGTGCTGACGATCCTGGGGTACTCCCTTTACGACACGGTGGTGGTCTTCGACAAGATCCGGGAGAACACCGAGGGCTTTGAGTCCCAGAGCCGTTCCACCTACGCCGAGCTCGCCAACCTGGCGGTCAACCAGACCTTCATCCGCTCGATCAACACCTCCGTGGTCGGTGTGCTCCCGGTGGCCTCGCTGCTGTTCGTCGGCGCTTTCATCCTGGGCGCGGGAACGCTGCGTGACATCGCCCTGACACTGTTCATCGGCATGATCGCCGGGACCCTGTCCTCGATCTTCCTGGCCACCCCGCTCCTGGTGGACCTGCGCTCACGTGAGAAGCGCATCAAGGAGCAGGCCGCCAAGGTTGCCGCAGCGCGCCAGCACCGTCGGGAGGAGGCCGGTGACGACGTCGAGGAACTGGCTAAGATTGACGCGGTTCCGGCCGCCTCACCAGTCACTCCCGGCCACCACCTCGGCGTGGCGGCTCAGCCAAAAAGGAAGAAGAAGCGCAGATGACCGCTCCCGTGGCCCATTCCGATTCGGTGCCCGAGTCTCTGACCAGGCTGGTCTTGAGCCACCTGCGCGAGATTCCCGACTTCCCCGAGCCGGGGGTCCTCTTCCGGGACATCACTCCGCTCCTGGCCGATGGACAGGCCTTCGCCGGTCTCGTCGAGGGGCTGGCCGATCACTACCGGGGGCGGATCGATGCGATCGCGGGGCTTGAGTCGCGCGGCTTCATCCTGGCGGCGCCCTTGGCGGTTCGGCTCGGGGTCGGCATGATCACGGTGCGCAAGGGTGGCAAGCTGCCCGGCCCGGTCATTGGCGTGGACTACGCACTCGAGTACGGCACGGCCAGGATGGAGCTGAGGCCCGAGACCGTCACCAAGGGCGCGCGCGTCCTGGTCATCGACGACGTTCTGGCCACAGGTGGGACGGCCGCCGCCTCCATCTCCCTCATTGAGCAGGCCGGCGCCTCGGTGGAGGCCATCTGCATGCTTCTGGAGCTGTCGGACCTCGGCGGTCGCGGCCGGCTCCAGGGGCGTGAAGTCGACTCGATCGTCATCTTCTGAGACGAGGATCGGGCGGCGCCTTCGCTTCGCCCTGTCCTCTGCCACTGCTGATTCCGGTGTGGTGTCGTGACCCTGAAGGACGCGACACCACACGGCCATCGGCAGCGCCGACACGCCTCGGTGTGCCGGCCGCTATATGATGCGTTAATGACGGAGACGAAGAACACCCCGGACACGTCAGGTGACAGTGTTGTCCCCGGCTCGCGCGTGCGCAGCCGTCTGGCGTGGTTCGGTTCCCGGGGGCACTCCACGCCAGCGGCCATCGAGCCGCTGCTGCGCGCGGTGCGCGCCAACCACCCCAAGGCCGACACGAGCCTCATCGTGCGCGCCTACGAGGTGGCGGAGAAGGCTCACTCCGGCCAGCGACGCAAGTCCGGGGAGCCCTACATCACCCACCCGGTGGCAGTGGCGACCATCCTGGCCGAGCTGGGGATGACGGCCCAGACCCTGGCGGCAGCCGTCCTGCACGATACCGTGGAGGACACCGACTACACCCTCGAGCGCCTGCGCGCCGACTTCGGTGACGAGATCAGCCTGCTCGTCGACGGCGTCACCAAGCTCGACAAGCTCCAGTACGGGGAGGCCGCCCAGGCCGAGACGGTGCGCAAGATGATCATCGCGATGTCCAAGGACATCCGGGTCCTGGTCATCAAGCTCGGCGACCGGCTTCACAACGCCCGCACCTGGAAGTACGTCTCTGCGGAGAACGCCGCCCGCAAGGCCAAGGAGACCCTGGAGATCTATGCGCCTCTGGCCCACCGCCTGGGGATGAACACGATCAAGTGGGAGCTGGAGGATCGGTCCTTCAAGGCCCTCTACCCGGGCGTGTACGAGGAGATCGAGCACATGGTGGCGGAGCGGGCCCCGGCTCGCGAGGAGTACCTGCGCCAGGTTCGCCTCCAGATCGAGGAGGACCTGAGGGTCAACAAGATCAAGGGCGCCGTGACCGGGCGACCCAAGCACTACTACTCGATCTACCAGAAGATGATCGTGCGGGGGAAGGAGTTCGACGACATCTACGACCTGGTGGCGGTGCGGGTCATCGTCGACACCGTCCAGGACTGCTACGCGGTGCTCGGTTCCCTGCACTCGCGCTGGACCCCCATGAGCGGGCGCTTCAAGGACTACATCGCCGTCCCCAAGTTCAACCTCTACCAGTCGCTGCACACCACTGTCGTGGGGCCGGGTGGCAAGCCGGTGGAGATCCAGATCCGCACCCACGAGATGCACCGCATGGCCGAGTACGGCGTGGCGGCGCACTGGCGTTACAAGGAGGACCCCAACGCCTCGGGCCCCAGCGCCCTGGGAGGCAGACCCGGAGACTCCGACCAGGGCGACATGGGCTGGCTGCGTCAGCTTGTGGACTGGCAGAAGGAGACCCAGGACCCCACCGAGTTCCTCGACGCCCTGCGCTACGAGATGGCCGGGGACCAGGTCTACGTCTTCACCCCCCGGGGCGATGTCCTGGCCCTGCCTGCGGGAGCCACCCCGGTGGACTTCGCCTACGCCGTCCACACCGAGGTCGGCCACCGTACCGTGGGGGCGCGCGTCAACAGCCGACTGGTGCCCCTGGACACGCGCCTGGAGAACGGCGACACGGTGGAGGTCTTCACCTCCAAGGCCATTAACGCCGGTCCCTCGCGCGACTGGCTCTCCTTCGTCGCCTCCACCCGCGCGCGTAACAAGATCCGTTCGTGGTTCTCCAAGGAGCGCCGTGAGGAGGCCATCGAGGAGGGCAAGGGCGCCATTGCCCGCACCCTGCGTAAGCAGAACCTGCCTCTTCAGCGCCTCATGAGCCATGAGACCCTCATGAACGTGGCCAAGACCCTCGACAAGGTCGACATCGACGGCCTGTACGCCGCGGTGGGTGAGGGGCACGTGTCGGCCCAGCACGTCGTCGACACTCTGGTGGCCACCATGGGCGGGGAGGACGGCGCCGAGGAGACTCTCGCGGAGGGAGTCCTGCCCACTCGGGCCACGGCGCACCGGCGTCCACGAACGGCCGATGCCGGAGTCGTCGTCGCAGGAATGGATGAGGGCGACGTCTACGTCAAGCTGGCGCGCTGCTGCACCCCCATGCCGGGCGACCCCATCGTCGGCTTCATCACCAGGGGCTCGGGTGTTTCAGTACACCGGGCCGACTGCCAGAACGTCGATCAGCTCCAGCGCGAGCCCGAGCGCCTCATCACCGTCTCCTGGGCGGATCACGCCCAGTCGGCCTACCTGGTCCAGGTGGAGGTTGAGGCCCTGGACCGTGGGGGCCTTCTCGCCGACATCACCCGGGCACTGGCGGACAGCCACGTCAACCTTGTCAGTGCCAGCATCGGTACGAGCCGGGACCGGGTTGTCACCGGGCGGTTCGTCGTCGAGTTGGCCGAGGCCGGGCACCTGGACCACACGCTGGCGGCCCTGCGGCGCATCGACGGCGTCTTCGAGGCGCGCAGAAGCTTGTCCGCCGCGCGCCGCTCCAGTTGAGCAGATTCTGGGCGCCGGCTATGACGCGCCGGTCATGACCTCCTCGATGATGTGCTGCGCCCGCGGGCAGCCTCTGCTGGCGGCCCCACGGCAGTGGTTGAGCGTGAGCAGGAGACGGACTCGGCTCACTCCATGGTCGCGGGCCGCCATAATGGCTTGCACTGCCTGCACCGGCGGCCCCAGGCGGGCGATGTCGACGGCGGCTCGGGCGATCGTGGCGCAGGTGATACCACTGATCACGGTCGTGTCGCAGTGGGGCAGCCGGCCTCGTCTGGTCACCAGGTAGGGCAGTCGACTTCGACGGCCTCCGGGCAGGCTCACCTCCAGGGCGTCGGGAGCTGGCCCGCCGACGTGCACCCACAGGGCGGTGCTCGCCAGAAGCACACCCCGGCAGGGCATTGCAGCGGCAATGGCCCGCATACGTCCCTCGGCCGAGCGCAGAGTGTCGGCCGGTTGCAGGTTGCCCAGGATGTTGACCAGCAGCCGGGGGTCGAGCCCGGCGCACCTGAGTACCTGCATATCCTGGGGTGGAAGTGTGCCTAGAACGGGGGAGAGTGGGCGGGCGGACAGGTGGGCCACGGCGGCGTGACCGGGAACCGGGACGAAACGAGCCATACGCCATCGTGGACGTCAACCGGCCGTCGGCGCCACAGTGAATCGGCCGCCTGTGGATAACCTCGTGGTGACCGTGAGGAGTTGACCCTCACGCAGCGGGAGGCATCACGGTGGACGGCATGTGCCAGGACACCTGCCGGCCGGAGCGAGTACTGAGGAAGGACACAGGGTGAAGGACTCTCAACAGCGTCATGACGGAACCGGGAGACATGACACAGCAGCCGACACCGCAATGAGCGCCGTGCCCGACGACGCGGACATCGCTATGACGGTCGGTGAGGTCTCAACGCTCCTGGGCGTCAGCGTCAGGGCGCTGCATCACTGGGACGAGTCCGGTCTGGTGCATCCCTCCCGGCGCAGTGCCGCCGGCTACCGGCTCTACAGCGAGGCGGACATCATGCGCATCCAGCAGGTTCTCGTCTACCGGCAGACCGGCATGAGCCTGGCCGACATCAAGACGGTCCTCGACGAGCCGGGCACTGACGCGCTCACGCACCTGCGCCGTCAGCGCGAGCTGGTGCAAGGACAGATCTCCCACCTGCAGCACAAGCTCAGCTCCATCGACATGGTGATAGACATACAGCAGCTGGGGGCGAGGATCTCCGTGGCTGAGATGGCGGAGATCTGGGGGACCGACTGGGACCCCGTCTATGTCGAGGAGGCCCGCGCGCAGTGGGGTGATACACCGGAGTGGGCCGAGTCCTACCGGCGCAAGGCCCGGATGTCTCGCGCCAACTGGGAGCAGGCGCACGAGGAGACCGTCGCTCTGGAGACCGCGCTTGCCGAGGCGATGCGCAGCGGCGTTGAGCCGGGCAGCCCCGAGGCCAATGCCCTGGCGCGGTGGCACCGCAAGGACTTCAACCGGTGGTTCGAGGTCTCCACCTCCAAGCAGGTCATCATCGCCCGCGGCTATGTGGCGGACGAACGCTATGCCCGCTACTACGACAAACGCGCGCCTGGTCTGGCGGCCTGGCTCAAGGACGTCATCGACGCATGCGCCAGGTCTGAGGGAGTGGACCCCGCGACCGCCACCTGGGAGTAGCAGATCGCTCGACCAGCGACACCAGGACGAGACGCGGGGTGAGTCTCTTAGTGTGGTGGTAGTTCCTGCGAGGTTCCTGGCTGAGAAGAGAGTCAGGGAGGCATCATAGGACCCGGTTTCTCGATCAAGATTCACTAGGAGGTACTCCTATGATGCCTCCTCACCAGTCTGCTGTGTCCACGCTGACCCAGGAAGTCCTGACTGATCCGGACCTGGCTATGATGACGCATCCACTGTCTGCTTCAGATCGGTCTGCAGGACCTGAGCGACGCTGGCACCACCGCCATGATCTGCCAAGCCTGAATCGAGGGATTTCCAGCCGTAAGGTCTGGTGACCTCATGCAGACGTTGGGCAATGAGTCCGGTATCTCCCAGTCCACCGTCTCAAGGTCTGAAATAATATCGACGAGGTAGTCGGTGAATCCCTCATGAGCCTGTCCAGTGTTTTGTGCAAGGTTTAGATTGATTTGGTTGAGGTAGGCGGCGGTGAACTGGGTCAGGGTCTTGTTCCAGTCGGTGGCGACCTGTCCGTCGACGAGTTTGCTCTTGGCCTTGCGCTTGGACGGGGCTAGCCTTTTCTCCTTGTCGCGTTCTCGGACTCTTTTGCCCACAGGTGTCGCAGATCACCAGTCTTCAGCGGTTTGTCCTCCGGCTTATCAGAGGAGAAGTGTCCCCGGTTCGTCGACGATCCTTACGTAGCTGGTAGTTGGCAGCCTCGATGCTGCGATGCTGCGATGCTGCTAGTGGAGGGGTGACCTCCCATGGGATGGGGGAGAAATGACTCGTCGCCACATCGGTCGATGAGGCCAGGGAGAGGGATGAATCTCGATTCTGACGAGAGTTGTGTTACCCACTCCATTGGGTACTGAAGAACCAGAATACTCCATTAAGCGCTGGCACCTCGTAGCAACTTCCGATTTTATATTTTGGCAACATCCAGGACAGATAAAGTAGGAGCCTGGACGTACTGTTTTGGGGTTGAAGGTTGCATGTCAGATGTCCAAGACCTCGAGAGCCGGAGTGGCCAGCGCCGCCCGGGCTTGCTCTGCCATAACCGGATCCTCCTTTTGAAGGTGATCAATGTCTGGGAAGACACTCAGAGTTCTGTCCCCGGCGATCCAGAAGTCCCGACTCCATGTTTCCGGGTTGGACCAAAGGTCGTCCTGGCCAGCAGTCCAGTCCGGCAGCCTCCTCTGAACCTTTGTCGCTACAGCCAGCTGGCCCTTGGCTGTGAGGTAGACCGTGTCGATGCGGGTTCCCTCAGGATCCGGTCTCGTCAGGCGCACCAGGCGTCGACCGACGAACGTGACCCGACGATCCACGTCGCCCGTAGACAGCTTCAGTTCGATCTCCTGATAGCCCTCGGCCGAGTGCCACGCTTCTTGACATAGTCACGGAGGGCCTCAACGATGGCAGACGAGAGACTACCGGCGATCTCCCCCGCCTCAGCGAAAAGGCTCACATCATCCTCTGAAACATAGACGTTTCGTGTTGGCATGAACATGACTATGCACATATTAGTGATCGACGTCAAGATCCCGACGAGGCTCATCAGGGATGCCCGCGACGGAGACTCGGCCCTCGGCGGCTACATGGGCGATGGGGTGACCGGCCTGGACACGCATCACGAGCCGGTAGCGGCTCCGAGGCGTCAACACAGCGTTACGGTGGGTCATGGCAGCGGGGGTTTCTACTGTCAGAACGATGATTCAGCGCCACTCATTCTGACAGCTCAAGTCCCGCTGCCCTCACCCACGACTACAACCTCATGACTCACAACAACTAGGGATGCCAGGACGAGACACGAAGCGGGGCCGACACCGGTGGGTGGCGTCGGCCCCGCCTCAGGTGTTCCTTCAGTCTCAGAACTGAGCGGAAGGTGCTCGGGTCAGGCCTTGGCCGAGCGCAGCACCTGCTCGAGCCAGGCCCGGCGAGCCGTCAGCGCGGCCTCGGTCTCGGCGATCTTCTTGGCGTCACCGGTGGCCTGGGCAGCAGCCAGGTCCTTCTCCAGACCGGCGATCGCGTCCTGGAGCTGACCGGCCAGGCCTTCGGCGCGGGCCTTGGTCTCCGGGTCGGTGCGGCGCCACTCGGCGTTCTCGGCCTCACGGATCGCGTCCTCGACGGCGCGCATGCGGCCCTCGATACGACGCACCGCGCCGCGCGGGACCCGCCCGGCCTCCTCCCAGGCGTCCTGAATGGGGCGCAGTGCCTTCTTGGCGGCCTTGATGTCCTTGATGGGCAGGAGCGCCTCGGCCTTGGCCACCAGCGCCTCCTTGACCTTGAGGTTCTCGGCGAACTCGGCGTCGACGGCCTCGTCCTTGGCGCGGCGGGCATCGTAGAAGACCTGCTGGGCGGCACGGAAACGGGCCCACAGGGCGTCATCCTCCTTGCGGGAGGCGCGTCCGGCCTTCTTCCACTCGGCCAGCAGGTCACGGTACTTCGCGGAGGTGCCGGCCCAGTCGGTGGAGGTCTGCATCTCCTCGGCACGCTTGATGAGCGCCTCCTTGGCGGCCCGCACCTGCGCCTGCTTGGCGTCCAGCTCGCTGAAGAACTGGCGGCGGTGACGGTCGAAGGTGGTGCGCGCGTGGGAGAAGCGCTTCCACAGCCCGTCCTCGGTGGGACGGTCCAGGCGCGGCCCGCGCCGCTGCGCGGCCTTCCAGGACTCGAGCAGCTCACGCAGCTCGGCGCCGGAGTTCTTCCACTGCGTGCGAGCCGGGTCCTGCTCGGCGATGGCCTCAGCGCGCTCGACGATCGCCGTACGCTCCTTGAGGGCCTGCTCCTTGGCGGCCGCGCGCTCAGCGGAGACAGCCTCGCGTCGCTCGGCGGCCACAGTCTTCAGGGCGGCGAAACGGGCCCGCAGTCCCTCCAGGTCACCGACGGCGGCCGGCTCGGTGAGGGACTCGGAGATCGAGGACAGGGTCGAGTCGATCTCTCGGACGCTGAGCTGGGGCAGACGGGTGGCAAACAGGTCGATGGTCGCCTTGAGATCCAGGTAGCGGCGCACATAGAAGGCCATCGCCTCGGCGATCGGAGCATCGGGGAACTGGCCGACCTCGCGCTCGGCGCCGCCGTCTTGGACGTAGACCCGGCCCTCGCCGTCCACGCGCCCCCACTTGGCTGCGTCCATCGCCTCCTGCGGGTCGACGGCCGGCTCGGCAGGTGCCGCAGGCGCCGCTGCAGGGGCGGGAACCTCGGCCGGGGTCGGCGTGGCGTCCTGCGGGGTGGCCTCGGAGGCCTGAACCTTCTCTGTCGGCTGCTCGGTCTGGGCGGGCTCCTCGGAGGCGGGAGATGCCGGCTCGTCAGAGGACGCCGCTGTGGGCTGCTCCGTCGGGCTGGGCGCTGCCGACTCGCTCAGGTCGGTCGGCTGGATGGTCTGCTCAGCCTCGGGCTGGTTGTCAGACCGGTTGTCGGGCTGGATCCGCTCAGTCACGGGATGCTCCTTCATGGTTGACGGGGAGGGAGCGGCGTGACCGCTCCGTTCCGTTCGCGCCCGGCTGTCAAGCCGGGTGGTGGTGAGGTGCCGTCGGAGGACGGCAGTGCCGAAAGTCTACGTTCCCGCCGGCAGCATTCACCATCCTTCGCCCCACTGATTTCCGTTGATTCGTTGAGCGCCGATGCCCCTCACAAGCGGGCCGGTGTCGGTTCCCCAGGCCTTGTCGACGACTGGCGCTGTTAGCATGTGACCATGCTCGCGTGACTTGCCCCTGTGCCCCCACCGCCTCATGCCAAGGACGAGTCATGCCTGCGATCAGTTTCTCCCATGTCAGCTTCTCCTACACCTCCGCCCCCTTGCTGGAGAACATCAACCTTACGGTCTCCGACGACGAACGCGTCTGCGTCGTCGGCCCCAACGGATCGGGGAAGTCCACGCTCCTGCGCCTGGCCACCGGTGAGCTGTTCCCTGATCACGGGACTGTCAGCGTGCCTGAGCATCACGGCCCGCCGGCGGCCGACTCGGAGGAGTCGACTGCAACGTCGATCGCGGGCTACCTCGACGCCGTCTGCGCTGAGACCCTGGACGCGCTTGGTCGTTTCGAGTGCATGAGCGAGGCCATTGCCCAGGCCGGAGCTGAAGCCGGCTCCCTCGCCGAGGAATACGACTCGTTACTGACCCGGCTTGAGTCGCTCGACGCCTGGAACCTGCCGGCTCGACGGGCTGAGGCGCTCGCCGGGCTGGGACTGGGGCGCGTGGATACAGGCCGCCTCGTCTCCTCCCTGTCGCCGGGCCAACGGGGGAGGCTGGAGATCGCGGCTCTGCTTCTTTCAGCCGGTCAGGCGCTGGTGCTCGACGAGCCCACCAACCACCTGGATGCCGGTAGCAGTAGCTACTTGAGCGAGATGATGGTGTCATGGCCCGGACCGGTCCTGTTCACCTCTCATGATCGTGCCTTCATTGACGAGGTGGCCACCGCCGTCGTCGACCTCGACACGGCGCCGTGGCAGGCACTGGCCACCGCCTCCGGGGACAGCGGCCCCATGGGTGCCTACCGGTGCTCGGGGCGATACAGCGACTACCTCGTGGACAAGGCGCACGCCAGGTCGTCCCACCGCAGTCTTCACCAGCGTCAGCAGGAGCAGCGGCGCAAGCTCGTGCGTCACCGTCGCGACTCCGAGATCGTTGGGCACAGCGGGGCAGCGCCCCGGACCGAGGCCCGCATAGCCCGGAAGTTCTACGCCGACCGCGCCCAGCGCGTCTCCACCCGGCGCCAGACGCAGGACGACCGCCGGCTGGAGGCACTCGCCAGTACCGAGGTGCGCAGGCCCCGCTCCTACGACCTGCAGCTGCGTCTGACTGAACCGGCGCAGCGAACAGGGATGGCGGTCTCGGCCCGGTCAGCGGTCGTACCCGGGCGCCTTGCGCCGGTCACGGTCGATGTCATGGCAGGCGAGCACCTGCTGGTCACCGGCGCCAATGGCAGCGGCAAGTCCACGCTTCTGGCCTGGATGGGTAGGCGGTCAGCACCCACGGAGGACTCCGTCGGCAGCCTCACGGTATCCGGTTCGGTGCTCCGGATACCCCAGCACCTGCCGAAACTCGGCGACCCTGGGGTGGATGAGAGCGTGTGGACCGAGGGGATCGGGGACCGCGGCCGGGGAGCCCTGCACCCGCGCCTGTGGAACCGTCCCATCAGCGAGCTCTCCGACGGCAACCAGCGCCGCGTTCAGCTGGCCCTTGCCGCTGCTGCGGGGCCTGAGGTGCTTGTCGTCGACGAGCCCACGAACTACCTGGACCTGGACGCCCTCGAGATGTTCGAGGCCGCTTTGAGGACATGGACGGGCACGCTCATCGTCGCCAGCCACGACCGCTGGCTCATTGAGCACTGGTGGGGGCGGCGGCTTCACCTTCGGTGAGCCAGCCGGGTCCTGTGGACCTGAGCAGCTCTTTGACCCGTATCGACACTGTTCCCAGACGGCCCAAGTAGGCTGGGGGCATGATCTTGGAGCGCACCATCGCACCCGTGTTCGCCGCCAACTGCTACGTCCTGGCCGCAGGCCCGGGTGAGCCCGCCCTCGTCGTCGACCCCGGAGCCGGCTCCGTGCGGGGCGCCATGGCCCTCCTGCGGTCCAATCACCTGACCCTGAGCGCCATCCTGCTCACCCACGGTCACGCCGACCACGTGTGGGACAGCCAGGCGCTCATCGAGGCCGCCCACGCTGAGGGCCTGCTCACCAGTGACGACGCCGTCGACGTGCCGGTCTACATCCCCGAGCGCGACCGCTACCGGCTCGAGGAGCCCGACATCACCACTGGTATCAGCGCCAACGGCATGAGCTTCACCGACATGGCCGGCAGCGAGTGGAAGCAGCCCGCCGATATCCGTCTCTTCCCGGCAGACGGCTTCTCCCAGGCCATCGAGCTGGTCCCCGGCATCGCGCTGCGCGCGGTCCCCGCTCCGGGCCACTCGGAGGGCTCCACGCTGTTCTTCTTCGAGGCCCGCCTGGCCGACAACGCCCTGCTCTACGAGGCCGAGGTCATCGATGACGACCCCGCCGTCGCCGACGAGGAGCACACCTACCTCATGGCCCTCGACGGCGACGTCATCTTCAAGGGATCCGTGGGACGCACTGATCTGCCCGGCGGAGACCAGGTGCAGATGCTCGCCACCCTGCGCTTCCTGGCCAACGCCGTCGACCCGGCCACCATCCTGCTGCCCGGGCACGGTGCAGTGACCACCATGGAGCACGAGCACCACGGCAACCCCTACCTCGCCGAGGCCAAGATCCGTGGGGGAGACCTCAAGGCCTGATGGCGCCAGGGCCCGACGGCGACGCGCAGGCTCACTGCTCGTCATGACACAATGCGGACCATGGCACAGGTACGACAAGCTCTCTCCTCACTGTCCGGCTTCCCCGAGTGGCTCCCTGCGGGCCACATCGTCGAGCAGCACTTCGTCGACATCCTGCGCCGCACCTTCGAGCTCCACGGCTTCAGCGGCATCCAGACCCGTGCCGTCGAGCCGCTGAGCGAGCTGACGAAGAAGGGGGAGACCTCCAAGGAGGTCTACCTGCTCAGCCGCCTGCAGGCCGATCCCGCCGACGCCGAGTCTGAGACGGATCCGCGCAAGCAGCTGGGGCTCCACTTCGACCTGACCGTCCCCTTCGCCCGCTACGTCGTCGACAACGCCGGGCTGCTGACCTTCCCGTTCAAGCGTTACCAGATCCAGAAGGTCTGGCGCGGGGAACGGCCCCAGGAGGGGCGCTTCCGCGAGTTCATCCAGGCCGATATCGACATCGTCGGTGACGGCGCCCTGCCGCTCCACCACGACGTCGAGGTCCCCCTCATCATGCACGAGGCGCTCAGCGCCCTGCCGGTGCCCGCGGTCACCATCCACGTCTCCAACCGCAAGGTCGCTCAGGGCTTCTACCAGTCGATCGGCATCGACACGGACCGGCTCATCGAAGTCCTGCGCGTGGTCGACAAGCTCGACAAGATCGGCCCCGAGAAGGTGGCCGCCGAGCTCACCCAGAGCGTCGGCATCAGCGCGCAGCAGGCGGCGCAGGCCCTCAGACTCGCCACCATCACCGGCACCGATGGCCAGGACGTCTCCGATCAGGTCCTGCGGGCGCTGGCTGGCGCCGAGCCCACCGAGCTCCTCAACGAGGGCCTGGCTGAGCTGACCGCCCTGCTCGAGGCCACCGGACGCCGCCGCCCCGGCGCCGTCATCGCCGACCTCAAGATCGCTCGCGGGCTGGACTACTACACCGGCACGGTCTACGAGTCCTTCATGGCCGGCCACGAGGACCTCGGCTCGGTGTGCTCCGGAGGCCGCTACGACTCCTTGGCCACCAACGGCAAGCGCACCTTCCCCGGTGTGGGCATCTCCATCGGCCTGTCCCGGCTCCTGGCCCGCGTCATCGGTGAGGGCCTGGTGGAGGTCAGCCGCTCCGTGCCCACAGCGGTGCTCGTGGCCGTCACCGACGAGGCCCACCGCTGCGCCTCCGACGCCATCGCCGATGCGCTGCGCGCCCGCGGCATCAGCGCCGACGTGGCCCCCAGCGCCGCCAAGTTCGGCAAGCAGATCAAGGCCGCGGACAAACGGTCCATCCCCTTCGTGTGGTTCCCCGGCGGTGACGGAGCCCCCGACTCGGTCAAGGACATCCGCTCCGGCGAGCAGGTCGAGGCCGACGCCGCCTCCTGGCAGCCGCCCACCGACGACGTCGCCCCACGGATCACCGTCAGCCCGGCCGCAGCCTGTTCCCCGGCCGGTGGCCAGGACGGCCGCGAGGGCGACTCAGCCTCATGACCCCCAGCCGGAGCGAGTCCAGCAGCACGCACCACGTCCAGCAGGCGACCATGGCGCTGTCCGCCCTCCGGGACAGCCTGACGGCCCTGTCCATGCCCTACGTCCTTCAGGGAACCGCCGCCGCCGCCGACAAGGCCACGCTCATCCGCGACCAGCTCGGCGACTACATCCTTCCCCGCCTGGCCAGCCTGGACGCCCCGCTGCTGGCCGTGGTCGGCGGCTCGACCGGGGCCGGCAAGTCGACCCTCGTGTCCTCACTCGTTCGCAGGCACGTGGCCAGGGCCTCGGCGATCCGCCCCACCACGCGTCGCCCCCTGCTGCTGCACGCACCGACCGACGCCGCCTGGTTCGACACCGACCGGGTCCTGGGCTCCCTGTCGCGCATGCGTGTGGACGCCGACGCACCGGCGAGCCCTGCCACCGACCACACCCCCAGAGAGCTCGAGCTGCGGGCCTGCGAGGGGCTGCCCGAGGGACTGGCGATCGTGGACGCACCCGATGTCGACTCCGTGGTCGAGGACAACCGGGACCTGGCCGCGACGCTCCTGGCCGGGGCAGACCTGTGGATCTTCGTCACCACGGCGGCGCGCTACGCCGACGCCGTCCCCTGGGAGCACCTTCGGGCCGCGGCCGAGCGGCACATCACGGCCGCCATCGTCCTGGACCGCGTACCGCAGGGCGCGCAGATCGAGGTGGAGGCCGACCTGCGGCGCCGGCTCGCGGAGGCGAACTTGGCTGAGGCGCCCGTCTTCACGATTCCCGAGACCGCTCTGGACGATGACGGCTTCCTGCCTGAGTCCTACGTATCGCCGCTGCGCCAGTGGCTGGGGGCACTGGCCTCCGATGCGGCCGCCCGCCAGGACGTCGCGCACCGCAGCCTGACCGGCGCCATCGGTTCCCTCCTGGCGCAGAGCGAGCTGCTCGCCGTCGAGCTGGCCTCCCAGGAGGCCGAGCACGCCGAGCTGCGTCGAGCAGCCACCTCCGAGCACGATGACGCTCTGGAACGCGTCATCGAGGCCACCGAGGACGGTTCCATGCTGCACGGTGAGGTGCTGGCCCGCTGGCAGGAGTTCGTGGGAACCGGGGACCTGTTCCGGTCCTTGGAGGCGCAGGTGGGGAGGGTCCGCGACCGCGTCACGTCGCTCCTGCGGGGACGTCCGGCGCCCGCCAAGCGCGTTGAGCAGGCGATCGGCTCCTCCCTGGTCGAGCTCCTGGTCGCCGAGTCCCAACGGGCCTGTCTGGCCACGGAACGCTCCTGGAGACGGGCCGGCACCTCCCAGCAGGCCCTGAACCGGGCTCTGGCTGAGGTGCCCAGTCAGACCGGGCTGGAGGTCGTCGCCGCGGCCCTCGTCCACGACTGGCAGCGTCAGGTTCTCACGCTCGTTCGAGCCGAGGGCTCTGACAAGCGGCTCACCGCCCGCCTGCTGTCCCTGGGGATCAACGGCGCCGGAGTCGTTCTCATGATCCTCGTCTTCGCCCACACCGGCGGACTGTCCGGGGGAGAGGTGGGGATCGCGGGCGGCACTGCCATCCTGGCTCAGCGCGTTCTGGAGGCCGTCTTCGGAGACCAGGCGATGCGCGGCATGACCAAGCGGGCCCGGGAGGACCTCTGCGAGCGTGCCACGGCCCTGTTCGCCAACCAGGCGAAGTGCTTCACCGATGCTCTTCCGCTACCCACCCCCAGCGCCGACACGCTGCGAGAACAGCTTCAGGCCTGCCAGGAGGCGGCCACGTCGTTGCGCGCCCTGCCGGCGGCCCGCGGCCGTCGGACGGCCGGCAGGAGGGCCAGGTGACGACCGACGGCCCCGGCGCGCTAGACCTGCCGCAGGTTCTTGAGGACCTGGCCAGGGCCGTCGACCTGGGCGAGCGGCTCGGTCTGGGCGAAGAGCTCACCCAGGCCCGTAACGTCCTCACGCAGGCCTCCCACCGACGGCGTCTGGCGCCGCAGACCACCGTGGCGGCCCTTCTCGGGGCGACCGGGTCGGGCAAGTCCAGCCTCGCCAACGCCATGGCCGGCTCCGAGGTGTCCCGAACCGCCCGCACCCGTCCGACGACCACCCAGCCCCTCGCCGTCGTCCCAGACACGGCTGTCGAGGCCACTGAGCTGCTGGACTGGCTCTCCATCAGCCACAGGGTGCGCGTCGACGGTGACTGGGCCCTGGGCGGGTCCACGGTGCTGGTCGATCTGCCCGACATCGACTCCGACGAACCCGCGCACCGGGTCATCGCCCAGCGCATGGCGGGCAAGGTCGATGTCCTGGTGTGGGTCCTCGATCCGGAGAAGTACGCCGATGGCGTCGTTCATCGTGATTTCCTCCTTCCCATGGCGGCGCACGCCGAGGTCATGGTGGTCGCCCTCAACCAGGTGGATCGGCTCGACCCTGAGAGCCGGGACGCGGTGCTCAGCGACCTCAGGAGGATTCTGGACCGGGAAGGTCTTGGAACCGTCTCAGTGATTCCCGTCAGTGCCCGCACCGGACAGGGCGTTGAGACCCTGGCGCACGCCGTGGCTTCCGTCGCCTCCAGCAGGCTGGCCAGCGCTCGAAGTCTCGTCGCCCACGCCAGGCGCGCAGCCAGTGAGCTGGGGGAACGCACGGGGCTCATCACTCCATTAGGCCTCGGTGCGCCAACACCGGATCCGGCCGCTCGGCAGGCGCCGCAGGTACGTCAGTCCCTCGATACGCTTCGGCTGGCGGCCGCGAGCCTCGCCGGAGTCGACGTCGTCTCGCAGGCGGTTGAAGGATCGGACCGTCACCGGGCCCATACCCGAGTCGGTTGGTTCTGGCTGCGGTGGATCGAGCACCTGCGGCGCGACCCGCTTCGAGCCCTTCACCTGGGAACCGGGCGACCACCGGCCCAGAAGTCCGCAGACGCCGAACAATCCGACGGCGCCACGGGCCCCGACGTCATCGACCTGACCTCCCTGCCCCCCGCAGGACCTGCCGCAAGGGGCAGGCTGCGCAGCAGCGCTCACGTCTACGCCGTGGCGGCCTGCTCCGCTCTGCCCGGCGACCTGGCCGCCCAGGCCGTCCTGCGCAGTGACGAGCGTGCTGAGAGGCTTGCCGAGCCTCTGGAACTGGCTGTGGCCCAGGTGGACTACGGGACGTGGAAGCGCCCGGTCTGGTGGAGGCTGGCCAACGTGCTGCAGTGGGTGACCGCGCTGACGGCACTGATCGGCGGGCTGTGGCTGGTGACCATTCACGTCCTGGAGGACTACCTCCTGCTCATCAGCATCGACGTTCCGCGCTGGGGGGCAGTCCCCTGGCCCACCATCCTCCTGCTCGGAGGCCTGCTGACCGGACTGGTCCTGGCAGGGCTGGGAACGTTCCTGGCCCGCCTTCAGGCCAGACGCCACAGCAGACGGATCATTGAGCGCTTGCGCCGGGCCACCGACGAGGTCGTGAACGCCGAGCTCATCGAGCCGCTCAAGGCCGAGACGCACGGATGGGTGGAGCTTGCACGGACTCTGGATCGAATCATCTCGAATGACGCCATTCACTCACATTGAATGACACCATTGTGGCGTCATGCTCTCTGGACAGGCATGACTGATGGTGTCAAAATGGTGCCATGCGTGTGGATGCCTACACCGAGACCTTGCGCCGGACCCTTGTGGAGACCTCGTCCCTGGGCGACGAACGGACCCAGGAGGTGGCCCGCTCCCTGACGGCGGCACTCGATCCGGCTCTGCGCCTCGTGGCCCTGCAGATGCTGACGGACACCGCTGATGAGCTCAACAGCGAGCTCGACGGAGCACATGTCACCGTGGTGATGGACGGCTCGACGCCTCATCTTCTGGTAACCCAGGCTGATCGGTCTGATGAGCAGGATCAGGGCTACGTGACGGGGACGGAACGCTATACCGATACTCCGGCGCACGCGGCACCTGAGGTGCAGGAGGGACCGGAGGTCCGTACAACGCTGCGCCTGCCCGAGTCGCTCAAGCAGCAGATCGACGCCGCAGCCCGGAGCCAGGGACGCTCGGTCAATGCCTGGCTCGTCGAGGCGGCTCGCAGCGCGCTGGCAGGACATGAGTCGCCGTCAGGCTCTTGGAGCTCAGCGGGTACCTGGAGCGTTGGCAGTGGGGCCGCTCGTGGTGGCAGTGAGCTCGACGGCGTCGGAAACCGCTCCGGCCGGCCCACTGGACCGACAGGGCGGCAGACCTCGGGGGTGAAGCTCACTGGGTGGTTCGGCTGATCCGTGCCACCGCGCCGTCGTGCCACCGACTTGGTCCGAGCCCAATCACTTCTCCGCTGCCTGACCAGTGCGGCAGTCCGCGCAGACACCTGAAACCTGAGGAGACCACCCATGCCGATATGGACCTTTGACCTTCCCGACGACGTTCAGCCGAACCTCGTCCTGGACCTGTCCACCCTGAGTGTGGTGACCGCGCCGGGGGTGAGCAGCACGATCACCGTCGAGGCCGACGAGATCCTGGAACCCCTCCTGGATGTCACCGCCGACGGAGCCAAGGTGAGCATCCGTCAGATCGCTCTCGTGGGACGTGAGCGATTTGCGGGCATTTGGCCATGGGGCCCGCAGACATCTCGGGTTCGGGTCACGGTGCCGCACGGTACGCGCCTGGATGCCCGCCTCGATGCCGGATCGATCAGCGCTGAGCACTCCTGGGAGCAGGTGCAGATACGGACCTCGGCGGGATCGATCCGGCTGGGCGACTGCACGAGTGCGCAGGTGCACGCCGACGCCGGCTCCATCGTCATCGGTGCCCTGCATGACGGGAACGTGCGGGCCCAAGCCGGTTCGGTGCGCATCCGCTCCACCTCCGGCACCGTGTTGGCCCACACGGAGGCCGGCTCGGTCAAGATCGTTGAGGCGTATGAAGGATCCTTGGATCTGTCCAGTGAGATGGGAACCGTGTCGGTGGGGGTGCCTGAGGGAACTGCGGTCCTGGCGGACTGCCATTCCGACTTCGGTCGAGTCACGATCGACCTGCCCCGCCAGGATCACCCCGAGCTGTTCGAGAGGCGCCTCGAGCTGAGGGCTCGCGCGCAGATGGGAACTGTGCGGGTGCGCAGGGGCTGAGCACCCACCAATGCGGCGGCCAGCCGGCAGAATACTGGGGGCGGCAACACGCGTTGCCGCCCCCAGCCGCATCAGTGGAGTCCTCTGGACTCAGCGGTCGCCGCGTCGGCCGCGGAAGCCGCCCCGGTTGCCGCCGAAGCGGTTCTGGTTGCGCTCGCCGTAGCCGCGGCGGTCATCCCGGTAACCGTCGCGGTCATAGCCGCGACCGCCCCGGTCCTCGCGTCGGCCGCGGAAGCCGTCCCGGTCGCCACGACGCTCGTCCCACCGACGGTTGTCACGGCGCTCCGAGCGGTCGTAACCGCCCCTGCCGCCGCGCCCATCACGGTCCTTCCAACCGCGCTCGCCGTCATCACGGCGGGGACGGAAGCCGCGCTCACCGCGATCCTTACGGTCCTCCCAGTCACGGCGCTTGGGACGACGCTCTGCGCCATTGGGGCCGGACCAGCCGTGACCCGGGCCCTCGTCGGGGCGGATCCGCAGCTCGCGGCCCCCAAAGGTCGCCCGCCCCATGACGCTCAGCTGCTCGGGGCTGAGGTCGGCGTAGATCGTGACCAGGGAGAAGGACTGAAGGATGTCGATCTTGCCGATGTCGGAGCCCTCGATACCGCCCTCGTTGGCCAGTGCACCAACGATCGCGCCGGGAAGGACCCGGTCCCGGTGCCCCACCTCTACGCGGTAGACGGTCCCGGGACCCTCGTGCTCGCGGCGCCCGGAACGGGTGGCCGAGCGGCGTCCCTCCCCTCGGTCGCCCCGTTCGCCGCGACGGTTCTTCTCACGCCCGCCTTCGAAGGACGCCGACAGGAAGGTCCCCTCGGAATCGAGGTTCTCCTCCCGGCGGGCGCGCTGGGGGCGCTCACCGCCACGCTCCTCGCGCCTGCGCGGTCCCTCATCACCCACGGCCAGAGCCAGCAGCGTGGCCGCCAGCTCCTCGACGTCGATATCCAGCTGCCGGGAGGAGTCGGTAACCAGCGGAAGGTACATGTCCAGCCGGCCGCGCTCATGGCGGGCCGCCGCCTTGGACAGGAGCTTGCGGGCGCGGTGCTCGGAGACGTCCGCGGGGGAAGGCAGGGTGATCTCCTCCAGACGGGTCCCGGTGAGGCGCTCGATCTGGCGGAGCTTGCCCTTCTCCTTGGGGGTCAGGAAGGTGACGGCCTCACCATGGCGGCCGGCGCGGCCCGTGCGACCGATACGGTGCACATAAGCCTCGGCCTCACGGGGCACGTCGAAGTTGACGACCAGGCCGATGCGGTCCACGTCCAGACCCCGGGCGGCGACGTCCGTGGCCACCAGCACGTCAAGGGTGCCGGCGCGCAGCCGCTCCACCAGGCGCTCGCGCTCGCGCTGGGGTACGTCACCGGAGATCGCTGCGGCCTGGATGCCCCGGCCCGCCAGCTCGATGGCGACGTCCTCGGCCGTGGACTTGGTCCGCACGAAGACGATGGCGGCCTCGGCGTCGGTGACGGCCAGGACTCGGGACACGGCGCCGATCTTGTGGCGGAACGGAACCACCGCGTAGGTCTGGTGGACGGTGGCGACCGTGGAGGCAGGCCTGGAGACCTCGACCTGAACGGGCTCGTGAAGGTGCTGGCGTGCCACGGCCTGGATGGCCGGAGGCATTGTCGCTGAGAACAGGGCGGTGCGTCGATCGGCGGGGAGGGACTGCGCAATCGTCTCGACGTCCTCGGCGAAACCCATGCGCAGCATCTCATCGGCCTCGTCCAGGACGAAGTAGCGCACGTCGTCGAGCTGGAGCGCGCCCTTGTCAATGAGGTCGATGACGCGGCCGGGGGTGCCGACGACGACCTGGGCGCCGCCCTTGAGCGCGCCGATCTGGGGGCCGTAGGGGGCACCGCCGTAGACGGCCACCACCTCCAGGCCGCGGGAGCGGGCGGCCATGTCGGTGATGGCCTCGGCGCTCTGGAGCGCGAGCTCGCGGGTGGGGGCCAGGACGAGTGCCTGAACCACGCTGTCGCGCGAGTCGACGGCGTCGAGCAGCGGCAGCCCGAAGGCCGCCGTCTTGCCGGTACCGGTCTGGGCGACGCCGACGACATCGCGGCCGGCCAGCAGGACCGGGATCGCCTCCTTCTGGATCGCGGTGGGGGTCACGAAGCCCATGTCGGTGACGGCCTTGAGCAGGTCCGAAGGAAGACCCAGGTCGGCGAAGGTGATCTCCTCGTCCTCCTGAGCGGTCCTTACCTCGATCTTGTCCCGGTTGCGCGGGGAGGCGGTGTGCTCGGCGTCGTGCCGGTGGCCGTCAGAATCAGTGTCGGAATCGGCGTCGATGAAGGGGGCATGGCCGTCGACCTCATCCTCATCAATGTCGACGCCGTCGTCCTCGTCGGAGTTGTCGATCCCGTCCTCCGGGTCGGCCTCGGGGCGGTTTCGGTCGATGTCGTCCGCCTCGTCGTCGTGGTCGACGTCCTCAGGGTCCTCGGGGGAGTCGGAGGAGGCGGGAGTGGCGAAGTCCGCGGGGGAGGAGGTGGTGTCATCGGATTGGCGCGGCGTGGCAACGGCGCCGTTCTCGTCGTTCTCGCCGTTCTTGGCCGGGTCGGCCGGCTCGCCGCCGGAGAGCTCGGCGGAGAAGAGCGCGTCAAGGCTGAGAGGGCCGTTGCTGTCGGCGTTCTGAGCGTCGGAGGTGCCGGGCGCAGTGCTGCTGGAGTGAGTCATGAAGTTTTCCCATATCTGTCCCCATGAAGATGGTGGGGACCGCGGCGGAGTGTGGGGGAGGACCTTTTGTCCTCCGCTCTTTGCCGTACCTGGCCCACCACACTCGCCCCGCACCCGGACTGGCCGGGTGACTCATGGGCTAACACGCACAGACTCACGGGATGCTCATGCCGCACACCGGGTGCGGCAGAACCCGAACGGGGTCAACAGGGCACGGATCGCTCCTATATCCAGGCTACGGGAGAATCGGCGGAACTCCGTGCTCCACGGGCTGGATCACAGGTGAGGTCGGTCTCGTGGCCCGATCACCGGCCCAGGAGGCTGAGGATCTCCCGACGCAGCTCGCGAACCTCCTCACTTGACTCGTCGTGCTCGGGCACCTCGATGTCGGCGACGATGTGCGCGGGGCGCTCGGACAGGACGACCACTCGGTTGGACAGGCGCAGGGCCTCGTCCACGTCGTGGGTGACCAGGACGGCGGTGAAGCGTTGGGACTCCCACAGCTTGAGGATCTCGTCCTGGAGCTGCAGGCGTGTCAGGGCGTCGAGCTTGCCCAGGGGCTCATCCAGGAGGAAGAGCCGGGGCCGGTTGACCAGGGCTCGGGCCAGCGAGGCCCGTTGAGCCATACCGCCTGAGAGCGTGGCGGGGTAGGAATCGGCGAAGTCCCGCAGCCCCACGATCTGCAGGGCGGCCTCCACCCGGCGCCGGTCGCGCTCCATACGGTCTCTCGCCTCGGGGCCCAGGGCGACGTTGTCCCGCACTGTCCTCCACGGCAGCAGCGTGGCGTCCTGGAACGCGAGCGCGCGCAGAGGCGAGGGCCCGGTCACCTGCGTGGAGTCGACGGTGACGCCGCCCTCGACGGGCTGCTCCAGCCCGGCCAACAGTCTCAGGATCGTGGACTTACCGCACCCGGAGGGCCCCACGAGCGAGACGAACTCGCCGGGTGCAACCGTCAGGTCGATGTTATTGAGGACGGCAAGCTGATCCGGCTTGGCAGCCTCTGCCCCATAACGAGCCCTCGCAGCGGGGGAGAACTGGCGCAGCAGCAGATGGAGCCACCCGTGCTCCAGATCATGGGACAAGGGGTAGCTGTGGGAGACACCAGTGAGATCGACCTGTGCGCCACGGGGGGCGGACGGAGTTGAGACCTGCGGCGCGCCAGCAGCCGTTGGAGAACTAGCAGACATCGGTTCACCACCTCACAAGGTTCTGCTGCCATGCCAGCAGCGAGGAGCGGATCTTGAACAGCATGACCATGAGCGTGCGGCAGAAGGTCACCAGAATGATGAGACCCACATACATCCGGGGGTAGTCCGCCCAGCCCTTGACCCAGTTGATGTACCAGGCCAGGCCCTTGTCGACGCCGGTCAGCTCGGCGGTCATGAGGGCGGCGAGCGAGGTGCCCAGGCCTGTGAACAGGCCGGTGAGCATGTCCGGTAACGCTGAGGGCACGGCCACCCGCCTGATGAGGAAGAGCTCGTCGGCTCCCAGCGTGCGGGCCATGTCGATGTAGTCGCGGCGCACGGAGCGTACGCCCGCGCGGGTCATGGTCGCCATGGGGAACCAGGCGCCGAAGCCGACGATGAAGGCTGCTGAGGCGTACGTCGTCGGAAGCAGCAGCAGCGCCAGCGGAAGGAGCGAGGCCGCTGGAACTGGGCCGATGGTCTGAAGGAGCGGATGGAGCCAGTAGTCGGCGCGCCTCGACCAGCCCATGAGCAGGCCCGTGAAGAACCCCAGCACCGATCCGGCCGTGTACCCGATGATGAACAGCAGCGCCGAGGCGCCCAGGCAGCTGAGCAGCAGCCTCCAGTCACCGATGAAGGAGGCGATGAGTACCTCTGGGGCGGCGAAGTACGGCGGCGTGAGCAGTCCGAGCTTGGATGTTGTCAGCTGCCAGACGATGAACCATGCGCCGGTGGCGTTGATCCAGGGCAGGAAGTGCGTCAGTGACCTCGCTGCCGGAGAGGCCGGTCGGACCCGTGCCGTGAGTGTCCACGCGATCAGGGCGATCAGCCATGTCCCGGCAAGAACTGCGACTGGAGTGGTTGACTCCTTGCGGAGAAGGTCTGCCTGCGGCAGGGCGATGACGATGACCAGGTAGGCCAGCCACAGGAACAGTGCCGTCGTGCTCACAAGAGGACCTGCGCTGGAACGGCGGTCGCTTGGTGCGCTCTGCCTGGCTGTGGAGGAGGGCGGTTGTGGAAGCCGATCGTCGATGGGCTTGGAGGATGCGGTCGTGGGGCTCACCTCAGTGGGCATGGTCAATCAGTCCTTGATGCCGAGGTCGGCGACGACGGTGTCGGTCAGCTTCCGGGCGGAGACGTCGGATGCGATGAAACCGGTCCCCTTGAACTTCTCGATGCCGGGCTCGATCGCGGCCCGGAACCTGGAGGCCGAGGCCTTGAACCCGTATGTCTTGAGCACCCGGACGACGACGTCCTGGTCCGCGGCGACGTAGTCGTTGTCGACCTCGATCTTGGCGATCTCCTCGATGTGGTCCGGAACGTAGGCCGAGCCCTTCAACCAGGCCTCGGTCAGAGCCTTCGCCTCCTGGGGCTGCCGACGTACGAAGTCCCCGTTGAGTGCCACCGAGCAGCAGAACTCCTCAGCGTCGTTGTTGGCCAGCTCACGGGCCGTCCCGTTGAAGACGGGAAGCAGCGGTCCGGGGTCGGAGCCCATGATGGCGTCCACCTGACCGTCGCTCAGCGCGGTCCCCAAGGAGTCCGCATCGACTGTGCGCCACGTGATGTCGCCTCCATCCGGCTTGACGTTGATGCCGGCCTCCGACAGCCCGATCGCGAAGTAGGCGAAAGCGGATGACGACAGTGACGGCACGCCGATGGTGGCGCCTTTCAGGTCAGCCAGCTTTTGATACGGAGAGTCCTTGCGCACCACCAGGCGCAGGCAGCCGGCGTGGAGCCCTGCGGTGAGCCTGGCATTGAGGCCGTTGTAGATCGGCTCCAGCCAGGAGAAGAAGATCCCAGGAGCGCCAATGTACTTGCCGGCGCCCACGCCGTCCTTGGTGTCCTCGGTCTGCTGGGTGCGCGCCAGCGTGACCTTCAGTCCCGCGTCGTCGAAGAAACCCTGATGGTAGGCGGCGTACAGCGGTGCGGCGCAGATGTCGCCGCCAATCACCAGGGGGAGTGCCTCGTGGGCCCCGATGACTCCTTGGTTGGTGCGCCGAATCGTCAGGTACGCGCCGGTGCCGACCACGGCAGCGGCTGCGAGCCCCCCAAACGTGAGCAGCGTGCGCCGTGACGGCTTGCCGTGATGCGACCGGTCCGACTCATTGGTGCCAAGATCGTCGATGTCGTCATCGGCTGCCAGAATCGCGGCGGCGTTGTCAGCCGTGACCTCCTGAGACTCCACGACCTCGGCGTCCGATGGAACCGAGGTCAAGGAGTCGGAGTACTGGGGCGGATGGGAGGAAGAAGAGGACGTGGACATGGTTTCTCCTGTGGTGGTGGGAACGGACCGCGATGCGCAAGACGCTGAGGCGTCCCTGTGAAAACGGTGGAGGAGGAGCACGAGAAGCCCGAGCAGAGTGAGCTGGGTAGGAGCGGACACAGCCTCAGGCCATCAGCGCTTGTGGAAGGGCGTCCCCGTACTCTGACGAGCGGAACACGCGGCACGGGAGCCCTGAAGGTCATGGCCGGTCATCGTTCTCGGCCGGTGTCAGAGCTGTAGTGAGGCGTCGTCGCGATCCCCGGGCAGGTGCAGCACTGGGGGAGGGGAAGGGATCAACAGGCCCGACAGCAACACATCTGCGCACCACACATGACCGCGAGCGCCTGTGCGCCTCGAGCGGCTGTGGTCGTCAGAACGATGTGCGTCATGAAGGCCACCCTACGCCACCCTCCCCGGAACAATGCAAGCCTGCCATTCGTCTCATGATGGGAGCGTCCCATCGCCGGATCGCTGCAGAACTGGTAGCGGGCTGCGTGACCGGCTCACCTTCGGACGGTGCCGGTCAGTCTCCATGGTGTGCGCAGCGGATCGCGGGGGCTCGATGCTCACGAGCAGGACCTGGGGTCCTGCGGCTGGGCCACCTGAGGTGCTTCGTGTGCGACCGCCGTCGGCGAGAGCGCGCTGTGGGGGCCGGATCTACTGCGCAAATAAAACCGTGACACAAAAGAAATCTTGGCTACAAAGAGATCACGTACCCCAATTTATCGTTACCAATGCTCGAGTTTCCTCAAGGCTCCCGGTTCTGAACGGTCTCAGCCCGACCGGTTGACGGGTTACCGCTGTGTATACTTAATCCGGAATCGACAACGCGGACGATGCTTTCGGGTGATAGCGGATTCTTAGAAGGGAGGCGTCCGTCTATCATCGTTCGAGAAAGGCCGTCGCGCCTGCTTCGTGGCGCGTACTTTCCTCGTGCATCTCGGTTGTCAGCCATTCGCTGTACGAGTAAGTCCACCTGTCCCCGCCCGTGAACGAGACCACGTCATGCAATACGCTCAGCGGCTGCTCGCCGCCCTCCCTTCTACCCGGGGTGGCCTGCGATCGATTCTTGCTGTTCTGACAGCCTTCGGCATTGTTCTGGCCACCGCTGGTGTGGCCGCCATGCCCCTCCTGAACGAAGGCAAAGCCGTTGAGGACACGGAGAACAGCTCGGCCTGCCACCCCGCAGCCAGAATGGTCTACCCCGAGGGCCAGTCGGCACCCGAGTACGTGGTGCCGGTCTATGAGACCAAGTACGGCGTCGAATCGATCCTGTCGGACTGGTGCAGTACCGCAGAGAAGGTCCTGGAGGACCCCACCATCACGCTCAACGTCGTCGAGGGCAAGACCGTCACCCCCTACCTGCTCCCCGGCATCAAGGCCGAGCTTGAGCGTCCGGCTCCCGCCAACGGCGAGCAGGACGTGTTCATCCCGACTGACTACCTTGTCAAGGGTGTGCGTCAGGTCACCGGCGACAGCGGCTGGGAGGTCGGCACGAAGGTCTTCAGCCTCACCTACACCAGCGGAACGGTGAGCGCCACGACGGGCCTGTTCTCCTTCGTCAAGCAGGACCCGGACATCATCAACCCCCCGGCCCCCGAGCCCACGCCGGAGCCGGCTCCCGAACCGACTGCGGAGCCCACCTCAGAACCGAGCGCTGCGCCCGCACCCGAACCGGCTCCCGAGCCGACGGCCGCACCCACCGCAGAACCGACTCCTCAAGCCACGACTGAACCGTCGGCGGCGCCTTCGGCTTCCCCCACACCGGAACCTGCACCAACACCTTCACCGACTCCCTCTGCGGCGCCCAGCCCGTCGGCCAGTCCTTCCACGACTGCCTCGCCCAGCTCATCGCCCTCGCCTTCCCAGTCTCCCAAGCCCGAGCCGACTGCCTCCGCTCAGCCGAGCGCCACCGCTAAGACGTGCCAGGACAAGCCCGCCGTCCAGGTGCTCAGCTCCGATGGCTCAGACCTTCAGGGGGAAGAGCCCGCCTACGACCCGGATACTGCAGTCAAGGTCCGCGGTACGGGCTGGTGCTCCCAGGGGACGATGCTCGACGGCGAGAAGCCGGTCGAGATCAAGGTCGCGGCCTACGGCGGGTACGTGGTTCCGGGAACGCTCTCGGTTCCCGTCACCTTCCATCACGGGTCCTTCGAGGCCCAGCTCAACCTGTCGGCCCTCTACACCGGGGGGAACGTCGACAAGGGGCGCTACTACCTGCAGCTCTCGCTCATCGATTCCGGGCTGATGGCCGCCACCAACATCTTCGCCCTCAACAAGGCCGTCACTCCGCAGCCCAAGCCGGAGCCGTCCCCCGCGCCGCACACCACCGGCCCCGATCAGAACGCCCAGAGGCCGAACCCCAATGGCGGCGGACGCCCCGGAACGGACAATGCCCCTGGCAACAACCCAGGTGGCGGCACGGGCTCCGGCGCGGGTTCAGGTTCAGGCGCGGGCGCAGGAGGCCAGGACGACTCCTCGGAGCAACAGACAACCGATGCCGGGTCGGACTCCCGCTCCTCGACCTCGCAGGACGACTCCGCCCGCCAGCAGACCGACACAGATGCGGTGCCCGCCCCGAACGCCGGAGACTCAGAAGCCGAAGGCGCCCATGCCCCGGAAGACTCCGCGGCCTCGGCGCAGGACTCACCTGAGGCCGACGCGGCCTCTCAGCGCACCACCCGTCCCGACCGGAGCCCGGTGGCCCCAGTGACCAGTGCAGCGCACCTGAGCGCGGACAACGCCGGCTCGCTGTCCGGGTCCCGCCAGGGCAACATCGTCAACCTCGTCCTGCCCAAGTCCAAGGTGCAGGCGGGCGAGTGGGTCTCGGTGTTCGTCTTCCCCGGAGCCACCACCAAGGGCTGGGTACAGGTTGACGATGCCAACAGCGTCTCCATCGATATCTCGACATTCAACTCCGGCTCCTACGAGCTGGCGGTGGCCGATCGAGACAACAGCCTCCTGGGGTGGGCGAAGCTGGAGATCTCCTCTGCATCCTTCGATCCTCGCAACCCGGCACAGGCCCAGCTGCTGACCTTCCCGGACACGGCGGCCGCGCCCACCAAGGGCCTCAGCGCCAACGACATGCTCCTGGGGACCGCTGGGGGACTACTGGTCGTCGGAGCCGTGAGCCTGCTGGTCGCCGCGTTCTCCGGAATGCCGCTGCGCGCACCACGGACCACCCAGCAGCCGCGGCTCCCGCGCAGGCACTGAGCCGGAGTGGTAGGAGAACGTCAATGACATCGTCAAGGGGCCGGAGCACGCGGCCGTGGAAAGGAGGTGGGAGCAGATGATCCGGATGCTCCGGAATGCTGAGCGCATACGGCGTGAGCGGCATCCTGCGCCGGCTCGGTATCGGACCGGCTTCCAGCGCCTCCAGGGATCACCGCGCGTGCTCGTCATCGTCTGCTCTGTCCTCCTGGCCTCCCTGGCGGCGCTGGTCTCCACGAGTCCCGCTGCCAGGGCGGACACCAAGACCGGTCCCTCCACCACAGGGACCGCCTCAACGGTCAGCCCTTCGACGGTCGCCGTGGGAGGAACGATCATGTACACGCTCTCAGGATTTCCCAGTGGTGTGACGGTCCAGGTCCTCATCGACGACGGCGCGCTGGTCGCCTCGCGCCCCTCGGAGTCCGAGGTGGTCGCCACGATCACCGTCAAGAAGGACGGCACTGCGGCAGGCTCCTTCGAGCTTCCTGAGTACGTCGAGCAGGGAAACCACTGGCTGCGATTCCGGGTCTCCGGGGCGCAGGGGGAGAGCGGCCAGGAGGGCAACGCGGCGGACTACACCAACAAGAGCCCCTACTTCACAGTATCGGGCGTCACGGTCATTGGCGGGTCCGCCCCTCCCACCGTTCCACCGGCTCCCACGCCGCCACCCCGTCAGGTCGCGGCAATGGGGCAGTCCAACGCAGCCGCGGCCTCCGGCATCCAAGCCGCTGGGGCGGCTGGTGAGTCGACCGGGTTTCCGATCATCGGTGCCTCCGTCCTCGCGCTCAGCGTGATCCTGGTGGTGCTGTCGGTACTTGTAGCGATCAACCGTCGCAGGATGGCGGCCTATCAACGTCGTCGGGCCATGGCCTGAGGCCTGAGAGCCGAGGTCCTTGTAAACTGCCGCCGGCGCCCACCCGTCTCGTGGTGCGCCCCGACGGGCACCGGCTCAGTGCCCCACACGGAAGGAACCCAGCACCGTGCTGCGAACCCGTACCGCAGGCTCTCTGCGCACCTCAGACATCGGCCAGGTCGTGACCCTCACCGGATGGGTGGATCGACGTCGTGACCATGGAGGCGTGGCCTTCATCGACTTGCGGGACGCTTCGGGGATCGCCCAGGTCGTCATCCGCGAGGAGGTCGCCCACGACCTGCGCGCCGAGTATGTCCTGGCCGTCACCGGGGAGGTGAGCGCCAGGCCCGAGGGCAACGCCAACCCGAACCTGCCCACCGGCGAGATCGAGGTCGTCGTCTCCGACGTCGAGATCCTCAACGCCTCCGCGCCGCTGCCCTTCCAGATCTCCGACCACGCCGAGGACGCCGGGCAGGTCGGCGAGGAGGCGCGACTGCGCTACCGCTACCTCGACCTGCGGCGCAGCGCCATGCAGCACGCCATCCGCCTGCGCGCCAAGGTCAGCCAGGCCGCCCGCAGGGTCCTGGACTCCCACGACTTCGTGGAGATCGAGACCCCAACCCTCACCCGCTCCACCCCGGAGGGGGCCCGTGACTTCCTGGTCCCGGCTCGTCTGGCACCGGGCTGCTGGTACGCCCTGCCGCAGAGCCCGCAGCTGTTCAAGCAGCTCCTCATGGTCGCCGGCATGGAGCGCTACTACCAGATCGCCCGCTGCTACCGCGACGAGGACTTCCGCGCCGACCGCCAGCCCGAGTTCACCCAGCTCGACGTGGAGATGAGCTTCGTCGAGCAGGACGACGTCATCGCCGTCGCCGAGGACGTGCTTCGCGAGGTGTGGGCCCTCATCGACTACGAGCTGCCCACGCCCATCGCCCGCATGACCTACCGCGACGCCATGGAGAGGTACGGCTCGGACAAGCCCGACCTGCGCTTCGGCTGCGAGCTGGTGGACCTGACCGACTACTTCAAGGACACCACCTTCCGGGTCTTCCAGAACCCCTACGTGGGCGCCGTCGTCATGCCCGGCGGGGCCTCCCAGTCCCGACGCACCTTCGACGCCTGGCAGGAGTGGGCCAAGCAGCGCGGCGCCAAGGGCCTGGCCTATGTCACCGTCGCCGAGGACGGGACCCTCGGCGGGCCCGTCGCCAAGAACATCACCGACGCCGAGCGGGAGGGCCTGGCCCAGGCGGCCGGGGCCGAGCCCGGCGACTGCATCTTCTTCGCCGCGGGTCCCGTGGACTCCTCGCGCGCACTGCTGGGCGCCGCCCGCCTGGAGATCGGCAAGCGCTGCGGCCTCATTGACGACGACGAGTGGTCCTTCGTGTGGGTCGTGGACGCGCCCCTGTTCAAACCCTCCGCCGAGGCCAGGGCCGACGGCGACGTGGCCCTGGGCAAGTCCGCCTGGACCGCGGTCCACCACGCCTTCACCTCGCCCAAGCCCGAGTGCCTGGAGACCTTTGACACCGACCCGGGAAGTGCCCTGGCCTACGCCTACGACATCGTGTGCAACGGCAACGAGATCGGTGGCGGCTCCATCCGTATCCACCGCCGCGACGTCCAGGAGCGTGTCTTCAACGTCATGGGGATCGGCGAGCAGGAGGCCCAGGAGAAGTTCGGCTTCCTGCTGGACGCCTTCAAGTTCGGTGCTCCGCCGCACGGCGGCATCGCCTTCGGCTGGGACCGCATCGTCTCCCTGCTGACCCGGGCCGACTCCATCCGCGACGTCATCGCCTTCCCCAAGTCCGGTGGCGGCTTCGACCCGCTGACCGAGGCGCCCGCCCCGATCACGCCCGAGCAGCGCAAGGAGGCCGGGGTCGACGCCGTCCCGGACAACGAGTCCGGCTCTGCGGCGCAGGGCAAAGAAGGCGGGATGAAGCAGAGCTGAGTTCGCCGGTCGCGTCCGCTCGTCGCCTACACTCGATGAGGTGACGATGCTCGCGCTGCACGAGTGGGGCGATCCAGCGGATCCGCCGCTGCTCTTAGTCCACGGCCTGACCGAATCGGCTACCGCCTGGCCCGACGCCGTGGCCCGCTGGTCCTCCCGGTATCACGTCCTGGCGATCGATCAGCGGGGGCACGGGGCTTCCCCGCGGTGGGACGACGAGACCCTGACCCGGGCGCCGCAGACCATGCAAGAGGACCTTGAGAAGACACTGGTCCTGTTCTCGGAGCCGCCGGTCGTCGTGGCGCACAGTCTGGGAGGGCTCATGTCGCTGCGGGTGAGCGTCGCCCGGCCCGAGCTCGTTCGGGCACTGGTCCTGGAGGACGCCGCGCGTCCCACCGGGCACTGGGCCCCGGCCCCCTGGTTCGTGGAGCACCAGGAGCGCTTCCTGGACGCCTTCGCCGACGGCGGCGCTGCCGAGCGGGAACGCATGAGGCTCGAGACCTCATGGAGCGAATCCGAGATCGAGGGCTGGGCCGCGTGCAAGAGGCAGGTCGACCGCCGTTACATCCGCGAGGGTACCTATCTCGGCGAGGCCGACCTCATCAGCGCGGTCAACCGGCTGAGGATGCCGACGCTCTACCTGGCGCCCCGCCGCGGCAGCATGGCTCCTGACCCCTCTGAGGTGACCAATCCGCTTGTGCGCCTGGTGCTGCTTGACGGCGTCGGCCACTGCGTGCGGCGGGACGCCCCGGAGGCCTACCACGGGCTGGTTGATCCCTTCATCGAGGAAGTCTTCGCCGGTACCGGCCGGTGACCCGCCCCTGGGGCTTCCCTGCTGACGTCGGCGCCGGCCGACGCCTGCGGTATCGATCTGGTCATCAGTGTCTCCGACCCGAGTCAGAGCCTGGGCGAGCGCGTTGCCGTCGCGGTATCGCTGAGCGGGGGCCGGGTGCAGCGCGTCAGGCGGCGTGCGTGCAGGTCGGGCAGGAGCAGTCCTCGCAGGTGCACGAGGAGCAGGAGTCCGAGCAGTGCTCGCACGAGCAGGTGTTGTGGTTGCAGGTCGGGCAGGAGCAGTCCTCACACTCGCACACGGCACAGGAGTCCGAGCAGTGCTCGCACGAGCAGACGTCGCACTCGTCGTAGTGACCGTTGTCCTCGTGGTGGGCGTGACCGTTGTGAATGTAGTCCACGTGGTCGCCGTGGATGACGGCGGGGTGCCCGCAGTCCGGGCCGTGGGTGTGCTGGTGGGCCTCGGCGGGGCGGTGCTCAGTGGTGGCAGTCATGGTCGTGCTCCTTCGTGTGCTCAAGGGTGTCGATGAAGATGGATGCGACATGGTCGTCAATGAGGGAGTAGCTCTGGCGCTTTCCTTCGCGAACCGACTCGACCAGGTGGGCGTTGCGCAGTACTCGTAGGTGGTGGGAGACCAGAGGCTGGGACACCCCGAGGAACGTCACCAGCTCGGTGACGTCAGCAGGTGAGCTGATGAGGCGGTGGACGATGCTCGCCCTCATGGGGTGAGCCAGCGCCTTGAACAGCTGCACCACGGCGGAGTCCTCTCCGAGAGGGGCCTCCGGGGGCGTGGCGACCTTTCGCATACAAGAGATTTTATATCAACTTGTCTTGATGTCAAAGCGGTCTTCCGCGGAGCGTGCTCGTGCGGCCCGTGTAGCATTTGGGCCATGTCATCGGTGACCTCAAGCAGTGGTGGACGCACGTGTGGTGACGAGCGCATGATCTTCGGGCACCGGGGCCTGAGCTCGCTCGCCCCGGAGAACACCATGGCCGCCTTCCGCTGCGCGGTGGACCACCAGGTGGGCTGGGTGGAAGCGGACGTCGACGTCATCGGCGACGGAACTGTCATCATCTGCCACGACTCCACCCTGGACCGGACCACGAACCGTGCCGGTCGGTACGACGACCTGACGGTGGCCGACCTGGGCGGCATCGATGCCGGGGGCTGGTTCTCCCCTCGGTTCGAGGGCGAGCCGCTGCCCACCCTGAGGGATCTCATCGACCTCATGAACGACACCGGCCTCAACGCCAACATCGAGATCAAGCCCAACGAGACCGGCAAGGAGGCGAGCCTGCGTCTCGTCGACGGCGTCATCGCCCAGCTCGAGCGACTGCGTCCGGGCGTCGAGGTCATCGTCTCCTCCTTCAGCCACCTGCTGCTCCACCTGTTCAAGCAGCGCGCCCCGGAGGTTCCCGTGGGGTGCCTCTACGAGAGCCGGTCGCTGTCCGACGACTGGAGGAGCACCCTTGAGATCGTGGGCGCCGACTTCATCCATCCCGAGGACTCCGGCCTGACCCGGCAGCAGGTTCAGGCCTTTCGAACCGAGGGCTACGGCGTCAACGTCTGGACCGTCAACTCGCCGAGCCGGGCCAACGAGCTCTTCAACTGGGGGGTCACCGGCGTGTTCTCCGACGTCGCTCACCAGATCCCTCGCCGCTGACGCCCCCTCCCCTCGGAACGCTATGTGAGAACCGTCACCCGGGGTAAGGTTGGGGCATGGCACGTTACATCGAGCTCCACCCCGTCAACCCGCAGGCGCGTCTGGTTGAGAAGGTTGTCGACACGCTGCGCGACGGCGGCCTGGTCGCCTACCCGACCGACTCCGGATACGCCCTGGCCTGCGCACCGGGCAACAAGGAGGGGCTGGACCGGATCCGCACCATCCGCCAGCTCGACGGCAAGCACAACTTCACCTTTGTGTGCGCCGACTTCGCTCAGGTCGGGCCGCTGGCCATCGTGGGCAACAACGCCTTCCGGCTCATCAAGCGACTCACCCCGGGGCCGTGGACCTTCATCCTCAAGGGCACCAAGGACGTGCCCCGGATGACGCTCAACCCCAAGAAGCACACGCTGGGCGTACGCATCCCCGACCACGCCATCACCCAGTCCCTCGTCGCCGAGTTCGGCGCCCCCATCCTGTCCTCCACCTTCATCCGCCCCGGCCAGGAGGAGCCCGAGACCAACGGCTGGGAGATCCAGGAGTCCCTGGGGCACCTCATCGACGTCGTGATCGAGGGCCCGGTCGGGCAGGGCGAGCCCACCAGCGTCATCGACCTGACCGACGACGTCCCCGAGGTGCTGCGTGAGGGGGCCGGAGACATCAGCCTCCTGTGACCGACTCGGCCATCGCCGCGCTCGTGCTGCTCGCCGGGTCCGCATCGACGTGAGGTCTGGCAGGAACCCGTGAATCGTGCGCCCGCGGTGCTGGTGGCGGGGAGATAGGGTCGGCTCATGGACCTGTTCGAGTCGGCCGGCACGGATGACGCCGGGATTCCCGTGGACTCCCACGCACCGCTGGCAGTACGGATGCGTCCGCGCACACTCGATGAGCTTCAGGGGCAGACGCATCTGCTCACCCCCGGATCGCCTCTGCGCCGCCTCGTGGAGCCGGCCGAGGCGAACCGGGGCTCCCGTGCGGGCGAGCAGAGCGGCGCCGCACGGTCCTCCGGATCCTCCCTGTCCTCAGTCATCCTGTGGGGACCGCCCGGAACCGGCAAGACGACGCTGGCCTACCTGGTGGCACGGGGCAGCGGCCGCAGATTCGTGGAGCTGTCGGCGGTCACAGCCGGTGTCAAGGACGTGCGCGCCGTCGTGACCGATGCCAGGCGCCGTCTGGCAGCAGGGGAGGAGACGGTGCTGTTCATTGACGAGGTGCACCGTTTCTCCCGCTCGCAGCAGGACGCCCTGCTGCCCAGCGTGGAGAACCGGTGGGTGACGCTCATCGCGGCCACCACGGAGAACCCGTCCTTCAGTGTCGTCTCGCCGCTGCTGTCCCGCTCCCTGCTCCTGACGCTCCAGCCTCTGGGGGCCGATGACATCGGGCGCCTGGTTGATCGCGCCGTGAGCGACGAGCGGGGCCTGGCCGGCACAGTGGACATCAGCGAGGAGGCGCGCAGTCAGATCGTGCGCATGGCCGGTTCCGACGCCCGCAAGGCGCTCACGGTACTGGAGGCCGCCGCCGGCACTGTCCTGGCGCAGGCACCGGCTTCCGGCACGTCGCCCCTCATCGAGGTCGCCGACGTCGAGCGGGCAGCCGATGTGGCCGCGGTGCGTTACGACCGCGCCGGAGACCAGCACTACGACGTCATCAGCGCCTTCATCAAGTCGATGCGCGGCTCGGACCCTGACGCCACGATGCACTACCTGGCGCGCATGATCGCCGCCGGGGAGGACCCCCGTTACATCGCCCGCCGCATCGTCATCCACGCAGCCGAGGACGTCGGGCTCGCCGACCCCACGGTGCTGTCCACCGCCGTGGCCGCCCAGCAGGCGGTCGCCATGATCGGGATGCCGGAGTCCGGCCTCATCCTGGCCGAGGCCGCGCTCGCCGTGGCCACCGCCCCCAAGTCCAACGCGGTCACCGTGGCGCTCAACGAGTCACTGGCCGATGTGAGAGCCGGCAAGGCTGCGGCCGTACCCGCTCACCTGCGCGACGCGCACTACGCCGGGGCCGAGGGGCTCGGGCACGGCAAGGACTACCGCTACCCCCATGACTTCCCCCACGCCGTCGTCGGCCAGCAGTACCTGCCCGACGGGCTCGAGGGCGCTCGGTACTACCGGCCCACCGGCAACGGCTTCGAGAAGCAGCTGGCCTCCCGCCTCGAGGCGGTGCGGCGCATCCTCGATGAGCGATAGCGCGTGCCCACCGCGGGGTCCTGACTCGAGCGGAGGTTGAGGACCGTCTCACACCGGGCGGTTCCGACATAGGTATTCGACGGTGAGCACGCTAAAGTTCTCGAGCTGTCCACATCGGGGACGACTGGCGGCTCCCGCGGGTGCCACCGGCCGACGACGATGCGGACCTCCTGGGGTCCCGGCCCGAACCGAGGCTTGACCCCGCGCCGTCGGCACCAGCCACGGCGTGCGACCACCGATCCGACAGGAATGACACACATGAGCTCTTCACGCTCCCGCCGTCAGGTGCGCCTCTCTCGCGCCCTGGGCATCCCGCTGACCCCCAAGGCCGTGCGCTACTTCGAGCGCCGCCCCTACGGCCCCGGTGAGCACGGCCGCGCCCGGCGCCGCACCGAGTCCGACTACGCCGTCCGCCTCAAGGAGAAGCAGCGCCTGCGCGCCCAGTACGGCATCCGCGAGGCCCAGCTCCAGCGCGTCTTCGAGGAGGCCCGTCGCGGTCAGGGCCTGACCGGTGAGTCCCTCGTCGAGCTGCTCGAGATGCGTCTGGACGCTCTCGTTCTGCGCTCCGGGATCGCCCGCACCATCGCCCAGGCCCGCCAGGACGTGGTCCACCGCCACATCCTCGTCGACGGCAAGGTCGTGGACCGCCCCTCCTACCGCGTCAAGCCCGGCCAGACCATCCAGGTCCGTCCCCGCTCCCAGGTGATGGTGCCCTTCCAGGTCGCCGCCGCCGGCGCGCACCGCGACGTGCTGCCCCCCGTCCCGGAGTACCTCAACGTGGACCTCGAGAAGCTCTCGGCCACGCTGGTGCGCCGCCCCAAGCGCGATGAGGTCCCCGTGACCTGTGACGTCCAGATGGTCGTCGAGTACTACTCGCGCTGACCCTCACGCTCACCTGACGCCGGGGCGCCCCGGACCCATGAGAGGTTCGGGGCGCCCCGGCGTGGGAGTACGCTCACCATGGAGCAACCCGACCGGATCCGCGCCCACAGGCGACTGGTTCCACCGTCTCCGCCGTCCACCGGGCCGGCCGGTCGGCCACACCACACCGCCCACACGCCCCAGCACCAGGCCCAAGAGCCGCAGTGCCCGGGCACACCTCGAACAGGATGAGGACCCCATGCGCACATCCGATATCCGCAGCCGCTGGCTGGACTACTTCGCCGCGAACGACCACGAGATCCGGCCCTCGGTCTCCCTGGTGTCTCCCGAGCCCTCCATCCTGTTCACCGTGGCCGGCATGGTTCCCTTCATCCCCTACATCCTGGGGACCGAGGAGGCCCCCTGGCCCCGGGCAGCCTCGGTGCAGAAGTGCATCCGCACCAATGACATCGACAACGTCGGTATCACGACGCGCCACGGCACCTTCTTCCAGATGAACGGCAACTTCTCCTTCGGCGACTACTTCAAGGAGGGGGCCATCTCCTACGCCTGGGGCCTGCTGACAGGCAGCCGTGAGGAGGGCGGCTACGGTCTGGACGGGGACCGGCTGTGGATGACGATCTGGGAGAAGGACCAGGTGTCCCTCGACTACTGGACCCGCGAGATCGGGGTCCCCTCCGAGCGGATCCAGCTCCTTCCCTTCAAGGACATCTCCTGGTCGACGGGCCAGCCCGGCCCGGCCGGCTCGTGCTGCGAGATCCACTACGACCGCGGACCCGCCTACGGGCCCGACGGCGGTCCCGCCGTCGACACCCAGGGCGACCGCTTCCTGGAGATCTGGAACCTCGTCTTCGACGAGTTCCTGCGTGGGGAGGGCAAGGGGCACGACTTCGAGCTCCTGGGCAAGCTCGACCAGACGGCCATCGATACCGGTGCCGGTCTGGAGCGCCTGGCCTTCATCATGCAGGACAAGCCCAACATGTATGAGATCGACGAGGTCTTCCCCGTCATCAAGGCCGCCGAGGAGCTGTCCGGAAAGGTCTACGGCCGCGGCTCGGCCGGCCCCGAGGCGGGCGAGGCCTACCACGACGACGTGCGCATGCGGGTCGTCGCCGATCACGTGCGCTCCGCCCTCATGCTCATCTGCGACGGCGTGCGTCCCGGCAACGACGGCCGCGGCTACGTCCTGCGCCGACTCATCCGCAGGGCCGTGCGCTCCATGCGTCTGCTCGGCTTCGACGAGGCCGCCATGCCCACTCTGCTGACTGTCTCGAAGGACGCCATGAAGGCCTCCTATCCCGAGCTGGAGGCCGGCTGGAGCACCATCTCCGAGGTGGCCTACGGCGAGGAGGACGCCTTCCGTCGAACCCTGGCAGCCGGCACCACGATCCTGGACACCGCGGTGGCCTCGGCCAAGAAGGAGGCGGGACGCTCCGGGCGCCCGCTGGTGTCGGGCAAGAGCGCCTTCGAGCTGCACGACACCTACGGCTTCCCCATCGACCTCACCCTGGAGATGGCGGCCGAGCAAGGGGTCGACGTCGATGAGAGCGCCTTCCGCAGCCTCATGAACGAGCAGAAGGAGCGCGCTCGGGCCGACGCGCGCGCCAAGAAGACCGGGCACGCCGATATCCGCGTCTTCCGCGAGCTGGAGAAGGAGATGGGCGGCGGCTCGACCTTCCTGGGCTACACCGAGTCCTCCGCCGATGCCACCGTCGCCGGGATCCTCGTCGACGGCGTCCCGCAGAGCGTCGTCACCGCCCCGGCCGAGGTCGAGGTCGTCCTGGACCGCACCCCCTTCTATGCCGAGATGGGCGGTCAGCTCGCCGACCAGGGTACGATCCGACTGGCCGACGGCGGCACCGTCGAGGTCAACGACGTCCAGGCCCCCGTCAAGGGGCTGCATGTCCACCGCGGCACCCTGACCGAGGGCACGATCGCGGTGGGGGAGAAGGCCTTCGCCCAGATCGACTCGGCGCGCCGTCTGGCGATCGCACGTGCCCACACCTCCACCCACATGGTGCACAAGGCGCTTCACGAGATCGTCTCCGACAACGCCACCCAGGCAGGCAGCGAGAACTCCCCCTCCCGCATGCGTTTCGACTTCCGCCATGGCTCCGCCCTGGCCTCGGACCAGATCTCCGGCATTGAGGAACGGGTCAACGCCAGGCTGTCGGAGGACCTGGCCGTCACCGACGAGGTCATGGACATTGACGCCGCCCGCGCCGCGGGCGCTATGGCCCTGTTCGGGGAGAAGTACGGCAAGAAGGTGCGCGTCGTCTCCATCGGGGGTGACTGGTCCAAGGAGCTGTGCGCCGGCACCCACGTCCCCAGCACCGGCCACATCGGCCGCATCGCGGTGCTGGGCGAGTCCTCGATCGGTTCGGGGGTGCGCCGCATTGACGCCCTCGTCGGCGAGGGCGCCTACGGCTACCAGGCCAAGGAGCACGCCCTGGTCTCCCAGCTGTCCACCATGGTCGGGGGCCGTCCCGACGACCTGCCCGAGCGCGTTGAGAGCCTCATGACGCGCCTGAAGAACGCCGAGAAGCGCCTGGCCGCCGCTGAACAGGCAGCGCTGTCCGCACGCACCGCCGGAATCGTCTCAGAGGCCGTCCGGCTGGGTGACGTCCGTCTTGCCTCGGCCGACCTCGGGACCGTCGGCTCGGCCGACGCCGTACGCTCGCTGGTCCTCGACGCCCGCAGCCGGCTCGGTGATGCCGAGCCGGCCGTTGTCGCCGCCGGCGCGGTCGTGGGCTCGCGTCCGGTCGTGGTGGTGGCCACCAATGCCGGTGCCCGCGACCAGGGCATACGCGCCGGGGCCCTCGTGCGCACCGCCGCTCAGGTGCTGGGCGGCGGTGGTGGCGGCAAGGACGACCTGGCCCAGGGGGGCGGTCAGAACCCAGATGCTCTGGACGAGGCGCTGCGCGCCGTCGCCGAGCAGATCCAGGCCTGATCCGGTAAGCTGGCTCGCCCCGTACCGCCTGGCAGATCCCGTGACAGACTCATCGGCTCAACCGGCCTCGACGGACTTCCGTCCCGGTGTGCGCATCGCCTTCGACGTCGGTAAGGCACGTATTGGTGTCGCTCGTTGCGATCAGGATGCGATCCTGTCGTTTCCTGTGGTAACTCTCAGGCGGGACCGCTATGGTGCAGACCTCGACGAGGCCGTTGACCTCGTCGAGGAGTACGGTGCCTTCGAGGTAATCGTCGGTCTGCCCAAGCACATGGGCGGCGGCAGCTCGAGTTCGACCAGGGACGCCCGAGCGTGGGCGCGAGACCTGGCGAGCCGCCTGCCGCGGCGGGTGTGCGTCCGGCTGGTCGACGAGCGGCTCACCACCGTCTCTGCTCACCGGGATCTGCACGCGGCCGGCCTGAAGGAGAGGAGCTTCCGCGGTATTGTCGACCAAGCGGCGGCGGTCGTCATCCTCGAACAGGCCATCACCACTGAGCGGATGTCCGGGGTTCCGGCCGGTGAGCGAGTCCACCCGATCAAGAGAGGCAGAGCGTGAGCCACGACGATTTCTTCGCCGAGCTCGGCATCCAGCGCGATGAGGACGCTGGTGACGCCAAGGACAAGCCCAAGAGCCGCAGGCAGCGGCGCATGGAGAAGGTCGAACGCCGTCAGCGCAAGCGGCGCCGGCACTGGCTGACGAGCCTTGTCATCATCATCACCCTCATGGCTGTCGGCGTCCTGGGCTACAAGGCCATCGGGATCATGCGCGACGCCTCTGCCCAGGCGACCCATGCTGAGGACTACAAGGGCGAGGGCGAGGGCGAGGTCACCGTGACGATCCCGGAGGGGGCCTCCGGGGCGGACATCGGCGACATCCTCCAGAGCAAAGGCGTCGTCGCCTCCGGCAAGGCCTTCGCCAATGCGGCGAAGAACAACCCGAAGGGAACGACGATCCAGCCGGGCACCTACAAGCTCAAGAAGAAGATGTCCGCCAGCTCCGCGCTCCAGGCACTGCTCGATCCTGAGAGCAAGGGCGATCACACACTGACCGTCATCGCCGGCTCCACCAAGCAGAGCGTCAAGGAACGCCTCAAGAAGGTCGGCAACTTCACCGATGAGCAGATCGAGGCGGCCTACGCCGACTCTGCGGCTATCGGTCTGCCCGCCGAAGCCGGCGGCAACGTCGAGGGCTGGCTCGCTCCGGGCACCTACGACATCACCGAGAACGCCACACCGAAGGATCTGATCAAGAAGATGGTCTCCCAGACCGTCACCCGCCTCAAAGAGCTCAAGGTGCCCAAGGAGGACTACCAGAAGGTCCTGACCAAGGCCTCCATCGTCGAGCGGGAGGTCAACAAGGAGCAGTACTACGGGCAGGTGGCACGGGTCATCGAGAACCGTCTGACGCAGACAGACGGGGAGACCCACGGCCTGCTCCAGATGGACTCGACAGTGCAGTACGGCCTGGGCCATGACGGCGGCATCCCCTCCGAGGTGGAGACTCAGGACGCCAACAACCCCTACAACACCTACGTTCACCAGGGTCTCCCGCCAGGGCCGATCGGCAATCCCAATGAGGCCGCCATCAAGGCGGTGCTCAACCCGCCGGCCGGAAGCTGGCTCTACTTCGTCACGGTCGACCTCAAGACCGGCGAGACCCTGTTCGCCTCCACCAATGAGGAGCAGAAGACCAACACCAAGAAGCTCTCCGACTACTGCAACAAGAACAAGGATGTCTGCGAGGGCAACGAGAGCAAGAAGAATGGCTGAGGAGGTCGGCCTGTGATACGCCACCGCGCCGCCGTCATCGGTCGGCCGGTGAGCCACTCGCTGTCACCCGTGCTGCACCTGGCCGCCTATGCTGGGCTGGGGCTGGAGGACTGGTCCTACGAGCGGCTCGAGACTGCGCCTCCGCAACTGCCCGGGCTGCTCGCCGAGCTGGCCGCTCCGGTTCAGGCTGGGCCCGCCTGGGCGGGCCTGAGCGTCACCATGCCCCACAAGCAGACGCTCCTGGCGCACCTGGACGTCATCGACCCCCTCGCCGAGGCCGTCGGTGCCGTCAACACCGTGGTGGCGCAGCGCAGTGGGGCAGGAGGCGCGCTCCTGACCGGCTTCAACACCGACGTCGCAGGCATCGTCGGCGCACTGCGGGAGACCGCCCGTACACAGACACCAGGTTCCCCGGATGGCCACCTCCGGGTCGAGCAGGCCGTGGTGCTCGGCTCGGGCGCCACCGCCTGCTCCGCCCTCGCGGCACTCGGAGAGCTCCGGGCCGGCCGGATCACCGTCGTGGCTCGACGGCACGCCGGCCCCGGACGCGCACTCAGCGCCGCCCACCGCATGGGGCTGGATATCGAGCCCCTCACCTGGAAACCGACCGACGCCGCCTCCAACACCGAGGCGGCCCGACGCCTGGCCGCAGCCGACGTCGTCATCTCAACCCTGCCGGCACATGCGGCCGACCCGCTGGCGGGCCCGCTGAGCAAGGCCCTGGAGCAGGCTGACGGCACCCGGGCAGGAGCCGTCATGCTCGACGTCGTCTACGCCCCCTGGCCCACCGCCGTCGCCAGTGCTTGGGCGCACGCCCGGGGAGCCCTTGCCCCGGGCTGGCTTATGCTCCTGCACCAGGCCGTGCCCCAGGTGCAGCTCATGACCGGGCAGCAGCCCGATATCGAACTCATGCGCACCGCGCTCCTGGCGGCCCTGGCCCCGCCGTGCGCCCCTACCGCAGTTTCCTCGGAGACCTCAAGCTGATCCTCGCTACAGCGACGATTCAGGACGGGTGACGCCGGCGGCATCGACGTGTGAGAGTATCTACCCCATGCTTCGATGGATGACGGCCGGGGAGTCCCACGGCGAGGCTCTGACCGCGGTGCTGGAAGGCGTGCCCGCGGGAGTCCGGATCACCAGTGAGGACATCCGGGCGGCACTGGCCCGGCGTCGCCTGGGGTACGGGCGCGGCGCTCGCCAGGCCTTCGAGCGCGACGAGCTGCGGGTTCTGGGCGGCATCCGCCACGGGAGCACCATCGGCAGCCCTGTAGCCCTGCAGATCGGCAACTCCGAGTGGCCCAAGTGGTCCACGGTCATGAGCGCCGACCCCGTGGACCCCCAAGAGCTGCTCATCGACGCCGGGACCGGTGACGAGCGCGAGATCGCCCGTAACCGCCCGCTGACCCGCCCCAGGCCCGGGCACGCGGACCTGCCGGGGATGCTCAAGTACGACCTGCCAGAGGCCCGCCCGGTCCTGGAACGGGCCTCAGCCCGCGAGACCGCCGCCCGCGTGGCGCTGGGGGCCGTGGCCGAGGCCCTTCTGGGGCAGATCGCCGGTATCAGGCTGGTCAGCCACGTCGTGCGGATCGGATCAGTCGCCCTGCCCGACGACGTACGCCCACCGAGTGCTGAGGACACCGTGCGCCTGGACGCCGACCCCGTGCGCTGCACGGATCCCGCCACCAGTGCCGCCATGGTCGCCGAGATCGACGCCACCAGGAAGGACGGTGACACGCTCGGGGGCGTCGTCGAGGTTATCGCCACCGGTGTCCCGGTGGGACTGGGTACTCACGTCAGCGCTGACCGCCGCCTGGACGCGCGCCTGGCGGCCGCGCTCATGGGGATCCAGGCCGTCAAGGGCGTGGAGATCGGCGACGGCTTCGCCGAGGCGGCTCGGCGGGGCTCGGTGGCCCACGACGAGATCGTCTCAGTGGATTGCGGAACGCTCACCCGGCCCACCAACCGCGCCGGCGGTATCGAGGGCGGCACCTCCAACGGCTCCGATGTGCGGGTACGGGCCGCCTTCAAGCCGATCTCCACGGTGCCCAGGGCCCTACGCACCGTCGACCTGGCCACGGGCGAGGCCGCCACCGGGCTCCACCAGCGCTCCGACGTGTGCGCCGTCGTCCCCGGAGCGGTCATCGCTCAGGCCATGACCGCCCTGGTCCTGGCCGACCTTTTACTGGACAAGACCGGAGGCGACTCGGCCGATGAGGCCCGACGCAACCTGCGTTCCTACCTGAGCCGCATCGCTGAACGGACGCAGTGGCGAACCGAGCGGTGAATCTCGTGGTAAGTCGCTACGCCCGGGCGATACTGGTACCACCCACAGCGATCTCAACGGAGAGGGAGTCACGATCATGACCTGGAAGCGTGTTCCGACCATCGCTCTGCGCGACGACCAGCTGCCCCTGGTTCTGGTGGGGCTGCCCGGTGCGGGCAAGACCACTCAGGCCAGGCTCCTGGCTCAGGCCCTGGGCGTCCAGGTCACCGACACCGACGCCGAGATCCGCAGGCGCGCCCGCATGACGATTCCCGAGATTTTCGCCTCCGAGGGGGAGGAGTGCTTCCGCGACCGCGAGCACCGGGCCATGCGGGCAGTCCTGGACTCCCCGGCGGCAGCTCAAGGCGTGATCGCCCTGGGTGGGGGAGCGGTTCTGCGTCCCGAGAACCGAGACCTGCTGCGCGGTCACACCGTCATCTACCTGTCCACCTCCCCGAGCACCGCCGCTAAGCACGTGGGTGACGGGACCGGGCGCCCTGTGATGGCCCCGGACGCGGACTCCGACCAGGCCCGTGCCGCCCAGGAGCGCTGCGAGGAGCACGGTGAGCACGCGGGCGTCCTGGCGCGCATGGAGGCCCTCCATGCTCAGCGCTCACCGCTGTACTCCGAGGTCGCCACGCTCACTGTGCCCACCGACGGGCTCAGCCCCCAGCAGGTCGCCGCGCTCATCCTGGTGGCCCTGGGCGTCCAGACCGCACAGGCGGTCAGTGTCCTGGCACCCATGGCCGAAGGACAGGCGGACTGCGCCACCGCCCCGGACGGGGCCAGCGGCTCACGCCGGCGCGCCCGTGTCCGGCCCGTGTCAACCACGAAGGTGAGCAGCGGCACGCGGAGGGTCACTGTCGCCGGCGAGAGCCCCTACGACGTGCTCATCGGCCACGGGCTCCTGGCCGAGCTGCCCCGCATCATCCAGGACACCCCCGGAGCGGGCGCGGGAGGCGTCGCCATCATCCACGCCAAGGCGCTGGCCGACCGCGCCGCCGCGGCCGAGGCGGCGCTGACCGCTGAGGGCCTGCGCGTCCTGCGCCTGGAGGTTCCCGACGGCGAGGCGGCCAAGAAGGCGCGCGTCCTGGAGTACCTGTGGGAGCGGCTCGGCTCCTTCCGCCTGGGCCGTGACGGGCTCGTCGTCGGTCTCGGTGGCGGGGCGACGACGGACCTGGCCGGTTTCGCAGCCGCGACCTGGCTGCGAGGTGTTCCCGTGGTGCAGGTGCCCACCACGCTGCTGGCCATGGTGGACGCCGCCGTCGGAGGCAAGACGGGTATCGACACGCCCGCAGGCAAGAACCTGGTGGGTGCCTTCCACCCGCCGGCCGCGGTCATCGCCGACCTCGAGACGCTCTCCACGCTTCCCGCCGCCGAGCTGCGGGCCGGACTCGGCGAGGTCATCAAGTGCGGCCTGATAGCCGACTCCGTCATCCTCGACCGGGTGCTGGCCGATCCCGCCGACTGCCTGGCCTGGGACTCGCCGGTGCTGGCCGACCTGGTCGCCCGCTCCGTCGCGGTCAAGGCCACCGTCGTGGGGGAGGATCTCACCGAGTCCGGCCTGCGGGAGGTCCTCAACTACGGGCACACCTACGCCCACGCGATCGAGAAGGTCACCGGGTACTCCTGGCGTCACGGAGAGGCGGTGGCCGTCGGCTGCGTCTTCGCCGCTGAGATCGCTCACCGCAACGGCACTCTGAGCAGTGACGCACTCGCCCTGCACCGACAGAGCCTCGAGGCGGTCGGCCTGCCGACCCGCTTCCCCGAGGGGAAGGGGCGCTGGGAGGAGCTCAGGGAGGCCATGATGAGCGACAAGAAGGTGCGCGGCGGCCGACTGCGACTCGTCCTGCTCGACGACATCGCCAGGCCCGTGCGAGTACAGGCGCCCGCGGAGAGCGTTCTCCTGTCGGCTCACGAGGCCGTCACAGGTGGGCCCCGCCAGGCAGAAGGACACCGCGGTTGAGCGCCACGGCACCGGGTGCCTTCATCCTCATCGGCCCTGCGGGGGCCGGCTGCTCCAGCGTGGCCCGTGCCATCGGGAGTGCCCGGGGCCTGCCCGTGCTCGATCTGGGCCGGCTCGTTGCCGACGAGCTGGGCACCCGCCCCGACCTGGCGCTCGTCGCGGTGCCGGAGACCGAGTACCGTCGCGTCGAGGCCGACACCGCTGCCAGGGTCCTAGAGCGCGCCGTGAGTGAGAGCGTCGTCGTCGCCCTGGGATCGGGCTGCCTGGAGGCCAGGGGAGTACGTCAGGGCCTGGAACGTCTCAGACTCGTCAACCGCGGTACTCACCACGTCGTGGCCCTGACCTGCGCCACCCGAACCCTGGCCACCCGCAACGGCCTCGACGCGCCGCGGTCAGTGGCCCTGGGGACCATCCACCACCAGTTCGTCCAGATGCTCCACGCGCGTCAGGCCCAGTGCCGGGACCTGGCCGACATCATCATCGACACCACCGCAACGACCCCCGACGAGGCCGGTCAGAAGGTGATGAGCGCCGTCGCCGCCGAATTGTCCCACCACTCGTGATCGGTGCGACACGCCCGTCACGGGGTGAGCGCGGTGCCTCGCGGTAGGATCAGCGCGTCCCAGATGCAATGCAACAGTGAGGAAACCCTCGTGGCCACGACGAACGACCTGAAGAACGGCATGGTGCTCAACCTCGAGGGCCAGCTGTGGCAGGTAGTGGAGTTCCAGCACGTCAAGCCCGGCAAGGGCCCCGCCTTCGTGCGCACCAAGATCAAGAACGTCCTGTCCGGCAAGACCGTTGACAAGACCTTCAACGCCGGCCTCAAGGTCGAGACGGCCACCGTCGACCGGCGCGACATGCAGTACCTCTACAAGGACGGCGACGACTACGTCTTCATGGACGTCAAGTCCTACGAGCAGACCTCCGTCCCCTCGGCCACCGTCGGCGACGCCGCCACCTTCATGCTGGAGAACCAGGAGGTCATCGTGGCCTTCCACGAGGACTCGGTCCTGTTCGTCGAGCTGCCGGCCTCCGTGGTCCTGACGATCTCCCACACCGAGCCGGGCCTCCAGGGCGACCGCTCCAGCGCCGGCACCAAGCCCGCCACGGTCGAGACCGGTGCTGAGATCCAGGTCCCCCTGTTCCTCAACACCGGTGACAAGGTCAAGGTGGACACCCGCTCCGGCTCCTACATCTCCCGCGTCAACGACTGATGACCGAGCATCCCGAGGAGGGCTCGACCCACTCGAGCCCCGCGTCGCGCCACCCGGTCACTGCCCGCACCAAGGCGCGCCGGCGTGCCATCGAGATCCTCTTCGAGGCCGATCAGCGCGGGATGCTGAGCTCCGAGGGCACTGAGGAGCTGCGCTCCTTCGCGCAGCTGCGCGCCGTCAGCTCGGCCAACCACACCGAGGCCCCTGCCTACACCCGGGAGATCCTCAACGGCGTGTGCGACCACCTGGGCGACGTCGACGAGACGATCCAGACCTACGCCCAGGGATGGACCCTGGGGCGCATGCCGGCCGTCGACCGCGCCATTGCGCGAGTCGCCACCTGGGAGATCGTCTACAACGACGAGGTGGATGCGCCAGTCGCCGTGGATGAGGCCATGACGCTGAGTCGGATGCTGTCCACCGACGAGTCCCCCAGGTACCTCGGAGGACTTCTGGGGCGTATCGGCGACCTCGCGGACACGTTGCGCTGAGGCATGGGGCGAGGGGCTCACGGCATGGGGAGGATTCCCTATGCCGTGAGCTGCGCCCGTCCGGCACCGGTGGCCTAGGCTGAGGCCGCCCCCTCTGCCGATGTTGGAGTACCCCGTGAGTCAGTTACCTCCTCAGGATCCCGACGACTACCCCTACATCAAGGGCACCGGCGCACCGCTGGACGGGGCACGCGGCATCGACAACCCTGTAGCCGTACTGGCCGGCCCCCACGGGGCCGTCTACCCCTGGGCGGGATCGGGAATGGCCTACCCCACCGGGCCCTATCCCCTCGGAGGCCTCCCGCCGTCCTCAGCAGCGCCCGGAGGTTATCCGTGGAACGGACCCATGCCTGTTTCTTACGGCCCCTACCCCCCGATGGGACTGACCCCGGTTCTCGGATTCGCCTGGAACGACCCGGTCGGCACATGCGAGCGCAAGCGCTCCGCGACTCGCACGGTCTCGCTCTCAAGCAGCATCATTGGGGTCATTACCATGATGATTCAGATGATCATCATCGTCACCATATTCCTCGCCATCGGGTACGTGGGGCAGCAGAGCGAGTTCTTGCTGTTCGTGTCCTTGCTCATCGTGGTGCTCGCCCCGATGGCCGTCGGCCTTGGATGGGTCACCACCTTTATCCTGGCTCTCGTCGCCTGTGTTCAGGCCCGTTCCCGCATGCCTCAGGTTCAGCCAGATGGATGGGCCCAGGCCAAGACGCCAACGCTGGCTCTGCTGGTCACGAGCATCGTGGCAGGACTACCCACCCTCATCATGTACGTGATATTCAACGAGGGGCCCTCACGTGGCAGCACTGCTGAGTTCATCGATAGCTTCCTGGAGCCACTGCTCATGTTCTTCGGCCTGACTCAGCTCCTGATTGCGGTGGGGTTCGTCTTTCTGCTCCGTATGAGTAAGGCGCTGGACCCGGCGGTCAGAGCGTCTCAGGCCCCGGGAATGCAGTCCGCATGATCTGTTCCTGGCGCCGATGAGAACTCGGGTGCTGACGTACTGTCGAGTTGCTTTTCGACGCCGATCAACGCGGGATGCTGGGCGCTGGGTCAGGGAGCAAGCGGGCGCGCGGCATGGGGCGGGCTCCCTATGCCGCGAGCTGCGCCCATCGGACACGGTTGGTCTAGGCTAAGGCCGCCCACTCTGCCAACGCTGGAGTACCCCGTGAGTCACCTACCTCCCCAGAATCCCAACAACGACCCCCATATCCAGGGCGCCGGCCACCCACGGAACGCCCCTACGCCTGTTCCTTACGGCCGATACAACCCCACGGTGGGGCCGACTCCTGTTCCTGGCTTCGGCTGGAATGACCCGGTCCTGACGATGGTTCAGCGCAAGCGCTCCGCGACCCGCAAGGTCTCGGTCGCCGGCGGCATCATCGGGCTCATCACCATGATCATCCAGATGATCTTTACCACCACCTTTCTCGCCTTGCTCATCACCCACGGGGAGTACGACCTACCGTTCGGATTCTTTGCCCTTTTCGTTGTGCTCGTCACCCCGTATATCGTTGGTATTGTTTGGGTTGCTACGTTCATCCTTGCTCTCATCGCTTGTATTCGGGCACATTCCCGGACGCCTCAGGTTCAGCCTGATGGATGGGTCGAGGCCAAGATGCCAACGTCGGCTCTGCTGGCCGCGAGTGTCGTGGCGGGACTTCCCATCTTCATCATTTGTGTCGTTTGGCCTTTGACGGCCTTGTCCGGCTCCACTCTTGAACCACTGCTTGAACCACTGCTTGTCGTCTGCGACCTGGTGGAGGTTCTGATCGCAGTGGGGCTCGTGTTTCTTCTCCGTATGAGCAAGGCGCTGGACCCGGCGGTCAGAGCGTCTCAGGCCCCGGGAACGCAGCCCGCATGAGCTGTTCCTGGCGTCGATGAGAACTCGGGCGCCGGCGCAATCCCCTCAGCCCGCGCCAACGCGTCCTGGCGAAGAGGCCGGAGCGCAGGCTGAGGAGCGCCGCATCAGCTAGTCATCCATGGGCCCGTACGACGATGTAGTCAATATCCACCTGGGCCTGCGTGAAGCCCTCGTGCTTGAGACGCCCCCGGTGGATGCTTCCGCTGTGCGTGGTCAGGCAGATGTGGTAAGCGGCGTCGTCACCGAAGCACTCATCGAAGTCCTTCTGCGATGCCGAACGCGAGACCTCGTGGTAGGGCTGACCGTCGAAGAGGAAGAGAATGCTCTCGGGGGTCTTCTGCATCCCGTAGGTGTGCCACTGGGTGAGATCAGGCCGCGGCGAGACCCCCAGGTTGCTTCCTTTGCCCCCCGCCTGGCCGTAGTGCACAGTCGACTCGGCGATGCCGGTGGCACTGCCGCCACCGTAGGTCTCCACGACATCGATCTCGCCGCCGTTGTCGTCGTCGTCCGCCCGCAACCAGATGCCGGCGAAGAGACCCTCAGCCGACTGGGGGAAACGCGCCCTGACCTCCAAGAAGCCATAGACGAAGGAGAACAGCCCCTGCGTGGTGACAAAGGCTTGGTTGACGTAGCGCAGGGTCGGCTCCTTGTCGAAGCGGTTCTGGAAACCCTTGAGGGGAGTGGCGCGCTTGCGCCACAGGACGTGCCCGACACCGTTGCTGACGCTGTGGGTGTCATGCGTGAACACCCCCCAGTCGTAGCTGGCGCAGGACTCGGGCTCCGAGCGGTTGTCCCGCCACCGTGACGGGGAGAAATCCGTCCCGTCAGAGAACTGCTCATTGAAGATGACGCTGCTGAAGTCGTAGGAGGACTCCGCCGCCGCTGCCGGCGAGGGGGAGGCGAGACCGGCGGCGGCCAGTCCTGCCCCGGCACTGAGGCCGGTGATGATCAGACGTCGAGTAGGGAGTGTCATGAGGGCATTCCTTGCTTGAGAAGAAGTCGCTGACGCAGCAGCAACACCGGATCTTGCCTGCTCTGCGACATCGTTCAGCTCTCAATCGGGCTCAGATGGATCCGGCACTCACTTCTCAAGCTCTCGACATGTTGTGACGATCTCGCAGTCAGCGTCTGACGACGCCTGAGCATTGGGCTAAGACTAAACATTGTTACGGACGATTTGTAGACGCGAAACACGTCCTGCTGCGACTGTCGTCAGGTGCTGAGCCGTTTAGCAGCCGTTGGCGTGACCTTCGTCTCCGAAGGTCGTGCTGTGTGGGCGAGCACAACCCGCCGGAGGTGACGTACACTCGGTAGTGACCAACATCCTTTAAGTCCGTCCAGAGAGGCGGGGAAGGAGGCCTGAAATGGCCGAAAGTTTGTCAGGCGCCTTGAGCGCACCGATCCAGGGCAAGGAGATCCTCGGACCTCCCGATATAGCCCGCTCCCTGTTCCGTATCGCGCACGAGATCTTGGAGCGCAACCACGGGACTCAGGACATCGTCGTCCTCGGGATCCCCAGCGGGGGAGCACCACTCGCGCACAGACTCGTCGACGCACTCGCCGTCGCCTCGGGCGAAGGCACGCAGTGGTCCGAGCAGGCGGGGCAGGCGCAGGCCGCCGCCAAGGTCCCGGTCGGCACCTTGGACATCACCATGTACCGCGATGACCTGGGACGCCACCCCATCCGAGTTCCCCGTCCCACTGAGATCCCCCAGGGCGGCATTGACGGCAAGGTCGTCATCCTCGTCGACGACGTCCTCTACTCCGGGCGCACCATCCGAGCCGCCCTCGACGCCCTGGGCGCCGTCGGCCGCCCCCGGGCCGTGCAGCTGGCCACGCTCGTGGACCGCGGCCACCGGGAGCTACCTATCCGAGCCGACTACGTGGGTAAGAACTTGCCGACCTCCCGCACCGAGAAGGTCGTGGTCTCCCTGACCGAGCTCGGCGCCTCCACCGACGCCGTCACCATCGTCCCCGCAGACGTCCCCACTGAGCGTTCGAGCGAGCGCAGCAACCAGGAGGCCACCCGATGAAGCACCTGCTCTCCGCCAAGGACCTGACCCACGACGAGGCGGTCATGGTCCTGGACACCGCCGAGGCGATGGCCGCCACCCAGCGTCATGCGGTCAAGAAGCTCCCGACGCTGCGCGGCAAGACCGTGGTGAACCTCTTCTTCGAGGACTCCACCCGAACCAGGCTCTCCTTCGAGGCTGCCGCCAAGCGTCTGAGCGCCGACGTCATCAACTTCTCGGCCAAGGGCTCCTCACTGTCCAAGGGCGAGTCCCTCAAGGACACCGCCCAGACGATCATGGCCATGGGGGCGGACGCCGTCGTCGTGCGCCACTCCGCCTGCGGCGCTGCGCACCTGCTGGCCCACGCCGGCTGGATCAACGTGCCGGTCCTCAACGCAGGTGACGGCACCCATCAGCACCCCACCCAGGCCCTCCTGGACGCCATGACGCTGCGGCGCTGGTACGTCCCCGGAGCGCCCGCCACAGCGGACGGCAGCCCCTGCCCGCAGGGGCGCGACCTGGAGGGCGCCCGCCTCATCATCGTCGGTGACGTCCTGCACTCCCGGGTGGCCCGTTCCAACGTGGACCTCATGACGGCGCTCGGCGCCAAGGTCACGCTCGTGGCGCCTCCCACGCTGCTGCCCGTGGGCATGGACGACTGGCCCTGCGAGGTCTCCTACAACCTCGATGAGGCGATCGAGGAGATTCGGCCCGACGCCGTCATGATGCTGCGCATCCAGCGCGAGCGCATGAGTGCCGCCGGAGGAGGCTTCTTCCCGAGTCCTGCTGAGTACTCCAGCGTCTACGGCCTCACCTCCGCCCGTCGCCGGGCCATGCCGGAGCACGCGATCGTCATGCACCCCGGCCCCATGAACCGCGGCCTCGAGATCACCGCCGAGGCCGCCGACGACCCCCGCTCGCGCATCATCGAGCAGGTCGGCAACGGAGTCTCCGTTCGTATGGCCGCTCTCTACCTCCTCCTCGCTGACGAAGGGAACCAGCTGTGACCTCCCACCTCCTGACCGGTGTCCGCCCCTACGGCGAGGACCCCACTGACATTCTCATCACCGACGGCACCATCACCGCCATCGGTCCTGACGCGGCGGCGAAGGCCCCGGCCGATGTCCAGCGCCATGACCTGGACGGGCTCATCGCCCTGCCCGGGCTCGTCGATATCCACACTCACTTGCGCGAACCCGGAGGAGAGTCCGCCGAGACCATCTACTCCGGCACCCGTGCCGCAGCCGTCGGCGGCTACACCGCCGTCTTCGCGATGGCCAACACCACGCCCGTCCAGGACAGCGCCGGTGTCGTGGAGCAGGTGCTGCGCCTGGGCCGTGAGGCCGGCTGGGTGGACGTCCAGCCGGTGGGTGCGGTCTCAGCGGGACTGGCCGGCGAGCACCTGTCCGACATGGGCGCCATGGCGACCTCCGCCGCCCGAGTACGCGTCTTCTCCGACGACGGCAAGTGCGTCTCCGACCCCGTCCTCATGCGCCGGGCCCTGGAGTACGTCAAGTCCTTCGACGGCGTCATCGCCCAGCACGCTCAGGACCCCCGCCTCACCGAGGGGTCCCAGATGCATGAGGGCGTCGTCTCCGCCGAGCTGGGCCTGCGCGGCTGGCCGGCGGTGGCCGAGGAGTCGATCATTGCCCGCGACGTCCTGCTGGCCGAGCACGTGGGCTCGCGCCTGCACGTGTGCCACCTGTCCACCGCGGGCAGCGTCGGCATCATCCGCTGGGCCAAGTCCCGCGGCATCAATGTCACCGCCGAGGTCACACCGCACCACCTCCTGCTGACCGACGAGATGGCCCGCACCTACTCCCCGCTGTACAAGGTCAACCCCCCGCTGCGCACTGCCGAGGACGTCGAGGCGGTTCGCGAGGCCCTGGCCGATGGCACCATCGACGTCGTCGGTACGGACCACGCCCCGCACCCGCTGGAGGACAAGGACTGCGAGTGGCAGGCCGGTGCCTTCGGCATGACGGGCCTGGAGACGGCTCTGAGCGTCCTGATCGAGACGATGGTCAGCACCGGTCGCATGACCTGGCGCGACATCGCCCGGGCCATGTCCTCGACCCCAGCCCGCATCGGCCGTCTGAGCGACCAGGGTTGCGAGCTCGAGGTCGGGGCCCCGGCCAACATCACGGTGGTGGACCCCGAGGTGCGCCGCACTGTCGACGCCTCCGCCCAGTGGACCAGCTCCACCAACATCCCCTACGCGGGCATGGAGCTCCCGGGACAGGTCATGGCCACCTTCCTTCACGGCCGCCCCACCGTCCTGGACGGGGCTCCCGTTGAGGCTCCGGTCGGTTCAGCTCATGTCTGAGTCGGGTCACCGCCCAGCCGCCCTCCTCGTGCTGGAGGACGGCTGGGCCCTGCGGGGCCGCAGCTACGGGGCTCAAGGGCGCACCATCGGAGAGATCGTCTTCTCCACCGGGATGACGGGGTACCAGGAAACACTCACCGACCCCTCCTACCACCGCCAGATTGTGGTGCAGACCGCGCCACACATCGGTAACACCGGGGTCAACGACGAGGATGCCGAGTCGGACCGTATCTGGGTGGCCGGCTACGTCGTACGCGAACCTGCTCGACGAGCTTCCAGCTGGCGCTCCCGTCGTGAGCTGGAGGACGACCTGCGTGACGCCGGTATTGTCGGCCTCTGCGAGGTCGACACCCGGGCCCTGACCCGGCATCTGCGTGAGGCAGGCGCCATGCGCGGCGGCATCTTCTCCGGTCAGGCCCTGCCGTCCGGCGCTACCGACCCCGGTGGCCCCAGTCAGGCCTGCATCGACATCTGCCTGGAGGCCGTGCGCAGTGAGCCGCCCATGAGCGGCCGTGCCCTGGCCGCCGAGGTGACCACTCCCTCCGGCTACGTCGTCGAGCCCACCGGACCGGCCGAGGGGCACAAGCCGGTCGCGGTGCTGGCCGCCATCGACCTGGGCATCAAGTCCCGCACCCCGTGGCAGTTCGCTGAGCGCGGCGTACGTGTCCACGTCCTGCCTCAGTCCACGACTCTCTCCGAGCTCCTCGCCCTCAAGCCTGATGGTGTCCTGTTCTCCAACGGCCCCGGAGACCCGGGAAGTGCCGACGCCGAGATCAGTCTCCTGCGCGGCGTACTCGACGCGCGCATCCCCTTCTTCGGCATCTGCCTGGGCAACCAGCTCCTGGGACGTGCCCTGGGCTACGGCACCTACAAGCTCGCCTACGGGCACCGTGGTGTCAACCAGCCCGTTGTCGACCGCGCCACCGGCAAGGTGGAGATCACGGCCCACAACCATGGCTTCGCCGTCGACGCACCCGTCGACGAGCCCTCCATAGCTCCCTTCGACAACGGCCGCTACGGTCGGGTGGAGGTCTCCCACCTGGGACTCAACGACGGCGTCGTCGAGGGGCTACGGGCGCTGGACCTGCCGGCCTTCTCCGTCCAGTACCACCCCGAGGCCGCTGCCGGCCCCCACGATGCCGAGCACCTCTTCGACCAATTCATCCGCCTCATGCGGGAGCACCGCCGGGGCCAGGACCGCGAGGACAAGAACTGACATGCCTGCTCGTCCTGATATCACCTCCGTCCTGGTCATCGGATCGGGACCCATCGTCATCGGGCAGGCCTGCGAGTTCGATTACTCCGGCACCCAGGCCTGCCGCGTCCTGCGCGCCGAGGGAATCCGCGTCATCCTGGTCAACTCCAACCCGGCCACGATCATGACCGACCCCGACGTCGCCGACGCCACCTACATCGAGCCGATCACCCCCGAGGTGCTGACCACCATCATCGCCAAGGAACGTCCCGACGCCCTCCTGCCCACCCTGGGCGGGCAGACCGCCCTCAACGCCGCCATGAGCCTGGTCGAGCGTGGCGTGCTCGATGAGTACGACGTCGAGCTCATCGGCGCCTCCGCCGCGGCCATCAACGCCGGGGAGGACCGTGACGAGTTCAAGGACGTCGTCGAGCGCTGCGGCGCCGAGGTCGCCCGCAGCGTCATCGCCCACACCATGGATGAGTGCCGCGCGGGGGTCGAAGCCCTGGGCGGCTACCCGGTCGTCGTGCGCCCCTCCTTCACAATGGGCGGCCTGGGCAGCGGCGTCGCCTTCAATGACGCGGACCTGCATCGCATCGCCGGGGCAGGTCTGGCGGCCTCCCGTACCACCGAGGTCCTCCTGGAGGAGTCGATCATCGGCTGGAAGGAGTACGAGCTCGAGCTCATGCGCGACACCGCCGACAACGTGGTGGTCGTGTGCTCCATCGAGAACGTTGACCCCGTGGGAGTGCACACCGGCGACTCCATCACCGTGGCCCCCGCCCTGACCCTCACCGACCGCGAGCTTCAGCGGCTGCGGGACATCGGCATCGCCGTCATCCGGGAGGTCGGGGTCGATACCGGCGGCTGCAACATCCAGTTCGCCGTCGACCCGGCCACCGGCAGGATCATCGTCATCGAGATGAACCCGCGCGTCTCGAGGTCCTCAGCCCTGGCATCCAAGGCCACCGGCTTCCCGATCGCCAAGATCGCCGCACGTCTGGCCGTGGGGTACACGCTCGACGAGATCCCCAACGACATCACCGGCTCCACCCCGGCCTCCTTCGAGCCGACCCTGGACTACGTGGTCGTCAAGGTCCCGCGCTTCGCCTTCGAGAAGTTCCGGGGCGCCGACCCCAGGCTCACCACCACCATGAAGTCGGTGGGCGAGGCCATGGCGATCGGCCGCTCCTACACCGAGGCCCTCCAGAAGGCCTTGCGCTCCCTGGACAAGAAGGGAACCGTCTTCCACTGGGACGGACCGGCCCCCAACCAGCAGCAGACCGCCGAGCTGCTGGAGTCCATCACCGTGCCCACCGAGCACCGGCTGGTTGACCTCCAGCAGGCCGTACGCGGCGGAGCCACGATTGCTCAGCTTCACGAGGCCACCCGCATCGACCCCTGGTTCCTGGACCAGATGCTGCTTCTTGAGGAGGTGGCCCAGGAGGTCAAGGGCGCATCGGCGCTCACTCCGGAAGTCCTGGCCCGGGCCAAGCGCCACGGCTTCTCCGACGTCCAGGTCGCCGCCCTGCGCGGCATCAGCGAGGACACGGTACGAGAGGTCCGCCATGCCTTCGGCCTGCGGCCCGTCTACAAGACCGTGGACACCTGCGCCGCCGAGTTCGCCTCACGCACCCCCTACCTCTACTCCAGCTATGACCTGGAGACCGAGGTGGCATCCCGTGAGCGTGAGGCCGTCATCATCCTGGGCTCGGGACCCAACCGGATCGGCCAGGGCATCGAGTTCGACTACTCCTGTGTTCACGCCGCGATGGCGCTGTCCGATCGCTACGAGACCGTCATGGTCAACTGCAACCCCGAGACCGTCTCCACCGACTATGACATCTCCGACCGGCTCTACTTCGAGCCCCTGACCTTCGAGGACGTCATCGAGATCTACGAGGCTGAGCTGGCGGCCGGCCCCGTGGCCGGTGTCATTGTCCAGCTCGGTGGCCAGACACCGCTGTCTCTGGCGGCCAGGCTGGCCGAGGCCGGGGTGCCGATTCTGGGGACAAGCCCTGAGGCGATCGACGCCGCCGAGGACCGCGAGGCCTTCGGCGTCGTTCTGCAGCGCGCCGACCTGCCCGCACCGGCGCACGGCACCGCTCTGAGTGACGAGCAGGCGCGCTCGGTCGCCCAGGGCATTGGCTATCCGGTCCTGGTGCGCCCCAGCTACGTGCTCGGCGGCCGCGGTATGGAGATCGTCTACGACGCCCAGGGACTCGACGACTATCTCCAGCGCGCCGGTCTTGAGCCAGGAGGCGTCTATGGGACCGGGCCGCTGCTCATCGACCGTTTTCTCGACGACGCCATCGAGATCGATGTCGACGCCCTGTACGACGGCAGCGAGCTGTTCCTCGGCGGGGTCATGGAGCACATCGAGGAGGCCGGTATCCACTCCGGTGACTCCGCCTGCGTCATGCCGCCCATGACCCTGTCCGACACGGAGATCGCTCGCATCCGACGCTCCACTGAGGCGATCGCCAGAGGGGTGGGCGTGCGAGGGCTGCTCAACATCCAGTTCGCCCTGGTCTCCGATGTTCTCTACGTCATCGAGGCCAACCCCAGGGCATCGCGCACAGTCCCCTTCGTCTCGAAGGCATCCGGCGTGCAGCTCGCCAAAGCGGCGGCCCTCATCATGACCGGGGAGACGATCGCCTCGCTCAGGCGCTCCGGCCACCTGCCCGAGGCCGACGCCGCCGTCACCGATCCCGATGACCCGATCGCCGTCAAGGAGGCGGTCCTACCCTTCAAACGATTCCGCACCACCGAGGGGCGCGTGGTCGACACGATCCTGGGACCGGAGATGCGTTCCACCGGAGAGGTCATGGGCTACGACGTCGACTTCCCCCGAGCCTTCGCCAAGTCCCAGGCCGGTGCCTACGGTGGCCTACCAGGAGAGGGCACGCTGTTCGTCTCGGTAGCCGACAGGGACAAGCGAGCCATCATCCTGCCGGTGGCCCGGCTCGCAGAGCTGGGCTTCACGGTCCTGGCCACCACCGGGACCGCACAGGTACTGCGCCGCAACGGGATTGACGCCATGGCGGTACGCAAGATCAGTCAGGGGGTTGGTGCCCACGGCGAGCAGACGATCGCCGGACTCATCGAGTCCGGAGCCATCGACATGGTTGTCAACACTCCCAAGGGCCAGGGAGCCCGTGCCGACGGGTACTCCATCCGCGCGGCCACCACCGGCGCCGACCGTCCCATCATCACCACCGTCCAACAGCTCCAGGCGGCGGTCCAGGCCCTCGAGGCCCAGCTGCGCGGTCCCTTCCAGGTTCGCAGCCTCCAGGAGCACATCGCCGCCCGCCGATCCCGACGAGGCTCGGCCCCCGAGACCCACCCCGTCGCCCCTGTTGAAGACAAGGAGACTCGATGAGTCCCGCAGCCTCTTACCAGCCCAGTCGTACCAGACGTCCCTTCGGCTCCCGTCTGGCTGACGCCATGGATGACCACGGCCCCCTGTGCGTCGGTATCGACCCTCACCCGAACCTGCTCGAGGCCTGGGGGCTGGCCGACTCGGCCGCGGGACTGCGGGACTTCGCCCTGCGCACCATTGACGCGGTCGGAGGACACGTGGCCGCCGTCAAGCCGCAGTCCGCCTTCTTCGAGCGTCACGGCAGCGCAGGCATCGCGGTCCTTGAGGAGACCCTGGCGGCCCTACGCGACGTCGGCACCCTGTCCGTTCTCGACGTCAAGCGCGGGGACATCGGTTCCACCATGGCCGGCTACGCCCAGGCCTACCTGTCCGACGGCGCTCCTCTGGCCGCAGACTCCATCACCGTCTCGCCCTACCTGGGCTACGGGTCCCTCACTCCTGCGCTCAACCTCGCCGAGGCCAGCGGTCGGGGCGTCTTCGTCCTGGCCCTGACCTCCAATCCGGAAGGAGCCGGGGTCCAGCACGCCGTCAACGGCGACCAGGCCGTGGCCGCCGGCATCGTGGAGGGCGTGACCGCGTCCAACGCACAGGCCAGTGGTGAGGGCCGGCTCGGCTGCATCGGGCTGGTCATCGGAGCCACCATCGGCGGGGCCGTCTCCGACCTGGGAATCGACCTGCAGCGCGCCAACGGTCCGTTGCTGGCGCCCGGGGTCGGTGCCCAGGGAGCAGGGCCCGCCGAGCTGGAAGCCGTTTTCGGGGCGGCGCGCCGTCAGGTCCTGGCCTCCACCTCACGCGGGGTTCTCAAGGCGGGCCCCTCCATTGAGGCACTGCGAAAAGCCGCGTCGGCGTCTTCCTACGAGGCTGCAACAGCCCTTCGCTGAGCCTCACGGTGCTGTAGCCCGTCCCGGGTTCGGGGTGTGTGTGGAAGCACGAAGTAGGTTGTGGAATATGGGCTCCTGCGAATGCGAGTGCACGTGACCCGACTTATGCTCGTGGTGCGGGTCACTGGTATACGACCGGGAGGAGACACACCATGACGCTTCCAACGCTGACACCCGAGCAAAGGGCTCAGGCACTGGAGAAGGCGGCTGCTGCGCGATCGCAGCGCGCCCGTATCAAGTCCGAGCTCAAGAGCGGGGAGCTCAAGCTCTCCGAGTTCTTCACCGCCTCAGAGACAGATGATGTCCTGGGCAAGATGAAGGTCAGGGCACTGCTCGTCTCACTGCCACGTGTGGGGACCACAACGGCTGACGCCATCCTTGCCGATGTGCATATTGCCGAGTCCCGGCGGGTGCGCGGACTGGGGGCGAATCAGAGGGCGGCGCTGGTGGAGCGCTTCGGTTAGGCCGTCCACTCGGACGCAGGGTCGTGCCGGCAGGTCCCGATGGACCATGATGTGGCCATGACCGACGTTGCTGCCACAGACCCCTCCGTTCCTGCTCTCGCCCGCCTCACCGTTCTGGCCGGCCCCACTGCGGTGGGCAAGGGCACTGTTGTCGCGGAGCTGCGCAGACGCCATCCCAACCTGTTCGTCTCGATCTCGGCCACCACCCGTCAACCTCGTCCCGGTGAGGTCGACGGCGTGCACTACCACTTCGTCAGCGACGAGGACTTCGACTCGCTCGTCGCCAGCGGCCAGATGCTGGAGTGGGCCCTGGTCCACGGCGTGCATCGCTACGGCACCCCCCGCGGCCCGGTTCAGGATCGGCTCAATGCCGGATGTCCTGCGCTGTTGGAGATCGACCTGGCCGGCGCCCGACAGGTGCGCCGGGCGATGCCTGAGGCCCGCCTCGTCTTCCTCGCGCCACCGAGCTGGGACGAGCTCGTCCGCAGGCTCATCGGACGCGGTACCGAAGATGCCCAGGAGCGGGAACGGCGCCTGGCCACGGCACGCACCGAGCTGGACGCGGCCGGCGAGTTCGACCACGTCGTCATCAATGACACCGTGGCGAGCGCCACCGCGGAACTGGAGAGACTCATGGGATTGAGCAGTTAGAATAACGTGGCTCTGAACTATCGAGATTGAACCGGAGGCATGCACATGCTCGGAACCTCTCCCCAGCCCGAGGGCATCACCAACCCGCCGATCGACGACCTTCTGGAGAAGGTCGACTCCAAGTACGGGCTCGTGGTGGAGGCCGCCAAGCGCGCCCGCCAGATCAACACCTACACCCAGCAGCTCGAGGACAACCAGTTCGAGTTCTTCGGTCCGCTGGTCGACTCCGAGGTCGGTGAGAAGTCTTTGGGCATCGCTCTGCGTGAGATCGCCGAGGACAAGCTCGAGGTCATTCCCGGGGACGTGGCCCGCGCCCGCCGCGCCGAGGCCGAGGAGGCTCGTCGGGCCGCCGAGGCCGACATGTTCAGTGATATCTCGCTGGATTCTCCGGTCTCCCTTGAGGATGGCGAGACTCCCACCAGCCTCGACGACATCCAGTTCTGAGCCGGGCTCGCCATGGACGAGCCGTACACTGCTGTGTGTCAACGCGCCGTGACCGCCCTCGAGCGGCCACGGCGCGTCGTTGTCGGCGTGGCCGGGTCGATCGCCGCCTACAAGACCCCCTTTGTCGTTCGACTGCTGCGTCAGGCCGGGCACGAGGTCAAGGTGGTGGCCACCGAGTCGGCGCTGAGGTTCATCGGTGCTCCGGCGCTTGCGGCGGTCAGCGGCCGGACGGTATCCACCGGGGTCTTCGACGACCCGGCTGCAGTTGAGCACGTGGCCGTGGCCGAGTGGGCCGAGCTCGTCGTGGTCGCTCCGGCCTCGGCGGACCTGCTGGCGCGGGTGCGGGCAGGACGGGCCGACGACATGCTCACCGCGACGATACTGACCTGCCAGGCCCCCATCGTCCTGGCGCCGGCGATGCACACCCAGATGTGGGTCAACCCCGCCACCCGGGAGAACGTGGCCGTGCTGCGCGAGCGCGGTCTGACGGTTATCGAACCGGACAGTGGGCGCCTGACCGGCAAGGACTCCGGTGTGGGACGGATGCCCGATCCCGAGCTGATCGTGTCGCAGGCCCTGGACGTCCTGACACAGCCCGCCGCCGGGGGCGCGGCAGCGCAGGACGCCTCGGGGGAGGGCGACAAGCGGCTGGAAGGGCGGCACCTCGTCATTTCGGCCGGCGGGACACGCGAACCCATCGATCCGGTGAGGTACCTAGGAAATCGCTCCTCAGGGCGCCAGGGCTGCGCACTGGCGGCGGCGGCCGTCGAGCAGGGAGCCCGCGTCACGCTGGTGCAGGCGCACGTGGCCTGCGACCTGCTCAACGCCCTGCCTGCGCAAGTGACCGTTGTTGCTGCCGGTACCGCCTCGGACATGCTCCGAGCCGTGCGCGAGAGCGCCCGCAACGCCGATGCCGTCATCATGGCAGCAGCTGTCGCCGACTACCGGCCCGTCACCGTGGCCGCCAGCAAGCTCAAGAAGCAGGTGCCCGCCGGATCGGATCACCTCAGCGAACCGGTCATGTCCATTGAGCTCACCACCAACCCGGACATCCTGGCCGGGCTGGTGAGCGACCCGCCTCGGCCCGGCCAGATCGTCGTCGGATTCGCCGCCGAGACCGGGGACGAGAACGGTGACGTGCTCTTCCACGGCAGGGCCAAGGCCCGCCACAAAGGGGCTCACCTTCTGGCGGTCAACGCGGTGGGGGAGGAGCTCGGCTTCGGAGACGTTCCCAATGCCGTTGTCGTCCTTGACGCCCACGGCACGGAAGTGGCACGGGGGCAGGGCAGTAAGAGGGAGGTCGCCCGTCTTCTCATCTCCCTGACCGCTGACCTGGTAGACGCGGACTGACGCCCGCCTTGCGCATTTTCGTGGGTAACGCCACGACGGATCAGTTCTTGCGGTGACTACGATGGGCAGGTGAGTTCCTCCTTGCGTCTGTTCACGTCCGAGTCGGTCACCGAAGGACACCCGGACAAGATCTGCGACCGTGTCTCAGATGCGATTCTCGACGCCATCCTCGAGCAGGACCCCACCGCACGCGTCGCGGTTGAGACGATGGTGACGACCGGCCTGGTGCACGTGGCCGGCGAAGTCACCACGGAGAGGGCCTACGTCGAGATCCCCGAGATCGTTCGCCAGGAGATCTCCGCCATCGGCTACACCTCCTCAGACGTCTGCTTCGACGCCCGTTCCTGCGGTGTGTCGGTGTCGATCGGGCAGCAGTCCGCGGATATCGCAGCCGGAGTCGACAAGTCGCTTGAGGCCCGCCGGGATGACACGGATATCGATCCTCTCGACCTGCAGGGCGCAGGCGACCAGGGGCTTATGTTCGGCTACGCCTGTGACGACACCGCGGCCCTCATGCCGCTGCCCATCCATCTGGCGCATCGTCTGGCGGAGCGTCTGGCCGTCGTGCGCAAGCAGGGCATCGTCCCGGGACTGCGCCCCGATGGCAAGACCCAGGTGACGATCGGCTATGACGGTCAGCGTCCGGTGAGTCTGGACAACTTGGTCATCTCCACTCAGCACGATGCGGACCGCACTCGTGCCTGGCTCACCGACGCTCTGCGCACGGAGGTCATCGAGCCGGTGCTGGCCGCCGAGGCCGAGGCCGGCACCGATCTCGACACCGCCGGCACCGAGGTCCTCATCAATCCTTCGGGACAGTTCATCATTGGCGGTCCGGCAGGTGACGCGGGGCTGACGGGACGCAAGATCATCGTCGACACCTACGGCGGAATGGCCCGTCACGGCGGGGGCGCCTTCTCCGGCAAGGATCCCTCGAAGGTGGACCGTTCCGCCAGCTACGCCATGCGCTGGGTCGCCAAGAACGTCGTTGCAGCGGGACTGGCCAGACGGTGTGAGATTCAGGTGGCCTACGCCATTGGCTCCGCCCATCCCGTGGGCGTCTATGTGGAGACATTCGGGACGGCAACGGTTTCTGAGGAGCGCATCATGAAGGCCGTCAACGAGGTCTTCGACCTCCGTCCGGCCGCGATCGTGCGCGACCTCGATCTGCTGCGTCCCATCTACCGTACCACCAGCTCCTACGGCCACTTCGGGCGCCCCGGCTTCAGCTGGGAGGCCACCGACCGCGTCGAGGCGCTGCGCCAGGCTGTCTGAGTCCCCTGTACTCAGGTCGGGAGACTTCCGAGGGCTTGTATGACAACCGGCTACGACGACGCTGCTTCTGCCTCCGGGCAGTCCGAGGGGCCCGGGCGTGGTCGTGGGGTGAGCGGGCAGGGCGAGCTGCTGGAGCTGCCGGAGCCCGGTCCGCGCACGGTGACCGTGGCCGGAGTCCACGACCCCGTGGCCAGGGTTCTCCTGGACTCCCCAGTGCCGCACCTCGACCGCACCTTCGACTACCTGGTGCCCGCGGCGTTGGCGCAGCAGGCCCTTCCCGGCACCCGGGTCATGGTTCGATTCGGCGAGCAGGAGATGCGCGGATGGATCTGGGAGCGGGGGACCACGACAACCCATATCGGCCGGCTGACTGCTCTGCGCCGAGTGGTCTCCGACCTCCCGGTCCTTCCGGAGGGCTCACGTCGTCTCATTGAGGTCGTCGCCTCCCGCTGCTGCGGGACACGCTCCGACGTCATCCGTCTTGCGGTTCCGGCCAGGCACGCCACGACTGAGAAGGTTGAGAGGGACAAGGCTCCCCTCGACCTTCCCACCTGGGAGCCGCCGTCCTCGAGTGAGCCCAGCTGGCGCCCTTACGACGGCGGCGAGGAGTACCTGAACCGGTTGGCCCACGGTGAGGCTCCACGCGCGGTCTGGTCCGCACTGCCGGCGCAGTTGCGGCCGCCCGAAGCACGTTCGTCGCGCGACGACGGTCGGCCCGCCCCGGTGGTTGAGCCGTGGCAGGCGTGCCTGGCCCGGGCCGTCCAGGCTACTTTGGCGAGCTCTCGCAGCGCCGTCATCGTGGTGGCGACAACTCATCAGGCTGAGACTCTCGCTGCCCGGCTCAGGCGCGACCTGGAGGGGGAGCCGGTGGTGGTGCTCTCGGCCGAGCATGGGCCCTCACGCCGTTATCGGGCGTTCATGGCTCTGCTGCTGGGGCGAGCCCGGGTGGTTGTTGGCACCAGGTCGGCGGCCTTCGCCCCGGTGCACCGACTCGGGCTGGCGGCCATCTGGGACGACGGGGACAACCGGCTGGAGGAGCCTCACGCCCCCTACAGCCATACGCGCACGGTCCTCGCCCTGCGCTCGACGTTGGAGAGAGCCGGTCTGCTCATCGGAGGATTCACTCGCTCCGTGGAAGCGCAATCGCTCGTCGAGCAGGGATGGTGTCAGAGCCTGGCGGCTTCCCGACACGTTGTGCGCGCCGTGGTGCCTCGCGTAGCGGCTCCTGGCCCGGCTGAGCTGGACCGGGAGGGCGCTTCCGGAGCGGCCCGCATCCCGTCACTCGCCCATCGAGCACTGCGGCGCGCCCTGCAGGACGGACCAGTGCTCGTTCAGGTGCCGCGCGCCGGGTACGTGCCGTTGGTGGCCTGTGCCCGGTGTCGCTCTGCTGCTCACTGTTCCGTCTGCGGAGGCCCGTTGGCGATGGACCATCGAGGTCGCACCTCCTGCCGCTGGTGTGCTCGTACGGTGGGGCAGTGGGACTGTCCCGAGTGCGGCGGCCATGGGCTGAGGATGGCGACGGTCGGTTCCACGCGCACGGGGGAGGAGTTGGGGCGGGCCTTTCCCGGTGTCCCCGTGGTGGTCTCAGGAGCGAGGGAGGCCCACGGCGTCGTGGACCAGGTTGACAACACGCCACGCCTCGTCGTGGCCACACCCGGAGCAGAGCCGGTGGCCGAGGGCGGATACCGGGCCGTCCTGCTGCTCGACGGCGGCGCACTGTCCTCACGCCCCGACCTGGGGGCAGGAGGTGAAGCACTGCGCCAGTGGTCGAATGCAGTGGCGCTGGCGGCGCCGTCGGCCCGCGTCATTCTCCTGGGCGGCCCGGATCCGGTCGCGGCGCAGGCCCTCGTGAGATGGGACCAGGCGGGCTTCGCCCGCAGAGATCTACTGGAGCGGGCTGACCTGCACCTTCCACCCGCATGGCGAGTGGCACGCCTGGACGGCCCGGTAGGCGGTGTGGAGACCCTCCTGGCGCAGGCCGAAGCCGATGGTTTTGAGGTACTGGGTCCGGTGACCCCACCGCCCGTTCGCGGTCAGGTGCCCTCCGGCATGGCCAGAGCCCTGGTGCGCGCTCCGCTGTCACGCGGCAAGGCACTTGCCACCATGCTCGGGGTAAGGCTGCGTGACCGCTCTGCCCGGCGCGAGGAGCCGGTGCGTGTTGAGCTCGATCCCACCCGTTTGTGGTGAGAAGGCCTGGAAGAACTGACGAGGAGTGAGACCAGCCGGCAGGGCCCTAGCCTGCGGAGCTACTCGACGTGACCGTGGCGGGCAGTGTCGTATGAGCAGTAGGGGTCGAAGTGGAGCCCGCCGTGGCACCTGGCGCCTGGAAGGGCGGCATGCCGCGGGCCAGGGAGATGAGATCCGTCAGTAGTCCTGCTGCGGTCGACTTGACGTTCCACCCCTCGCTGAGGGCGGTGACGGCCGCACCGTCAACAATGGCGATGACCATCTCCGGCTCGAGCGGGCTGTCGAGCTGGCGCAGCACACGACGCAGGGCGGCATTGAGACGTTGCCGTCCCTGGCGGTAGGCGTGTTTGACCGGAGACGCCTGGCTGGCTGAGATGAGCTGAAGATAGTGCCCGAAGTAGGCGCCATGGGCGGGAAGGGTTGCCTGCAGGATGAACCGCACCCGCTGGGAGAGGTCTGGAACACCCTTGAAGGCCTCCACCCGGTCGGCGACATCCTCCGCGCGGGAAGCCCACAGTCCAATGTTGACCAGCCCCGCTTGATGGAGGAGATCCTCCAAGCCGTCGAAGTAATAGGTTGTCGCGGACAAGGAGCACCCGGCTCGCTTGGCGACACTGCGATGGCTGACTGCGGAAGGGCCCGACTCACGGATGATGGCGGCCGCGGCTTCGATGATGGCCTGACGCCGGCCCTCACCGCGCGGTGTCACTCGCGATTCTGCTCGAGAGCCTGCGGGTGCAGGGGCGTCACTACTTGCCGCCTCTCCAGCAGCATCTGCGTCGGTACTAGCCATGCTCATCATCTTACGACAATAACGCGTTGAGGCCCGTAACAAGACGGTGATAATGGCCTCGTAAAGAAGCGACCTATATTCGACCTGTCACCACATGCTCTCAGTGAGCCACTCGAGCTCAGGACTGAGCCTGATCCTCAGTCAGCTCCGACCCATGAATCATACGAGAACGAAGGATTGCCACCATGGCGATCAGCGCGATCGCCGTGAGATAGACCGCCGGCGCCAGGGAAGAGCCGGTAACCTTGATGAGCCACGTGACAATGAACGGCGTCGTCCCACCAAGAAGCGCGTTGGCCCCGTTGAAGGACAGGGCGAAGCCCGAGTAGCGCACGTTGGTCGGAAAGGACTCCGCCAGGAAGGTGGCCAGTGTTCCATCATTAGCAGTCAGAGCTATAGCGAAGACAATCTCGCACAGGATCACCACTGCAAGCATGCCCGCGGCCTTCATCATGACTACGAACAACGGGATGGTGAGAACGATGAATGCGACGCAAGCGGCGATGAGCATCCGGCGGCGTCCGAAGGAGTCCGACAGGTGCCCCATGAGGAAGATCGCCGCAATGTACACGACCAGCATCACAGAGGTCGCCAAGGTGGAGGTGTCCTGGGAGAACCCGAGCTCTTCATGGACATACGTCGGCATATACGTGAGAAGCATATAGAACGCAACTGCATTGAGGCAGGAGACTCCGAAGGTGATGAGTGTCTCACGCAGGTGGTCGCGCAGCAGCAGGCGCAGCGGCTCGGACCAGCTGGCGGTCTTCTGCTCCTGCGGCATCTCTGCCCGCATCTCCTGATATGCGGGGGAGTCCTCCAGATGCACCCGGATGTAGCGGCCGATGAGTCCCAATGGCCCTGCCAAAAGGAAGGGAACTCGCCACCCCCAGGCATTCATGACGTCATCGCTGAGAACCGAGAACATCCCTGTGACCATGAGAGAGCCGGCAAGTAGACCACAAGCGGTGGAGGCGGGAACCAGAGACGTGTATATCCCGCGGCGCGACGGAGGGGCATACTCTGCCAGGAAGGTTCCAGCGCCTGCATACTCGCCTGAGGCGGAGAATCCCTGAATCATTCGCAGGACAAGCAGGCCGACAGCACTTGCCATTCCGATAACCGAGTATGTGGGAAGAAGCCCGATGAAGAATGTCGACCCGGACATGATGAGAATCGACCAGGACAGCGCCCAGCGGCGTCCCCAATGGTCACCCCAGGCCCCCCATACAACAGCTCCGATAGGGCGCAAGATGAATGACATCGCGAATACTGCATATGTTAAGAGAAGCTGCACCGATTTATCCTTCTCTGGGAAGAAGGCGTGACCAATGACGGTGACCAGGTATCCGTACGAGGCATAGTCGAACCACTCAATGAAGTTGCCAATGAAGCTCGCTTTCGCTGCGCGCCTCAATGCGAGACTTCGTTCTGAATTCGGGTGATGGTCGTTCGTGCTTCCTGAGTGGACGGTATTCATAACCTATGGCTCCGGCTCGGTGGATGTCGACGATGACGTGATAATGCCCCTGAAGAGACGTTGATGATTATACATGTGATCCTGTCCGCCTGCAGGAAGTTGACGCAGACAGACAGGATCACATGATCATCAGGCCATGGAGGGGCGTGACTTTCGAGAAACGGCATCCACGACGATCGGGGCGAGGCCCCCGCCAACAATGAGCAGTCCTCCGATGATTCCCGTAGGACTGAGCTGCTCTTTCCAGATGAGAAGGCTGCACACAATGACGACTGCACACTCCCAGTAAGAGATCGTCGAGTACTCCACTGCAGGCAGGTTGCGCCCTGCAACAACCAGGAATCCCAGCGCGAAGAGGCCGCAGACGAGGAAGAGGACCACTGCCCACATCCAGTTGGCGGCCGTGAAGGAGGCGACCCCATGCCAAGGACGCAAGACAATGGACATCGCCAGCGTCGCGCAGGCGGCCCAGAAGAAGTTCCAGACACCGCGGACAACTGAATCGACATCCTTGCGGTACCCGTAGAAGAACAGGGCCAGGCCATAGAAGACACCTGACAAGAGTCCTAAAAGGTCTCCCAGGCTCTTCTGTGGAAACTTAGGATTCCCGGTTGACAGATCCAGTCCGAAGGCCAGGTTTCCGTCGTTGTTGATGCTGATGATACCGATGGTCAGCAGCATGCCTAGGAACACAAGGGACAGGAAGGCTCCAGAGAGCACACTGATCTTCTCTTTTCGGAAGATACGTGCGAGCAGCGCGCAGAACAGGGGTCCAGTGTAGATGAGAAAGACGGCATTGGTCATGGTCGTCATCAACGTCGAGGAGATGTAGCAGCCCAGGGACAGGCCGATGCTCACTCCTCCCAGGATCACGGTGGTGCTCAAACGGGTGCGGTGGAACAGGCCAACCTTCCGGGTGAAGATGAGGATAAGAGTGAATCCGAACAGCCCGACGGTCATGCGGCCGAAGGCCAGGAACGATCCGATGACGGACTTGTCGGCATGAGCGAGGCCGGCGGTCGCGCCGCGACTGATGGTGCCGACGAGCCCCATCCCGGTGGCGGAGAGAAGCATGGCAATGGCGCCAAGCTTCTTGTTCATCACGTACTCTGTGACAGAGGATTCAGCGGACGAAGTCTGTGACATGGCAGTTGAGTCTCCTGAGTTCTCCCCCCGGCGTGCGCGACGGATCGGCATCCTTGCCGAGTCTTACGCGGTCAGGTGGACCTTCCCAGTCCTATGGAGCGTCCACTGACCGCGCTACGAAGAGCGGAGCCGGGAACAGTGCGGGGCGGTAGCCCGGTCCATGAGCCACCGCCCCGCACCCCTGAGATCAGACCAGAGTCGGGTCGGCGACCTGGTTGGGGAAGTAGTCCTCGCAGCCCCCCTCGCGGTAGACGTCCGCCGTTGCGCAGTGGAGACCACCGCCGAAGGCGTAGGCGTCACGGAAGGGAACCGGGATGACGTTCATGCCCAGCTTGTCCATCTGCTCCATCTGGTGGACCTCGCTGGCCTCGACGCACACGGTCTTGTGGTCGATGACGAGGCAGTTCATGGACAGCCAGACGGAGGAGTAGCACAGCGGCGGCGGAACCTCGTGGGCCGGGGGAGCCGCGTCAACGATCTGCCAGTCGTTGGCCTCGAAGATCTTGCGCTGCTCCTCGGGCAGGCGGCGGTGCGGGTTGTTGATGATGAGCCCGGGCCGCAGCGGCACGAAGGTGGCGTCGATGTGAATCGGGTAGGGGTCGCCGGGGAAGTTCACCGCGTGCACCCGCAGGTCCGGGTAGTAGCGCTTGAACCACTCCATCGCCTTGCGGTTGGTGGTCAGACCGTGCTGGATGAACAGGTCCTTACCCACACGCATGACGTCGGCGGCGTCCCACATCGGCTCGACCTCGGTGGTCACGAAGTCCTTGGCGGCGGTGCGCTCGAGACGCTCCTCCAGGGAGATCCGCTCGTCGTAGTAGTTATGCTTGTAGGACTTGTCCGTCAGCCGAGGGCGGGGGGCCTGGGTCCACTTGAACTCCGGGTCCTCCTCGAAGTACTGGTTCATGAGGGGCCAGTAGGCGAGGTACTCGAAGTAGCGGCAGCGGAACGAGTTGGCCGATGCCATGATCTCGTCACCGATCGTCAGCAGGATGTCGCGCGGGGGCATCTGGGTGAAGCCCGACTCTGTGCGGAAGTCAGGCGTCTGGATGGCCTGGTTCCACTGCAGCGGCGTGGGGCGGTCCACCTTGACGCCCAGACCCTCGAGGATCTTGACGTAGTTGTCGAGCTGCTCGTTGGCGGCCTCGACGGTGGCGGTGGGACGGGGGCCCCACATGCCGCGCATCTCGGAGTCGATCGGCACCTTCTCGGAGGTGGCGGGTTCCTCGGGAGGAATAACCGAGAAGTCGGCACGGCCGACGATGACGTGCTTGAGCGGGTCGAAGTCGTTCCAAGAGTTGACGATCTTCGTCATGAGTAAGTTACTCCTTTGTGCTCGATGTGTGGTGCGTGAATGAAGACAGGTCATGTGTCTATGGTTCAACACTGTCATTCTACTCTGAAGGAACCGAGAAAGCGGCCGTAGGAGTATCTGAATATAAGAATGATTGCTGAACCGCGGCACGGTCATTACTGGTTGACGGCGCTCACCACCTCCTCGAAAGACCGATGCCGTTGCGCCGGTCAGGCCCTGCGAATGCGAGTGTCGAGCTGCTCGGGAATCGGGGGATGGATATCGTCGGGTCCTCCATAGTTACCTCCGGGAGTCACGATAGTTCCTGCCAGACCCTCAATGATGGCGACAGCGTCCTCAAGACGTCCGATTGCCGCCATGTCGCCAGTCAGCTCAACAAATCGGCACACCGCCTCAACCTTTGGCCCCATGGACCCGCTGGGAAGTCCCATGGAACGCAGCTCTGCCGGCGTGGCCCGCGGAACCTGTTTCTGGTTCTCGGTTCCGAAGTCCTTAAACACTCCATCAACGTCCGTGAGGATGAGAAGTGCATCGGCCTCGAGCGCCTCAGCCAAGACGGAGGCGGTGAGGTCCTTGTCGATAACGGCCTCAATGCCCTTGAGCTTTCCCTCCTCGCTGCGGACGACGGGAACACCGCCACCGCCGGAGCAGACGACGATCGCGCCGGCGTCCAGCAGCGAGCGCACCAGGCGGGTTTCAATGACGCGCTGCGGCATGGGGGAGCCGACGACACGGCGGTAGTGCTCGCCGTCGGGCTTGACCACCCAGCCCCGCTCCTCAGCCAGCTTCTCGGCCTCCTCCTTGGTGTACACCTCACCGACGAACTTGGTGGGGTTGGAGAAGGCGGGGTCGCCGGCCATCACCAGGGTCTGGTTGACCATGGCGGCCACGTGACGCCCCGGCAGAGCGTTCTGCATGGCCTGCAGCAGCCAGTAGCCGATCATGCCCTGGGTCTGGGCGCCGAGGGTGTCGAAGGGGTAGGGCTCGGAGAGGCGCTCGTCATTGGCGGACTGCAGAGCCAGGACACCCACCTGGGGGCCGTTTCCGTGAGTCAGGACCAGCTCGTGCTTCTCCGCCAGCTTGGCCAGCTCGTGGGCCGCGATCTCGACATTACGGATCTGGGTGCTGGCGTCAGGCTTCTCCCCCCGACGCAGCAGGGCATTTCCTCCGAGTGCGACAACGATTCTCACGATTCAGTCCCACTTTCCGAGGGTCGCGACCATGACGGCCTTGATGGTGTGCATGCGGTTCTCGGCCTGGTCGAAGGCGACGTTGCGCTCGGTCTCGAAGACGTCGTCGGTCACCTCCAGGCCGTCCATGCCGGTCTTGGCGAAGATGTCTTCACCCACCGTGGTGTTGCGGTCGTGGAAGGCAGGCAGGCAGTGGAGGAACTTCACGTCCGGGTTGCCGGTGGCCTCCACCAGCTTGGCGTTGACCTGGTAGGGCGTGAGCAGGGCGATGCGCTGGTCCCAGACCTCCTTGGGCTCACCCATCGAGACCCACACGTCGGTGTAGAGGAAGTCGACGCCCTTGACACCCTCGGCGGTGTCGTCGGTGATGAGGATGCGGGCCCCGCTCTTTTGAGCCAGCTTCTCGGCCTGAGCGACCACCTCGGCAGAGGTCTGCAGCGCCTTGGGAGCCACCATCCGCACGTCCATCCCCATGAGCGCCGCCGAGATGAGCAGCGAGTTGGCGACGTTGTTGCGGGCATCCCCGAGGTAGGCGAAAGAGATCTTCTCGATCGGCTTGTCGGTGTGCTCCAGCATGGTCAGCTGGTCAGCGAGCATCTGGGTGGGGTGCCACTCATCAGTCAGTCCGTTCCACACCGGCACGCCAGATAGCTCGGCCAGGGCCTCGACGTGCTCCTGCTTCTTGCCACGGAACTCGATGCCGTCGTAGAAGCGGCCCAGGACCCGGGCGGTGTCCGCCACGGACTCCTTGTGCCCCATCTGGGAGCCGGAAGGGTCGAGGTAGGTGACCTGTGCGCCCTGGTCGTAGGCAGCCACCTCGAAGGAGCAGCGGGTGCGCGTCGACGTCTTCTCGAAGATGAGGGCGATGTTCTTACCGGTCAGTCGCTTCACCTCGCGGCCGGACTTCTTGTCCTCCTTGAGCTGGGCGGCCAGCTGAAGCAGGCTGTTCCACTCCTCGGCAGTGAAGTCGAGCTCTTTGAGGAAACTGCGGTTGTGCAGGGGGTGGGTCATGAGGATTCCTTCGTCCGGTATGTGGGTGTGCTAACAGTTCTTCTTAGGCGCCGGCCAGGGCCGACTCAGGCAAGTGGGTCCCGCAGGGTTGGGCAGCTCATGCAGTGAGGACCGCCGCGACCGCGACCGACCTCCGAGCCGGGGATGGTCAGGACCTCGATGCCATGGGAAGTAAGGTAGTCGTTGGTGTTGACGTTACGTTCATAGGTGACGACGACACCGGGGGCGATGGCCAGGGAGTTGGAGCCGTCGTCCCACTGCTCACGGGCGGCGGCCATCGAGTCCTGGGGCGTGATGAGGACGTTGAGCTCACCAACGCCCAGGGCCTGGGCGATGATACGGTACATGTCCTCGGGGGCGTTGCGCGTGACGCTGATCTGCTTGTCGCCGTCCGGGCGCAGCGTGAGCGTCGACAGCTTCCCCAGCCCGCCGTAGATGGTGAACGTGCCAACATCGACCATGGTCATCACCGTGTCGAGGTGCATCTGGGCGCGCGTCCGATTCATCTCGACGGCGACGATCTGGTTCACCTTGCCTCCGGCGAAGAGCCGGCTGGCGAGCCTCTCGATGCCCTGCGAGGTGGTGCGCTCGGAGACTCCGACCAGAACGGCGCCGTTGCCGATGATCTGGACGTCTCCACCCTCGACGGTGGCCGGGCCGGCCTGCGTGCCCTCGGACCATACGGGGAACTCGGAGCCCGCGAATCGGGGGTGCCAGCGGTAGATCGCCTCGTAGTTGATGGTCTCGCGCTTCCGAGCCGGCATCATCATCGAGTTGATGGACACCCCGTTGTAGATCCAGCAGGACGTGTCGCGAGTGAAGAGGTGGTTGGGCAGAGGCGGCAGAAGCAGGTCGTCGTCGCCCATGGAGGCCAGCACGAGCGAGTCCGGGCAGGGGGTGCGCTCGAGCAGCTCGGCCTTCGTGATCCCGGCGATGAGCACCTCGGCCAGCTCAGCTCCGGACAGCCCGTCGGTCAGGGCGCGCAGCGGCTCGGTGGCGCTGGGGCCGTTGGTGTTCTCGTTGACGACCCGGTCCAGGACGTAGTCCCTGGCCTCGGGAATCTCCAGGGTCTGAGCCAGAAGGTCACTGAGGTAGAGCACCTCGACGTCGCGACCGGTCAGGACTCGCGCGAACTGGTCGTGCTCCTCCTGGGCCTGTTCAAGCCACAGGACGTCGTCGAACAGGAGGTGGTCCTTGTTCTGCGGAGTGAGCCGGAGCATCTCGTTGCCAGGCCTGTGCAGGATGACCTGGCGAAGCTTCCCGATTTCGGAATCTACGGAGAATTCCATGACTCCCTCTCTGACACAGCACCGTGTCGTTGACCTGGATCATGACGCGCATCGTGCGCTCTGGCTAACGAAGTGGTACGACCGTACCAGAACCGTTGACGGTTGAAAACCCCCTGGTAGGAAGAAGTTCAGAGCACGTTGATCAAGCGGCCATCGTCGAGACGTGATGTTGCTCCCATCAGGCACTTCGCCACTTTTGGAGCTGCTCTCGAACGCCTCTGGCCTTCGACCGGGGCGGCCCGGCGTCAGTAGAAGACTTACAAACGTCAGAGGAGTTCCGGCCCGGTCGGGGTCACCTGAGACCCCGACGGCGCAGGCATGGGACGATGCCGGATGTGAATGCGCTGATCCCGGCTCTCAGAACCGCCTCCTCCTCCGACTCCGTGAGCGCCGTCGTCCTCGACTACGGCAACGTCCTGTACGCCTGGGAGCCCATCGCGGCCGTCGCCGGATATGTCTCGGCCGACGCCTGGGAGGAGTTCGTGGTCGACGGCGGGTTCCTGTCCTGGAACGAGCGCCTGGACCGGGGGGAGCCCTTCGACCAGGTGCTCACCGCCTACGCCCGAGCCCACCCCGACCGCCCCGACTGGGCGGAGATCCTCTCCTTGTACCGCGAGCGCTTCGCCGCCTCACTGACCGGCCCCGTTCCCGGGATGGAGGCCCTGCTCGACGAGCTCCTTGAGGAAGGCGTGGCGCTGTACGGGCTGACCAACTTCGACGCCGAGCCCTTCGAGGCGGCCAGGCTCCTGGTTCCCCAGCTCGAGCGCTTCGTCGGTGTTGTCGTCTCCGGGCGCGAGCACCTGACCAAACCGGACCCCGCCGCCTTCGAGCTTTTGCTGAGCCGTTACCGCCTCCAGGCCCCCAGCACTCTGTTCATCGACGACTCGCCGGTCAACATCGAGGCGGCCGGCCGGCTGGGGCTTCGCACCCATCGCTTCACCGGCTCAGGACGGCTGCGCTCCGAGCTCATCACCTTGGGGCTGCTCCCCACGCCGGGCCGGTGCTGAACCCCGCACTGGGTGACTTCGAGCCTTAGACTCGGGCGCATGCGTGTGCTTTTCGCCGGAACCCCCGAGGCCGCCCTGCCCACCCTGGAGGCCCTCATCGCCAGCGAGCACGACGTCGTCGGGGTCCTGACCCGGGCGGACGCCCGAAAAGGACGCGGCCGGACGCTGCACCCCTCACCGGTGGCGGCCACGGCTCGCGGCGCGGGGCTCGACGTGCGCACCCCGGCCACCCTCAAGGGCGAGCAGGCCGGCGACGTGCGCGACTGGGTGCGCGCCCTGAGGGCCGACGTCGCCGTCGTGGTCGCCTACGGTCGCCTGGTCCCGGCCGATCTGCTGGACGTGCCTGAGCACGGCTGGTTGAACCTGCACTTCTCGCTGCTGCCCGCGTGGCGCGGAGCCGCGCCGGTCCAGCGGGCGGTTATCGCCGGTGAGGAGGTCACCGGGGCCTGCGTGTTCCGGCTCGAGGAGGGGCTCGACACCGGTCCCGTCTACGGCCGAATCACCAAGGCCATCAGTGGTCGGGATACCAGCGGGGACCTGCTTGAGCGGCTGGCGCGCGCCGGGGCGCCCCTGGTCCTCGACGTGCTGCGCTCCGTTGAGGACGGCAGCGTGCGCCCCGAGCCGCAGGATGACGCGCTGGCCACACTGGCACCCACGCTCTCCTCCGCCGACGGCCGGATTCGCTGGGAGGATCCGGCACTGAGCATCGACCGCCGGATCCGGGGCGTCAGTCCGGCGCCGGGCGCCCACACCACATATCAGGGGGCACGGTTCCGCCTGGGGCCGGTCACTGCGGTTCCGGAGGTCACCGATCTCCTGCCCGGTCACCTGCGCGCCACCAAGCACGAGGTTCTCGTGGGAACCGGGGACTGCGCTGTCCGTCTGGGGCAGGTCGCGCCCGCCGGGCGCAGGTGGATGCCCGCCGATGCCTGGGCCCGGGGATCGCGGCCGGAGGCGGGGACCGTCCTGGGGGCCGCGTCCGCGATGAACAACGACGGTGAGGCAATGAGCTGATGGGGGAGCGATCGGCACGCCGGGGCGCATCGGGCGGCCACAACGAGAACCGGCGAGGCGCAGGCCGCGGGCGGGGCGACGAGCCCGGCAGACGCCGGGAGCAACGTGGCAGGCGACGTGAGCGCGGCGGTCCTCACCAGGGTCGGCGAGCCCAGGGCCGGCGCGCCTTCAAGCAGGACGGCCCGCAGGCGGGTGCGTCGGCGCGCCCGGCGCGGGGCCGATCAGGCTCGGCGCGTCAGGTGGCTCTGGAGGTACTCACCCGTGTTCGCCGCGATGACGCTTTCGCCAATCTTCTCCTGCCCGAGCTGTTGGAGGCCGCCGACCTGGATCGGCGCGACGCCGGCTTCGCCACCGCTCTGACCTACGGGACCCTGCGGCTTCGGGGGCGCTACGACGCCATGATCGCTGCCTGTACGGACCGTCCCCTGGAGCGCATCGACGTGGCCGTGCTCGACGTCCTGCGCCTGGGGGCCCACCAGCTCATGGGGATGAGGGTTGCCCAGCACGCCGCCGTGAGCACCACCGTGGATTTGGCCACCACCTCCTGCGGGCGCGGCGCAGCCACCTTCGTCAACGCGGTCATGCGTCGGCTCAGTGAGCGGGACCTGGACTCTTGGATGGCGGTACTGCGCCGGGACGCACCCGATGAGACGGCCGCTCTGGCCCGCACTCAGTCGCACCCGGAGTGGATCGTCAAGGCGCTGCGTCAGGCCCTGGCCACTCACGGCCGCAGCGGCGATGAGCTCGAGGCGCTCCTGGCGGCGGACAACGTCGACCCCGAGGTGGTGCTGTGCGCCAGGCCCGGCCTCATCGCCCCAGAGGCGCTGGCCAAGGTCGCTCGCAAGGCCGACCGGGCCCACGACGTCGAGCCGCGACCTGGCAGGATCAGTCCCCTCGCCGTCGTCATGGTCGGGGGAGACCCGGGCCGGATCGAGGCAATCCGCGACTCGCGGGCCGGGGTTGAGGACGAGGGCAGCCAGCTGGTGGCGCTCATGGCGGCGCATGCTCCCCTCGAGGGCCGCGACGAGCACTGGCTGGACCTGTGCGCCGGGCCCGGCGGCAAGGCCGCCCTGCTCGCGGCGAGGGCCGTGCAGACGGGCGCCCGTCTGCTGGCCAATGAGGTCAGCCCCCACCGGGCCGACCTGGTGCGCTCCGCCCTGCGCGCCATCGCACCGGACGTGGCCAGAGTGCGATGCGGCGACGGACGCAACCTGGGCCGCGATGAGCCCGGCGCCTACGACCGGGTCCTGGTCGACGCCCCCTGCACGGGCCTCGGATCACTGCGCCGTCGCCCCGAGGCCCGTTGGCGCCGAGAGCCGGGGGACGTCACCGTCCTGGCCGAGCTTCAGCGCGAGCTGCTGGCCAGCGCGCTGCGCGCCGTGCGGCGAGGGGGAGTGGTGACCTACGTGACCTGCTCCCCGCACACCCTGGAGACGAGTCTCGTGGTGCGTGACGTGACGCGCCGTCTGGAGCGCGAGGGCCTGCGCACTGAGTCCCTGCACGCCGGGGACGTCGCCACCCGTCTGGCCCCGCAGCCACCGGCCGGAGCCGACCGGGAGACGCTTCAGCTGTGGCCCCACCTCGACGGTACCGACGCCATGTTCTGCGCCTTGCTGCGCCGCACCAGCTGATCGACCACCCGCACCAGCACATCATGAGGAGCATCCCGATGACGGCCATCCACCCCTCGATCCTCAACTGCGACATCGCCCACCTGGCCGACGAGCTCGACCGGGTCACGGGAGACGACGGCGCCCGAGGCGCCGACGGGATCCATGTCGATGTCATGGACAACCATTTCGTACCCAACCTGTCCTGGGGGCTGCCGGTGGTCGAGGCGGTGCTCGCCCACTCCTCGCTGCCTGTGGACGCCCACCTCATGATCCGCGACGCCGACCGCTGGGCACCGGCCTACGCCGAGGCCGGTTGCCAGATCGTCACCCCCCATGCCGAGGCCACGACGGCGCCGGTGCGTCTGGCGCGCGAGCTCCACCGGCTCGGCGCCGGTGCGGGCATCGCCCTGAGACCCGCCACCCCCTTGGAGACCGTCGCCGATGTGCTGGGGGAGTTCGACCTCCTCCTGCTCATGACCGTGGAGCCGGGCTTCGGAGGCCAGTCCTTCATCGAGTCGATGCTGCCCAAGATCCGTCGGGCTCGCGAGCTGGTCGGCGCCAGAGGGCTCGACCTGCGCGTGCAGGTCGATGGCGGCATCACCATCCAGTCCATTGAGCGCGCGGCCGAGGCCGGGGCGGATGTCTTCGTCGCCGGCTCAGCGGTCTACCGAGCCGACGACGCCCTGGCCGCCATCTGCCAGCTGCGTGAGGTGGCCTCCTCGCACCGCCATGACACGTGCAGCGGCCGTTGACGGCGCCGAGGGGGGCACTGACCGTGGCTGGAATCGACACCCCGCTAGAGGAGAGGCTCGTGATGCAGATGTGGCAGCCGGTACGTAGAGCCACGTCGTCTCACGAGGCTTGTGGGAAACCTCAAAGGTGCTCGAGGGACGAGGAGCGCCTTTGTGAGGCCCCCGTTATGCCGCCCTATCACTGGGGTCTCGACTGTTACACCAACGCAACTCTTGGTCTTTGTGAGGTTTCCACAAATGGAATGTGGTGCCCTGACCACGTAACGTCAGTGTCCAGTGGAGCTGCCCCTCGACGACTGCAGGGAAGGCGCGGATCCACCCCGCAGGCCCGAGGAGGGCCCGCCGTCAGCCCGGCACCGTCCAGGTAAGTCCAGGTAAGGAGACTCTTGGTGACCCTCTCCCGCATCCTCATCGCCAACCGTGGCGAGATCGCACTGCGTATCGTGCGAACCGCCCGCGATCTGGGGGCGACGTCGATCCTTCCGTACACGCCCGAGGACCTGATGAGCCCCGCGGCAGAACTTGCCGACGAGGCCTACGCGTTGCCCGAGGGATCGTCCTACACCGATGCGGCGGCGCTGCTCGAGATGGCTCATGCCACCGGTGCCGATGCCATCCACCCCGGTTACGGGTTCCTGTCCGAGGACGCTGACTTCGCCCGCTCCGTCATCAATGCCGGTATCACCTGGGTCGGTCCCTCGCCTGAGGCCATGGATGCCCTCGGGGACAAGATGAGCGCCCGGGCCACCGCCGAGCGGGCCCAGGTCGCCCCGGTGCCGGGCATCACCGACTCGGTCACCGACGCCGAGACCGTCATCGCCTTCGCCGCCGCCCACGGCTACCCGGTGGCCCTGAAGCGCACTGACGGCGGTGGCGGGCGTGGCATCACCGTCCTGCACAACGACGACGAGGTCAGGGCCACCCCGGCCTTCGAGTCTGCGGCGCAGGGCGGCGGAACCCTCATCCTGGAGCGGTTCGTCACGGCCGCACGCCATATCGAGACTCAGTGCGCCCGCGACTGTCATGGCGGGTTCGCCGTGGTCTCCACCCGCGACTGCTCCCTGCAGCGACGCAACCAGAAGCTCCTCGAGGAGGCTCCGGCCCCCTTCCTGCCTGAGGGCGTTCACGACCGTCTCATTGAGGCCTCCCGTCGCCTCCTGGAGACGGTCGACTACGTCGGGGTGGCCACCTGCGAGTTCCTCCTGACTCCCGAGGGCGATGTCTGGTTCCTGGAGGTCAACCCCCGTCTTCAGGTGGAGCACTGCGTCACTGAGGAGGTCACCGGCACCGATCTGGTCGAGGTCCAGCTGCGCATCGCCGAGGGCGGTCACCTCGGGCAGGTCAACAAGCCCCGAGGTCACAGCCTCGAGCTGCGCATCACCTGTGAGGACCCCACGCGCGGTCTGGCCCCCTCCACCGGCGCCATCACCCGCCTGCGCTGGCCGGCCGGCCCCGGGATCCGCATCGAGTCCGGAGTCACCGAAGGCGATGTTGTCACGCCCTTGTTCGACCCGATGCTCGCCAAGATCATCGTCACCGGCGCCAGCCGGGAGCAGGCCATCGCCCGAGCCCGGCGCGCCCTGCGGGAGACGGTGGTCGAAGGCGTCACCGTGTGCACCGCCCTGCACGCCGAGGTCCTCACCCGCCCCGACTTCACCGCACCCGACAGCGCCGGGCGGCTGGCCGTGACCACGCGGTGGATCGAGAAGGAGGTGCTGCCCGATCTCGACGACGCCACGGCGACGTCGCAGGCCGACGGCTCGGCGGAGACGGCCGCCAACCCGCGCACCCGCTCCAGCTACATCATCGAGCTCAACGGCCGCCGCATGCAGTTGACCCTGCCCGACGGGATCCTCGCCCCCTCCAACCCGGCGCGAGGCTTCAGCTCCCGCAGCAACCGGGCCCAGCCGCTGCGCGGCCGTTCGGGCGGGACCCGCTCACCTCGAGGCGCAGCTCCCGGTGATACCGGGACCGCCGGCAGTGAGCCCGGCGTCATCGCCGCCCCTATGCAGGCCATCGTCACCCGTATCTGTGTGGAGCCGGGCCAGCGGGTCTGTCAGGGCGACCTGCTCGTGGTCCTGGAGTCCATGAAGATGGAGAACTACGTCCACGCACCCAGCGACGGCACCATCTCAGAGATCCCCGTCAGCGCCGGACGCACCGTCTCGGCCGGCGACGTCCTGGTGCGCATGCACACCCCCGAGAACGGCTCCGAGGAGGCCTGAACCGTGACCACCGATCCCCTCTCCGGCCCCGGAGCACCTGCCGAGACACCGGCCCAGGGAAGCACCATGGCCGACTCGGTCGCCACCACTGCCTTCCGCCAGCGCATCGCCCGCGTCGACCGGGAGGCAGAGGAGCGCGCCGCCGCCCGTCAGCACGCCAAGGGCAAGCGCACCGCCCGCGAGCGCATCAACGACCTGCTCGACGACTCCACCTTCCTGGAGATCGGCCGCTACACCGGTTCGGGCGCCGGCGACAAGGCCCGACCCTCAGGCGTCGTCACCGGCTTCGGTCAGATTGACGGCCGGCAGGTGGCCGTCTACTCCCAGGACTTCTCCGTCTCCGGTGGCGCCCTGGGCACCATCGAGGGGGACAAGATCGTCCGCCTCCTGGACGACGCCCTGCGCCTGCGCATCCCCGTCATCGGGCTCATCGACTCCGGTGGCGCCAAGATCCAGGAGGGCGTGGGCGCCCTGCGCCAGTACGGACGCATCTTCAACCGCACCTGCGCCGCCTCCGGGCTGGTCCCGCAGATCAGCGTCATCCTGGGACCCTGCGCCGGTGGCGCCGTCTACAGCCCGGCCCTGACCGACTTCGTCATCGCCACCCGCCAGGCCTCCCACATGTTCGTCACCGGCCCTGACGTCGTACGCGCCGTGACCGGTGAGCAGATCAGCGCCGAGGACCTCGGCGGTGCGAAGATCCACGGCTCGGTCTCCGGCGTCGTCCACTACGTGGCCGACGATGAGGAGGACGCGCTGGGGCAGGTCCGCACCTTCCTAGCCTACCTGCCCTCCTCGGCCGAGGTCAGTGCCCCCCTGTACGCCTACGACGACGCCGACGCGCAGGCCGACGCCGAGGCTGCCCGCAGCGTCGGCGAGATCGTCCCGGCCTCCACCCGGCAGGCCTACGACGTCGTCGAGGTGGTCTCAGCCGTCGTCGACCATGGCGAGCTCGTCCAGGTCCAGGAGGAGTTCGCCACCAATGTCGTGGTCGGCTTCGCCTGCTTCGAGGGCCGCCCGGTGGGGATCGTCGCCAACCAGCCGCTGGTGGACGCCGGCACCCTGGACGTCGACGCCTCCGAAAAGCTCGCCCGCTTCGTGCGCTTCTGCGACGCCTTCGGACTGCCGGTGGTCACCTTCGTCGACGTCCCCGGCTACCGTCCCGGAGCCGAGCAGGAGCACGCCGGCATCATCCGCCGCGGCGCCAAGGTCATTAACGCCTACGCCACCGCCACCGTGCCACTGGTGACGATCGTCCTGCGCAAGGCCTACGGCGGCGCCTACATCGTCATGGGCTCCAAGGCCATCGGTGCCGACCTCAACTTCTGCTGGCCGGGGGCCGAGATCGCCGTCCTGGGCGCCACCGGTGCCGTGGGCATCATCCACCGCCGCGACCTGGCCAAGGTCCGTGACGAGCAGGGGGAGGAGGCCGCCGCGGCCGAGCACGAGCGGCTCGTGGCCAAGTACACCGATGCCGTCATCAACCCCGACAAGGCCGTGGCCATCGGAGAGATCGACGCCGTCATCGCCCCCGAGGACACCCGCAACGTCATCGTCGACTCACTGGCCGCCCTGCGTGCCAAGAACGACGCCCGTCCCGAGTCGCCCAAGAAGCATGACAACATCCCCCTCTGACCCCGGCTCCGAGTCCCACTTGCCGCCGCTTTCACCGCGTTCACCCCGTTCCCCGTCTTCACCTGACCTCAGTTCTGGTAACCGTTCCGAGACCACCGACCACGCCGTCGCAACACCGAAGGACACCACTACCGTGCACACGAACTCGCAAGCCCCCAGCCCCGCGACCACCATCGCTGAGCGCCTGAGCGGAGGCGAGCCCTACATCATCACCTTCGGAGGACAGGCCACCCCCTGGCGCCAGACGCTGGCCGACCTGGTCTCCCTGGACCATGCCCTGGCCGATGACGTCGTGGCGGTCGACCGGGCCGTGGCCGAGCGCCTGGCCCCCGTGGCCACCGAGCTGCTCACCGTGACCCCGCGTGGCTCACGGCTCCTGGACGACGAGGCCGCTCCGGTCGCCCCCCAGTACCGCACCACCGCCGACGGCGCAGACGTCTCCGTGCCAGGCATCCTCATGGCCCAGCACGCGGCCCTGGCCTCGCTGCCCGGCGCCGGTATCGACCCGGCCGCCCACGCCCCGGTGAGCGCCATCGGCCACTCCCAGGGCGTCCTGGGTGTCAGCCTCCTCCAGGCCGTGCAGGCCGGCGAGCGCGAGAGCGTCATCGAGGTTCACGCCATCGCCCGCCTCATCGGTGCGGCGGCCACCCGTACCACCCGCCGCCTCGACCTGGGCACGGTGGGGGAGTCCACTCCGATGCTCTCGGTCCGCGGTGTCACTCGCAGTGTGCTCGACGCGGTCCTGGCCCGGGTCCCCGGCTCCGAGCGGATCTCCGTGGGCGTGACCAACGGCCGTCAGGCGCACATCCTCTCGGGACGCCCAGCCGACCTCGAGAGCGTTGTCACCGCGCTGGAGGCTGCCGCCGCCCGCAGCGCCAAGGCCCGCAAGGATCGCCGCCGTGGCGGCGCCGTGCTGGCCCCGGTCACCGAGTTCCTCACCACCTCGGTTCCCTTCCACACCCCGCTGCTCGCCGGTGCCGTCGACGACGTCGCCGCCTGGGCGGCCACCTGCGGCCTGAACGAGAAGCTCGCCCGCGAGCTGGCCACCGCCGTGCTCATTGACCCGGTCGACTGGCCCGGCCTGGTCACCGGGGCCCTCGCAGCCGGATCGGACGCCCCGGTGCGCACCGTCCTGGACCTGGGACCGGGCAATGTCCTGGTTCGTCTCACCGAGGGCGTCGTGGCCGGTACGGGAACCACCGTCGTGCCCGCGGGGACCGCCAAGGCCATCGACGACCTCGACCGCGCCGGCGCGGCCCCCCGCCCCGGCGTCGACCGCTCCCGCTTCGCCCCGCGCATCACCCGCCTGCCCGACGGCCGTCTCACCCTCGATACCGCCTTCACCCGCCTGACCGGGCGCAGCGCGGTGCTCCTGGCGGGAATGACCCCCACCACCGTGGATCCGGCCATCGTGGCGGCCGCCGCCAACGCAGGCTATTGGGCCGAGCTCGCCGGCGGGGGCCAGACCACCCCCGCCGTCCTGACCGAGAACCTTCAGGGCCTGGAGGAGGCGCTCGAGCTGGGGCGCACTGCGGCCTTCAACGCCATGTTCATGGACCGCTACCTGTGGAACCTGCACCTGGGGACCCAGCGGCTGCTGTCCAAGGCCCGCGCCGGGGGCGCCCCCATCGACGGCATCACCATCTCCGCGGGGATTCCCGAGTTCGAGGAGGCCACCGCCCTGCTCGAGCGCCTGCACGCCGAGGGCTTCCCCTACATCGCCTTCAAGCCCGGCACCGTGGACCAGATCCGTCAGGTCCTGGCCATCGCCCGCGCCGTGCCCGACAGCCCCGTCATCATCCAGATCGAGGACGGACACGCCGGGGGCCACCACTCGTGGGAGGACCTGGACACCATGCTCCTGGCTACCTACGACGCCATCCGCGCCGTGACCAACGTGGTGCTCGTCGTCGGCGGCGGCATCGGTACGCCCACCCGCGCCGCCGACTACCTCACCGGCCGCTGGGCCGAGGCCTACGGTACGGCCGCCGCCCCCGTCGACGGCGTCATGATCGGAACCGCCGCCATGACCTGCCTGGAGGCCAAGACCAACGACGACGTCAAGCAACTCCTCGTCGACACCCCCGGGATCCCCGAGGACTCCGGGGTCGAGGGCGGCTGGGTCGCCTCCGGGGAGTCCATCGGCGGCATGACCTCCGGGTTGTCCCACCTGCGTGCCGACCTCTACGAGATCGACAACTCCTCGGCCCGGGCCTCCCGCCTCATCCAGGAGCTCGCCGGTGACGAGGCCGCCATGGCCGCACGCCGCCAGGAGATGATCGACGCGCTGGCCAAGACCGCCAAGCCCTACTTCGGCGACGTCGAGGAGATGACCTACCTTCAGTGGGCCACCCGCTACGCCGAGCTGTGCGTCGCCCCCCACGAGGGGCGCTGCGCCACCCGCGCCGACTGGGCCGACGAGGGCTGGTACGACCGCTTCATCGACCTGCTGCACCGCATCGAGGCCCGCCTGAGCCGGGCCGACCACGGCGAGATCCCCACGCTCTTCGCCGACTACGACGCCGTCATCGACTCCGACGCCGCCCTGGCCTCCCTGGCCGAGCACTACCCGTCGGCCGCCTCCACCCTCGTGGAGCCCGTCGACGCCGCCTGGTTCGTCGACCTGTGCCGCAAGCACCCCAAACCCGTGCCCTTCGTGCCCGTGGTCGACGCCGATATCCTGCGCTGGTGGGGCACCGACTCCCTGTGGCAGTCCCAGGACCCGCGCTACACCGCTGACCAGGTGCGCATCATCCCCGGTCCCGTCGCCGTGGCCGGCATCACCACCATTAACGAGCCGGTCGGCGAGCTGCTGGGCCGCTTCGAGACCGCCGCCGTCGAGGCCCTCCAGGACGCCGGCACCGGCGAGCAGGAGGCCGCCGGCCGTCTGGGCGCCGCCCCCGCCGTGGCCGACGGCGTCCTGGCGGCCCCCGTGGCCGACGCCAAGGAGCTCGTCCAGGTGGCCCCCCACGTCCTGTGGAACGGCCACCTGACGGTCAACCCGGCCACCGTCCTGGGCGACGACGCCTACAACGTCGTCGCCCGCCCGGACGTGGCCGAGGACGTCTACGACCTCGACATCCGCCTCGACACCCACTGGGACGGCACTCCCGGCGGAGACAAGATCCACGCCGTGCGCCGCCTCGTGGTGCCGCTGCGCCTTGCCCGCGCCTGGGACGGCGCCGCCCCACTGGTCGACCCCGAGCGCATCAGCGAGACGATGAACGACCTGCTGCGGGCCACCGCAGGCGTGGGGGCCGTGTCCATCACGGGCGATAACGTCGACCACCTGCCCGAGGTCCGCCCCGCGCAGGACGGAGCCACGGACGTCCTGGGGCGTCCCGCCACCCAGCCCTTCGGCACCATCCACGGCTCCTTCACGCTGGCCAGTAACCTGGGCCACGACCACGCCTCGGTCACTGCCGACGCCTTGCCTGCGGACCTGTCCGCCGCGCCCTTCGTGCCCGACGCCCTGCTCGGCCCCTGCTGGCCGGTGGTCTACGCCGCCCTGGGCAGCGTCGTCGAGGACGGCATGCCGCTCATCGAGGGCCTGCTCGGCGCCGTCCACCTGGACCACACCATCGACCTGCACCTCACCCTCCACCAGCTCCAGGAGGCCGCGGCCACGACCAGCCCCACGATCAACGTCACCGGCTGGGTCGCCGCGCTGGAGGAGTCCAGTGCCGGCCGCGTCGTCGACGTGCGCCTGGAGCTGACCGACGCCTGCGACGGCACCGTCGTGGCACTCATGCGCGAGCGCTTCGCCATCCGCGGCCGTGCCTCCGGCAACGCCGTGCCCAGCGCCCCCGAGCTCGCCGGCGGTACCGGGCGCAAGACGGCCCCGGCCGCGCGCCGCATCCTGCGCCGCACCACCGTCACCGCGCCCGCGGACATGACGGCCTTCGCCCGGGTCACCGGCGACTTCAACCCGATCCACACCTCCTACAACGCCGCTCGCGTGGCAGGCATGGAGGCCCCGCTCGTCCACGGCATGTGGCTGTCGGCCACCGCCCAGCAGGTGGCGGCCTCCACCGCGGCCGACGGCTCGCGCCACGTCCTGGCCGGCTGGACCTACTTCATGACCGGTCCGGTGGAGCTGAACGACGATGTCGAGATCACCGTGGAGCGCACCGGCCTGGTGGTCGGCGGCGGCTACGTCCTGGAGGTCGTCTGCCGCATCAACGGCGAGGTCGTCTCCCGCGGCACCGCCGTGACGACGCCCGAGCCCACCGCCTACGTCTACCCCGGCCAGGGCATCCAGGCCCCCGGCATGGGCCTGGACGAGATGAACTCCTCCAAGGCCGCCCGGGAGATCTGGGAGCGGGCCGACGCCCACACCCGCGCCGAGCTGGGCTTCTCCGTCATCAACCTGGTGCGCGACAACCCCACCGAGATGACCGCCCGCGGCGTCACCTACCGCCACCCCGAGGGGCTGCTCAACCTCACCCAGTTCACCCAGGTAGCCCTGGCCACCGTTGCCATGGCGACCACTGCACGCCTGGCCGAGGCCGGCGCCCTCGTGGACAACGCCGCCTTCGCCGGCCACTCCCTGGGCGAGTACACGGCGCTGAGCGCCTACGGGCACGTCATGCCCGTGGAGACGACCATCTCGATCGTCTTCCAGCGCGGCTCCACCATGCACTCGCTGGTGCCGCGCGACGCCGACGGCGCCTCGAACTACCGCATGGGGGCCCTGCGCCCCAACCAGGCGGGCATCAAGGCCGACGAGGTCGAGGCCTACGTGCGCTCGATCTCCCAGGCCACCGGAGAGTTCCTCCAGATCGTCAACCACAACCTGGCCGGCGTTCAGTACGCCGTGGCAGGCACGATCAAGGGCCTGGACGCCCTGGCCGCCGACGCCCGCGCCAAGGCCAAGGCCCGCGGAGGCAAGAACCCCTTCATGTTCGTCCCCGGCATCGACGTGCCCTTCCACTCCGAGGTGCTGCGCCCCGGCGTGCCGGAGTTCCGCACTCGCCTGCTCGAACTCGTCCCCGAGAACCTGGACGTCGAGCGGCTGGTGGGCCACTACGTGCCCAACCTTGTGGCCCGACCCTTCGCCCTGACCCAGGACTTCGCCCGTTCGATCCTTCAGGTCGTTCCCTCCGAGCCCGTTGAGGAGATCCTGGCCAACTGGGACTCCTGGGTGAAGCGCCCCACGGAGCTGGCCCGCGTCCTGCTGGTCGAGCTCCTGGCCTGGCAGTTCGCCTCACCGGTGCGCTGGATCGAGACCCAGGAGGTCCTGCTGTCCTCCCCGAGCGAGGGCGGCCTGGGGATCGAGCACATCGTCGAGGTGGGCCTGGCGGGTTCCCCCACCCTGGCGAACCTGGCCACCAACACCCTGCGTCTGCCCCAGCACGCCGGGCGCCACGTGACCGTGCACAACGCTCGCCGCGACGAGGCCCGGGTGCTGGCCACCGACACCGACCCGGCCGTCGAGCTCACCGAGCCGGACTTCGACGTTCCGGCCGCGCAGGAGCCGGCTACTGAGGCCGAGGCTCCCGCGCAGAGCGCTGCGGCCGAGCAGGCTCCCGCTCCCGCCGCCGAGGCCGCACCCGCTGCGGCGGCTCCAGCCGCAGCCGGACCGGTGGACGACCTGCCCTTCGGTGCGACCGACGCCCTGACGGTGCTCCTGGCCCACGCCTCGCGCATCCGCCCCGAGCAGATCGGCGCCACGGACACCACCGAGACACTCACCAACGGAGTCTCCTCGCGCCGTAACCAGCTCCTCATGGACCTGGGCACCGAGCTCGAGCTCGCCTCCATCGACGGCGCCGCTGACGCCGACATGACGGCCCTGGCCGCCACGGTCGCCAAGGGGGCCCCCGGCTACAAGGCCTTCGGTCCCGTTCTCACCGAGGCCATCCGCGTGGGACTGGGCCGCCTTCTGGGCCCCTCCGGTGTACGCGCCTCCCGCATCGCTGACCGCGTTACCGGCACCTGGGGTCTGGGGCAGGGGTGGGTCTCCCATGTGACCGCCGCACTGTTCCTGGGCACCCGGGAGGGCTCCTCGATGCGCGGCGAGGACCTGGCCTCCCTGGGCTCCTCGGCCCCGCTGACCAGTGCAAGCGCCGTGGACGCCCTCATCGACTCCGCCGTCCAGGCCGTCGCCGCCGACCACGGTGTGGCCGTCTCCAAGCCGAGTGCCGGCGGCGCCGGAGGCGCAGTGGTCGACTCCGCGGCCCTGGACGCCTTCGCCCAGAGCGTCACCGGCTCCGAGGGCGTCCTGGCCACCACGGCCCGCACCCTCCTGGACGCCCTGGGCCTGGCCGAGAAGGCCACTGTCCCGGCTGACGCCGACGACGAGGCCTCCCGCACCCGGGCCGCCATGGCCGCCCTGGACGCCGAGCTGGGCGCCGGATGGGTCAAGTCCGTCACACCGGCCTTCGCCCCTGAGCGCGCCGTCCTCATCGACGACCGCTGGGCCACGGCCCGTGAGGACGTCGCCCGACTCGGCTCCGGCGAGACCGACCTGGATGCCTTCCGCCGGCTCCTGGCCCCCGAGCGCTTCGTGGGCCTGGGCCAGGCGGTGGCCGACCACGCCGCCTGGTGGGCCAAGCAGGTCAAGGCCTCCGACTTGGCCGACGGCGCCGAGCGCGCCGCCGTCCTGACCGCGATCGCCCAGGCCGCACCGAAGGCTCCCCAGGCCGGCGATCCCACGGTGCGCTGGTCCGAGGACGTCGCCGTCGTCACCGGTGTGGCCCCCGGCTCCATCGCCGCGGCCGTCGTCGGAGAGCTGCTGGCCGGTGGCGCCACCGTGGTGGCCACCAACTCGCGCCTGACCCACGAGCGCCTCGAGTTCGCCACCACCCTGTACCGCGAGCACGCCGCTGCCGGCGCCAAGCTGTGGATGGTTCCCTCGAACCTGTCCTCCTACCGGGACGTCGACGCCCTGGCCGAGTGGATCGGCAACGACCAGGTGGTCACCTCCGGCGGCTCCACCAAGGTCGTCAAGGAGGCCCTGGTCCCCACCCTCCTGTTCCCCTTCGCCGCGCCGCGCGTCTCGGGCACGCTGGCCGACGCCGGCCCCGCGGCCGAGTCCCAGACCCGCCTGCTGCTGTGGTCGGTGGAGCGCACCATTGCCGCTCTGAGCGCCATCGGCACCGACACCCACGTCGACCACCGTCTGCACGTGGTCCTGCCCGGCTCCCCGAACCGGGGCACCTTCGGCGGTGACGGCGCCTACGGCGAGGTCAAGTCCGCTCTGGACGCGATCGTCAACCGCTGGTCGTCGGAGCGGGCCTGGGCCCAGCGCGTCACTCTGGCCCACCCCCGTATCGGCTGGGTCAAGGGCACCGGCCTCATGGGCGGTAACGACCCACTCGTCGCCGCCGTCGAGGCAGCCGGGGTGCGCACCTGGACCACGGAGGAGATCGCCTCCGAGCTCACCGACCTGTGCACCACCGAGGTGCGTACCCGGGCGGCCCAGGCCCCGGTGACCGCCGACCTCACGGGGGGACTGGGTGACGACATCGACCTGGTGGCCCTGCGTGAGAACGCCGCTGCTCAGGGCGCCGAGCCCACCGAGGAGACAGAGGCCCCGGCCGTCATCAAGGCCCTGCCCACCCCGGTGGTCCCGACTCAGCCCACCGCCCCCCAGTGGGGCGAGGTGAGCGCCGACCTCGACGACCTGGTCGTCATCATCTCCACCGGAGAGGTTTCCACCTGGGGATCGGGTCGTACGCGCCGCGAGGCCGAGCTGGGTATGAGCAGCGGGGAGGACGTTGACCTGACCGCCGCCGGTGTCCTCGAGCTCGCCTGGGGCATGGGGCTGCTCACCTGGCAGGACAGCCCCAAGGCCGGCTGGTACGACACCGACGGGGAGATGGTCGAGGAGTCCGACATCCTGGAGCGCTACCGCGACGAGGTCGTGGCCCGCTGCGGTATCCGCCAGTTCGTCGACGACGGCGTCATCGCGCCGATCGCCGATGAGGAGGTCATCGTCTACCTCGACCGCGACATCACCCTGTCGGTTCCCGACGAGGCCACGGCCCGCACCATTGAGGCCTCCGACCCCGAGCACACGCTCGTGGTCCCCGACGCCGAGACCGGCGAGTGGACCGTCACCCGCCTGGCCGGCTCACTGGCCCGGGTGCCGCGACGCGCCGCGCTGTCGCGCACGGTTGGCGGCCAGTTCCCGCGCGACTTCGACCCGGAGCGCTGGGGCATCCCCGCCTCGATGACCCAGGGTATGGACCCGATCGCCTCCTGGAACCTGGTCACCACCGTTGACGCCTTCCTGTCGGCCGGTTTCACCCCGGCCGAGCTCCTCAAGGCCGTCCACCCTTCCGACGTGGCCTCCACGCAGGGCACCGGGTTCGGCGGCATGGAGTCGATGCGCAAGATGTTCGTCGGCCGGTTCCTGGGGGAGGAGCGTCCCAGTGACATCCTCCAGGAGGCCTTGCCCAATGTCGTGGCCGCCCACGTCATGCAGTCCTACATCGGCGGCTACGGCGCCATGGTCCAGCCGGTGAGCGCCTGCGCCACCGCGGCCGTCTCCATCGAGGAGGGCTGGGACAAGATCGCCCTGGGCAAGGCCGACGTCGTCGTGGCCGGCGCCATCGACGACATCTCGATCGAGTCGGTCGTCGGCTTCGGCAACATGAACGCCACCGCGGAGGCCGCGGCCATGCGCGCCAAGGGCATCTCCGACCGCCACTTCTCGCGCGCCAACGACCGCCGCCGCGGCGGATTCGTGGAGGCCGAGGGCGGCGGCACGGTGATCCTGGCCCGTGGCTCGGTGGCGGCTCGGATGGGGCTGCCGGTGGCCGGCGTGGTCGGTTTCGTCTCCTCCTACGCCGACGGCGCCCACACCTCGATCCCGGCCCCCGGCCTGGGCGCCCTGGGCGCCGGCCGCGGCGGGCGCAGCTCGCGCCTGGCCAAGGCCCTGGCGGCCCTGGGTGTGGAGGCTGACGACATCGCGCTGGTCTCCAAGCACGACACCTCGACCGGTGCCAACGACCCCAACGAGTCCGAGCTGCACACGCGTCTGGCGCGCGCACTGGGACGCTCCGAGGGCAACTCGCTGGTGGTGGTCTCGCAGAAGACCATCACCGGTCACGCCAAGGGCGGTGCCGCGGTCTTCCAGGTCGCGGGCCTGACCGAGATCCTCGCCTCCGGTGTGGCTCCCGGTAACGCCTCCCTGGACGTCGTCGACGCCCCCCTGGCTAAGGACGCCTTCTGGGTGTGGCCGCGCAGGCCCATCCGTCTGGCCGGCCGCGGCGGTCAGGACGGGCGAGTCCCCGGTGCCGGCCCAGTGCGAGCCGGCCTGCTGACCTCGCTGGGCTTCGGACATGTCTCCGGTCTCATCGCGATCGTCCACCCCGGCGCCTTCGAGGCCGCCCTGCGTCAGGCCGAGGGCCAGGAGGCGGTCGACGCCTGGCTGGCCTCCGCCAACGCCCGCCTGGCCGCCGGGACCAGGCGCCGCCGCGCAGGCATGATCGGCCGGGCCCCGCTGTTCGAGCAGGTCCAGGGCCGGCGTCTGGGGGAGGAGTCCAAGCAGCGCGACCCGCATGAGGTCGAGGCCGCCATGCTGCTCGACCCCGACGCCCGTCTGGGCTCCGACGGCGTCTACCACACCGGCGAGTAAGCCCATCACGATAGCGGACAGGGCCGGTTCTACAGACGACGGACACCGTCTGTAGAACCGGCCCTGTTTGATCCATATGGAGTTTTCAAAGGAATTGCGTTAATGATTCGTAAGTTTTACTTCATGAGTACTCCGTCATGACTGAGCCGCAGCTTCCGGACACGCCGCAGCCTTCCCCCGGTTCCACCGTTCTGGCAGTGGGCACGGACCTGGTGCACATTCCGGGTTTCTCCGCCCAGCTCGAGCAGCCCGGCACCGTCTTCGCACAACGAGCCTTCACTGTGCGCGAGCTCAGAGAGACCCACAACCGCTCGCAGGACAGGAGGACGAGTCCGGCCCAGCACCTGGCCGCACGCTGGGCGGCCAAGGAGTCCTTCATCAAGGCCTGGAGCCAGGCACACGTTCTGTGCGCAAATTGTCGCGGAACGAGTAGTTCTCCGGTTATCCTGGCCGAGGACGTCGACTGGCGTGAGATCGAGATTGTCACCGATCGGTGGGGCCGCCCTTCCTTACGCCTGAGCGGCACCGTTGCCCGTGCTGTTGAACGCAGCCTCGGAGAGGAGGTATCAACCCCAGGGTGTTGGCCGGTTTCCATGAGCCATGACGGTGATTATGCCGCGGCCATCGTCCTTCACGTGCGTCGAGTCGTGCCCACACAGAAGGAACGATGAAGAAACCTCGACCATGATCAAGTGAGTGGTCACTGCTGCCTATCATGTCACGTGCGGATTTCCACATCATCTGCGGTGCTTGTCTGCCACTCATGGTCGCGCCATCAGGAACATCAACGACGAGCCGCGACATACCGCGCACGCCGAGCCGGATCCCTCGAGAGGCTCCACGAGCCCTTTCTCCAACGGCGGCAGCGGTGTGTCTCCCCTCTGACTGACGTGAGGACATATTGATGACTGCCACTACCTACCAAGCCATCGCGATGATCGTCTATTTCGTGGCCATGCTCGCCATCGGGGGCTGGGCCTATCTGCGAACGGATAACTTCGACGACTACATGCTCGCCGACCGCGACCTCAATCCCTGGGTGGCGGCACTGTCGGCGGGAGCCTCGGACATGTCGGGGTGGCTGCTGATGGGACTGCCGGGGGCCCTGTATGTCAGCGGTCTGGTCGAGGGGTGGATCGCTGTCGGACTGACGGCCGGGGCTCTGGCGAACTGGCTGCTGGTGGCTCCTCGCCTGCGCGCTTACACGGAGGTCGCCAACAACTCCATCACGGTCCCCAGCTTCCTGGACAACCGGCTCCACGACACGCACCGGTTGCTGCGGTGGTCCAGCGGCCTCATCATTCTGGTCTACTTCACCTTCTACGTCTCCTCCGGCATGGTCGCCGGCGGCCGTTTCTTCGAGTCCTCCTTCGGCATGGACTACCACCTCGGCATGGTCATCGTCGCCGCCATCACCGTGGTCTACACGCTGATCGGCGGCTTCCTGGCCGTGTCCTACACCGACTTCGTCCAGGGAGTCATGATGGTGGCCGCCCTGGTCATGGTGCCCGTCGCCGGGATCATTCGACTCGGGGGAGTGTCCAACCTGATGAAGGCCGTCTCCGAGGTTGACGCCCACTACTGGGTCGTCTGGGGGCCGACGACGACGCTGCTCGGCGTCATCTCGGCACTGGCCTGGGGCCTGGGCTACTTCGGACAGCCGCACATCATCGTCCGGTTCATGGCCATCCGCAGCCCCAGGGAGGCCGTGGCCGGCGGCACCATCGGAATCGGCTGGATGCTCTTCGCGGTGCTCGGTGCTGCCGGCACCGCCGTCGTGGGCGTAGCCACCTACCACCACGACAAGAAGCAGCTGGCCGACCCGGAGACCGTCTTCATCACCCTGGGCAAACTGCTCTTCCACCCGTTGGTCGCAGGATTCATGCTGGCAGCCATTCTTGCCGCCATCATGTCGACGATCTCCTCTCAGCTGCTCGTCACCTCCTCGGCGCTCATTGAGGACCTGTACGGCTCCTTCGCCCGAACCCGAGAGGACAAGATCAGCGGCAACCGCATGGTGCTCTACTCGCGCATGGCGGTATTCGCCATCGCCCTGGTCGCCGCGATCATGGCCTGGAATGACAGTAAAACGATCCTCGCGCTCGTGGCCTTCGCCTGGGCCGGCTTCGGCGCCTCCTTCGGCCCCACCATTCTGCTGTCGCTGTACTGGAAGCGCTTGAGCGTCATGGGTGCCTTCGCGGGAATGATCACTGGGGCCGTCGTCGTCATGATCTGGGGGAACGTCTCCGGCGGTCCGGGCGGCATCTTCGACCTCTATGAGATCGTGCCCGGATTCCTGAGCAACCTGGCCGTGGCCTGGGCCGTGTCCCGCACGAGTCAGTCATCGAAGGAGATCTCCGAGGAGTTCGACGCCGCTGTCACCGCCTCGCGGGCATAGCCGGCCTGGGTGGTTGGACAGTACCGCAACCATGAGGATCGTCATCGCACCCGACTCCTTCAAGGAGTCCATGACCGCCGTGCAGGCCGCTCGGGCCATGGCGGTCGGGGTGCGCGACGCCCTGCCCACCACATGCGTGGTCGATCAGGTCCCCGTCTCCGACGGCGGAGAGGGTTTCGCCGAGGCCGTCACGGCCGCCTGGGGCGCCTCGTGGCAGGAGGTGACCACGGTTGACGCCCTGGGCCGGCCCCGGATGGCGGGCTTCGGACTCGACGGCGATCGGGCCGTTGTCGACCTGGCCTCCAGCGTGGGGCTGGAGCACATCGCGCCGGGAGAGCGGGACGTCATGCGCTCCTCGACCGCAGGGCTCGGCCATGTCATCACTGCCGCGGTCGACGCCGGCGCCCGCTCACTGCTCATCGGTCTGGGTGGGTCGGCCTCCAACGACCTGGGCCTGGGGATGCTCGTGGCGCTGGGCGCCCGCTGCCTGGACGAGCGGGGAGGTGAGGTGGAACCGGTACCCGCCGAGTTCTCCCGCATCCGGCGGATCGAGGTCGGGCCGGCTCGCCGTCGCCTCGAGGGCGTGAGCATCACGGTGGCCGGTGACGTGACGAATCCACTCACGGGTCCCCACGGCGCGGCAGCCGTCTTCGGACCGCAGAAGGGACTGTTCGGGCCTGCGATCACGTGGGTTGATGGCGAGGTGACGCGCCTGGCCGCAGTCCTCGGCCTGAGCCACTGGGCCTGCCGCCCGGGCACCGGGGCGGCAGGCGGCACCGCCTTTGCCCTGGCAGCTGTTCTCGGGGCGGAGCTTGCCACCGGCATTGATCACCTGGCTCGCGTCGTCAGACTGCGTGAGCGGCTGGAAGAGGCCGACCTGCTGCTGACAGGGGAGGGGACCGTTGATGGGCAGTCCTTGAATGGCAAGGCGGTCAGCGGAGTGCTCCGCCTGGCCTGCGAGTACGGGGTGCCCTCCATCGTCTTCGCCGGACGGGTCAGGATCGATGCCGCGGCACAACAGCGTCTGAGTGATCTGGGAGCCCAGCGCATCATCCAGATCTCCGATCCTTCCGAAGCACTGGAGACGTCTCTTAGACGGGGCCCGGAACATCTGCGCCGGGCGGTTGCGGACGCCGTGGGTCACTGTTCCGCTGATGGTGGCCAGCTCGAGCCGCGCTCTGAATGACATCCCGCGAGCACGCTCAGCCATGAAGAGGTCCCGGGTACCGTCGTGGGACGGTTGCGTTGTATCCTTACCGCCAGCAACGTGCTCCGGGGTCGGTGAAAGTCCGAACCGGCGGTCACAGTCCGCGACCCGCTCGCACCACACCCGCCTGAAGCGGCTATGGATGCGACGGCTGAGCCGGTGGAACTCCGGCACCGACGGTGAAAGTCCGGAGGGGAGGATGCGCGTGGCGCTCGGCGGGGAGACCCGCAGCTCGAGACAGTGTCCCGAGCTCACGGACAGCCGTGAGCTCACCGGGTGGTGAACCGAGCGGGTGCCCAGCACGTGTGTGCGCCGACCGACGGTGCACAGGCGGACCCCGGTACAGCCGGGAGCGCCCGTTCCCGGAACGTCCCGGGAAGGACACCACCGTGTACAGCCCCAGCCCCATCGGCAAGGCCGCACGCCCCCACGCTTCCCCCGCCGAGCCGCCCAGTGACGTTCCTGAGCCGTCGACATCCTCGGCCTCGTCGATGACCTCCCTGTCAGAGTCGTTCTCAGAGTCGCCGTCCAGGCCTTCGGCTCGTCGCCGACGTCGCATCCGCGCTGCTGAGCGGAGCGGGCCGTTTCCCGCCGTCGTCCTGGGAGCGGCACTGCTCATCATCTGGCAGCTCGTCGCCGGCTCGGGGGCCGTCCCCGAGATCTTCCTGCCCAGCCCCTGGGCGGTCGTCACCCGCCTGTGGCTGAACCTCACTCAGGCCGGGCTGGGATGGAGAGCCTGGATCACGCTGCGTGAGGCCCTCCTCGGCTGTCTCCTGGCCGCCGTGTTCGGCTCTGCCCCTGGCCTGGGCCCTGTACCGCTGGCGGCTGTTCTCCCGAACCGTCCTGCCCTATGTCGCTGCAAGTCAGGCGGTTCCCGGCATCGCCGTCGCGCCCCTCATGGTGCTGTGGATCGGTTACGGAACTCTTCCCATCGTGGTCCTGTGCGCCTTCATGGTCTTCTTCCCCATCACCATCACGGTGCTCCTGGGGCTTCGCGGCCTGGACGCCGACGTCATGGACGCCGCCCGGCTCGACGGCGCTCATGGCCTGAGCATGCTCATCCACATGGAGCTTCCGATGGCCTTGCCGGCGATCTACACCGGGTTGCGCACCGGTTTCACCCTGTCAGTCACCGGTGCGGTCGTCGGCGAGCTCATCATGGGCGGCGAGGGCCTGGGGACAGTGCTCTCCACGCAGCAGAGCCGGGGCGACACGACCGGCGTATTCGCCACGATCACGCTCCTGTGCGTGCTGGCCACAACCATCCACTGGGTGCTCCATGAGCTCGAGCGACGCAGCCGCACCGTGGACGCCCTACGAGGCCGACGCGCCACCTGAGCCCTGCGCGGCTTCCGCTTCTCACCCCTCCGACACAAGGAAACTCCTCATCATGGCTGTCTCTCACCTCGTCGTCTCCCAGTCACTCCTCTCGCGCCGCCGGCTGCTGGCAGGAGGCCTGGCGCTCACCGGCGCCGGAGCACTTGCCGCCTGCTCCTCGGGGACCGCCAGCCGCGCGGCGTCGGCCTCGGCGGCCGGAGGCGCACTGACAATCGGCCTGACCTACACGCCGAACATCCAGTTCGCCCCCTTCTACATGGCTAAGAATGACGGGACATACGCCACGAACGTGACACTGCACCACCACGGGGCGCAGGACGGTCTCTTCGACGCCCTCCAGAGCGGCCATGAGCAGCTCGTCGTCGCTGGCGCCGACGAGGCGGTGGTGGCTACCTCCAACGGCTCCGACCTCGTCGTCGTGGGCGGCTACTACCAGTCCTACCCGGCCTGCCTCATCGTCCCGGAGAGCTCGCCGATCAAGGCTCCCGCGGACCTCAAGGGCAAGACCGTCGGCACTCCAGGCCGCAAGGGTGAGACCTGGTACGCCCTCCAGCTGGCCATGTCCACGGCCTCCCTGACCGAGTCCGACCTGACGATCCAGGACATCGGCTACACCCAGCAGGCTGCGCTCGTCGGCGGCAAGGTCGACGCCGTCGTCGGCTTCTCCAACAACGACGCGATCCAGATCCGTCAGGCCGGCACCCCCGTGCGTACTATCCAGGTCGCCGACCGGATCCCCCTCGTGGGCGTCTCGCTGGTGACAACCCGATCCCTGCTGGACTCCCGTCGCCAGGACCTCGAGACCGTCGTCAAGGCCTCGATCAAAGGCATGACCGCCTTCGTCAAGGACCCCGACGCGGCGGTCGAGGCCACCAAGGAACACATGGACGACCTCAAGGTGGATCAGACGCAGGCGAAGCGCGCCCGCGAGGTCGCCGTGGCCACCGGCAAGCTGGTCAGCGGCGACGGCAGCCACCCCATTGGTTCGGTGCGGGTAGACGACGTCGCCGCCATGATCGAGTTCCTCACCTCCCACAAGCTCCTGGGCGACAAGAAGACGCCCAAGGCCGCCGAGGTGTGCGTTCCCCTAGGGCAGTAAGTACACGGGTGTCAGGGGCGCGCCGGTCGCGTCGTCATTCCTCCGGCGGGGATTCCGGTGTCGGATCCTGCTCGCCGTCGTGGTGCTCGTAGTGAGCCATGCCCAGCTCGCGGTGCGCGATGCGCCGTAGCGCAAGGAGTACCGGCTCGTAGACCACGGTCCCCAGGACCGCCTGCCTCACCGAGTCCTCGCGCGACTGCCAAGGGACACGCTCGATATCGGCGCGCGCAGTCCGCCGCGCGGCCTCGACGTAAACGGCCAGCTGCTCCGAGCTCATGGCCATACCGATCTCCTCAGCGAAAGCCAGGGCCACGTCGAGGTGCCTGACCGCAGGATGCTCGGGGGAGCAGGGCAGGCCGAACTGCTCCAGTACCACACGCGCCTTGCCCGCCCTCGACTCCTCGTGCTGGTGAGGGGCTGGGATCGCCTCAGTTGCGAACTTCATCGCCTCCCACGGCTCCTGATCCGGTTGATTGATCACGTCGATGACATCACGCACCTGATCAATGGATGCGCCTAGGACGTGCATGAGTCCCCGAATGAGGCGCAACCTCTCCAGGTGCTGAGTCCCGTAGTCAGACTGCCGCGCGTTAACGGGCGTACCGGCGGGTAGGAGGCCTTCGCGGATGTAGTACTTGATCGTCGCCACCGGGGTCCCGGACTCCTTGGCGAGCTCCGAGATACGCATGGTCCTCCTTCTTCAGCGGCGTCGCCGGGCCGTCGTGCGATGCTGGTCCGAGCATACGAGCGCACACGGCCCCCGAGGCTCACGCGCGCCGATACCAAGGTTCGAAGGGAAACAGCTCCACCACCTGAGACGGCAGAACGGCGGCAATGTCTCGCGTGACCTAGTTGACAGAGAGCGTTGGGTTGACATGTAGATAGCGACGGTATCTACTTAGATCGATACTTTCACTATCCAGTTAGGAGTCGTCTTGTCCACCCAGACCACACATCGTTCGCTCGGCGAGCCTTCCCCCACCTCGCCAACCACCGGAACCGGGGACCATCATCGAATCCCTCCTGCGTGGGTCATGCTTGCAATCGCCCTTCCCACCCTGATGACGTCACTGGACTCATTGGTGGTCACGATCGCGCTTCCGCAGATTCACCGGGACCTGGGGGCCTCGGTCACCGAGCTGCAATGGTTCGTCAATGCCTACACGCTCACTTATGCCACCTTGATCCTGCCAACCGCAGCACTGGGGGACCGGATCGGGCGCCGCAAGCTCTTCCTGTGGGCGGTGTTCCTGTTCACCTCAGCCTCAGCTCTGGCAGCACTGGCCTCCACACCCTTGGCACTCATCGGCGCCCGGGTGGTCCAAGGTGCCAGCGGGGCGGCCATCGGCTCACTGTCCCTGGCGCTCCTGGCCGACGCCGTACCCCCGCACCTGCGAGAACTCGCCATCGGTGTGTGGGGCAGCGTCAATGGCTTGGGTGTTGCCGCCGGCCCCATCGTCGGAGGCGCCGTCGTTGAGGATCTGCACTGGAGCTTCATCTTCTGGATCAATCTCCCAGTGGGCGCCCTGTCCCTGTCACTGGGATGGTGGAGTCTTCGCAACGTCGTCACCGTAGACAGGTCTGAGGCTCGGTCAACCGACCTCACGGGACTGGCGATGGCGGCGACCTTCGTCTTCCCGTTGACCTGGGCACTGGTGGAGGGCAGCAGCCGCGGCTGGACCAGCCCCCTGGTTCTTGGATGCTTGGCTCTGACACTGGCCTCACTGGCCGGCTTCATCTGGCGGGAGCGCACCGCTCGTAGTGCTTTTGTGCCAGCGCGCCTGTTCCGCGACCGGAGCTTCGACCTAGTCAACACCGTAGCGATGCTCTTCTCCGCAGGGATCTTCGGATCAGTGTTCCTCGTCAGTCAGTACCTTCAGATCGGGATGGGCTTTGGCCCACTGGAGTCGGGACTGCGCGCAGCACCATGGACCATGGTTCCCATGGTGGTGGCCCCGGTGGCAGGAGTGCTCGTCAAGCGCTACGGGCCACGGGCGGTGCTACTGATCGGTATGGTGCTGCAGACGGCGGCAGTAGGGTGCTTCGTGCTCCTGGCACACACGAGCAGCGGTTACGGCCCCTACGTCCTGCCCATGCTCATCGCAGGTACTGGCATGGGGCTGACCTTCTCCCCGTTGGCAACCGCAGTCCTGGAGGGGATCGCGTCTCAGGACCGTGCCATCGTCTCGGGGGTCAATCAAACGGCTCGTCAGCTGGGGACGGCCACAGGCATCGCGCTGTGCACTGCCCTTTTCACCACCTTCGGCGCTTACGCCCCTGGCGAGAGATTCACCGCCGGACTCGTCCCAGCGCTGGGCGCCTGCACGGTTTTGCTGGTAGCGGCCACAGCACTTGTCATTGCCATGCCTCGCGGCCGGTTACAGCCGGCAGGCCAGGAGTGAGGAGACAAGGATGGCGCGCGCCCCGACCTCGTAGAGCTCGTCCATGACCCGGTTCATGTCCGCTCGCGGGACCATGGCGCGCACCGCCACCCAGTCAGGGTTCTGCAGCGGGGAGACGGTGGGGGACTCGATGCCCGGGGTGAGGGCCGTCGCCAGGTGCAGCTTGTTCATGGGGATGTCGTAGTCCACGAGCACGTAGGCGCGGGCGCGCAGCACCCCCTCCAGCCGCCGCACGAGCGTGGCCAGGCCGGGCTCTGCGCGGAACTGCTCGGTGGTGATGAGCACGGCCTCGCTGACGAGGATCGCATCCCCGAAGGTCTCCAGGCCGGCCGCCCGCAACGTCGTACCGGTCTCGACGACGTCGGCGATGAGGTCGGCCACACCCAGCTGGACGGAGGACTCCACGGCGCCGTCGAGGTGAACGGTCTGGGCCTCCACGCCCCGGGAGGCCAGGTAGCTGCGCACCAGGACGTCGTAGGAGGTGGCCACGCGGCGCCCGGCGACGTCGGCCAGTGAGCTCATCGTGCCCTTGGGGGCGGCGAAGCGGAAGGTGGAACGGGCAAACCCCAGGGGCAGGTGCTCGACGGCGTCGACCCCCGAGTCCAGCAGCAGGTCCCGGCCGGTGATACCGGCGTGCACGGTGCCCTGTCCGACGTAGACGGCGATGTCGCGCGGACGCAGGAAGAACAGCTCGACATCGTTGGCCTCATCGACGAGCACGAGCTCACGGCCCGCACGGCGGGTGCGGTAGCCCGCCTCGGAGAGCATGGTGATGGCGGGATCGGACAGGGAGCCCTTGTTCGGGACGGCGATACGCAGCACGGCGGTTCCTGATCTGTGGTGGGGGAGTCGAATGAGGAGGCTTGAGAGGCCTGGGGACCTACAGGTAGCGGTAGACGTCCTGGAGGCTGTAGCCCTTGGCAACCATCATGACCTGGGCGTGGTAGAGCAGCTGGCTGATCTCCTCGCAGGCGGCCTCATCGGACTCGTGCTCGCAGGCCATCCAGGCCTCGGCGGCCTCCTCCACGAGCTTCTTGCCGATGAAGTGGACCCCGCGGTCCAGCTCCTCCACCGTTCCGGAGCCCTCAGGGCGGGTGGCTGCCTTGTGCTGCAGCTCGTCGAAAAGGTCTTCAAAGGTCTTCATGGGCCTAGGTTATCGGAAAGCCGGTGGTCCGATGACCGACTCCGTGCCATCTCGTGACGTCTGAGGCTCCGGTAGGGGTGGGCCACCTGGACATGTGATGGCTTGTTACCCATTGTGCTGCGGGAAGGCGGCTGGACGCCCTCAGTCGTTCTGATGGCGTTCGGGATGTACTGCACGAGAGTCAAGAGCCTACAGGGCAAGGTTCAGAGGCACCTCCAAGAGAGTCGGGGTGCGTGCAGTGCGCACGCTCTGGCCATACATCTACATCCCCACCTTCGTGGAGTAGACCGATCCAAGGGGATCGGCTCGGGGGAGCGTTGGACCGGACCGCAGGGAGCCTGTACAGAAGCTCGTAGAGAACGGACAAGGGCAGCTGAAGCGAAGGCGCCCGGATCCGCCATAAGTACTACTCCAGTGTCGATCACGCCAGCGGCTCGGGGCTAGCACGACAGGCACTGGCTCCTTCGCCGTATGCGCGCCTGGCGTTCATCGTCAGAACTCTGCGGTTCAGGCGCGCCTCCTTGGCACGTGGTGAGGGAAGCAGCGTTCGGCAGGCTACGGGGATTCTGCCGGTTCGTGAGGAGCGTGGGGGAGTCCTGTGTCAGAGGTTTTCCACAGGGTGTCTTGAGGGGCTGGTGTGGGGGCGTTGGTGCGGGTAGTGTCAATACACCGCTTGGACGGGCAGTGCTGCCCGGCCGGGCGGGGTATGGAGTTGTTTCG